>DATKYQ010000032.1:0-52957 GCA_035528415.1 Myxococcota bacterium | reverse complement strand
GAACCGGGGGCCTCGACGGCCCCGGGGGCCTCGGCGGTCTCGGGAGAGGCCAAGCGCTCAGGCCATGTTCGAGCCCCGTATTGTTCGAGTAGGACGGAAAGTTGTTTCTTCAGGAGCGCGTGCCTGCGTTGCGTGCGAATCCTGTCTACCAGCACGTCCCGGACGGCGGCAAGACGTTCACCCTTGCCGGGCCAAGCGCATCCCCGCCGCGCCACGAAAACACCCCGCTCGGTGACAACCGCTTCGCTCAGATCTCCCTCGGCCGGCAGCGAGCATACCGCTTGGTGCAACTTGGAATCCATGCCGCTCAGTTGCGGATCGCTGAGCGTTTTCCAGTACTCCTTGATCACTACCGTCGGGTGGCCAACCTGGAAGCGCCGTGCCGCCGCCAGGAAGGCGTCCAGGTCCGCCGCGGCTCCGGCTAACGTAACGTGAATTTTCCTGCCCAGTTCGAGCGCCACGTCGCGCGCACAGACGAGTTGCTCGCCATGCTCGGGTACATGCATGTCGGGAAAATAGCCCACCGCCACCGCAATGACATCCAGGCTGGACGGCCTGAAGATGTCCGATTCGCCCGTGGCCATATAGCGCGCCTTTTCGCGCTCGTGGGCGGCGCGAACTTCGCTATCGCTCACTGGGAGCCGGTCGCTGGCGGCCACCAGACGATCGAGATAGACCCGGGCCAACAGACGCTTGGTTCTCTCGCCGACGGCCGGCAAGTCGCCGGCGCCCGTAGCCCTTGCCTGCAATGCCAAGGCAGCCAGCTCAATCGCCAAATCGAGCCGCCCCTTGGCGGAACCGATATCACCCGCCGGCAGATCGTTTGCGGCTCGTAATTCTTGTGCCATGCGAGCATACTCGTCAATCTCGTCGAGCTGAAGTCCGTCCACCTGTTTCCCGAAAGATCCTGCCGTAACGGGAACACTGTACAGCTGAAGCCGGCCGTTCCCCCGATCGGCATAGGAGCACAAGCAGAACACGAGTAAAATCACTCCACACTGCCCCATCAAGTTTACTTTTGACATGCTCTCTCCCTGCGCTTGTCATTCTACCCGGAGCAAAAACGATAGACAACTAGGAAAAAGGCTTCATCCCCCTGTCGTGATCCGCAGCGGCCCGGTTGACTTTTCTCCGGGCGCATTCCAATATCTACGGGTGACGTATTTCGCGGCGAAGACGTCGAAAAAGTTCGAGTATCACCTGGAACACGGGTGGCGAATGATCGGCAACCAATTCGGGCTACGGTGCATGGCCGTAACGATCGCGCTGGCCGTCGTTCTGCTCGCTTACGGCTGCGACAGCACGCGATTCAGGGTGCGCACGCCTCCCGGGCAGCAGGTGGACTTTTTCGAGCAGACCTCGGTGCCGCGCATCGACGTGCTGTGGGTGGTCGATAACTCGGCATCCATGGCCGAGGAACAGCAGGCCCTGGCCGAGAACTTCGACCATTTCTTCGGCTATCTCGACTCCACCGGGGCCGACTACCACATAGGGGTCACCTCGACCGACATCTACAATCCTGATCACCAGGGCCGCCTGCTGGGTGAAGTGCCCATCATCAGCCGGGCCACTCCCAACGCAGGCGACGTCTTCGCGGCCGATGTCAACGTGGGCACCGACGGCAAGGGCGACGAGCAGGGCCTGGCAACCGCATTATTGGCCCTGAGCGAGCCGCATATTTCGGGGGCCAACCAGGGCTTCTTGCGGGACGACTCCTACCTGTTCGTCATCTTCGTCTCCGACGAGGACGACCACTCCTTCGGCGAGCCGGGCTACTTTGTCAGGCGCTTCGAACAGATCAAGGGCATCGGCAACGACGGCATGTCCAAGACAGCCGCCGTGGTGGGCGACGTTCCCGAAGTGCCCGCCTGGTGCCGCGAGAACAAGAACGCCGAACCGGGTGAGCGTTATACCGAGGTGGCCGCCGGCACCGGCGGGTTGGCCTTGAGCATCTGCTCAGACGACTTCGCCGGCAACCTGGACCAGCTGGGTTTCTCGGCGGCCGGTCTCAAGCGCTATTTCACTCTCTCGCGCGCTCCCCTGCCCGCAACCCTGGCGGTCTGGGTCAAGACGAGCTGCGCGGCCGAACCCATGCCACGGGATGTGTGCGCCGAGTTCTACAACGACTGCGGCGGAGCCGCAGCGGATGTCTACGGGGCCACCTGCATCCTGCGCCAGGCGCTGCCCGACGGCTGGAGTTACGAGGAAGAGTCCAACAGCATTCGCTTCTACGGACGAGCGCTGCCGCCCTTCAGCGCGGTGATCGAAGTCGGCTACATCCCCAAGGAGTCGTAAATGCGCTCGGCTCCGGCAATCGTGGTTTCCCTGTTCTGCCTGGTCTGCGCGGGCTGCAACGAGGACGTCCTGATCGAAACGCCCCCAAGTATGCAAGTGGGAGTCGATTCGATCGAGTTCGGCGCCATCGCCGTTGGGCGCACGACCACGCGCAGCATCGAGATTCAGAACACGGGTGCCAGCACACTGAGACTCTCCGAACCGACCTTCTCAGGCGACCCGGACTCGGTCTTCTCCGTTACAAATTACGATGCAGCGATCGAAGTTGCCCGTCGCGGGACGCTCAGCGTCGCCTTCGCCCCGGCGCAGGTCATGCGCTACGAGGCCGTCATGCTGATCGCCGGCAATGATCCGGATCATCCGAGCGTCGAGGTGTCCCTGGGCGGCGACGGTTTCCGGCAGGGTGCGCTCGAGGTCGATCCCGACTGGGTCGACTTCGGCAAGATAGACGCCGGACAGGTCGGGCTGGGCCAGGTGACGATTCGCAACGTGGGCAACGGCGCCCTGCTGGTGACCGGAATCGAGCTGAGCAACTCGACCAGCCCCGACTTCGAGATCCTTTCCTCGACCAAGCCCGGCGAGATCGGCCCGGGCGTCGAGATCCCCGTGCGCCTGGCCTACCGGCCGAATCTCACAAGCCAGCCGCCCGGCGAGGGCGAGATGATCGTCCAAGCAGCCGATCCCTTCAACCCGCGGGTCGAGGTGCGCCTGACAGCCAGGCTCAACCGCGCTCCCGTGGCCGATGCCGGACCCGACCAGGACGTCGACCCGTTGCAGGAAGTAGTGCTCGACGGCAGCCACAGCAGCGATCCCGACGGCGACCTGCCACTCAGCTATGCCTGGACGCTCGTGCGCCGGCCCGAGGGCTCGGCGACGGTTCTAGCGGGCGAAACACTGTCCCAGGCTTTTATTACTCCCGATCTCGTCGGTATCTACGAGGCGCAACTGTTCGTGACCGACAGCACCGGCCTTACGAGCCTGTTGCCCGACCGGGCAGTGATCACGGCGATTCCCGCCGAACGCCTGCTGCTGGAACTCGTCTGGGACTCGCCGCTGGCCGATCTCGACCTGCACCTGCTGGCGCCCGGCGGCACTCAGGGCGGAGCGCTCGATTGCTATTTCGGTAACCGCGATCCCGACTGGGGCGCCCCGGGTGACCCCGGCGATGATCCCAAGCTGCTGCGCGACGACCTGGCGGGCTTCGGACCGGAGACCATCGGCTACGACGATCCCATCGGGGGAACCTTCCAGGTCTTCGTCGATTATTTCGCATCCCACACGCCGTCTGGACAGGAGCCCACCAGCGCCACTCTCCGGATCTACATCGACGGCATCCTGGAAGCCGAGCTAACCGAGCGTCTGTTCTCTCAGGGTCAGCAGTGGAGCGCCGCCACGGTGAAATGGCCCGAGGGCACCATCACAGCACAGGACGCACAGGAGTAGCTCGATGGTCACGCGATTGCACCCACAACTCGATTTGCTGCTACTCGCGCTCTTTCTTGCCGCCTGCCAGGGCTCGCCGAACGACAACGGTGACGGCGGCCCGGATATCACTCCCTGCACATCGCGCCTCGATTGCCCCGGCAAACTAGGCTGCGTCGACGGAGTCTGCGGGCCCTGCGCCCGGGATCGAGACTGCCTGGTCAACGAGTGGTGTCACCCGCTTTCCAATCTGTGCCAGCCATACGGCGGCGACGAGTGCCGCCTGAATGAAGACTGCGAGTTGGGTTCTTTCTGCGTGCAGGGCTACTGCAAGGGGGCGGACGAGGTCGTGCCCTGCTCCACCGACTCAGACTGCGACATCAGCGAGCGCTGCGACCAACTCAACCTGGTGTGCATCGACGACCTGGGCTGCAACCGCGACTCGGACTGCTCCGTCTCCGAGGTCTGTGACCTGGCCTCCAGCCACTGCATCAGCGCCTGCACCCCCGCCAACCAGGACGTGATCTGCGGTTACGGGCTGGTGTGCGACGAGAACGGGCGTTGCGTCGAGTGCTTCTCGGACGACCAGTGCGGCGTCGGCATGCGCTGCAACACCGAGACCATGCGTTGCGAGGGAGAGAACAGCTGCATAACAAACCGCGATTGCCTGCCGGGACAGGTATGCAACGCCCAGACCCACCAGTGCACCGTGCCCCTGCCGGCTTGCCTATCCAACGCCGATTGCGCCTCTGGCACCATCTGTGATCCGTCGCAGGGGCTATGCATTCCTTCCAACTGCCAGCCCGATCCGGCCGAGCCCAACGACAGCCCCGCGACCGCCGCGCCTCTTTTTGCCGGACGCACGGATGGTTTCACCTTGTGCCCTGCCGATCTCGACTGGTTCGCAATAGAACTGAGCCGTGGAGACAGGCTGCAGGTCATTGTCAACACGGATTTCCTGGCTGCCGATCATTTCCAGGTTGTCTTGTTCGATCCCGCCGCGGGAGAAGTGCTGCAGGAAACCTCGCTTCTCATCGATCACACCGTAGCTGAAGACGGTATATACCTGCTGAGGGCGCAAACCACGGATCCGCGCGCCGAGTACGATCTGGTTGTTACGGTTTCGCGCGGCATACCCTGCGATGACGACGATTTCGAACCCAACGACTCGGCCTACGCGGCCGCCGCTGTGGGCCAGGGAGATTTTACGAGTCTCGCCGTGTGTCCCCACGACGAAGACTGGTTCGTGCTCCAGCGCCCTCTCGACAAGCGCCTCGAGGTGCGCATCGAGTATCCCGTGGCCGAGGGTGATCTCGATCTCGATCTGATTGCCGGCGACGCCCAGACCTTGATAATGCGCTCGGCAACCGCCGGCGACAGCGAGTTCGTCTTTATCGACGACGAACCCGGCACGCGCTTCTTCGTAAGAGTGTATGGAAACACGCAGACAGCCAACCGTTACCAGATGACGATCGATCTGCTGCCCCGGGACGGCTCCGGAGGACGCTGACATGAAGATGAAAAGACTCTCATTGCTTCTGATGATCCCGCTGGCCGCCTCGTGCTGGTTTCCGGCCTGCTCGGGCGGCTCTTCTTCAGGTGACGCCGGCCCGGACGCAGACGCTGTCGATGCCGACGGCGGCGAGTACGCCGACGGCGACGGGCAAGCGGGCGAGAGCGATGCGCAGGACGGCGCCGACAGCGGACCTGTCGAGCTCAAGGTTCAGGCCGTGCTGCCCTCGCGGGGCCCGATCGAAGGCGGCACCTGGGCCAACATAGTCGGTTCCGGATTCGTCGAGGGAATCGGCGACAGTCCCTTCGACGTGCGCGACGTAACCAGCGTGAGTTTCGGCGACAACTCGGCCATCGATATCGAGGTGATCCGCGACGACATGATAAGCGTGCGCACACCGGCAGGTGTCGCCGGACCCACGAACGTAGCCGTCGAGAATCCCAATGGGCGTTATCTTCTCGAAAACGCCTTTTCATACTTCGATACAGTCACGGCATTCGAGGTCGAACCTGCCGACCTGGCTGCCTGCGGCGGAACCCCCCTTTCGGTTTCGGGGACGGGCTTTTCGTCCGACACCACGATCCTGGTGGCCGGCCGCGGCTGCTCGGCAACCAGCGTCGAATCGAGCACGCGCGTCACCGGCCTGGCGCCTCCCGGGGCTCCGGGCCAGGCCGATGTCGAAGTTGTAAACCGAAACGGACGCGCCCTGCTCTTCAGGGCGGTACGTTATCACCCGGCCCCGGTTCTTGATTCGCTTCTACCCGTGGCCGGCCCGACGTCGGGCGCCACTGCTATTACCGCTGCCGGCCTGGGCTTCGAAGATGTCACGCGGCTTTTCTTCGGCGGCTCGGAAGCTGGCAATGTCAACCTGCTTTCATCCACCGCACTGGAGGCATCGACGCCTCCCGGCGCCGCGGGCGGGGTCGACGTGATCGCGCAGGGTCCACTAGAGGCGTTCACTCTGAAAGGGGGGTTCGTCTATCTGGAAGAGCCCCAGGGATCGCTCACGCTGCTTGCCGTGGCCCCGGCAAGCGGGCCGACCGATGGCGGACAAACGCTTACGATCGTTGGAGAGGGTTTTACGGGCGGCATCAACGAAGTGCTCTTCGGCGCCACCCCGGCCAGCGACCTGGCCGTGATCGATGACCGCCGCCTGAGCCTGACGCTGCCGGCAGGCCAGGCGGGCCCGGTGACGGTCACGGTAAAAACGTCGAGCGAGCAAACCCAAACCGTCGACGCTTTTCGCTACTTCGTTCCGCTGCAAGCAAGTTCGCTCGATCCCATAAGCGGTCCTGCAACGGGCGGCACCGTCTTCAGCCTGCAGGGCTCGGGGTTCCACGACGGTGTCGAGGTTCTTTTCGGAGGCGTTCCGGCCGGATCACTTGCGCTTCTGAGCGACTCGGGCATCAGCGGGTTGGCCCCGCCGGGACCATCCGGCCCGGTTGACGTGCGCGTGCGCGATGACGATTCTGAAGATGTACTTGCCGGAGCCTTCAGCTACACAAGCGATCTATCCCTACTGCGGGTTGATCCGGACATGGGGGCCATGGCCGGGGGAACCTACCTGACCTGCTACGGCCAGGGCTTCGCCCAGGGCATGCACCTTTACTTTGCCGGCCGAGAAGGTACGATCGTCGAGGTTTCCTCCGACTCGATACTCACAGCGCGCACACCGCGTGGAGACCCAGGAGAGGTCAATGTACTGATTACCAAGGACTCCCAGGAATTCGAGATGCAGGCCGGGTTCGCTTATTTCGACCCGACTAATGAACGCGGCGGTGCATCCGGAGGTCCCCTGGTCGGCTCGCTCAACGTGACCGCACTTGACGGTAGCTACAACAACTACGGTGCCCCGGTGCCCGGTGCGACGGTTCTGATCGATCAGCCGGCCATCTCCGGTCTAACCGACGATCGCGGGCAGGTTACATTCTCCGGCCCCGCGCTGGTGCGGGCGCTTACAGTAACGGTGGCCAAGGAGAGCTTCGAAGCGGTTACTGTCGGCGGATTCGAAGCAGCCAACCTGTCCGTCTATCTCTATCCCAACGAGCAAGAGCCAATCCAGATCCAGCCGGGAGATTTGAAGACGGCAGACCTTAGCGGACGCGTCTTCGGCTTTAAAGATATTCCCGGCCTGCCCACGGGCCCTACTACCGGCATGCAGGCCCGAGTCAACCTGACGGCCTGGAGCATCTATGCGGTCCCGCCCTACGGCGGAGTTCCCGCGGGACAGGTCATCGAGAACGACGGCGACCCGTACCAGTACACGCTGCGCCTGGGAAACTACTCGGTCTATGCCCTGTTCGGATCATATGAAAGCGGCATGGACACCTTCACCCCGGCCCTGCTGGGCGTGCGCCGCAACATCAGCCTGATAAGCGAAGATCCGCTCCCGGGCCAGGATATAATTCTGAGCACCTACCTCGATCGTTCTGTGCCCGTGCACCTCGAAAACCCGCCTCTGGGGGATTCGGAGAACCCGGCCAGCTACAGCGCCTATGTCAGCCTGGATCTTGGCTGGGACGGAATCATCTACCTTTCCCAGGATCAAAGCAGCGGAACAGAGCTGGTTCTCGCGGGGCTGCCTTCGGCCGCCTCGGGCGCCTTCATTTTCGTGGGGTTAGCCAGCATCAACGGCAGCTACCCGTTATCGTACACTTTCCGCCGCCAGGAGGGTGAAATCGGCGATGGCGTCACGCTGGGGCCCTTCCTGGGATTCACCGAGATCAACGACCCGCCCGTGGACGGCGAACTAAAGGACGGCCGTATTGCCTGGTCTATTAGCGGGCCGACTCCCGAGCTTTGCGAGGTGTTGATCGAGACGAACGAGCTGATACCTAACGTGCTCTGGAGAGTGATCCTGCCCGGTGATGTCACCGAGATAAACTTGCCGGCCGAACTTCTGGGCATGCTACCCCAGGGGGAACCCTTGATCTTGTTAATCTACACGGCGAACTCGCCCCGCTTCGACTTCGGTCGTTTCAACTATGGCCAACTCAGTTCGGGACGCTGGACGGATTACTCCATCAACTTCGCCGTCTTTTCCGCCCCTTGACCATGTCAAGGGACCGTGAGCCCATCGCCATGTCGCGCCGTCGGCTATGGCTCATGCTGCAGGGGTCGATCTGGATGATCGCTTTTTCGAGTTGCACACAGGCAGAGCGCCTGCGTTCCTTTTGCACGCAGGACGAAGACTGCCCGGTGGGGTTCCGTTGCGACCCGGGCAGCGGCCTGTGCCTGTGTGCCGGCGACGAGGTCTGTAATTCCGGTGAATACTGCGCCCCCGACGGACGTTGCCGCAAACGCATGGGCTGCGACACCAACCAGGACTGTCCCTCAGACACCTTCTGTGACAGCACCACTGGTAACTGTATCGAACTCGGCAAGTGCACCAAGGACTCGCAGTGTCCCCCGGGACAGATATGCACCGAATTTTTCGAGTGCGCCCCCGGCTGCCGCACCAGCGGCGATTGCCCCCTGGGACTCGTCTGTCGCGACAACGACTGCCTGGCAGGCGGCTGCGACGACAAGAGCTACTGCGATTACGGACAGCTGTGTGATACGCAGGCCGACGGCTGCTACGACGCAGAGGGGCCTTACTGCGGCCATTGTAAACCGGTCGACATCTCCAATCCCTACCGTTGCGGCCCGGGACCCAATTTCTGCGTAATGACCAACAACGATCCCAGCCTCGAGCCGTTCTGCGGTGTGGATTGCAGCCAGGGCCAGGAATGTTCCAACGGCTACGGCTGCAGCCTGATCCTGATGGCCCCGGAGGGCTCGTGCCGCTCGGACGAAGAGTGCGCCTCCGGCGAGTGCCACATCAACGAGGGCGACGAAGTTGGCTTCTGCCTGTGCGCCGCTGATGCCGAGTGCCCCCGGGATTCCTGCGACGACTTCAGCGGACAGTGTCGCCTGACGCGCCGCACGTGCGTACCGGGCGGCGCCGACTGCGACAGGCCAATCTACTGTATCGACGGGCTGTGCTTGATCGGCCGCAACTGTACTCCGGTAGAGGGACTCGACTGCGCCGACCTGGGGAACTGACGCATGGCATCCTCGAAAAAGCTTCTACTTCTTGCGGCCTGGACAATCGTCTTTCCAGCGGGATGCCAGCAGGGCGAGGGGCTGCGTTCTTTCTGCACGCAGAACGAGGACTGCCCGGCGGGTTTCCGTTGCGAAAGAAGCACGGGCTTGTGTCTTTGCGCCAGCGACACCGTCTGCAAGCCCGAGGAATACTGCGCCCCGGACGGCCGCTGCCGCAGGAGGATGGGTTGCGACACCAACCTTGACTGTCCCGCGGGTACATTCTGTGACAGCACCACTGGCAACTGCATCGAGTTGGGCAAGTGCACCAAGGATACCCAGTGTCCCCTGGGGCAAGTGTGCGACCCGAATTCCTACCGCTGTGTCGGCAAGTGCAGGACCAGCGGCGACTGTCCGCTGGGCCAGGTTTGCTACCAGGAACGCTGCCGCGAGGACATGTGCGAGGACAAGAGCTACTGCGACTACGGGCAGCTTTGCGATTCCGAAAGCTTGACCTGTTACGACGACACGCGCGGCCCATATTGCGCCTATTGCAAGTCGGCCACGATATACGAGCCGCATCAGTGCGGCGCCGGGCCTAATTTCTGTCTGGTCAAGGGGGGTAACCTGAGCCTGCCGCCGTACTGCGGTGTGGACTGCGGCCAAGGTCAGCCCTGCCCCAACGGGTATGCTTGCTTCTCGGTTCGCATAGTCTACACGCGGGACAACTGCCGATCGGATGACGAGTGTGAGTCGGGCAAGTGCTACATCAAGGAGGGCGACGAGCTCGGCTTTTGCCTGTGCTCGAGCGACGACCAGTGCCCCCAGGATTCCTGCGACGACTTCCTGATGGAGTGCCGTATAACCCGCCGGCCCTGCACGCCCGACGGAAACGAGTGCGCAAGGAAGGTGTATTGTATAGACGGCTACTGCCACATAGGATATAACTGCAAGCCGGTCGAAGGGTTACGCTGCGAGGATATTCTTCAATGACTCATGGGCTGCGCGCCTCACTGCTTGCCTGCATCTGCTGCCTGGCAGTCGCGGCCCCGGGCCGGGCCGACAACCAGGTTTTTGCTAAAAAACTCGAACGAGCGCTCAAGAGCACGAGTTTCAAGGTCCGTCTCCAGGCGGCGATCCTGATCGGCAAGAAGAAGATCACCGGCGCCGCCAGTCTGTTGCGCGGCGTACTGGACGACGAGCACGACGTCGTCCGCGCCGCTGCGGCGCTTTCTCTGGGAAAGCTCGGCGACGAGGAGTCTCGCGGGAGGCTGGCGGCCCTGTTGGCCCACGAGAACAAGCTGGTGGCCAAGTCGGCCGAGAAATCTTTAGTTCTGCTCGACAGGAACCGCGAAAGTCCGGTATATCTGGTTGTCATAGGCCGGCCGAAGCTGCCCGCGGGAGTATCTCGCTCGTGCGGCACGCGTCTCATCCGCGTCTTCAGGTCAAAGCTTGAGCGGGTCGGTGGAATTGTTCTCAGCGCGGGTGAGGAAAAGGCACTGAGCGATGACGATCTTTCGGGGCACCTGAAGAGGCGTAAGCTTATGGGCATCCTGTTGATGCCCAAGGTGACTAACCTTACAGAAAAGGTTGGGGACGGCAACACCACGGTGATCGGCAAGATCAGCATCATGGTGGCAACCCTGGTGCGCAAGCGCATGGAGTTTAATTCCAGCGGCGAGGCCACCGCCTGGGTCGAAGAGGCTCCGATCTCGGACGAGGATCGCGTAGATCTGCAGAACACAGTGTTGAAATCCGCGACGGAGGCCGCCGTCCAGCAAGTTATCCAGTATCTGGCCAGGAGAGAAGAAAACCCCCGCTAGACGGGAGGGAGGTCTATCATGGGATCCGGAAAACCACAGAGAAAAATGCGCAACTTTCTGCTCGACAAGCGCTTTCAGCTCAAGTACACGCTTGCCGTCGTGCTGGTGTCCAGCGCCATTTCAGCTGGGTTGGGGTATTTTCTCTACCAGGCGCACCGGGAAAGCTCCCAGGTCGCCTCGCTGGACGATCCCGACCTGGATGGAGCGCTGTCCGCCGAGTTGCGCACGGAAGACCGAAAAGTGCTCTTCTTCCTGTTCACCTTCCTGGGTGGGCTGGTGCTGGCTCTCTCGGCCGTCGGCATCGTGGCCACCCACAAGATAGCCGGCCCCGCCTACGCCATGCGACGTAAGCTGTCGGAGATCGCCGACGGGAAGCTGCCCATCATTCACGAACTGCGCCGCGGAGACGAGCTGAAGGCCGTAGCCGAAGAACTGCGCCGCATGGCCGGCGCGCTCAGGGAGCGCGAGGAGCATGACGTCCGCGATCTTTCAGCGATAGCCTCCGGGCTCGAGCAGCAGGGCGCAAATGACCAGGCCGGCGAGCTTCGGAAGATCGTCGAACAAAAGCAACAGCGGCTGGGCGTGGACGCCTGAGCGACAAGAACTCCGAGGGAAAGCCTGGTTAATAATTTGATTCCGGCGCTCCCGTGGGATAGTCTGTTAGCATGTCCGGAAAGCAAGAAAGCGGGCCCAAGACCAAAACGCCAGGTGAGGACGGAACGGCTGGTTTGCGGCCGAAGGCCACGAAAGAAAAGGATAAACCCGTCGCTTCCAAGCAGGGCAACGAGAGAACCTTCCTGGTTGAGAGCCTCTCCATGGCGCGCCGGCTGGGTGTAGATAACTTCTTGTACATATGCGACGGTCCTCCGCCGCTCGATTTGCTCAAGAACAGATCGCTCAAGAAGAAGGTTATCGTGGCCACCTCGTCCGACAAAGCCTCAGCTCTTTGCGAGCAGAACGGTATCCACTTCCAGCTGATTCCCGGCTACGCCTTCGACCGCTTCGAGAAGATCAAGGTGGCGCTGGCATCCTGCATCTCGTCCGGCCTACTGATGGACGGCATGCGCGTTCTGTGCGTGACCGGCCAGGTCAACTCACCGCCAATGGACACCTGCCTGCTCACCAAAATCGGGGATCACTCCGAGGAACAGGCGGCACTGGGGTTTTTGCACGCCGGCACCGAGATCTCCTCGCAAGTGCTGGAGGCGGTGCTCAACATCGCTCTCAGCGTGGGCTACGAGGGGTTCGAGGGCTCGCCGGTGGGCACTATCTTCGTGGTCGGCGACTCGACCGCGGTGATGGAGAAGTCGAAGCAGCTCACCCTGAATCCCTTCCAGGGATACTCCGAGGGCGAGAAGAACATCCTCGATCCCAGGGTGCGCGACGCGATCAAGAACTTCTGCATACTCGACGGGGCATTCGTCATCCGCGAGGACGGAGTAGTGCTGGCAGCGGGGCGCTACCTCAGGTCGTCCGAGGATCTCGATCTGGATCTCCCCCTGGGCCTCGGAACCCGCAACGCCGCGGCCATGGCCGTATCCAAGGTCTCCAAGTCGATAGCCTTCGTGATCAGCAAGACCACCGGAGCGGTGCGCGTCTACAAGGATGGCTTACTGGCGGTAGAGCTACGCCAGTCGCGCAGGCGCACCTGAAGATACAGACCTCTACTGCCCGAGATTAAAAAAGCCATCCCCGCCGGGGTAGTCCAAGCCGCCCAGGCCCTGTCTCGCGAGCAGGAAAGATCCATCTTGAAAAACAGAGGTTCCATGACAGACCTCACGCTCTCGTCAGATTCGTACCAGATAACTTCACACCCATAAAACATTATGCATCGAGATGGCGGCTTGTGGAAAGGAACTCAAGGCGTCTGATAGTTGAGCACCAGTAATACGGCCAGGTCGCTCTGGCTCGATCCGTTGTTGGTGTAGGTGACGGCGAATTTCCGAGCGCCAGTTGTGTAGAGATAGGTGGTCACACCTGTGTTCTGATCGGTGAACGTGTCTGTCGGAGCACCCAACTCCGTCTCCCAATCGCCCTTGCTGGTTCCCAGGCCGTGGCCGGCCGAGGTTCTGCCGTAGTAGGGCAGGTAGAGCGATATGATCACCAACCGATCGACATCGTAGATGAAGACCGTGTCGTCTCCGCCGATCAGTTCTATTCCCAGGATGCGGTAGGAATCGAGGTAGAAATCTACGGTTTGTACTCCGTACTGGGTATCGATATCCATGCTGAAACCGTAATCCCAATCGGGCGCGCCTAGTATGCCCTGATGCACGTCGCGAAAGCTGCCGGTGGTGTAGCCGTCTCCGCATTCGATGCTCGTACCGCCGAAAGTGAGCCTGCCTGCCGCCGGATCGATCGTCCCATCGGGCGGGTGCGGGTAGGAACGCGTGACCGTCATCAGACTGGCCTGGTCGAGGTTGTTGTAGCCCACGAAGAAACCCTGTCCGAAGTAGTACTCCATCTTGCCGCCGGGGTACTCGCCATAGGCGGGAACGATGCCGGAGCGATCGGGGCTTGCAAAGCGGCCCACGGCATGTACCTCGCCCAGAGTCGAACCTACTCCCAGTCCCTCGATCGTCCTGGCGTTGAGGCCCCCTCCTGCCACGACGGAGATGATGTGATCCTCGTCGTCGAACTGTTGGTTCGGGGAGGCGTTGGAATCGATACCTGTTGCCGACATGGTCTGGCCGAGAAACGCGAGCGTATAGGCGGCCGAGTCGACGGTCGTCCCCTGCTCTCCTAACTCGGCGCGCACCTGGCCCAGGCTGAAGAAGTTGGTACGATCCTGACTCGCCAAGATCGGCCCGATACCGGTTCCGGGCGTGATTGTCCATGGCGAATCACAGTCATCAACATCATCCATATCTGTAAGTCCGTCACAGTCATCATCTTGGTTATTTGTGCAACTGCCGTTTATCTCCAGTCCTTCTTCACCCGGGCGTTCTTGCCACTCGTTAGAGCATTCGTTTACATCTTCATCGCAAGCATCTGCCGTACAGATCTCACTGTCGTCACAGTCCCTGTCTTTTCCCGTCTGGCAGACGCCATCGACACATATTTCTTCGATGGTGCAGTACAAACCATCATCGCAGGGTGGCGTCCCTGCAACCGGTGCATTGACACACCGATTGCCGTCACAGGCATCTTCAGTACAAATGTTTCCGTCGTCGCACTGGCTATCCTGCGTGCAGTCCCAGCAGTTTGTATCTTCACTATCAACGAGATCGTCGCAGTCATCGTCCATGCCATTTTCGCATGTGTCGGTAATATCGAGTCCTTCCTCCCCGGGTCTAGGAACCCAGGTGTTATCGCAGCGGTCGGTTTGCTCGTTGCAGGCGTCGATTGTGCAGAGCACAGCATCGTCGCAATCTCTGGGCACCCCAAGGGGGCATGTTCCGCCCAGACAGGTCTCACCAACAGTGCAGTACTGGCCATCATCGCAAGCGACACCGTCGGCAAGAGGTGTGTTGTTGCAATCACCCCCGGAGCAGGTATCCATGGTGCAGTCGTTGCCATCGGTGCACTCCATGTCTTCGGCGCAGTTGTTACAGTTCGGATCGTCCGAATCAGTCAGGCCGTCGCAGTCATCGTCCTGGTTGTTATCGCAGGTGCCGGGTTGACTGACACCTTCGGCCTCGGCTTGGGGCTGAAATACATTTTCACATCGCTTGTACTCCTCACTACAGGAGTCCTTAGTGCAGGTGTTGCCATCGTCACATCTGTTCGCAGTGCCCTGACAATCGCCGGAAAGACAAGCGTCATCAAGGGTGCAGAATAAACCGTCATCGCAATCCGAGTTGTCAGAGCACGCCTCGCACGCATCATCATTCGCATCCGTTTTCCCGTCACAGTCGTTATCCACTCCATCTGTGCATTTCTCATCAGCGCCTGGATTCACGCTGTCTTTCTCATCGTCGCAGTCTACGGCTTTCAGGTAACCGTCGCCGTCGAGGTCATCATCCGGTGTCGATGAGTCGCAGTCGTTGTCCAGGCCGTCGTAAGGTATTTCGGAGGAATCAGGATTTACATTGGCATCCCCATCGTTACAGTCGGTACCAAGACAGTCCTCACCGGCACCGTAACCGTCCCCATCGACGTCAGTACACTTGGTACCACCGTCGTCACTACAACCGTGTAAAATGAATAGTGCAAGAAACAATACGATCGCATTCAACAAACGTATTCTCATTTCCCAATCCTCCATACGTCGATACCATTCTGCATACTAGGTATTGCCTGTTATTCATGCCGATTCTCCACACAGCAACGCAGCACTCAAGTCGAAGACCGCGACGATTGGCCGAGCCTGCGCCCTGACAATAGAAGGACAGACTATCGCAAGCGCAAGACATGCGTCGAGAACCCATCTCATTCTCACCCGCCTCTCTCCTGATTGTTTCTTACAGCAGTATGTCGCCGTCGTAGAAAATGTTCAATGCCGCGGGGGGTGCTCGGGTCTCACGGTGCCAGGTTGCAGGCTATCTCGAAGGTTCCGTCCGCCGCGGTCGTTACCGGCGCGGGATCGCACAGCGAGTAGCTTCCCTCGGCCAGCGGCGCCTGGTTTATCAGAAGGCGCACCTGGGCATCGGTCACCGGGCTGCCGCTGGTGTCCATCAGGATTCCGGTGAAGACTATGTGCTCGCCCTGCCCCAGCTCGATGTCCTTGGACTGGTCGGTCGATATGAACAGTTCGGGATAAATATAGGTCATAGCGCCCTGCGCGAAGGCCGCGCCCGAGGGCACTATCGTCACCTTCCATGTCTTGGCTGTTCTTACAAGGATCTGGTAGAGGCCGTTTGTCCCCGAAGTCATGCCCGCATGCAGGCGCGGATCCACCGTATTCAGAAGCCCGATCTCACAGCCCGGAGCTCCAACCGCGCCGGCCGTGGTCACGGACCCCGACAGCGTCACACCGGCACGAACCAAGTGGCCGGTTAAGTCGGCCCCGGCTGGATCAACATCAGGGTAGAGCACCTGCAGCGGATAGGCGACCCCGGCCGGTGGGTAGCCCAGCAAGTCGTAGGTTGCGCCTGCGGCCAGCGGAATCGTGAACATGCCGTTGACGTTGGGAGGTCCGGTTTTCACCCCGTTGTTGGCCAGCTCGCCGCCGTTGACTCCCGACAGGTAGTAGGCCATCACCGTCCAGTTGTTCAGGTCGACCGGTCCCGACTCGAACAGCGGACCGCCACCGAGATCCGTCGTGGCCGGTAACATGATGTTTCGGGTCGTGTTCGAGCCAAGAGTCAAACGATCGTGTCCCACAAGTCCGTCCGGCACGACCGCCATCGAGTGGTAGGATCCACCAGGCAAGTAGAACGTATAGCTGCCCTGGGCGTCGGTCGCGACCGGCGCGGGCACGCACTCTGGGTGCTCGGCCGCGAGTGAGACCTCGGCGCCTGCAACCGGCGAGCCGCTCTTCTGGACCTTTCCAGAGAGCGTGTATCCGCCGGCCAGGGTCTGAGCGGGCAAGAGCGGTCCCTTGTTCGCCTGGGGGTGGACGTTGAGCAGGCACTGGGTGGCCGGCCCCGAGGAACCGCCGCGGCTGACCGCCAACGTAAAGTTGAGGTTGGAGAAGTCGCGGGTGTCTTCGTCTGCCGGCTGATCGGCCGGATTGTCGCCCGGCTGATCGCCGCCGTCCTGAGTCTCGATGTCTCCCCCGTCTTGGCCATCTTGGCCGCCGTCAGGCTCATCAGAGTAATGCTGGCAAATGCCGTCTTTGCATTCGTAGCCGATGGGGCACTCGGTCGAAGTCTGGCAGGTGATGATCCCGGGGTCACCGGGTAACTGGCAGTTGCCCCCGACGCATTGCTGTCCGTCAGGACAGTCAGTATCCCGGCTGCACTTGACCGTCGTATTGCCGCCGCTGCAACCCGAGGCGATCGGCATGAGCACTGCAACCGCAACTGTCACAAGAAGCTTACTGAAAAACACTCTTGGTTCTCGCATGTTCCCGTCCTCCCCTCTCATTCCTTGCCCTTCGGCTTGAGTACCTCGTTGATCTGCCGCAGGGCGAATTTATGGTCTTCATCGTTTGTGCCGGCCACGCAGGTTTCCGGCACGATCACCTTGAGGCCGCGCTGCAGGGCGTCGACCGCTGTGTACAAGACGCTGGTATTTGTCGGCACTCCGCAGATCAGGACCTCCTCGATCTCCATCTCATCCAGCAAAGTTTCCAGCCTGGTACGGAAAAAGCCCGAGTAGCCGGTCTTTTCGACGATATGGTCGCCGGGCCGCGGAGCAAGAGACTCCACCACCTCGGCGCCCGGGGTTCCCGCGACGGCATGCGGCGGCCAGCACTCGAACTCGGGATCGTCCTCGGCGTGCCGATCGCAGACGTAGATCACCGGTCGTCCCTTCTCGCGGGCATAACGGATCTCGCCGGCAATGTTGTCAACGGTCTCCTTTGCGGACCGCACCCTCATCGGCGCGTCGTCTTCAACGAAATCCTTCAGCATGTCGAGAACCAGCAACGCCTTGTACGACTTTTCCACCTTGGACCTCCAGTGATCAGAATCCGAAAAACTCCTACAATCCGATCTCGGATCCGATCGCCCGCATGGCCTCCACGCCCAACTCGATGAACTCGGATAGCTCCAGCCCGAGCTTCTCACCCTCCCGGATTATATCGCGATTCACGCCCGCCGCGAAGCGCGGCTCTTTCATGCGCTTGCGGACGCTCTTTGCTTTCAGCTCGGCGATCTTCTTGCTTGGCAACACCAGCGTGGTAGCCACTACCAGGCCGGTCAAGGTCTCTGCGGCCGCCAGGGCGTGCTCCAATTCCTGAGTGCGCGAGATGCCAAGTTGTTCCCCGTTATGCGCGCGCACAGCCTGCAACGCCTCCGGAGGAAGCTTAGCCTCAAGCCACTCCGCCGCGGTGGCCGCGTGGCGCTTGGGATCGTGATCGATCTCCTCGAGATCGATATCGTGCAGCAAGCCGGTAAGACCCCACACATCAGCGTCCCGGCCGAGCCTCTCGGCCAGGGCGCGCATGACGGCCTCGGTGGCCAACATGTGCCGCCTGAGATTTACGTCGTGGACCTTCTCCTCGACCAGGGCAAGAGCCTCTTCGCGGGATATCATGTCGAGCGGCCTCCTGCTCCCCCCGCACACTGTAGGCACGAGTAACACAAATAACCACCAGGGTCAATCTCGCAGCGAAAATCTCCGTTTTCAAAAGAGCCTTGAATATCTGCGCACTCTCCTTATAGAATCCGTCCACGGCGGCAAGAGGAGGAATGCATGCCAAGAGCTCAGTGGGCCTCCCGGATGGGGTTCGTGCTGGCCGCGGCGGGTTCGGCCATCGGCTTGGGAAACATCTGGAAATTTCCTTACATCGCCGGGATGAACGGCGGCGGCGCCTTCGTGCTGATCTACCTGGCGGCGATCGCCTTGGTCGGATTCCCGATCATGGTCGCCGAGTTGGTTATCGGACGCAACACACAAGGCTCGCCGGTTGTGGCCTTCGGAAAGCTGGCAGGTGCCGAAAGCAACTGGAAAATGGTCGGCTGGTTGGGCGTGCTGACCGGATTCATCATCCTCTCTTATTACAGCGTGGTCGCCGGCTGGTCGCTGAACTACGTGCTGATGTCTATCTGCGACTTCATGGCGGACAAGTCGCCCGAGCAGATCTCATCCCTGTTCGACAAACTCTACGTCGCAGGCGACGTCAATCTGTTCTGGCACACGCTTTTCATGCTGCTGACCATTGGCATCGTGTTCGGCGGAGTGCAGAAGGGCATCGAGCGCTGGTCGAAGATCCTCATGCCTATGCTCTTCTGTATCATGCTGATTCTCGTGGTGCGCTCTGTTTTCATGCCCGGGTTCGTGCGCGGAGTCAGCTTCGTCTTTGCGCCCAATTTCGATAAACTTACGGCCGGCGGGGTTCTAGAGGCGGTCGGACACGCTTTCTTCACACTCAGCCTGGGCATGGGAGCGATGCTCACCTACGGCAGCTATCTGGGCAAGAAAACCGACCTGGTCAAGGCCAGCGCCATGGTCTGCTCGCTTGACACGCTGATTGCTCTGATGGCCTGCTTGATCATCTTTCCCGTCGTTTTCTCGTTCGGCTTCGAGCCCAACCAGGGGCCTGGTCTGGTTTTCAAGACCATCCCGGTCGTCTTCTCGCAGATCACCGGCGGAGAGCTTCTGGCGATTCTGTTCTTCCTGCTGCTCGCCTTCGCCGCCCTGACTTCGGCCATCTCGCTGCTCGAGGTGGTCACCTCGCACTTCATCGATTCTTTCGGCTGGTCGCGGAAAAAGGCCACCCTGATTCCCGGGGCTCTGATATTCATCTTCGGCATCCCCTCCGCCCTGGCTGGAAGCGAGGGAATCTTCGGCTCCTGGAAGAGCATCGTCGGCAAGAACTTCTTCGACACCGTCGACTACCTGGCTTCCAACTGGATGCTTCCCATGGGAGGGATATTGATCGCCGTCTTCATCGGCTGGTTCGCCCCGCTGGCTCGGATAAAAGAAGAGTTCCGGACGGGCTCGAAATTTGGGTCTCTCTTCATCGCCTGGCTGTGGGCCGTCAGGGTGATTGTTCCCATCGCCATGATCGTGGTGTTGCTTTACAAAGTCAGGATCCTGAAGATTTAACAACCAGGGAGTCTCATTACATGACCCGCGCAGACGGCAGGAAAAACGATGCACTCAGGAAAATCAACATTCTCACCGGCATCCAGAAGGATCCGGCCGGCTCAGTGCAGATTTCATTCGGAAACACCGTCGTGCTGTGCGCGGCCACGTTTGCCGAGGAAGTCCCCGCCTGGCTCAAGCGCAAGGGCGACGGCAGCGGCTGGATCACCGCCGAATACTCGATGCTGCCCGGCTCTACACCGGGGCGGGTGCCGCGCAGGAAGCGCGGACGTTCCGAGGAGATCCAGCGGCTGATCGGGCGCTCGCTGCGCGCGGCGTACGATCTCGCAGCGCTCGGCCCGCGCACCGTCACCGTCGATTGCGACGTCATCCAGGCCGACGGCGGAACCCGCACGGCCGGCATCACAGGCGGTTTCGTGGCTGTCGAAATGGCCGTCCGCAAGCTGGTCGCCGGTGGCAAACTGCCCGCCTCCCCGTCCAAGGGACCGGTATGCGCCGTATCGTGTGCCGTGGTAGACGGCCAGGTTCTGCTCGACCCCGACTACAGCGAAGACTCCGCCGCCGACGTCGACATGAACTTCGTCATGTCCGGGGAGAACGAGTTCATCGAGGTGCAGGGAACCGCCGAGGGAAAACCCTTCGACAAGGCACTGCTGGACAGGATGATCGAGCTTGCCCGACTGGGAGCCCCAGGACTCTTCGAGGCCCAGCAAGGCATCCTGCGAGGATAGCCCGATGAGACGAGCGATTTTTCTCATGTCCACGGTAGTCATAGCCCAGGTCATCGGCTGTGCGGCGTCGCGCGAATACCGCTGCCCCGATCCCATCGGTCCGATCATTCGCGACGACTGCGATAGCTACCGCACCCGCTACGAGTCGCTGCGGGTCGACCTGTCCGCCGGCGTCGGATCGGCCAAACTGGAGGCCGGCATCCACTCGGAGGCGCTACGCGATCCTTCCGAACTGATCCAGGTGATGTCGGCGCGCATGACGGCCCTGTGCCACGATTTCAACGCCTGCCGCATGACCGCGGCGGATTACCGGCGCCGGCGCGAGGAAATTGACAAGAGTACGACGGCCATCGTGGCGCTCGGCGAGCAGTTGAAACGGTCGGACCTTACCCAACAACAGCGTCAACAATTGCTCGAGAAACTGATGCGCCTGCTTGGTGAGCCAACGCCGCGCAAGCAAACCCCGCCCGCGACTTTGAAACCCGAAAACGATACGCAAAAGCATGTGCGCAAGCAGGCCTTCTTCTCATCCGATCCCTGGTTCGGCTCTCTCAACCTGCCTCCCATTCCGGGACCCGTCAAGGAAGGCTTTCCGCGCCTTATCACACACTGGGGCAGACCGACGATCGATCACGTCTGGGTGCCCAAATCCAAGGACAAACCGCACAACATGAAGGTGGCCGGCTACGCGCCGCGAATTGCGCTGAAGCTCTGGGGGCACATCGAGGCCGACGACCAGGTCGAGATTCGTTTCGATGACGGCAGGAAGCAGCGTTGCCCGGTGAAACAGAACGGCGACGGCGTGAATGTCGTCCGCTGCAAGCTACCCAAGGACTTCTTTTTTACCAAGCTGCATTACGGCTATCAGGTAGGCTACTACAGCGCCACCCGCGACGCATGGGCAACACTGGGCTCTGAAGACCGGGACGTGGCCCAAAGCGTCGAGAAGAGTTTCAAAATCGACTACGATCGCGACATGCGGGCCGGTTGGCTCTCATTCCTGCCCGAGCCGCGCGCACTTCCTGCCGACTTCGAGCGTCCCCACCTGTTCGTCAGCCTGCGCCTGCGCGACTACCAGAAGGCCACCGCCCGCTGCTGGGTCGGCGACCAGGCTGTCACCGGGGCCATCAGGACCAGCCGCGGCAGCGGCCAGAGCGGCACGCTGCAGGATCGTCCGCGCTATGAGAAGATCAACCCACACTCGAGCCGGTCGGTCGCCCATCCGTTCATCGAATGGTGGCACTACGAGTTTCCGCTGCCTTTTATTGTTTTTCGGGCGAAAGGCACGCTACCTGAAGGCATGCAACTCTGGCCTCCTAAAACCGGCGCCTGGCTCTGCCGCGTCATGGTTGACGCCGTGCCAGTGCGCGAGTTGCTCTTCAAGGTTAAAAAAGACGGCAAGCTCGAGCCGCTCGACGGACAGCTCGGCAAATCCGGAGATATGTTGCATCCCTGGTGGAGAGTCGAGACCCGTATCCTGCCAAACAAGATCGAGGCCACACGAGAAGATCAGAGGGCCGGAACATGAGGCCGATCGTTGGCGTTTCTGTACTCGTGTTGTTCGGCGGCTGCGCAACCTACAGCTCGTATCGCTGCCCGGCTCCCATTGGGGAAATCGTCCGTCAGGACTGCGATGATTACCGCGTACGCTACGAAAGTCTCAAGGCCAAGCTGAGCTTCTCGATCGGCAGCTTCTCGGTCGGGGCCGGTGTCGAGAAAGAGAAGCTCAGGGATCCCTCCGAGTTGGTGCAGGTAATGATGCACCGCATGCTGGCTTTGTGCCACGACTACAATGCCTGTCGCATATCCAATGCAGAGTATCAGCACCGCCGCGAAGAGGCAGATCGAGTCTTCACCGGCATGATGGCCCTGCTCGATCAGCTCAAGGCTCCCGGGCTAGACTCTAAAAACCGCAAGAACCTGCTCGACGAACTGTTGGCCCTGCTGGGTGTCCCTCACCAAACAGATAACTCGCGAGCCTCTCCCGGGCTCAAACCCGAACCAACCACTGCGCCGCGCATCACGGCGGGCGCATTCCGATCGCCTTTCAGATGGTGGTACGCGAGCAAATTCACGCCGCCCCGGCCGCCGCCAGCGGTAAAAGGAGTACCCTCCCCGCTGGAGATCACGCCATATTACGACAAAGACAAGCTCGGCCATTTCTTCGTGCGCCTGTGGGGCGAAGTGGAAGAGGATGACAGCCTGACAATCTCGGCAGGCGTAGAGCAATTGCGTTGCGGTATCAAGCGTAGGCCCGGCCGGCCGGAGGGAACCGCCGAGTGTCGGCCCCGGTCCGGCGAGCCCATGCCGCAGGCGACTCGTTTTCGAGCGAGTTACACTGTCGGTGCGACGGGCGAGAAACACGACTTTGGCGATATCGATCTGAGCCCCGAGCCTCTTGCGAACAAGGTCTGGCTGGCCTACCAACCGGACCCGATTCGCGTCGATCCAATCACCCGCGAGCGCCCCTGGCTCATAGTTTTCGCGATCGGCCCCAAGACCCAGGCGCTGACGGCCCGCTGCTTCATAGACGGTAAACCGGTTATCGTCGGCAAATCGGGCGCCATCAAGGCGCTGACGAACATCAACGCCAGGAACCGGCACACTCACCTGACCCGTTACGCCGTTCCGTTGCCCTTCGTGCTCACATATCCCGGGTCTAAATCGGATGACGAGTCGTTTACTAAGCATAGCGGCTTGTGGCACTGCAAGATGAGCTTCGACGGAGAACCCCTGTTAGAGACGAACTTCAAGGTCAAGAAAGACGGCACAATCGAAGCGAACCCGATGCAGCAAGGTCGGCCCTGTGACGTAGCCTCGCCCTGGTGGCTTCTGGAAAGCAAAAGGAGATAAAAAACATTGTGGAATCCAGAAGATAAGTTCACGCCCGCGGCCCTGCGGCAAGAAGCCGGAGACTTGTTTCGGCAATTGGCAGACGCCGATACGCTGACCGAGGCACACCGCGTGCTGCATGCCTGGCTCGAGCGGCGCGATGTCGAGCCCCCCGATCCGCAACAGGGACTCGCGCCAAACGATATGATCCGCCGCCGCGATTGCATCTTGGCTCTACATTCCATTGGCCGGGCCTCCTCGGATGCCCTGGCCGGCTTCAGCACCACCGAGGCGTTGTGGGACCTGGCCCGGGGAAAGGCCCGGCCGGATCTCAGCCCCGGCTTCTTCGCCGATCTGATCAACCTGTTCAAGGGCATCGAGGGTCACTGCGCGATCAAGATGATAGAGTTTTCCCCCATTCCTCTCGATATTCCAGCCGAGCAGGCTTCCCAACAGCGCTCTGAACAACTCGATCGGCTTTGGCAACACGTTGAAAAAATCATGGATCGCTACCAGGACGGACTGGAGCCGGAGTCGGTTGCCAGGCGCGGCGAGCGGCGCGGCAAGATCCTGAAGGTTCTGGGTGGCACGCCCGAGAACTGGAATAACTGGAAGTGGCAGACGCAGCACGTGCTGAGAACAGCCGAGCAGATTGAACGAGTGGTGTCCATCGAAGAACAGCAGGCCACGGCCATCCGGCGGGCCAACCAGAATCGCATCCCGGTCGGCATCACGCCATACTACGCCTCACTCATGGATGAGCAGGCCGGGCCGCGCGACGCGGCGGTTCGGGCCCAGGTTCTACCGCCCCCGAGCTACATCGAGGCCATGATCGAGCACCGTGAGAATCGCGAGGTGTTCTTCGACTTCATGGGCGAACACTACACCTCGCCGGTGGAACTGGTCACCCGGCGCTACCCGGCAGTTTGCATCCTCAAACCCTACAATTCCTGCCCTCAGATCTGCGTCTACTGCCAGCGCAACTGGGAAATCGAACAACCTTTGGCCCCGGGGTCGCTCGCTCCGCAGTCCAAGATCGACGCCGCCGTCGACTGGATCGCAGCGCACCCGGCCATCCGCGAGGTTTTGATCACCGGCGGCGACCCGCTGGTTATGAGCGATGAGCGCCTGCGCAGTTTGCTCGACAAGCTGTCCGCAATCGAACGCATTGATCTGATCCGCATCGGAAGCCGCGTGCCCGTCACGCTGCCCATGCGCATAACCCAGTCGTTGGCCGACCTGCTGGGCTCCTACCGCCTGCCCGGCCGGCGCGAGTTGTGCCTGATGACCCACGTAGAGCACCCCTACGAGATCACACCCGAGATGGTCGCGGCCATCGATCGTCTCCGACGACGGGGAATCAGCGCCTACAACCAGCAGGTGTATACCTTCTTCGTCTCGCGCCGCTTCGAGTCCACCAGGCTGCGCATGCTGCTGCGCCGCATCGGCATAGACCCGTACTACACTTTCGTCGCCAAGGGAGAAGAGGAGATGGCCGCCTACCGAGTGCCGATGGCCAGGCTGCTGCAGGAACAAAAGGAAGAAAGCCGCCTGCTGCCGGGCACCCGGCGCACCGACGCGGTGGTCTACAACGTGCCCCGACTGGGCAAGAACCACTTGCGCGCACTTCAGCACCGCTCGCTGCTGGCCATCGCCCCGGACGGGGCGCGGATCTACGAGTTCCATCCCTGGGAGAAGAACATAGTCGAGCGAAAAAGCTTCGTGGACGCGGATGTTCCGATCCTCACATATCTCAATCGCCTGGCGGCAAGCGGTGAAGATCCGAACGACTACGCCACCATCTGGTACTATTTCTGACTCAGAAGTAGAACTTGAACTCCATGTAGTAAAAATTCGGGTAGCTACCGAATTCGCTTCTCAAGTCCATATTAAGCACCGAGTCGCCCTTGGGACGCGCTCCTAAAGCGATCATAGCGCCGAACATGAAATCGGCCTCGTCCGAGACGGACAGCGAAAGTCCCGGCTGGATCAGGCTGGAGAAATCCGAGAAAGAGAAGATCCAGGCCAGCGAGCCCGTTAGTATAGGCAGGATCTCGTATGTCGCGACCACTCCCATGATATGCCGTCCGGCGTGGTAGCTGTCCCCCGCGCCCACCCGCATGAATGACGTCACCATGTCGTCCGGGTCGCCGGCGCCGTTGTAAAGATACTCGGCCTCGATATCGAGTGTATTTTCGAAGCGATGGCCCGCCCCGAGCACCGCCGTCAACTCGTCGCCGCCCGCGGCAAACAGGTAGGCCGCCTCGGCCCTCACGGCCAGCGGGCCAAGCTCGCCGGATACGGCCCCGCCGAGCTGGTAGCCGCCGTAGACCTTGCCGCCCTGCAGGGCCATGTCCCACTCCCAGGCGGTCGTGAATAGGCGCGCCAGCAGGGCCGAGCCGCGCCAGTCGGCGTCGGCCAGATCGTCCGTCGGGTAGCTTCCGAACAACCCGACCTCACGTCCCGCAACGCCGATCAGGTCGAGTCCGGAGAAGTCGCCCAGGGGTACGGCGATGCGTAATGCGTCCACGCCGGCCTTGTAGTCCCGATCGAAGCTGCGCGGATCGAACGCCAGAAAAATATCCAGGGGATTGTAAAAGTAGGCCTTGCCAAAGGTAATCGCCTGTCTTCCAATCGTCACGTCCGCGAACGGCAACCTGAATTTCAAGTTGCAGCGATCGAGCCACATCTGGGCGCGCACGTCGTCCTGCCCGGCCCATTCCCAGCTCAGATCAACAGCCCGGTAGCGAACGGCGCCGCCGCCCGCACCCGGCATACCGAAGCCGGGGAGCATCTGGCCTGAGAAACTGCTCAGGCTGAGATCCTGCACCCCGTGGACTTCGTAGCTCAACCACTCTGCGGGCCTGCCGCCGGCCGTAAGGCGCAGGATCGTCTGCGAGAGTCCGTCCGCCCGATTGTCGGCGCCGAAGAACAAGGGATAATCGTAGTTGACCGTTGCGGCCGTGACGGTACGCAGGCTGCCGTCAAGCCCGAAACTCCCGTCACTGTCTCCGACCAGGGCCGCGGCCGGCATGGCTGTGAGTATCCAGGACAAGAAAAACAGGCTTGCGGCTGCGCGACTATTCATGTTCCCCCGGTATGTCCGCCGCTCCATTTTGGGAAATCGCTCCGTCCGTGAGCACAATCAGCCGCCCGGCCCGCTGCATGACATTGCGATCGTGAGTCGAGAACAGGAAGGTTGCGTTCTTCTCCTCGTTCAGCCTGGCCATCAGGTCCAGCAGGGCGGCGGCCGTCTTCGAATCGACGTTGGCGGTTGGTTCGTCGGCCAGCACCAGTGCCGGCTCGGAGGCGATCGCCCGCGCGATGGCCACCCGCTGCTGCTGGCCGCCGGAGAGCTCGCGCGGAAAGCGGCGCTCCATGCCCTCGAGACCTACCTCGGCCAGCAAGGCCATTACGCGTTCGCGGCGTTCCTTGGCAGGCACGCCCTGCATCATCAGGACGTACTCGGCGTTCTCGTAGGCGGTCAGCACCGGCAGCAGGTTGTAGGACTGGAAGACGAAACCGATGCGCATGAGCCGCAGCCGGCTGAGCCGGCTGCGGCTCATGGCGGTCACGTCCAGGCCGTCCACCAGCACCGTGCCCGAGTTGGCTCGGTCCAACCCGCTGATGATGTTCAGAAGCGTGCTCTTTCCAGAACCAGACGGCCCGGCCACTGCCGCGAAAGAACCCTTCTCGATCTCCAGGTCGACGCCGCGTAAGGCGTGAACGACGACATCTCCCTTGCCGTAGTCCTTGGTCACCGACTGCAACTTGACGATGGCTTCCATGGCTCTATCCTCTCAAGACGTCGGCCAGCCGAATGCGCTTGATCTGGCCCATGGGGTACAGACTTATGAGCAGCGTCGCGCAGAAGACGATCGAGCCCATGACAGCCAGTAACAGCGGCGTCAGCCGGGCGTGCAGAATCGTATCCACCGCGAACCCGGACACGGACATACCTTCGGAATACAGGCCCGAGATGTCGATACCGTATACCTGCACCAGGTAAGCGCTGACCCCGCCGATGCCCAACCCGAAGAAGCAGCCCATCAGGCCGACAAAAGCCGATTCGATGAGGATCTGCCATTTCAATCTTGCCGGCGGTGTTCCAATTGCCAAAAGCACTGCGAATTCGCGCTTGCGCTCGAGTACCGACATCAAGATAGTGTTGAAGATGATGAACAAGATCAAGAAGATGAAGATGCCCTGGAAGATTATGTTCGAGCCGCCATCTACCTCGATGTAGGCGGCAAGATCGGGCAGCACCTTTTCCCAGGGGACGACGGTCGCGCGAGGATCATGCACCAGGCCCCTGACCTGCTCGAGAATCTCATCGCGTTCGTCGGCATTTTTAACGAGCACACCTATCTGGGTTGACTGCCGTGCGCTCATCCCGTACAGCCTGCGGCAGAAATCGATTGGCAGCTGGATGATATAGGCGTCGACCTCAACAGCGCCGGTCTCAAAGACGCCTTTTACCCGCACCAGTTCCTCGACCAGTTCACCGTCTATGTTGTTGGTCGAGACGACTAGTTTCTTGCCGACCGCCAGGCGCACCCGCACATCCTCCACGAGCGAGTCGATTCGTACACCGAACTGGATAAGCAGCGGCTCGAAGAAAGAGGCGATCCTCACGGCCTCTGATTTCTTGCCCAGCTTGAGGCGCCTGGCCAGTTCGGCCCCCACGATCACCTTGCGTTCGTCACCATCCTGCAAGTAACTGCCGGCGATAAGCTTTTTCGCCAGTGGAGAACTTACGGCCTCTACCGCGGGCTCTATACCCATTACCGCCACACCGACCGAACCGCCGCCGGATTTTGCAACGCCCTGCCCCATGACCAGCGCCTTGGTGCGCTCAACGCCCGGCAACCCTTCGACTCTCTTGCGCAGTTCTCCGCTGTCAGTCACCGTCAGGTCGATGGCCGGGGCATCCGGGTACTCGACGTTTTCAATGGTCATGTGCCCGGCCTGCATGCGCACGGCGTTGTCCACCATCTTGGCGTACATGCCGTTGGCGAAGGCGATAAAAAATACGGACAGCGCCAAAGCCAGGCTGATGGACACGACCGTGATGATGGTGCGCCGGCGGTTGCGCCAAATACTGCGCCAGGCGAGAGCAACGAGTCGTCTCATGGCCTCACCTCCCCTCAGACATGATTGATGGCCCTGACCGGGTCGAGCCGGGCGGCCTTGGATGCGGGCCATAGGGCGGCCAACAGGCACACCAACCACATCACCACCACCGGGGCGATAACACCCGTGGTCGTTATGGTCGCGCGCCAGATCGGGTTGAAGGCGATCCCTGAAAAGACCACGTCGCCTCCCAGGCCGGACAGATCGATTCCCCAGGCGTGAAAGTAGACGTCGGCGCCGATTCCAATCGCCAGGCCGATGGCGGTCGAGAAGAGCGCCAGCATCAGGGCCTCGGCCGAAACATCCCTGATGATGCGCCATGGGGTCGCGCCCATGGCCTTGAGCATGCCGAACTCGCGCATGCGCTCGTAGGTGGCCATCAGCATGGTGTTCATCACCCCCAGGCCGGCCGCCAAAAAGAAGATCATGCCGAAAATCCAGATCGCGGCATCGAACATGTTGACCATGTCGGCAAGCGCCGGCAGAAGCTGCTTCCAGCTGAACAGTTCCATGCCGGCTGTGGCCGGCTTTAAAGCGGCCACAACCTGCTCCGGCGTCAGGCGCCCGTGGGCGTTGAAGGCGACTTCGTGAATCCGGCCCTTCGAGACGAAAAGGTCCTCGAAGTCACGCTTGTCGATAATGGCGGCCGCACGGTCGACTTCCTCTCCGACGGACTTGAGAACGCCCTTTACCGTGAACAACTCGTTACCCAGGGAGCCGTCGCCCGCCTGCACCACCGCCACAATCTCCGAGCCGACCACGGCATGAAGCGACTTGGCCAGCTTGCGTCCCAGGACGATATCCCGCCCGACGGTTTCACTATCCCCGGCGGCTTCTCTCCTTTCGGAGATGAACTCTCCCGCGGACATTTGCCCGGCCAGACCGAAGACCTTACGCTCCAGGCGCGGATCGATCCCCCAGAAGCGGGCGCCGGCCGACTTGTGCCCCACCGAGACCAACCCGTACCCGTATGAGCGCGGCGAGGCGTCAATCCCTGCTTGCCGCGCGGCTAGCAGTACCTGGTCGACATTCTGGACCGACTTGTAAAATGATCGGTCTGCGCGGTAACCCGGGGCATGCAGTTGAGCGTCGCCGGTCAGCATGTTGGTCACGCTGTGGACGGTGTCGACGATCATACCGTCCATCAGGCCGTAGCTGACGATCAAGATGGCCGTGTTCAGGGCCACCGCCGCTGCGGTAATAGCGGTGCGTCTCTTGTTGCGCCAGATGCTGCGCCAGCCGATGCGCAGGGTGTTCATGGATACCTTTCTTCAGCGCTGCAAGCTGCGCAGCGAGAAGATGTCGTCTTTCAGCGGCACGTCGAACTTGATCTCGTTGTAGCGGAACATGGTGTATTCGGCGGGCTTGTCGGCCGGCACCATTTTCATGACGGTCGGGATGCGCCGGCCGCTCATTTCCTTTATCTCCGAGAAAGTCATGGTCCGAGCCAGTTCCAGGTCTTCGTCATAGTAAAGAACGGCCAGCGGCTGCATGTCGCTGGTGCGCACGGTCACCACCAGCTTGCCCCAGACGACGGCCGCCTCGGGCTTGGGCGTGCAGGTGATGTCGACCACGTCTTCGCCGTTGCGCTTTCCCTCGAAGGTGGTTTTGAAGTCGTAGTCGTCCGACATGCGCGACTCCTTGATCAGGTCGTCGTTGGTAAAGTGCGAGCCCATCCAGGAGCCGCCCATCATCGACGACGGCACCTTGATCACTCTTTTCACCTTGGGCAGGTAGTTCCAGATGTTGTTGCCCGACTTGAGGGTAGTGGTGCCCTTCTCCTTGCGCGGAGACAGGATGCGCATCAGCGACTTCTGCTTGCCCTTCGACCAGCCCTCGATCTTCATCTCCCGGGTCCAGTGCCCGGTGACGACCTTCATTGTCATCTTCCCGTAAGAAGAATTGCCCCGGTAAAGGTCGTCAACTTTCTCGAGCATCTCTCGGGCGCTCAAGCGCGCCCCACCAGCGCCAGCCGCGACCGGCGCCCCGGATGCCAGCATGAAAACCAGCATCGAACATGACATCCCGTTCATGAGTCCTCCAACAGGTCTAAATCCATCCTAGACTACCAGCAGCAGATGGATATTCAAGCCTTTCGAGCGACTCGGCATCCCCCGGACCGGCCCACTTTTTATTGCGCTTTGGCGGCGGGCTGCGGTATGTGAGTTGCATGGCCGAGCGGGAGAGTGAAATCATCAGCGGGGTGCTGGAGGTGCTGAAGGAAGTTCTCTCGGCCGAGCGGGTGATTCTTTTCGGCTCGCGGGCCACCGAGAACAACGACCCGCACGCTGATTTCGACTTCGCCATTGATGGACCCGAGATGGACGTCTCCGCCCTGCGCGCAGCCCGGGAGCGAATCGACGCCATCCGGGGATTGTACAAGGTGGACATCGTGCATCTGGCATCGGTCGACGAGGCCTTCCGCCGGATAATCGAAGAGACCGGGAAGGTGATCTATGAGCGCTGAGATTGGTTATGCGATCGAAAGGTTCGAGCGGGCCGTCGAACGTCTCCGAGAGGGGGTCGATCGCGCCCGCGAGCAGCTCGAAAGGGATGGAACAATTCAGCGCTTCGAGTTCTCGGTCGAATTGCTCTGGAAAACCCTGCGGCGCTTCCTGCTCGCCCGGGGCATCAATGTCAGCACTCCGCGCGAGAGCCTGGAAGAAGCCTTCCGCATCGGCTGGCTCGATGAAGAGAGCGTCTTCCTGGACATGCTCACCGATCGCAACCGCACCTCCCACCTATACTCGGACAAGGTGGCGGACGAGATCTTCGCCCGCATCCGCTCAGACTATATCGGAGCGCTGGAGAAGATTCTCGAGCGCCTGCGCAGCGTCGCCGGCGGGGCCTGACGACCTGCCTCAGTCGGAGAGAGTGTACCCATATTGGGTACGTCTGTACCCATATCGGGAACAAAGTCAAGAGAGAGATACCTTTTCCTTTTCTTGTTCCTTTTTTCTTGAAGAAAATGAGACAATTCAATGTGAGACAAGGTCATTATAAGTGAATTGCCGCCTAAAGCCAGCGGAGATTTGCATGCAAAAGATCATCCTGTGCATGGGTTTCTTCCTATTGACGAATGCTGCGAGTGCATGTGCCGACTATGCACAAATCGACAACCAGGAGCATTACGACGGCATCCGTGGCAGACTATGGATCAACCCGAATCCAATTCGCTATCCGGCGCTGTTGTCAGGCGACGATGCAGCTATGGCATACGTGGGCCTGTATAACATTGGATCGGAAGATGTGACTATCGATGCAATCCACCTTGACGGTGATCCAGATTTCTATTTCCTCAAGGAAGATTTTCTCAACTATGTTTTTCCTTCCGCTTTCCACGGCAGTATTGAATGCGGGCAGTACCATGGAATGTATGGGCCTTTTTTTTATGAACCGAAATCCAAGGGTAACGTCAGTGCGACTCTGGTGATCGAAACCAGCGATCCCACCAGCCCGACGATGAGGGTGCCTTTAACAATTGGGGAAGACCCGGATTATCCAAATAACATTCATGATTCAGCAGTTGGAACGCTTCCGATCATCAAGCCGAACCCGATTCGCTTTGATACGACCAATATTCACGAGAAACAAGATATCGAGGTCTGTATCTACCTTTTTTGCAACCGTTCTCCGTCACGGCTAACAAAACTGGCCGCTCCTGGAAAATCCTTTTCTATACAAGGCTTATCAGACCAACAGGGCAATTCTGTTTCATTGCCAGTCGAATACAACACAAACTCCTCTGTGGTTTACAAGACAACCGTTTCATACACTCCACACTCCAGCAATGAAGATGGAGAGTTGGTCGTGCAATTCGAGGACGATCTGGGAGACGAGCGAACATTGCTCGTACCGATACTGTTTCGATAATCACAAGCAGTCTAATACAAAACAGGCGGACTGCCTCAGTCGGGTATGAAGCAGGTTCTTTACAACCATTTCTATGGCACATGGGCTGGGCTTGATTTCACTGTCGTGGTCGCAGGGGTTGGGCATCTTTCATGCGTACCTGTAGACCGGGGTTTTGATAACTTTATCCGGTTTCTTCTTGCTCTTGACGATGGCCTGGATGCGCTCCACGGTCTCCGGAGAGAAGTATTGTTCACCATTCTCTCTGCACACTCGTGCCGGCACGTGTTCAATAATGAAGAACTTGCCATTGTGCTCTAGTGTGTAGGTCACTTCGGCTTCGACCATTATCTCTTTCATTCTTTCACCTCGTCAATCCGTCTTCCTGATCCGATAGTCAATCCAGAGATCTGTGTCAGGTTCATACAACGTGATAATCTTGATCAGCGGCCGGGCCGGGTAGCTGCACTGCACATGAATCGGCCGCCCGACAAACGTGAACCCTAATATCAGGCAACTCGGTCCGTACTTGTCCTCCGGATAGTCCTCAATCACCTCGCTCCGGTTTGACACTGCCTGTTCCAACTCGGCAACGCTGATGTCACGGACGATGCTCTGATCGACAGCGTGCCTGGAGAACTCATACTGCTGCCCCGCAATCTTCTCCCGGACGTCGTCAAGCATTGCCATGGAAGTATGCTATCCGATCCATTCCAAGTGATCAATCTTCCCAACAATTCGATAACCGGCATGGAGCTATGTGTGACCCCTTTTTTACTAGTCGGGAATGAAACAGGTCATGAAGGGGGGCAGGCCGGTGTCGATCGGTTCGGTCGTTATCTCCTGGTCGTCCTTGGTGTCGAAGATCCTTATGCCCGGGGTAGCGCTGTTGCGGTCGGTTACCCAGAGCTGCAAGCCGTCCGGGGTCAACTCGATGAAGGCGTGATCGTAGCCCTGCCCGATCGACAGATCGGCGATCTTGGCGCCAGTCGAGGGATTGAAGCTTACCACACGGGTGATCACGCTGAAGTCCGGCTGCGATACGCCCACTACGGCGTAGCCCTTGGTATCCGATAGAATCACGGCGTCGCTCAGATCGCCGCCCAGAGTTTCCTCGCTGACCAACAGGCCGCCGACGGTGTTGTCGTCCGGGTTGAAATACTCAACGCCTCCGTCCAGGACGCCGAACGAGCCGACCTCGACCAGAACTATCCTGTCTATGAAAGGGTTGTACCTGAGCTTGCCGTAGGGGCTGGTGGCCGTCAGATTGACCTCGGCCTCGACCGCGCCGCTCACTCCGTCGATGACCAGCATCGAGCTATGGTCGGTGGGCGTGAAATTGTCCAACCGGTGCAAGGTCAAGTAGACCTTGCCTTTGTGCGCGACGGCCCAGGCCGCCTCGGGGACCCCGTCGGCGTCGGCATAGGCGGACAGGTCGATCTTCTCGACTTCCGCTCCGCTTTCCGGATTCACCACCAGCAGATCCTTATCGCCGTAGCGGGGAACGTAGGCTCGCGAGTCGGACACGGGCGCGATGTCCTGGGGGTTGCTGCCCGCTCCGACAGAATACTCGCCCGCAACCGCCAGGGTCTCGGGGTCGACGACCTCAACCGCGTCCGCCCCCAGGCGCGAGACGATGAAGGGACGCCCGCTCAACGGGTCGTAGCGACAGACGGCGTCCGAATGTATGACCGCGATGTTTTTTACGACGCTGTGATCCTCGAGATCGACGGCCGCGTAGGAACCGGTCTGATAATCGGTGGTGACAACCAGCGCTGCCTTGGCTCCGTGATTGACGTCGTTACCGCCGCTTCCGCCGCAAGCCGAAGCCGACAACATCGCCAAAACAGCCGCCGCCTCGGCCAGAACCAATCTTCCGCTCTTCATCTTCTTCTCCTCCAGGTTAGATGCGCCAGCGCACGGTTGCCATGACCGTGCGTCCCGGCAGTGGAAATGCCTCGAAATCCCTCAGCGGGCGGCGTCCGCCGTCCGCGTCGGTCAGCACGTAGCTGTCTGTCAGGTTTTTTACCTCGACCGTAATAACCAGCCCGCGGCGCATGTCCTCCAGGCTCAGGCCGGCCCCGAACAGCAGGCGGGCCAGCACGTCTTCCTTGAGGTTGGCCTGGTCGAGGTAGTTGTTCCCTGCGTAGTCGACGTCGGCCCACAGGCGCAGCCCCTGGCCGCTTCGCGCGCGCCCGAACTCGATCTTGCCGTAGATCTCGTGCGCCGGCCTGCCGGGCAGGCGCTTGCCGCGGTAATAGACCACCTGCGATCGGTTCACGGCATGCATGTAGGTGTAGTTCGCAGACAAGCTGAGCGCATTCCAGAGCGAGGCTCGCAGGCTGCACTCCAGCCCGAGGATCTCGGCCGCCGACACGTTCTCGGGACGCACCGAGGACTGCGAGTTCTGCACGTAGCTGATCAGATCGTCCGACCAGTTGCCGAACCAGGCGGCGCCGGCCCGCAGCATCGTAAGCGGCCCTTGCCCGATCAACAGGTAGCCCAGGCCGGCATCGGCGTTGATCCCCCGCTCGGGCAGCAGATCGGGATTGCCGATTGTCGCGCCGCGGTCCCCGAACATCTCGGTCAGGTCGGGAAAACGCACGTAGCGCCCGGCGTTGGCCCTGATGGTAAGCCCGCAGCCGATTTCCCAGCGGGTTCCCAGCGAGGCCTGCCAGACGAAATCGTCCGCATCTACGGGCGCAATGTCCCCCAGGCCGCCCGGAAGCGTCCCGCCTCCGAATGACGAGTGCAGGTATGAAAGGCGCAGGCCGGGCTGGACGAAAAAGTCGTCGGCCGGGTTCCAGACATGACCGAGAGCCAACCCCGCCCGCAACCGGCTCTTGGGGCTGCCTTGCAGCATGTCCACTTCGTCGCGGCTTGTAAGTCGCTCCCAGCGCAGCTCGAGGCCGGCGGTCGAGAAATGTTCCGTGCCGGTCTCGAGCTTAGCTTCTGCACCCAGTGCAAGCGCGTGGGTGTCTGTAATGGTGTGCTGCCTCTTCAGGCCAAGCTCGCCGTGCGCCCCGTAACTGTCGTCGAAGTTTTCAAATAAAAACAAATGGCTCGCGTTGAGTTCTAAAAGCAAGCGATCACTGATGGTTCCAGCGGCGCGCAGATCGAGCAGGTTGCGCATGGTCGACAAACTTGCTTCCTGGGTGGGAAGGCTCTCTATTCCCGCCACCCCCTGCAGCTTGCCGTGAAAGTCGTCGCTCAGGCGAAAGTTCCACTCACCGGCTTCGCTCTCAAGCTTGAGCAAAGCGGCCAGGGTCCTATTGGCGTTGTTCTGCCTCCTGATAATCCTGTCGTCGCCGCTGTCAAAAAGTGTGCCGTTGCGGTTCAGGTAGAAGAAGTCGCCCCGCGAGGACGACAGGCTCAGTAACGCCAGGAGCTTCACGAATGCGAATCGCCTTGCCAGAAGCGAATAGAGCCGGTAGCTGTTCCACGAGCCGCAGCTTGCGGCTATTTCCAGAAGCGGCCGCTCGAAGCTCCTGGTTTTCAGCACTAAAGCCCCCCCGATTCCGGCCGTGCCCAAGCTCGCCGGCGTCTGCCCCCGGAAGATGTCTATCTCGGCCAGCGAGTCCAGCGAGAGGTCGCCGAGATTGACCGAGTCGAAGCCGCCGGCGTTCAGCAGCACTCCGTCCAGGTAGACCGGCACCTGGTTCGGCGTCGAGCCCCTGATACTGGCGGCGCCGTAGGAGCCCAGTCCGCCCAGCCGGCGCACCTGCACGCCGACCGCGTCGGACAGCACATCGCTGACCGAGCGCATCCGGTCGATCTCGTTCTTGACCGTAAGCCTTTCGGCGAAGGCGCTAGAATCCTGGGCAAGATTGATGCGCCCGGCCTTGATAACCACCGTCTCGAGTTCCTGGCCATCGAGCTCGCGCACCAACTCATCGTCAGACTTATTTCCGGCGGTCGCCTCGCCGGCCACGGCCGACTGGCAGACGAGCAGTCCTTGCAAGACGAGCAATATGAAATGGATGACAACCGGAAAGAGTCGATCCAGCATTCTCGCTCCGCGGAGAGAACTGACTGGTTGCAGGGCGAGGCAGGTTTTCCGGCTTGCGAGTCATCCTACTTCCGGCGCCTTCCCGGGTTGCCCCAGTGGCATAATTGCCGGTTTCGTCGTCGCTCACGGCGGCGGGACCACGTCGGACTTTCACCGAGCTTCCCTAGACCGCGCCCCTGTAAACGAGTGCAGTCTCGTGCATCGTGCGGATATTTGCAACAGTTTTTTTCAAGAACCGAAACCATTTGAAAAACAAATCCTGTTGGAGCATGATTCAGGCTCTCAAACCCATATAACAGCTATACGAGGTGTAAAATCATGTCGCTGCCCGAAAGAATCAGGAAACTTTTCGAAGAACATGAAAAGGTCTTTGACAACCTGCCGCGCAAGCAACTCATCCAGCACAGCCTGGAACGCCACGAGGCGCTGGCGGCTCCGCAGGGCGCATTGGTCACCTGGACGCCGGTCGAGTCGACGGGCAGGAGCCCCAAGGACACCATCATAGTCAGGCGGCCCGAGAGCGAGGCCGATATCGACTGGGACTCGCCCAATAACCTGCCCATCGAGCCCGGGACTTTCGACATGCTCCTCGACGACATCCTGACCAACCTGGCAGGCAAGGACAGGCTCTACGTCACCGAACGTGTGTTGGGCGCCGACTCCCGCTGGGCCCTACCCGTCAAGACGATCAGCGACAAGGCCCTGACGGCCCTGTTTACCGACAACATGTTCCGACTCCTGCCGGCCGACTTGAGCAACTCGGTTTTCGCCAAGCGCCCGTTCACGCTGTTCGTCTGTCCTTACGACAAGCTCGATCCCGAACGCTACGCGGGAAAACTGCGCGAGTTGCCCGGAAACGGCGGGACGTCCGACATGGCGGTCGCCATGGATCTCGATCGGCGCATGGGCGTAATCTACGGCTCGGCCTACGGAGGCAGCGTCAAGAAACTGATCTTCACCGTGATGAACTACTACCTGCCCAGTGCCGGCATCCTGCCGTTGCACTGCTCGGCCAACGAGGGTCAGGCCGGGGACATCGCCCTGCTCCTGGGCCTGTCCGGCACCGGCAAGACGACCCTTTCGGCCGATCCGCGGCGGGCGCTATTGGGAGACGACGAGCATGGCTGGTCCGACCACGGAGTGGGAAACTTCGAGAACGGCTGCTACGCCAAGCTGATCGATCTCGATCCACAAAAGGAACCCGAGATATACAAAGCAGTGTTTCACCATGACGATGTCCTGTCCCACGGAGCAATCATTGAAAACACGATGATGTACCCCGATGGCAAGTTCGATCTCGCAGACGACCGCCTGACACCCAACTCGCGCGCCTCATACCCACTCGGTTTCCTTTCCAACACCAAGGAACCTCCCGTCGGCGGTCATCCGAAGACCATCCTTTTCCTGACCGCCGACGCCAACGGGGTCTTGCCGCCGGTTTCGCGGCTCGACAGTAACCAGGCCATGCTCTGGTTCCTGATGGGATATACCAGCAAGCTGGCCGGCACCGAGACCGGCATCATCGACCCCAAGACCGTCTTCTCGCGCTTCTTCGGCGAGCCTTTCATGCCCCGCAACCCCGACGTCTATGCAGGCATGTTGGGCGACAAATTGGCCAAACACGGCACCGACGTGTACCTGGTAAACACCGGCTGGAGCGGCGGCCCCTATGGCCTAGGCAAGCGCATGGACATTCGCTTGACCCGTGAGTTGGTCCAGGCAGCCCTTTCCGGAAAACTTTCGGAAGCTGACTACGACGAGGATCGCATCTTCCACTTGCGCGTGCCGCGTACTTGTCCCGGTATAGATGACAATTCACTGTTACAACCGGAGAACACCTGGGCGAATCGCGAGGCTTTCAAGCAGCGTGCCCGGAAGCTGGCGGCGGAGTTTTCGGCCCACTTCGACAAGGCCTACGGGAATAAGAACATCAATCCCGAAGTGCGAGCCCAGTGTCCCGGAAAGTAGCCCGGGACGAAAAAGCCATGGCCACGGGGGGTAGTCACAAACAGGAACCGTCTTGGAACTACTGCAGACCTTCATCAACGACTTCCTGACTCCCATCGGCGGGGATCCCCACGTCGGCCTCTTCCTCTTCGTTTGGTTCTCGGCGATCTTCCCGCTGGCCCCGCCCGAGGAGGCATTTACCCTGCTTGGAGGAGCCTGCATTGCAACGGGCGTTCTCGAACCGCTCTGGGGAGGGCTGGCTATAATCAGCGGGATCATCGCCACCGACCTGACGCAGTACTGGATGGGCCGCGGAGGCCTGAGGCTTCTATCGGGAACCAGGATAGGAAAGCGCCTGATTCGCTCGCGCTCTTTCGAACGCGCCAGGAGTGGCTTCGAAAAAAAAGGTATCTGGGCCATCATCGGCTGCCGCTTTTTCTTCGGAACCCGCGCGCCCACCTACATGGCCACCGGTTTTCTACATTACTCGTTTCTCAAGTTCGCAATCGTCGACAGCTCGGTGGTGCTGGTACACGGCCTTGCGTTTATTTCGATCGGATACATCTTTCACCGGCAAATCGATCATATCATGGTATTCTTCGAGAAACTGGGTATCTGGAGCCTGGTAGCAATTGTCGGGCTGATAGCCGTGTTCTTCACCTATAAATACATGAAGCGCAAGCGAAGCCCGCAGAATTGACGGTTCTCGTCTTACGTGCTAGACAGCCACTCCCATGGACACGATAGTCGAACGTATAGCCGCCTGGTCGAGTTCTTTACGGTTCGATGACATTCCCCCGCGGGTGGTCTCGAAGGCCAAGCTGCAGATTCTCTCGGTCATGGCCGCCGTCTACGCGGGCTATCCTACCCGGGCCGCGCGGGCCATCCGGGAGATCATCATGAGTACGCGGGCCAACGGCCGCAGCGTCGTCTTCCCGCAGGGAGAGCGCACTGCGCCGACCGTTGCGGTGGTGGCCAATGCGGCCGCCTCCATGGCCCTCGACTACGACGATTACCTGTTTTTGGGTCACACCGGCCATTCATCAGTGCTGGCCGGCCTGGGCTTCGCGCAGGAATCGGGGCTTAGCGGCAAGGATCTGCTGCTTTCGCAGATCATCGCCAACGAGGTCGGCGGACGCCTGGGCGCCAGCGTCGTGCTGGGCCCGCAGAACGGCCAGCTCTGGACGCACCTGCACGCTCCGGCCGCCGCCAGCGCCGTCTCCAGGCTGATGAACCTCGATGCCGGACAGACGGCCCAGGCAATAGCCATTTCGCTCTACCAACCGCCCTTCGCCATGTGGCCCGGGTTCATGGGACCCGATTCCAAGCTGTTCTCGGCCGCTTTCCCCGCCCGGGACGGTATTCTCTCGGCCCTGGCCGCTTCCTGGAACCTGACCGGACCGCTCGACATCCTCGACAGTGAACTCGGCTTCGGCGAGCATTTCTCGCATCACTTTCTCAAGGGCATGTTCACCGGCTTCGGCCGCTCATGGGTGAGCGACACGTTGTCGTTCAAGATCTATCCTGGCTGCGCCTACCTCGGCAGCGCGCTCGAGGCTCTCTTCGATACAATGCAACAATTCGAGCGGCAACATCATCGCCCTTTAAAACCTGCAGATGTAGTCGCTATGACCGTTCGCACAAATATGTTCGGCAGTGAGATGAACAGGCTCGGCTCGGCGCCTGGCGGCGACCGGCCCGACCAGCTGACTCCCGTGCGTGTCAACTTCTCGCTGCCACACAGCCTCGCCCTCGGCTTGATCATGGGGCGCCTGACGCCTCATGAGCTACAGGAAGAGGAGATCGCGGCCCGGCGGGACGAGATCCTGGCGCTGGCGGGAAAGATCGAGGTAGTACACGACTGGAAGCAGACGCTTTCCGTGTTCGAAAAGATATCTAAGCACTTGCCGCTACGGGAATTGCTGGGTGAAATCGATCTCAGAAAGCTATTAGCGGTGCGCAACGAGGCCGGGCGCCAACTCGGTGGCAGCCTGCTGCCCGGTCCGAAGGACCTTTTGAAAATCGGCGCCTTCCTATGGGCACATGCCCCCGGTGTTGCCCGGGGCGGCATCGAACACCTGTTCGGCGATCATGACAAGTCACATTCTTTCGATCTGGCCGAAGCCGATCTCGAGAACATGCCCATGCCCTTCGGAACCGAGATCAGCCTGCGCCTGAGCGCCAATCACGAGATTGTGTCATCTGTCGACATCCCCGCCGGGGCGGCCGGCCGCGACGCGTCCGAGACAAAGGGCCTGGTGCGCAAGAAGTTCAGGGACCTCGCGACCCCGCTGCTCGGCGAACAGAAAGCCCAGCGGGCCATCGATCTCATAGACGAGCTGGAAAAAGAAGACAGCCTCGCGGAACTAACCGAAAACCTGTGCGTAGCCTGACCGCCGGTCAGTTGTCTTCGCCGCAAACTGAATCCAGGCGGCCCAGATAGCTCACGGCGACCGCGTCTGGATCAAGACCGAGAATGACGGCTACCTGTTTCAGGTATCCGCGCGCATACACCCTGGCGGGAAGTTCACCGAATTCTTCGCTCTCGATCTTCCTCAAGTAATAGATGCTTATCTTGGATGAATCGGCGATCTCCTCAAGCGTTATCCCCCGCGCCTCGCGCACACTCCTGATGAAGTCTCCCGTGTACTCAGTCTCCTCGCCGATAGAGAGTAGCGCCAGCAGGTCTTTCTCTTCGGCCGGCGTCTCTTTTTCGTCTATGGGTTGTGCAAGCTTCTGGCCTGCAGGTTCCGTCTCGCACTCCGCTTCCCGGACGTATGGCCGGGGCAGGCTGTCTTCCCCCTCGGCCTTGATTTCAGTCCGGCTCTCCTCCGGCTCGGGCGCCGCTTTCTCCCGTGCCGCGACCGGCGGTTCGCGGACAACCTTCAGCGAGAGTTGCAGCTCGTCTGCGGGAGATGTTTGCATCTCGCCTTTGCCTTCTTCGTCGCCGGTGTCCGACTCTCCACCAGGCCATTCCTCGCCCTCAAGCCTCAACATCTCACGATCGTAACGCCTGCGCCGTTCAGGGTCGATCAACACTCGGTAGGCCTCGTCCATACGGCGCCTTAGCAGAACTAACTCGTCCGGCTGAAAAAGCGCATAGGTGGCAACGGAATCGGAACTGAAGAAACGCCGAGCACGCTGGTACGAATTCTCCAATTCCTGCTGCGAAGCGTGGGGTTTCACGTCCAGCAGCTCGTAGTAATCCTGTTCCCTGAAATCACGCATCATAGTAAATCCACGACCTGTTCGGGTCCCTCTTCAAGCCGTTTGCCTACTTGGCGGGCAATCTCCCAGATGCTTCGGGCGATCGGAGAGTCGGGCTCCTGTTGCAAGAGCGCAGAACGGCTACGCACCGCCTTCCAGACGGCATCATCATAGGCGATGTTACCCAGGAAATCCAGATCGATGCCCAGGTACTTCCTGCAGGCCAGGCGAACGGCGAGTCCCAACTCGGCGTCCTCATCCGAGCGTACCTGGTTGACAACCAGCAAGGGCCTGAAAGCCATCATCCAGGCCCTGTAGTTATCACCCTTCTGGGGATCCATCTTGCTCACCACCCTGATCAGATCATACGGAGTCCTGATACCGCTAGCGTTGTTGGTTTGCATTGCCTCGTCGATCAGGCTCATGAAGGGACGGCTCTTCTCTCTATGGCGCAGCAGGCGGTAGAAGGCGCTTCTGATGAAGCGGTAGCTGTTTTCCAGCGAGGTCGGCTCGGGCACGATCATGACGATGCCCAGGTGGGAGGTGATAAAGAAATCCAACACGTTGAACGATGTTCCCGAACCGAGATCCAGAAGGATAATATCCGCCTTCAATTGCCTTATCTGGCGCAGCACTCGCAGCTTCTGGGTGTACTTGATGTTGGCCGACCCCAGAAAGTCTTGCGCCCCGCTTATCAAGCCAAGTCCGTCGATGCTCGTATCGACAATTGTTTGTTCGATCATCTCCACGCGCCGACTGACAAAATCGGAAAGAGAAATGTCCGGTAGATCGATTCCCAGGCAGGTGTGCAGGTTGGCCCCACCGAGATCCGCATCGATCAGCACGACCCTCTTGCGGCTTTTCGCGAAGCAAATACCCAGGTTTGCGGTAAGCAGCGATTTTCCGATGCCACCCTTGCCGCCGCCGATGGCCACGATGAAACTCTCTCTGGCCTTCGTCTCCGCTGCCGGCGTCGCGGCCGGCTGTCCGTTCTTGCCGGATTCGTCGATCATCGAGGCTCCCGAACCGGCCCGGCTTCGGCGGCAGACCTGACCGCGCCGGCAACCAGGCCGAGTTGTTCGGCTTCAAACATCGTCCTTACGTCCAGGATAACGCGCTCTTTCTGCAGGCGGGCCAGCACCGGGGGATCTCCCGCCCGCAGAGCCGCCGCGAACTCCAGCGCATCACCGGACGGCGGATCCAGGACGACCGCGAACCCGCCGAGTTCAACCAGCGGCATGGCACCGCCTCCGACCTGACCGGACACCTGGATTACCTCGGCGGCAATGTCCGGACATGCTTCGTTGATCTGCGCCAGGAGATGCCTGGCCCGAGCCTCGAGCTCTCTTGGTTCCGCCAGCAACATGGACAACACGGGAAGAGAGCGGGCGCCCCGGTCACCGTCCCGGTAGGAGGCGAGCGTTTGCCACAGTGCCGCCAGGGTAAGCTTGCCGACGCGTAGCGCACGGGCCATCGGGTCGCTCGAAAGAAGCCGCACCAGGTTTCGTCCGCCCAGTAGAATGCCGCACTGCGGTCCCCCGAGCAGTTTGTCTCCGCTGAAGCAAACGAGATCAACTCCCATCTTCAGCAACTCTCCCGGTGTCTGATAGGCTCCCAAGTCTTGCGGCAGGCTATCGAGAAAAGTGCCCCAGCCCATGTCAACCAGCATTGGTATGCGGTTTTCGTGAGCCAGCCGCGCCAGTTCGTCCGGGGGGGTCTCCTCGGTAAAGCCGACCATCTCGAAGTTTGAGCGATGCACCTTGAGCAATAGAGCCGTCTGCGGACCAATAGCCCGGCGGTAGTCTTCCAAACGGGTCCTGTTTGTTGTGCCCACCTCGCGCAGTACGGCCCCGGAAGCCGCCATGACGTCTGGAATCCTGAAGCTGCCGCCGATCTCGACCAGTTCTCCGCGGGAGACGACAACCTCACGACCTGCAGCCAGCACACGCAGCGCGAGGTAAACGGCTGCGGCGTTGTTGTTGACGACCAGAGCATCCTCGGCGCCGCTGCGTTCCAACAGGATCTCCCGGATGACGTCCATGCGGCTTCCGCGCTTGCCGTCATCGAGGTTCATCTCGAGGTTGGAATAACCCGCGGCTACCCGTGCTACGGCCGCGGCCGCATCCCGGGAGATCGGAGACCGCCCCAGATTGGTGTGTATGACAACCCCGGTGGCATTGATCACCGGACGCAGTTCCGGCGTGTTCCAGTCGGCAATGGCCGCGGCCACATCGTTCGCGGCAATGGGTCTCTCATCCGGCGATTCACCGCGAATGAGAATGGCGCGCCTGTTACGCAGAACTCGGCGCACTCCCTCGACAACTAGTGAGCGTGGGTATTGATCGAACAGGGCAGCAACGTCCGCCTGCGATAATACAGCATCCACCGCTGGCAATTGGCGCAAAATTTCGTTGACATCATCAGCCAAACGAAGCTCCTCCTGCCGCTATAACCATGCGAGAATATTATCAGATCATCTTAGGGTCAAGATAATACGAACCACAAGATCTTGCCCGAGCACAACAGCTGGTGATACAACCGGGGCGTGAACCTGGGAGCTCAGAGCGGCTTGCTTGCGGCCATCGTCTCGGTCGCCGTGGCCACATCGGTCTTGCTGCGCGGCCGGCGGGTGTTGGTCAATCGGCTGTTCATACTCTTCTGCGCCAACCTGTTCGTACACTTTTTGGCCGCTTTCTTTGCCCGTTTCTCCGGGCTACACGCCTGGCTGCTGGTGGACCTGGCCGCAGCGGCGCTGCTTCCGGTCACCTCGCTGCTCTTCTTCGGGCATTTCCTGTGGAAAGAACCTACCGTCGTGCGCCCCTACCTGCGCGCCTCCTACGTCCTGTCCGGCCTGGCGATCGTCTCCCTGTTCACCCCCATCGGGCTCCACCAGGTGACGCTCGCATCCATTCTGGTCTACCTGTTCTGCGTACTCTACCTGTGTGCCTACCTGGCCCACGTACGCTACCTCGAGCTCTCCTCTCACCGCGAGCAAATCAGGCTGCGCATCTTCCAGATCGTCATGCTGGCTGCCGTCACCTTCGTGATGCTGGGCATGCTTCCCGGTCCGCTGAAGTTCCTGCGAACCTGGGGCGATCTAGTGTCGCTGTTCTTTCTCTATTTCCTCAGTCAGAGCCTGCTCAAGTATCGCCTGCTCGACATCCAGGAACTGCTCGGGCGCGGGCTGGTACTCATGTCGGTCGCCTTGATCCTGGCCGTCGTGTTCGGCGTACTGGTGCTGTGGGCCGGCGGTTCACCCGAGGTCTCCCTGTTTCAGACCTTCGTGGCTTCGTTTGTCATACTGATCCTCTTCGAGCCGCTGCGCGACAAGGTCGAGGGCAGCACCAACCTGCTCTTCTTCCGCGAGCGCTACGAAATGAGACGCAAACTGGATGACCTCAGGCGCGAGATCGCCAACATCATCGATCTCAAGCAGATGACCACGGTCATGCTCGATACCCTCTACGAGAGTATGCGTTTCAGCCGCGCCAGCGTCTATTTTGAGGAGGACGGAGGAGCAGGTTACTACCTGGTAGGCTCCCGCGGCCCGGGCGCGCCCACCAGGATCGACGTCGCGACCCACCGCGCCTTCTTCGAGCAGCTCAAGAAAACCCCGACAGTTGTCCTGGCCGAAAGATTCGAGAGGCTTCTGGCCGAACAGGAGACCCTCTCAGACAGCGAGCCATCCAAAGAAGTCAAGAACGCCGCGCAGGTGCTTGCGACGCTCGATCACATGAAGGCCGGCATCTGCGTCCCGCTGGTCGGGCAAAACGAGATCCTCGGCCTGTGGAACCTGCTTTACGAGAGTGGGGCTGAGAGTTACTCCACCGAGGAAATTGCCAGGATGATGGCCGTCGGGGAACAGATGGCCATCAACATCGAGAACTCGAAGATGTTCGAGAGGGTTCGCGAAAGAGATCGCCTGGCGGTACTCGGAGAGATGTCGGCCGGCCTGGCACACGAAATACGCAACCCCCTGGGCGCCATCAAGGGAGCGGCGCAGTACCTCGACCCCGCGGCAGTCGGTGAGGACGCATCCGAGTTCCTGCGCATCATCATCGAGGAAACCGATCGCCTCAATCTGGTGGTGAACCAGTTTCTCGACTATGCCCGGCCGTTCCAGGCGCCGATAAAGTCGACGGCCGTCAATGAGGTCGTCGAGAAAACGCTGCGCCTGGTATCTACCAATCTTTCCGAGAAGGGAATCGAGTTGCGCCTCGAACTGCAGGACGATCTTCCTCCCCTGCTGGCAAATGCCCAACAGTTAACCCAGGTACTTTTGAATCTTCTAAACAACGCCACAGAAGCGATGCCCTCAGGAGGCGTCCTGAGTGTGAAAACACGCCAGCGCGGAGACGGACGGGGCTCCTGGTCGAACGCCGGCGGCCCATCCGCATCGCTCGAGATAATCATAAGCGACACGGGACACGGCATTACCGCTGAGACTCTCGGACGCATTTTCGTACCTTTCTTCACCACAAAGGAGCGCGGAACGGGTCTGGGGCTCGCCATCTCCCAACGCATAGTGGAGCATCACGGCGGCAGCATCAAGATTCGCACCGAGGAAGAAAAGGGGTCGACGTTCACCATTGTGTTTCCCTGCAGCCCTGACACGACTCGCCCCACCCAGGATTCCGCCCTCCAGGGCGAGACAGCGCCGGGTGACAAGGAGATCGCCCGGGCCGGCTTGCCATTTCCCGACGGGGATAGTAAAGAGGGTTCATGAGTGCGACGATTCTCGTCGCTGACGACGAGCAAAACATTCGCCGGGTGCTTTCCGCCACGCTGCAGAAAGAGGGCTACGAGGTCATCAGTGCGCGTGACGGCGAGGAAGCCATCGCCCGTCTCTCTGCGGGCGCCGTACAGGTAGTCGTCACCGACCTGAAGATGCCCAAGGTGGATGGACTGCAGATCCTGGAATACGTCCAGCGCAACCAGCCGCAAGTGCCGGTGATCATCATTACAGCCCACGGAACGGTCGACAACGCAGTCCAGGCGCTCAAATCGGGAGCGTTCGACTATATCACCAAACCCTTCGAGAAAAGCGACCTGATCGTCACGGTCGCCAAGGCAGTCAAGACCGAAAGCCTCTCGCGGCGCGACTTCCATACTCAGGCGGACGAGCAGGGACGCTACCGTATCATCGGCCAGTCGCAGAAGATGAAAGATGTCTACGAAATCATCGAGAAGGTGGCCGATACGCCGTCGACCGTATTGATCACCGGTGAGAGCGGTACGGGCAAGGAGCTGATCGCAGCCGCGCTTCACCACAACTCGTCACGAAAGAAACGGCCGTTCATCAAGATCAACTGCGCCGCCATCCCGCGCGAGTTGATGGAAAGCGAGCTGTTCGGCCACGAGAGAGGTGCCTTCACCGGGGCAATCGGCGCTAAGCCGGGCCGATTCGAACTAGCCGACGGCGGCACGCTTTTCCTCGACGAGATCGCCGAGGTTCCCGTCGATATGCAGGTCAAGATGCTCAGGGCCATCCAGGAAGCCGAGTTCGAGCGGGTCGGCGGCATCCACACGATCACGGTCGACGTGCGCCTGGTGGTGGCCACTAACCGCGACCTGCAAAAAGAAGTCGAGGAGGGCAATTTCCGCGACGATCTCTATTACCGCCTCAACGTGATACCCCTTCACCTGCCGCCGCTTCGCGAGCGCAGGGAAGACATCCCCTTGCTTGTCAAGCATTTCATCGACAAGTTCAACCTCAAGCTGGACCGTTCCATCGAGAAAATATCGCAAGACGCCCTGAATCGCGTGGCAAACTACCGCTGGCCGGGGAACATTCGCGAACTCGAAAACGTGATCGAGAGGAGCATCCTGTTCGCCGAGGGCCCCGTGATCCGGCAGGCCGACCTGCCGGAAGAACTCATGGATCACTCGCACGCCGCGCCGTCGGTGGCCGGCATGGACGAAGACCGCTCCATGAAGGACATCGTCAAGCACGCCACCGCCGAACTGGAAAGAGATCTGATAGTCAAGGCTCTCGCAGAGACGAAAGGCAACGTCACCCAGGCGGCCCGGCTCCTGAAGATAAGCCGCAAGAGCCTGCAAAACAAAATGAAAGAGTTCGGCCTGCGTGAGAGCGACTAACTATTGGTTCAAATCTAATCTTGACAAGTCAATGCCTGATCCGTTATTTTTGTCACGAATTCAAGTCGTTGTACGAACATCGCGTCGCGGAGGTTTTCAATGAAGCGGTGGTACCCTGCGGCTTTTGCCGCGCTTTCTTTCCTGGCCTTTCCCTGCCTGCTCCGGGCGGCCGAGGTTACCGATGTGATCGACGCCGTTGACGATGACGATCCGATCGATATCAACATCGACGTGGGGTTCCATTCCACGCTCAACCGCTCCAAGATCACCCACGAATGGGCCAGTGCCTGGACGGCGGGCTACCGGCCCGATTTCAACGAGCTGCGCTTCGAACAGCAGACCTACGCCATGGACTATACCGTCGAGATCGGCCTGTACCACGACCTGGAACTCTACGTGAACCTGCCCTACATCATCTCCGATCACAAGCAGATCGGCTACGTCTCGGGCGTCAGCAACTCTTCCTCGACCCTCTTCCAGGCCAGCCCCGGCCTCGACTATCCCGGTAACGCCGTGGCGCAAGATCCGACGGCCAGCCCCTCCTCCAAGAGATCGGGCATAGGCGACATGCAGGTGGGCGTCAAGTGGGCCATCTTCAACGACGAGCGCGACGATACCAAGAGCGTCTGGATCCTGGGCCTCGACTACCGCATTCCGTCGGGTAATTTAAACAAGCCGCAGGACGTAGCCGCAGGCGGCACCGGAGGTGTCGGCATGGGGCAACACGTCCTGACCCCTTTCATGCTTTTTTCGCACCGCTTCAGCATCCTCGACCCCTACATCGGCATCCACGGCAGCATCCCCATCCAGGGAAAGGACGCCAAGAACGCCGGGCTCGCCGAACCCTATAGCGGCGGCTTCCTGGCAGGCATGGAGATCGTCCCCTGGGAGGTCAAGGACAAGCACCAGAAGTTCGCCATCGACGTCAGGCTGACGACCGACTACTTCGGCGAGGTAGACAGCAAGGGCGATCCCAATCAGCGCGGAACGGTCAACGAGATGAGCGACTTTCTGGCCTGCACCTACTGCGACGACCAACACCCCGAGATGTACCGCCAGCTTCAGGCCCAGAGCAACTACGCCCGCTTCGGCCTGCACCTGGGCTTCGTGGTGCGCGCCGCCGAGTACGTGCGTTTCCGCTGCGGCGTCAGCCTCGAGCACCAGACCGAGCACTTCCTGACCGGCGCTGACTACTGCAAGGACATGACCGGCGACGGAGACTGCGGGCAGGCCGGGGACATTAATAACGACTTTTTCTCCACCGTCTACGACGAGCCCGGCCAAAGATTACGGATCGAGGAAACCACAATCTTCACTTACTGGTTGACGGGGATGGTCACTTTCTGATCTATCCCGGCTCGACGATAAATATCGGATTGCTGAACAGCACGCGGCGCTCGGAGTCGCCCCAGGGTAAATTGGGGAAGCGAGTGCCCACCTCTACCCGGTATGCGCCTGGAGAGTGAACGTCGTAGGCGCCCCGCGTGCCATGCGCGGAAAACAGCAGATGGCCGTCCTGATACAGGTAGAGGGTGAGATTGCCGGGATCTTCGGGCAGGTGCAGGTCGAAATCGAGCCGCAGGCCGGGCGCGAGGCTCACTCTGTCTCCCATGCTCCCGGCACCCTTGGCGACGAAACGGAAGCCCGAAAAATCTCCAAAAGCGGACAGTGCGCAGTAATGGTGCCCTGCCTCGAGCGCCCGCTCGACTTCCGGCGGCCCGTAGGGGCCCAAACCCTCACCCACCAGCAGGTAAGTCGCCATGGCCCTAAAGAGACTTTCATCGGCGCTTGCCGTGCCGAGACCGCACAGGCCCGTGATCCTTGCGCGGCGGTTGACGTAGTCCCAACGGGCCAGGCCGGCGGTAGGTCTGAGCCCCAGGTAAACCCATGCATAGGGCGTTCCCAACAAGTCTCCCGCCCAGTGCCCCAACCTATCCCAGAAGTGCATCATGGCCAATTGGTCGTCGACGTTATAAAACTCCATTGCCTGGTAACCGATTGTATCCCAATCCTTCCAACCATCGTCCCCGCCCGCGGGATGTTCGATCACCGACCAGGCGCCCGCCTCACGCGGCCGAATCGCAGCCAGCGTGCCCATCGGCGTGCTGATCTCCTGAGCCACCACAACGGATAACGGAGCATGGGTCGCCTGTTTCCCGGCCCGTTCGATGTTGCTATCAACCAGGACCACGAAATCCATCCCGGATCGAAAAGCGGCATCGATGGCGGCAGCGGTCTTATCCGAATCGGACTCGTCGGTCACTCGCAGGTGGTATGCTCCGCGCAGCACCTGCAGGCCGTCACCCACCCGCAAGGCAGCCTGAGAAAAAGCAGGGAAAGAAATCAGCGCCACACGCACCAAGACGAGCCCGACAAGCAGAGCCATGGCGAAAAACAGCCACAGCCAGGGATGCCTGACGCGCCGGCGTTTCTTGACCTTGATCGGTTCATCCAGGATCCCGCTGTTAGCATGCCGCATGTCACTCATGCGCATGCTCCCGCGGCTGATCCTTGAACTGGAGATCGTACAGGCGCCGGTATAGCCCGCCTTGAGCAAGCAGTTGTTCGTGCCCGCCCTCCTCGACGATCCGGCCTTGGTCCAACACCAGGATGCGATCGGCCCGGTAGATCGTCGACAGCCGGTGGGCGATGACAATCGTCGTGCGATCGCTCATCAACTCATCGAGAGCCGCCTGCACCTCTCGCTCGCTCTCGGTGTCTAGTGACGAGGTAGCTTCGTCGAGGATCAAGATCGGAGCATCCTTCAGAAGCGCCCTGGCAATGGCAACTCTCTGTCTCTGTCCTCCCGACAATTTGATTCCGCCCTCGCCGATGCGCGTTTCAAAGCCCTCGGGCAGGGACCGGATGAAGTCTAAAGCATGAGCCCGTTCTGCCACGAGCACGAGATCACTGTCCGGCACTCTGTCTAACCCATAGGCAATGTTGACCGCCAGGCTGTCGTTGAACAAGACGACCTCCTGCGTAACCATCCCGATCTGGCGGCGCAACGAGGCCAGGGTAACGTCGCGGATGTCGTGATCGTCCAGCGTGATACTGCCGGACGAAACATCGTAGAACCTGGGAATCAAGTTGACCAGAGTGGATTTCCCGGCGCCGCTCGGACCGACAATGGCCAGCACTTCTCCGCGCCGTACCATAAAAGAGATGCCCCGCAAAACCTGTCCGACCCCGTAAGAGAAAACCACCTTGTCGAACTCGAGTTTGCCGGCCCTGGTCTCGAGCGGCCGCGCCCCGGGGCGATCGCGGACTTCCGCCGGCTCGTCCAGCAGCACGAATAACCGCTCGGCGGCCGCCACGCCGGCCGCCGTCACGCCGCCTATGCGACCCAGGCTCTTGATCGGGTTGTAGAGCATCATGACCGCCGCGAAGAAGGACACGAAGTGACCCGGGTCGAGTGTGCCCGCGACCATGCGGCCGCCGGCGTACCATATCGTAGCCGCCAGTCCCGCCGCCCCGAGAAACTCCATGACCGGCGACTGCAGCGCACGCACGGCGAAAGAACGCAGCATGATTGCGAGGTAATTGTCGTTCTCGAGGGAGAAGCGCCGGCGCTCGTACCCCTCTGCTCCGAACACCTGGATAATACGCATGCCCTTGATTCCTTCCTGGAGCCGATCGGCAATCGCCCCCAGGGACACCTGGCTGTCCGTGCTGACGGTCTTCAGCCGTTTGCCGAAGTGGACAATTGGAAAGATCGCCGCGGGCATGACCACGAAGGCGATCAAAGCCAGCTTCCAGTCCAGGATGAAGGACAGAACGGTCAGCACAATGACCTGCATGCTGTCTCGCAGGTAAGAGGCCACCGAGTACGTCACTGCCTGCTCCACCGCGTAGACGTCCGATGTGAAGCGGCTGATGATCTGGCCGGTGGGCATGCGGTTGAAGAAAGCCGGGCTGAACGTGCACAGTCGAGCAAACATATTTGCCCGCAGATCCGCCACCACTCGCTGGCCGACGATTCCCATCAAGTAGAACTGTCCAAAATAACTCAGGCCCTTCACCAGGGCGACGCCCAGGATGAAAAACGGCAAGGCCACAAGCATCAGATCGCGATCCAGCGCGGATACGTCCAGGCCCGGCACCAACGAGAGAATTTCATGCCCCCCGTCCACACCCCTCGTCACCAGGAACTTCAACATCGGCCCGATAACGTAGGCATATGCACCGGTGGCCAGAGCCAGCACGATCATACAGGCAATCGCGCCCGCAAGCTGCCAGGCATAGGGTTTGACAGCGCCGAGCAGGCGAAAATATATTCCGAGGAAAGATCCGCCTCTAGCCGGTTTTATATGCCGTGTGTCGTTTTCGGCCAATGAATGCCCTCTTCTGTCGTTCCGCATCGATGGTCGAAGCAATGATAGTTGATGCACTCTTTCGAGGCAACATTGAAGCAACAACCAATACTGGCGAAACTATTGTAAAGATGGTGCCATTTAGAGTCCCTCGCATACCAACGGCGGAGGACTAGTCGAAAGGCTGTCGTAGACCATTATCTGTCCGTGGTTCTCGGCCGTGAGATCGCGTATCACCAGGCCGCCGTAAAGGTCGGCGTTGTTGGAGTAGACCAGGTCGGCGCGCGGGGCATAGAGCAAGATGCCGAGATCGACGTTGTTGCGGATGTCGAGTTCCTCGCCGGCGTCGGCGTCGGTGCCCAGGACAACCAGCAGATCCCCGGCGCGGTACGGATTGTTGGACAGGTCGGCGTTGTTGGCGACGATCAGCTCGTGCGCGACGTAAAGCTCGACGACGGCGCCGGATGCCAGCGACAGGCCGGCGTGGTTTTCCAAAACGATCGAATCGAAGAAGAAGACGCCGGAAGGCAGCGCGACCTGCTTGTTGTGGGCGACGTGCAGCGATCCGTCTTCAAGATAGGGAGCGATGGCCGGGTCGGCCGCGAGCACCGAGTTGTCGTTGTGCGTTGAGCGGAACTCCAGCACCCGGTCGAGGTCGTAGCCGCACTCGCACGGGGCCGGGGCGGTGTCGAGCTCGAACACCGTCCCGTGAATCGCGGAATTATGCGCGAGGCTCACGGAACCCGCAAGATACACGTCGCCGTAGATGTCGGCGTTGTGCGAAAGCGTAACGTTCCCGCCCGCCACAACCTCGCCCGAAAGCCGCGAGTTGTTTACCAGGCTGACACCGCCGTGGGCCGCGACGTCTCCCCCGTCGGTTATCTGTCCGGTCGCGGTGTCGAAACCCATGATCTCGGCATGATTCAGCATGGTCACGTTTCCGAAGGCGCACACCCCGAAATGAAACGGGGGCCTGGTGCCCGTGCGAATCTCGAAGGCCACGCTTTGAATCGACTCGCTGCCGGCCAGGTCGGTAGCCTGTACCAGGAGCAGGTGGCCGCCGTCGGCAATCACCTCGGTGCCGCTTGTGAAGTCTGCGCCGTCGAGCGTGATGCGTACTTCATCGAGATAGTCGTCGCTCACCTCTATTACGGGCGTGA
>DATKYQ010000031.1:0-15475 GCA_035528415.1 Myxococcota bacterium | reverse complement strand
GTTTACGGGATCTTGCGGAGGAGGAACGGTATTACATTACGATGGCAATGAATGGTCGAAGATGGACATTGTAGCAGAAGGTGCAATATTTGATATTTGGGGTTCTTCAGGATCCGACGTTTATGCCGTGGGTAAGAATTGCTGTTTTGATGAAACAACTATATCAATGTTGAGATGTTGGGGAGAGATTTATCATTATGACGGCCAGGAATGGTCCCAAGTGGATGTAGGAGAAAAGGAGCCGTTTTATGCCATGGATGGAAGTTCTGATCTCGACATCTTTGTCGTAGGTGGTCGCTATGATGACTATGATGAACCAAGCACGACTGTTTTACATTTTGATGGCAAAGAATGGACTGAAATGGACAGTGACTTTGCAATACCGCTATTTGATGTATGGGTCGACAGTGCACAGGATGTATTTGCGGTAGGTGCATATTATGGGGATCATATATTGATTCATTATGACGGCAATGAATGGAAAGAAATGGATACTGAAGGAATCAACGCCGGTTATCCCACGGGGGTATGGGGTAGTTCTCGAAGTGACGTCTTCGTCGTAAAAGATGGCCCAATTCTACATTACGATGGGAAGACATGGGAAGTAATGACGTATGAAACTAGAGACCTTCGGGGTGTTTGGGGTAGTTCAGAAACAGATGTTTTTGCGGTGGGCATGAATGGTAGAATATTTCATTACGATGGTATAAAATGGTGTGGAACGATTTATGGCGATGTGAAGGAATCATACGAAACCGTATGGGTTGCCCCAAATAGAGAAGTTTTTATTGGGGGAAGCGGTGGAACGATCTTGAGGCTCTCTTGTCCCCAATAGGAGCCCGGGAGTTTCACAAAGAACACTACTTTTCTACCACGTTCCGGTCAGCACGAATCCCGCCCAGTAGGCCGGGTGGGGAAAGTAGCGGCGAACCACCTGCTGGGCGTGGTAGAGGGCGTCTAACATGGGCTGCGTGCGTAGGTTGCGGTAGAAGCGCTTCATCAGGACGGCGCTGGCCACGTCGGAGACACGCCATAGCGAGGCCAGCACACCATCGGCTCCGGCTGCCAGGAAGGCCCGGGCGAGCCCCACTATCTCGTCACCGCCGCTTATCTTTCCAAGCGCCGTCCTGCAGGCCGAGAGAGTCACTAACCTCGCGGACAACGTCATCGAGAGCACCTCGCGGGCCGTCAGGCGACCGTCCAGGCCCTGACCGGGCGCCAGTAGCAGCGCGCTGGCCAATGGGTTCGCGGGATCGTAGCTGGCGTGACATGCCAGGTGAACTATCTCGCTCGCGGGCGCGGTGCTGCGCACTTCGGCCTCGGTCGCGGCCGGGCCGACGTACGCCCGGCCGCCCGGCTGCTCGATGGCCACCGCCCGCGCCTCTTTGGCGGCAAAGGGGAGATCCGCGGCCCTATCCTGCAAGGCCGGATCTCCGAAAGCCACCAGCGATCCAGCGGGGCCCATCCTGTTCTGTTCACGCCGCAGGACGAGTTTCAAGACGCTCGCCGACGGGCTCTCGAATATGCGCACACGATCGGCCCAGTAGCTTTTCCCGTCTGTTTTCAGGGCCGCAAAGGGCAGGTAGTGCAGCGAGTCGTGAGGCAGGACGCCGACAACGTTTACCCCCTTCAACTCGCCTTCCAACGGTCTCACCAGCAGGTCGTAGAGCTCGGCAAGCTCTTCGTCAACCGGCGAGAAGCCCTCCATCAGGCGGCGTAGCCCGGCGACCATCCCTGCCAGCCGCGCCTTGCCGACGTCAATCCGCTTTGCGACGAGGCGATCAGCTCGCAGCAGCCAAACCAGCGTGTCCTTTTCGGTCACGTAGTACGAAAGCAAGGCCACGCCGGCGGGCAGCATGGCGCGCAGTTCGTCCGGACGCGCCGGCTCGACGCGCACGAAGTCGACCAGCCCGGGGTCATGGCTCCGCATACGTGAAAGCGCCTCCTCGTAGGCGCGGCGAGCCTTGGCCAGATCATCCAGCGCTCCCGCTTTCCCGTCTCCCTCGATCCGGCGCAGGTCTTCTTCCAGTCGGGCGAACCGATCCTTACAGCGCCGGACCTCGTCCAGCAGTTCGCGCGCCAGCGGCCCACCGATGTCGATACGCCGGTTCGAAAGCAGGTCGAGAAAGCCCCTGGACCGCGAGCGTTCCGCGTAGGCAAAAGCCTCCCCGACCTCGCCCCTGGCAAGCAGCAGGTGGATCATGTCGCCGTACAAGGCATACTTATCATCCAGAAAACCGCTGCGTATGCGTTCGATTTTCAAGCCGGCGCGCATCTTCTCGACCAGCTCGATGGACTTGGCGAAGTTGAGCCGAGCCTGGTCGAGATCCCCCCGGCGACGGGCAATCTCTCCAATTGTTCGCAGGGCCCGCCATACGATTTCCTTGAGACCCAGTTCATCCGCCAAGTCGTGCGCGGCCCTGGCCTGCGCCAGCGCCGCCGGAAGGTTGTCCGTGAGAATGTCGAGGCGGGCGAGTCCGAACAGTATCTTGACCTCGTTGAACCTGTCGCCGATGGCGCGCGTCAAGTCGAGGGCCCGCGCCAGGTGCGTCCCGGCCTGGGAGAGACGCCCGATCATCTGCTCGACAATCCCGATGTTGCGAAAATCATATGCCAGGCCAAGGGAATTCTTGAGGCGAGTGTCGATCTCCATGGCCTCCCGAAACAGCAAAAGCGCCTTGTTAAGCCTGCCCTTCTCGCGGAAGACGATGCCCAGGTTGTTGAGCTGAACGGCTTCCTCGTCGCGCAGCTCGGCCTGCCGCGCCTTCGCGAGCGCCTCCGTCAGCGCCTTGGCGGCAGTGTCCAAATCGCCCATGCTCATTGCAATCAAACCGCCCAGCGAACGCGCCATGATGCCCAGACGCACGTCGCTACCCGATTCCGACAGGCGCAGCGCCCGCCGCCGGGCCCCGGTGGCCCGGCTGTACTCGGCCAGGTACCACAGGCCCTTGGCTTGCTCGAGAAGCGCCTCCGCCTGCCCGTGCTCGTCCGAGAGTTTCCGGTAAGCGCCCTCGGCCGAACGCGCCAATTCGAGCGCCTCCTCGTAAGCGCCCGCCGCGAGTTCGGTGCGCGCCAGATCCAGAAGCACTGCTGCTTGGAGCTTCTTGCGGCCGGCCTTTTCGGCCAGGCCGCGCGCCCGCTCGAACCACTCCCTGGCCGTGGCGGCCATATTGAGCCGCTTGAGATAAATACTGCCGGCGAAGCGGGTCATGCGCAAGACCTGCGACTCGTCTCTCAGTGCCTCGAACCTGCCCAATGCATCCCTGGCCGCCGCGAGCGCCTTGTCATAGCCGGCCGATGCATCCAGCGCCAGCGCCAGTGTGGCCGTCGCCCGGGCGGCGTCGGCCGGCGATTTTGCCGCGTCGAAGCCGGCTACCGCCTTCGCAAGCCAACCAACGGCTTTTTCATGGCGTCCGGCGCTCGACTCGAGAACCCCCATGAACTGCTCGGCGCGAGCGGCGAGCAATCTATTGCCGGACGACCGCGCCTGCGCAAGAATGCCAAGCTCGTGCTCGATTGCCAGATCGTAGCGGGAGAGATTGAAGGCGGAGGTCACGATACCCTTCTCGACAACGGGCAGGATATCCGTCCGCTTCAAGTACCCGGCCAGCGTGCGCACCTCGAGAAAAGCGGACAGCGCCCGGGCCCATTCTTTACGCTGATAGGCGCCCATGGCCGCCTGCACCGCTCCGGCCAAGGCCGACTCCGCATAACGCCTGCGCCCGGCGGCCTCCAGACCCGGGTCGCCCCTCAGCTGCAACATAATCAGATCCCGCCAGGACGAATCACGCTCGTCGATCTCTTCCAGGGCGCGCGCCAGAGCACGCGCGGGGCCGTGTTCCACGAGACCGTTCAGCATGCGCGTCAGTACCGCGGCCGGCAGACCTCCGCCCGCGGCGCCGGGGTCAATCAGAACGGCCGGGACACGGGCCCCGAGCATGGCTTGTTCGAGGCCTGCCCCGACCAGCCCGGCTCCGATATCCAGTCCATCCCCGGCCATGATCCACAGGCCGGTCCTGGTCTGATGCGAAGCCAACCAGCCGAAACCGACGCCGCCCAGCGAGCCAATCACGGCGTCCGGAGCCAGACTCGACAGAATCGGCCGGCGCGGGTCGACCGTCGCGGGAACCGACCAGACGACCAGGCCGCAATCTCCCGCCGACCGCACGGCCTCGCCGGCCCGGGTCTCGAATGTCAGTGTTCCAAAAATCTTTTCGATTCCTTTGCCGATGGCTTCGCCCGCAAGTCCCTTGGCGCCGATCCATACGGCGCGCCCGAAATTCAGGTTGCGCCTGGAGCGCAGCAAGCGAAGGCTGGATGCCATGTACAGGTGCGACACGGGAAGCTTGCCGGCCAGCGACTTGCCGGCGTAGATCAGCCATTCGAACGGCAAGTGCAGATCATCGGTAACGGCAACCAGGCAATCGATCCGGGCCAAGCGCTCGGCAAGCGGCTCCATGATCCACTTCGACAGGCGCCGGCGGGCCTCGGCGGCCCGCAGCGCATCGGAGCCCCTGACGGCCTCCACCTCCCGCTCCAGCAGAGCGCGCCGAACAGGGACATCCTTCAGCGTGACTCCCTGCCCGTCGATCCAAAACAGCAGCAAGCGCTCGGGAAGGCCGAAGATCTCGACGATCGCCTCACCCGGTTCCAGGATCGCCGAAAGCTCATCGGGCGTGGCAACCTTGGCGGACAACAACGCCCGCAAGGCTTCGCTCGGCTTGCCGCCCTGGTCGCGAAAACGCACCAGGGAATCCAGCGCACGTAGAACTTCGCGATTCTTCGTCTCCCCGTTTTCCCGCAAGCCGGCCGGGGTCAACTCGGCCATGGCTTTTTCGAGCGCGGCTGTTAGTTTTCTCAGGCCGGCGAGAAAGTCATGGTCTTCTTTTTCGCCCGGCACGAGGTCTGACGCTCGCACGCCGGCCAGGCGCCGCCGAGCCAGGACCCGCTCGACCAGCACGAGTGCATCTCCCGCGGCGCCCCGATCGGCCGCCTGGGAGATCAGGCGGCCGAAGAGCGTCTCCCGGTCTTTAGCGGCCATGATGTCCGCGTCCGTTCCGGCAATGGACGGCGGCAAGCGCAAGAGAGCCTTCAGTCGCCCCCCGAGATCCGGGCTACTCGCTTCTATTCTCCAGTCGATCCCGAGCAGAGCCAGGTCGGCCACCTGCTTCCCGACTGCTATTTTTATTTTGACTGCCTCGTCCGCCCTGCCCAGGCGATCGAGAACCTGCGCCAGGTTCCAGCCGGCAACGGCCCCGAGCCGCGCCCCGGCGCGACCCGGCACCAGTGCTGCCTCCTCGCGAGACTTGCCAAAGGCCTCGGCCGAACGGTCCAAGGCCGTTACGGATTCGGAAAGCCCGTCCAGCGCTTCTTGGTATCTCTCCTTGAAAGATACGGGTTGGACCTTACCGGCCGGCGCACCTCTCTCGGCCACGGCCGCCCAGGCGACACCCAGTGCGTTTTGCAGGCGCGCCTTCAGGCTCGCTCGCGATTCTTCGGTGTGGGCCGCGAGCAGAGCCTCTTTCAGCTCGTCCACCAGTCCCCGGGGATCGGCCGATATCTCTCCGGCCAGCAGAAGATCGAGCCTGTTGATGCCGTTTAACGCCTGTCCCCGCGAGTTGGAGATGCCCTGCGCCTGGCGCGCGGCCTTGTCGAAAAGGGCGGCCGCCCGGCGTGGCCGGCCAAGGTCGGCGAACAGCGATCCGAGTTGGTTCGTCGCCACTGACAGGTCCAGCAAGAGGTCGCGATCCTTCTTCTTCGCCACCCGCTCCTGCAGCAGGGTCGCCTTTTTCTGCAGCATGGCCTGCGCCCGGCTCAGGTCGCCCGACTGGTGAAAGATGCGTCCCAGGAACGTATGTACGAAATTCAGCTCAGCGGCGCGGTCGAAGCCCTGGGCCGCCCGGGAGGCTCTGCCTGCCAGACTGACCGATACACTGCTGCCGCCCTGCTCGTCCTTGCTCGCGAACTCCGAAAGCAGCTTCTCCGCCAGTACGAACTCTCGCGCGGCCTCCTTCTTTTTTCCGCCCATATAGAGGTTGTAGGCCACGTTGCGTCTGCAGGAGGCCAGCCGCCTGTTGTCCTTTAGCGCTGCGTAGAGATCGCAGGCGCGGCGAAAAGTCTCGGCAGCTATATCGAACTTGCGCGCCAGTTGGTAGGCGGCCGCCTTTCCGGCTACAAGCCATGGCAAGCGCTTTTTCCTGCCGAGCGATCCTGCCAACTCGGCCGCCTGCGAGAAGGAGCCGACGGCTTGATCCAGGTGATCGGAGAGCCACGCAGAACGCGCATACTGCTCGAGAAACACCAGGCGCCGCTCTTTGTTGATGAAAGAAATATTTTTTTCCACTCGCAGGCTGTAGAAAGTATAGGCTTGGCGCTGGTTGCCCAGTGCGAAATGAACATTTCCAAGGTTGAGCAGAAGATCGGCCTCGGCACGGGGATCGGTCTTGGCGTCCAGCAGGCTCAGGGCGGCCTGGTACTCATCGGCCGCCTGGTGAAGCCAGTCTTCATTCGCTTCCAGTCCGGCCAGTTGTTCGTCGAGCCAGCCCAGCGTCTGGTGGGCAAAGGGCGCCTGTGAATTGATAGCCAGCGAGCGTTCGATGAAATCGCGGGCCCGGGAAAAATTTCTGGGTGGATCGGCGTAGGTCAGCGCCAGTCCGTACAGATACAGTCTAAGCGCATCGTTTGGGCGCCGATCGAGCATGGCCTGGTAGTTGCCAGCAACCTCGCCGGCCCGGCCGAGCCCGGCCATCAACTCCATCAGCCGCCGGTGCGCAACGATATCGCCCTGCTGCTGGCTTATCAGCTTGCGGTATACCTTGATGGCCATGCCGATCTCGCCTTTCTGCACGAGATCGAGCGCATGCCTGCCCGCCAGGCTCTTGATCCGCCGCCTAGCCATTACGCGCACCCTGGGCAAAGACGGAAAGGCCTCGAAAAGTTCGTTGGCATCATCCAGTGCCTCGGCCAGGTCGCCGTTGGACTCGGCCATTCTGGAAAGGCTCAAAAGAGCCCGCGTGGCGATTTGCGGCACATTGCCGGCAAGCTTCACGGCCAGCCGGAACGAGTTGCGCGCCAGTCTCATTTCCTTCGCATCGAGATGCATGTCGGCGATTTCCAATCGTGCCAGGGCCGGTAAGACAGGCAGTTGCGGCCAGGCGGCAACAATTCTCTCCAGGCTTTCGACGGGATCATCGGCAATCAGTCCCGCCAGATGCTCCTTGCGCACCAGGGCGATGACACGCTTGGCGGCATTCAGTTGCACACCGTGCGAGACGGCGCGCATCCCGAGAACTTGTAAAAAACTCCGCAGTGCGTCATCGGCAGCCCCCAGGGTCGCGAGCATTTCACCCCTGAGCTCATGGGCCCGGGCAACCAGGTTCTGCTGTGACGAGGCAAGCGGTACCCGCAGCACATCGAGCGCCTCCGAGAATTTTCCCACCCGACGCAAGATGTCGGCGCGCACCAGACCGATGGACGCTGGATCGGCCCCGGTCTTTTTAAGGCTTGCGATCAGATTTGCGGCCAGCGGACGACTCTCCTCCTGCCTGGTTGGGCTCATGCCCAGCGGGAGCCTTTCTTCCATACTGGCCGCAATGTGTCCCAGAAGAGCTTGTCCGCGAATATCGTCGCGCCGCGCCTCCCGTGCCAGGCCGGCGTAGGCTTCGGCCGCCTGAGCGTACCTGCCCCAGCCGAGGAGAGTGGCGGCCTCCTCCAGAACGCAACGCCGGGAGTCGCCCGTCTCAGGATTTCTCGCGGCCGCCCGCCGCAGAACGAACAAGCGCTTGAGTTCCGAGTCTAACTCCCCGGCTATCCCGATGGCCGCCTTGCAACTTGACGGCCGCGCCGCGCCGGCCAGTGGCACCGACCAGATGTCGAGATCTCCATCATTCCTGGATGCGTAGTAGATCCTGTCCCCGTAAGCCGCTGGCATGATGTCGGCCGAGGTGCCCGGAGTAAGAGGCTGCGGCTCCCCCACTCGCGGCGAGGAGCTCTCGAAGTCGTTGAAGCGCACTTTCCAGATTGCCGGGCTGTCATCGACATCGATCTTGCCATCCGCGTTGGTGTCATCCGCGAAACGCGAAAAGACTATCCAGTTGTGTCCCTGCCGGGTGGCCCAGGCTGCGAAACCCTCCGGCCTGCGGCAGCCGGTCAGTGATTCTTCCCTCCCGTCTAAGAGCCTGTGCACCCAGATGCAGGCACGGGTCGCCGGCCCGCTCCTGTTCAGCGAGGTGAAAGCCAGGAAGCGACCGTCCGCTGAAGGGGCCGGATCGAACCCCGGACGCTTGCAAAGGCGCACGATATCCCCGCCGGCCAGATCTAGCGCGAAGATCGCCTCGCCGCCGTCTTTCAGCATCCGAGTGAACGCCAGTCGGCCGGCTGACAGGAAAACCGGCTGGCGTTCGGCGTAGTTCCTGCCCGTCAGGCGCCTGGCTCCGGATCCGTCGAGCCGCATGATGAAAATGTCGCCCTTGGCGTCCAGGCGACGGGAAGCGAAAGCGATCGACTTTCCGTCGGGCGAGACGGCCGGGTCGAAGTCGTCAGCCGAATGGTTTGTCAGACGGCGCGGAAGTCCCCCGCCCGCCGGGCGCATCCAGATGTCCCTGTTGCCGCCCTGGTTGGACACGTAGACGAGGTCGCCCCGCGGAGTCAGCCGGGGAGACAACTCGTCGGCCAGGTAGGTCGTGACCTGTCGCGACCCGGATGCACTGTCCGCGCCGGCCTCCCATGCCGCCGCCGGCGAGCGCCCGGGCGAAGGCAGACCCAAGCTCGCACAGCCATCCGCCAGCAACAGGAACAAAATGCAAAAAGGCACACCCAGGCGCACGCAGCACAACTCGCTGCGCGCCGAGCCGGGGCACGGGGTAACCAGCGCCGCCGGGTCAGACATTAAACTCGCTGATTTCCTCTTTGAGCCTGGCACTCTTCTCCGCCAGCGTCTGGGTAGCCTCGCCCATTTCCAGCGAAGCCTTGGCGTGGTTCTTGGCGATCTCGCGGATCTGCTCGACGGCCCTCAGGATGCCGTCGGAAACCTTGGATTGGTCGAGGACCGCCTGATTGGCGCGGGTGGTGGCCTCGTTCATCTCCGCCACCGCCGCGATGGCCTGGCGGTTCTCCTGCGCTTGCTGGTTGACTATCTTGCCCAGGGATTGGCTGGTCTTGAGGGTTTCTTTAAAGGCTCCCTGGAGATCGTCCCCCGCACGCGACTGCCTGGCGGCAGCCTCGGAGATGCGCGCAGCCATCTCGGCCACGTTGGCGATCTCGCGGGCCACCTCCTCTGAGGAACGGGACTGGCCCTCTGTGTTTCCAGCAATGGATTCGACGTTCTCGGCCGCCTTCTGAAAGCTAATAAGAATCTGGTTCAAGGCGTCGCCCGCCTGCTTGGCCAGGGAGACTCCCTCGTTGACAGTGGCCCCGCCGCCGCGCATGACCTTGATGGCCTCCTCGGAGGTCTCCTGGATATCGCTGATCATCTGCGCGATCTCGCGCGTCGAGGACCCGGTTCGCTCGGCCAGCGAGCGGATCTCGTCGGCCACGACGGCGAACCCGCGCCCGTGCTCTCCGGCCTGGGCCGCGATGATGGCCGCGTTCAAGGCCAGCAGGTTGGTCTGGTCGGCGATCTCGTCGATAACTCCCAGGATGCTGCCGATGGCCTCGATGCGGTTTCCCAACCCGACGATGACGCTCGAGGCATCGCGGTTGGAGCTGACGATGCGATCCATGCCTTCGATAGTGCGACGCACCGCCACCGCGCCCTCCTGGGCGACCTCGATGGCCTTGCGGGCTATCTGGGCCGTGTCGGCGGCACTCTTGGAGACCTCGGAGATTGAGCGATCCATCTGCGCCATCGACAGCGCGGAGCGCTCGGCGCCCTGGCTCAGTTCTTTAATATTACTGGTCACTTCGCTGACCGAGGAACCCAAGGTCTTGACGATCTCGCCCGTCCGCCCGACCGTCTCCTGCAGCCCGAGCGTCTCGGCCAACATGAGATTAAAACTCTCGCCAACCTTCCGAGCCGCCTCGGACGTCTCCTGGGATGATTGGGCCAAGGCCTGCAGGTTGTCGGAGGCTGACTGGATGTTTGCGTTCATGTCCTTGATCGAGTCGGACGTCTCGTGAACCGACTGCGACTGGACCTCGGCCCCTGTAGATATCGCCGATGCCTTGACCTGTAACTGGTTGCAGGTAGAGGCGATCTGGCTGGCCAGCCCGGCGACGTCGCGCACCATCCTCCGCAGGTTGTCAACCATCATGTGCAGGCTGTCACCCAGAATCCCGATCTCGTCGTCGCTTATCACCCGTATCTCACGGGAAAGCTCACCGCGCGCCACGTCTCTGGTCAGGGCCGCCATGCGCTTTATCAACGTGCCGATATTATCGGCGAAAAAGTAGCCGACCACGGCGGCAATCAGCATGGAACAAAGCGTTATCACCAGGATTATAAACAGCAGGTCGCGGGTGGTCTGGCTGAGTAACTCGGCCTGGATCGGCGCAATCGAAACCCAGGCGCCGTCTCCCGAAAAGGCGTAGGAATACACACGCCCCGAGGATGGATCTTCGAGTGTACCGACCTTGCGGTTCCGGCCGGCCGCGATCACTTTGGTGAAAACCTCGGGCGGAAGCGGCTTGGCATGGTTGGAGCGATAGAAATCGCCTTTCGGTTTGCCGAAGTGAATGTAGGATCCCGGGCCCAGCTTTTCGGCCTCGTCGGAAAGGTAGTTCTCGATCTCGACCCTTCCTAAGCCCGACAAAATCAACGAGCCGACATCGTTGTTGACGTAGACCAGCTTCTCCGCGAGATTGCGGCCCATTTCGCCGCCCAGCAGCCGGTTGGCGGTGAAGAAGCTCATGCTGCCCACCATCAGCGTGGGAACCGAGGCCAGGGAAAACCCGAGTATCACCAGCTTCAGCTTCAGTGAGATGACCCGGCCGCCGAGAACTCCTTCCTGCCGGTGACCGGCGATCGTTTCCTGTAGACCGGCGATCCACTTCTGGGTAAGCAGGAACAGGATCGACGCCAGGAAGAGCGCATCGAACAACCCGAGCATCAAGAAGTAGAGGTAGTGGGTGTGCAGGACAACGGCAGCCAGGAGCATCATGGCCACGGGCCCGATCAAGCCCGCCAACCCGGCCTTCAGGTGCAGGTTCCTGGCGGCACGGGCCGAGTGCTCGAGAGCTTGGCCACTTACCTGCCTGCCATCCGCGAGCGAGGAAAGAAAACTCAGCAGGGGACGCAGCGCCATCCGCAGCATGAAGATGCACGCGCCGCAAAAAAAGGCCGCGCCGACCCAGAGCGTGACACCGAAAGTCACATCTTGCACGGAGTCGAGCGGAAAGATGAAGCGAGTGAAAATGTAGGAGAAAACCGTGATGAAAGTCCACAGGCCCGCCACCCAGATGGTGAGTTTGGTCGGCAGGCGACGGCCGGTGCTTTCCTGCGGCACTATCAAACCTCCTTGGCTGGTTGCCAAGCGAATCAATCGATTTTACGCCAGCTTCCCGCAGTGTCAACGAAATAGCGGCACGTGCCGCAAGTGGCTTGCTGTATGCCTGGTAACCTGGAAAAATATTTCTGGAGAAGTATTTGCCCTCGGGTGCGGCACCATTGCAAACCAGGTGCCGCAACCCTCACACTACGAGGGCCGCTGAGAAACGCGGAAACCGCGGCGGTCAGCTTTTGCGCTTCATGGCCTTGACGATCTTGTCCTTGATGCTCTTTTTCGATCCGTCCGGCTCGATGCCGCGGGCCCGGTTGAGAACCAGTTTTTCGACCGATCTGACCCGCCTGACGGTCTCCGCGTCGCAGCAGGCCGGTGGATCGCCCACGGGGGCGGACGGCTTTTCAGCCAAGCCGTGGCGCATTTTAATCACGTTGGCCTGGCGAGAACTCATCTGATCGAGGCCCCGGCGAACCTTTTCTGCGGATCTTTTCTTAGTTGCCGTCGTCCGTTTAATGCCCGAGCCCATCGAACCCTCCTTGTGGCAGGCGTGGTAACGCAAAAGCCGCGTACTGTCTCACTTTCCGGCGTTACCAGTCGCTCCGTTCATGCTAAGACGATAGCCTCAGGCATCTGACCCGTCAAGTTTTTCACCCAGCTTATCGGCGAAGAAATCGGATTCTTGCGAGCTTTTCACCGGCATACGATAGACATACAAAGGATCCGCCCTGGTGCCAAAAAAGAAGGTCTTTTCGGGGATACAGGCGGGCACTTCCCACATATAGGAGACCAGGCATGCGCCTGGGCGCATCTCCTCGGCGCACTTCTTAGCCACCCTGCCCATGACGCCCGGCATCAGGTAGCAGTAAACGACGTCGACATCTTCGAGCTCGCAGCGGAAGAAATCGCGCTGGAAAACTTTCACCCTTTGTCCCCGGTGTCCCCGGCCCGAAAATAATACGCGCAACTTGCCCGCCAGGGCAACCGGGATGTTCATTTCGTAACCCCGTCCGCTCGTGCCGCAAAGCCTGCACAGCCCGACTAGCGTCCGCCCGTCGGCACAGCCGGCGTCAACGATCAGCTGTCCTTTGCCCGCGCCCGAGGCCGCGGCAATCTGCGTAAGGTGCTCGACAGGCGTGCGCACCACCGGCACCCGGGTCAGCGCCAGGGAAATCAGTGAAGAAAGTAACAGCAAGAAGGCCAGCACGATCAGGCTAATTGCCGCGATCCACACCCTGAAATCCGCCCTGAAATCCGATAAAGACAGCCAAGGCCGAAGAAGTCAGCCGGCGCTAGCCTTCAGAAGTGCTGTACAAGATGGTGATCGTTAGACAGTGGAACTCGTCGTCGCTGGATTGCGTGACAGTAACGTCCTTGATATTTTTCTCCGGTTCGGACCGCAACCACTCGGTAACCCGCCCGCCAATTCCTTCCCGCTCCTTGGCCTTTGTAGCAGTAAAAACCATCACCCCGTCCATCAAAAGCCCCCTTCCTGAAAAAACGCTCCCACATGCCCCGTATATTGTCAAGCTGCCCAATCGCGAATATGGAAATACGATCCTTGACAACATCGCCCCCGCATGAATGATGCTAACGGAATCACTTGCAGGGCCACGGAAGGAGACTGTTTCATGTCACGCATATCAGTCGCATTCGTTGTGTCACTGATCATCGGGGTATCCGGTGGATGCGCCAGGCATTTTCCGCAGGTGGCGCTGGAGCAGGTGGATGCCGACTTCAGACAGCGCTGCGCCGGCGGCCCGGGTGCGCTGATCTACATGGACGAGCGCTACGACGACTACTGGGGCGGCGGCTACGACCCGACCTCTTACCTGTTGGTGGGCGAGGAGGGCGGCGACTCGATCACCGCGGCGCCGACCAAGCGCATGACCGTCAGGCGCAGTGTTATCAAGATCCTCTCCAAGAAAGGCGCCGTGAGCGCTTCCCACTTTAAAGTCATTCACTACCGCGAAAACGCGCCGCCGGTCGAGGTCCACCTGTGGATGGGCGACGGTACTCCCAAGATGGTCAACATCCAGGCCGTAAAGACGGGGCCGCTGGTCGACTGGCCCTGTGAGAACGGCTTTCCGCGCGAGACCACTTTCAGAATCGGGCCGCTTCTGGTGGGCGACGTCGTCGAGATCATCTACCCGATCTCGGGGCCCGACCAACTCAGGTGGAGTTTCGGTAGCGACCAATTCTGCGTCTCCCGCTCCAGGGTCAGCTTCGGCCACAAGGACGACGAGTTCCGTCCTGATATGGACGCCAAGCTGGTCGACGCCTCGGGCGGGGTTAAGCTTGCGAGCGAGCCCAATGCCTACCCGATGGTCTTCGAACTGCGCAAGGCGCTGATGCCCATCTCCCACGAGCGGCTGCCTTTCGTAATGCTCAGCCCGCGTTGCCCGAATTGGAAGAACCTGCGCGGGCGCATCTTCCGCACCGCCCTGTGGATGGCCCGGGCCGGCAAGATAGCCGGCCACAAGAAGGTCAACCCCTTCCTGGTTACGCCGATCAAGGAAAACCAGAAGGCCCGGCGCATCCAGGCGACGGCCGAGTGGATGTACGACCGGGTCAAGGTGGTGCCTGACCCGTACCAATACTGGCTGCGCTGGATGCCCACCGAGCCGGCCCACAAGACGGCCCGCAAGAGGTTCGGCAGCGCCGGCGCCTGGTCGGCCTTGACCTTTCGCATCCTCGAGGAGGCCGGCCTGAAGCCGCGCTTCGCCCTGATTCACACGAATCCATTGAACCCCTTCGGGCTCGACTCGCCTGCCGCGTCACAGATGGACACGCTGGCCGTGGTTGTCGATGACGAGACGGGCAAGACCCACTGGCTGGTGCCCACCCTGCGTTACTCGGCCGAAGACCAGCCACCCTCGGGGTTACGCGGCCACAAGGCGCTGTTGCTGGAGCGCTGGTGGATAGATCGCGAGCAGGGCGCGGGACGCTGTTCGGCGGAGGTCGAGCTGACCTTCTCGTGCCAGACGTCGACTCCCGAACCGGTAGAGCTGGAACTCGTCTCGATCGGCTACGGCGACAAGCCCAAACAGGAAAAAAGCTCAGCCCCGCAATGAGCCGACAGCGGCTCACACACCCAGGCGGCGCAGCATCTCGCGGGCCCGGGCGGCCAAGGGGTCTGTGGGAAAATTCTCTGCCAGATAACGATACATGGCAATGCCCTGTTCACGATCGCCGAGCTTCTCGGTAAGCAGGCGGGCGGCGGTGAATATAGCCCGGGCGGCCAGCGGGCCCCCGGCGTCCCGCTCGGCGGCACGCCGGCAGGCATGGGCCGCCACCAGTGAATCTCCCGAGCGATCGAGGATGTTGGCCAGGCGCATCTCCAGCGGTGGATCGAGATTGGGCACGCCGCCCGCCGCGATCAACTCGCTATAGGCTCGTGACGCGCGCTCGATATCCGAAGCCTGAAGGGCCGCGCTCGCCGTGGCCGCGGATCAGGTAGACGACATCCTTGTTGCGATGCAACTTGAGCATGGCCTTTTGAAACTCCGAATCCAGCTTGCGCAGGTTGCGCTTGGCGCGCTCGAGGTCGGCGCCGATGGTGATCTTCTGCTTGGACTCGCCGCGCACCAATAGAATCGTACCGTCGCTGGAGACATGCTGCTTGCGGGTCAACTCCGGGTTCAAGAGTAAAGCGGCGGTTTTCTCCGACAGCAGTATCTTGCGGTGCGGGCCTGCGAATTTTTGCTGTGCATGAGAGACGAAGCACAGATCCGCGAGCCGGGGCGCATCCAGCCACAGGATGCTGTCCACCAGGTGGATCCCCTGCAGGTACTCGACATCGAGTGAAGAATCGCCGGCCATCACCATTTTGCCATAGCCATATCTGAGCGAAGTGTCAATCCAGCGCAACCATCTCATTGACGAATTCGATTTTTTTTGGCTCTCCACGGTTTCACTGGAAACTGCACCTTTCACGCTTTTGCTCTCTTCATGCGCCTGACCTGACGAGGAGAACGCTCAATGGAAAGCTGTCTGATCTTCATCCCGAAGTACTCAAGGTCGCGGAATCCATAGCGCGA
>DATKYQ010000030.1:0-176701 GCA_035528415.1 Myxococcota bacterium | reverse complement strand
TCATTGGCTCCCTCCTTTGGAACCAATTATTGTCATTCGACGCCAAGAAACAAGTTTCAAAAACGGGTGCTTTCAATACCTGGATCAAATTAATGCCTTAGAAAGAAAACCTAAAGTATCATATGAGGGGATCTCTGAGCTTTCGAACGGCTCTGCTGCTATTCTGTTTACGTTTCTATTATGCAAAAAAAAAGCGGTTTTGTCAATCCCCCCTTTTTCGGAGCGAGTTGCGCTTTTAGTCGTTAGTGCGCATGCAAGGACTTTCACGAGAGCACGTAAGTCACTTTCTTGCCGGCCATGGAGTTGACGCAGTCGGAAAGCAGCGGGTAGACTCGGAGAGAAATCGGAAAAGGAGATACAGGGCATGTCTATCCGACATATCTATCGCCGTCACCGTCCTGTCGCCTGGACACTGTACGGTATAACCGTTTTCCTGGTGGTTTCGGATTTCACCGCCTGCGGGCGCGACTTCGGGCGCCCGCCGCAACCGGGCGTTGTGCAGGGCAGTATCGAGGCCGCCCAGCCCGATTCGGGGCCGATCGTGGGCGCCCGGGTCAGGCTGGTCGAATGCGGCATGTCGACACTTTCGCAATCCGACGGCGATTTTCGTATTCTCGACGTGCCCGACGGCGACTTCACCGCGCGTCTCGATATCAGCTTGTCTCAAGACGGCCAGGAGATTGTCTACTCGGCCGAGTTGGACGACTCGGTGCTGGTTCGCGGCCCTGGCATCAGCGACCTGGGAACCGTGACGCTGGCACGGGCGGGCAGCGTTTCGGGAGAGGTCAAGCTGCCCGGCGGCGATAGCGCCTTGAACACAGTCGTTTACGTCGTCGGGGGCGACGAGCTGACTCACACAGGGGACAGTGGCGGCTTCAGCCTCGACGGTCTGTCCCCGGGAACGCGCAGCATAGGAGCCGCGCGGCCGGGATACATGCTCACACAGGCCCGCGAAGTCGAGGTAGGGGCGGGAGCCGAAACTTCCGGGGTGGTTCTCGAGCTTGCTTCAATCGTGCCCGGGGACAAGGGTTCAGTCTCCGGCAACGTGCTTCTCGGCAACCCCGGCCCCGAGCCTGGCGTCTCGGTTGTGCTCACCGAACGCTTCAGTTCGCTGAGCTACGCGACCCGCACCGGTGACCAGGGCCAGTGGAATCTTACCGGCATCCCGACAGGCTTCTACGAACTCAGAGCCTCCCATGATGGATACCGCCCGGTCGGCCTGCCTAACATCGAGATCCGTTCCGGAGACGAACTGGTGCTCAACACCCTGGTGCTGCCCCCCGATGCGGGAGGCACCCCGCAGGGGCCCGCCGACGGAGATCCCAACGGCAACATCGACGACGACGGCGACGGCGTGCCGGACACCGGCGACAACTGCCCGGTAATTCCCAACCCCGATCAAAGCGATATCGACGGGGACGGCGTGGGGGATGTCTGCGACCAGGTGTCTCCGACAATCGACCGCGACACCGACGGTGTTCCCAACAGCCGCGATAACTGCCCGGATGCCTACAATCCCGATCAGGCAAACCACGACGACGATCCGCTGGGCGACCTTTGCGACGCCGACGACGACAACGACGGCCTGCTCGACCCGGCGGACAACTGCCCGCTGATCCCCGATCCGGGCAACAGCAAAGAACTGTGCGACTGGAGCATGGTTTACTCGGGCCAGGACCAGGCCGGAGACATCCACCTGATCTACTTCCAGATGGATTCGAACGGTGGACGATCGCGCCGGCTCAGCACGGGACACGAGCAGTCATGGGGGGCCCGAGTCTACAACGACGGCTCCCGGAACTGGGTGTATTTCCACCACCGCCGGGATGACAGCCAGCGCTTTCGCATCTGCCGGATCGATCTGCAAACGGCGATCGAGATTCCCGTTAGCGATCCCGCGTGCTTCTCGCTCGGCAGCGCTGATGCCACGAATCCCTTCGTCTGCGTGAGCAATCCGCCTTTCTTGCTGTACGAGCATTTCGACGGCGATCATTTCAACATTTACGCAACCTATATACCCCCGGCCGGACAAGATGCCGCGGCCGGCAAGATCATCGACCTGTGGACCGGATACGGAGTTCCACAGAGCCGGCCGTACAGTTTTCGCTATCCCAGTTGCAGTCCCGGGGCGGCCGGCGCTCCCCCGACTTTGGCCTACAGCCAGGATTTCTCGTTCGATGGAGGCGAGACATTCGACTGGAATTCATTCAGCACCACGTTCGATGCCGATACCCTTACTGCGGGACGAGCCGCGGCATCCATCGGATCGGACAGCGGGGTGCACGAACGCCGGCCCGTGCCTGGTGAGCATCTCTTCATGCCCGGCTGGTTCCTCGACCGCCAGGCGGGTCAAAGAATCGATCTACATTTTATTTCCCCGCAGGGATCGGGAGTCGAACTCGTCGTCAACGGAGCCCGCAACATCGGCCCGGTTTTTCTTCCCTCGATCATGCCGGACGGGGGAGGAGGTCTCCTTGCTTACCAGAGCGATCTGCACGGTTCGTTCGACGTATACGTCATGTCGCTCCAGAGCGGGGCGTCCTACCGCCTGACGACCGGCGACGGCTGGGAAGGAAGCCCGGCCTGGGTGACAACGCCCTGATCCCGGCGGGGCTGTCTTATTTGAAGTCCCTGAGATACCCGGCCATTTCTGACAGCCTGTCCGCCACCAGGCGGTTGATCGTGCCGGGGGGGTATTTTTCTTTGCGATCCGGCTTGCCTGCCTGGACGCCGGTCAGAATCTCGAGGCCCTCGTCCACCGTTGAGACCGCGAAGATACCGAAGCGGCCCTTGCGAACCGCGGCGACCACGTCTTCTCCCAGCATCAGGTGCGGTAGGTTGCCGCGCGGGATGATCACTCCCTGCCGGCCGTTGAGACCCCGCATGCGGCAGATGTCGAAAAAGCCCTCTATCTTGTGGTTCACACCACCGATGGGTTGTATATCGCCACGCTGGTTCACCGAGCCGGTTACCGCGATGCCCTGTCTGATGGGCAAATCCGCCAGGCAGCTCAGCACTGCGTACATCTCCGTCGACGAGGCGCTGTCCCCGTCGATCTCGTTGTAGCTCTGTTCGAAGCAGATGCTGGCATCGAGTGCCAGGGGTGCAAAACGCCCGAACCGCTCTTTCAGGAAACCCGAAAGAATGTAGACGCCCTTGTCGTGGATCGCCCCCGACAAGCCCGACTCGCGCTCCACGTTCACTATTCCGCTGCGCCCCACTCCCACCGCGGCGGTAATGCGGCAGGGCTTGCCGAACGAGTAGTCGCCGAGGTCGAAGACGGCCAGCCCGTTAATCTGTCCCACCCGGCAGCCGCTGGTGGAAACCATGACCACGTCGCGCTCGATGTCCTCGCGGTACTTTTCTTCGGCCAGGTTCACCCGGCGGCGGCGCTGCTCGATTGTGCGCGAGATGTCCCGCGGTGTGACCGTCCGCTTTCCGGACTGGAGTGCCCAGTAAGACGCCTCACGCAGCAGATCGGCCACTATCCTGAAGCGGGTTGTCAGCTTGCTCTGATCTTCGACCAGCCGGATTGCCTCTTCCAACAGTACGGCGATTGCCGGGCGGTTGGGGGGAAGCAGATCTTCCTCGCTGACCACGCGCTGGACGAAGGCCATGATCTTTTCGACATTGGCCGAAGAGTAGTTCATTTCGACGTCGAACTCGGCTTTGACCTTGAAGGTCTTCTTGAAGTCGTCTTCGGCCAGGTAGAGCGCGCGGTAAAGGTCCTCATCCCCGTGCATGATGATCTTGACGTCAAGGGGGATGGGATCGGGCTTTAAAGCCGATGACATCATGGCCATCGGGCCTTCTGGAAGTCGGATCTCGAGTTGGCCCGTCGATAGCGTTTGCTTGAGGATCTTCCAGGATCCCTGTTCGATCAACAGATCTTCGCCCTTGCACATCAGGAAACCGCCGTTGGCCCGTAAGAGGGCGCCGGCGCGGATGCTCATGAAGCCTGCATCCATGCGTCCGCTCTCATCCATGGAGCGCTCGATGGTTCCCAGCAGGCGAACAACGGTCGGCGAGGGTTCGAAAACCACTGGACAGCCCTTACGTCCCGCGTTCTGCAGGATGACGTTGACCTGGAAAAAAGCCAACGGATCCGGCGCCAGCTCGCCCGGAGCCTGGGGGCCTCCGGATTCGGCCTCGCACTCCTCCTGGCGGCGAACCAGAGCTGGAATTCGCTCCAGCAACGCCTCGCGCACCTCGTCGAGATAGTCCCGCACAGACTCGCTTGCGAACTGCTCGTGCATGTCCTCGATCAGGGCGTCTATGACGACGCCGCCGGCGCGGCGGTCGATCTCCTCGAGTTCGGCGCTCATCTCGCGGGTCAGGTGACGGGTACGGCGACTGATCTGCTCCATCTCGTTTCTCAGTTGCTGGTGCCGGTAGGCCAGCGTGCGAAACTTGGTCCGGGTGAGCTTGCCCTTGCCAACCAGTTCTTCAAGAACAGACAATGGCTGCGGTTCGTCATCGATAATTGGTAGCACGTCGTGCTCGGCGGCCGGGCCGTTTTGCATTTCGACCACGGCGAACTTGTGCTTGCGAACCTTCTCCTGGAAAGCGGAGATCAGCCCGTGCTCCTTGCCCTGGTACTCGTTGAGGATGCGATCTTTCTCTTTCTGGTAGCTTTCAGCGGCCACGTTCTTAAACAGTTCGCGCATGATCGATTCGATCAGTTTCGCCATGGCCTTCTTCAGACGAGGGCCCCCGCCCGGGTCGAGCACGAGCAGGCGCGGGCTGTCGGGCTCGATGAAGTTGTGCACGTAGGCGTAGTCTTTCAGCGGTTGCCGCGGTTGCTTGAATTCGGCCAGGATGTGCCGGGTTGTGGTCATCTTGCCCGAGCCGGAGGGACCCGAGACGAAGACGTTGTAGCCCGGGCTGTTGAGACGCAGACCGATTTCAAGCGCCTCGATGGCCCGATCTTGCCCAATTATATGGGTGCGATGCCGGGAGTAGCTCTTGCTTGACGGCAGGCCTCTCGGGTTGACCCTGAAGCGCAGGCGCCCGGCAGGGACCCGGAGCTTCTTTTCGGTTCTGGACGGCTTGTGTGCCATGAGTGCCTCCGGCTTTCCTCCCTGCCCCGGACGCTATCGCCCGTACGGCGCCCTGTCAACGCCGTCAGACATCGCCGTCAGACATCGAGGAAAACCCAGAAATATTTTCCGGCCACAAAGAGGATCACGATCACCAGCATCCACTTGATATACCGAGCGGGCATGAATTTCTGGCAACGGGCGCCGAGATACATGCCGACAAGGCCCCCCAGGCCAAACAACGCGCCCAGCGCGAAATCCGGGCTCACGGACATGCCGGGAAAGAATGGAGCCAGGCAACTGAAGAAGATCACGGCCGCCACCGAAGTGACACAGGTTCCCATTAAAGCGGCGCCGGCGATGGTGTGCACCGGGAGCCCGAAGAAGGTGACAAAAACGGGAGCCATAATCGATCCGCCACCGATGCCATACACCCCACCCGCAATCCCGACGATCAGGCTCAGGACGATCACGCCCGGGGTCGAGGCCGAGAAGCTCTTGCCGTTGAACTCGTACTCGATTCTTCTAGCGGAGAAATGCACCACCCGTGTCCGGGACGTCGATCTTTTACCCTCGGCCGCGTCTCTTGCGCCGGCAGGCGCTCGCTTAGCCCCGCCGAAGAGATCCCGCACCAGGCGCCAACCGATGTAAAGCAGGACCAGCGCTGCGAAGAGCTTGAAGTTGACGGGATCGGGCAGCCAGGTTACGCGAATGATGGCGCCCAGGAAAACACCCGGCAACGTGCCGATGATTACGGCCCAGCAAAGCGGCCACACCATGCGCCCCTCGCGCAGGTAGCGGTAGACCCCACCGGGAATGGCCACCACGTTGTAGAACTGATTGGTCGCGCTGACCGAAGGGCTGGTGTAGCCCAGCACGCTCATCTGGAACGGCAGCAACAAGAAGGCGCCCGATACACCGCCCATGGATGTAAAAAAAGAAACCACCAGAGCAACGAGCGGGGGAATCCAGAGCGCGACTTCTATGCCAGCGGTGTGGAAGAACATTTGCGGATTCCCCGCGAAAGAACCATTGGGTTCGGGCAACAAGACAGTACCAGCGCCAAAACACCTGCGTCAACCGCGTGGCCTCGGAAAACGCCTGTGAAAAATGACTATCATGTGATAACCGTTTCCATAACTGTTCGTAAAGAAATGGAGGGAGAAAAATATGGATCTTGGAATCGAGGGAAGAGTCGCCCTGGTAAGCGCGTCCAGCAAGGGGCTGGGCCGCGAGGCCGCGTGCAGCCTGGCCGCCGAAGGCGCGCGCCTGGCAATCTGCGCCCGGGGTGGAGAGGCCCTGGGTGAGACAGCCGAGATGCTGCGCGGGCTGGGGGCCGAAGTTCTGGACGAGGTCTGTGACCTGACCGATAGCGAGCAGGCGCAGGAGCTGGTTGAAAAAACGCTGGCCCATTTCGGGCAACTGGACATCCTGGTCACCAACTGCGGCGGCCCGCCGCCGGGCAAATTTCTGGATCACGACATCGAGCGCTGGCGGGAAGCCGTCGATCTCAACCTGATGAGCGCAGTCTACCTGTGTCGCGCCGCGGCCCCGCAAATGATTGAACGAGGCTGGGGACGCATAGTGCTGATGACCTCGATCTCGGTCAAGCAACCCATCGACGGGTTGATCCTGTCAAACAGCGTCCGGGCGGCCGTGGTTGGTTTGGGCAAGACCCTGGCAGCCGAGTTCGGCCCCAATGGCGTTCTTGTCAATTCGGTCTGCCCCGGCTACTTCCTGACCGAACGGGTTCACTCGCTGGCCGAGAAGCTGGCCGACAACAACGAAGTAAGCCCAGCTGAAATGATAGAAAACTGGGCCGCCGCGGGAGTACTGGGCCGCGTGGGCGATCCATCCGAGTTCGGCCCGCTGGTGGCCTTCCTGTGCTCCGAGCGTGCGTCGTACATCACCGGCACGGCCATGGCCATCGACGGCGGTCTGTGCCGCTCGCTGCTCTAGTCCGACGACTGCGCTCCGTCAAGGCCGAACCAGGCCGCGCCCAGCAGGGCCGCTTTCGGATTTAAAATTACTTGCACTGGTATGCCGGCCAGTAATCCTTTGAAGCGTCCTTTGCGCCGGAAGGCTTCCATGAAACCGCCCCCTTTGAGACGTGAGAGAATGTGCGGTGGAATTCCACCGCCCAGATAGACACCGCCCGTGGCTAGCATCTTAAGTGCCAGGTTTCCCGCCTCGGCGCCCAGGACGGCACAGAACAGGTCCAGCGCCGTTGCGCACAGCTCGCAGGGTCGTTTTTCGTCTATGGCGGCAGTAATTATCAGCGGCGTTTTGTCATCGGCCGCGGCCAGCTCTTTTGCCAGCCAGCCGGGCTCGGTATGGCGGCCGCTGTCTTTCAGAAAAGCGTAGATGTTCGGCAAGCCCATACCGGAACAGATCCACTCGTAGCTGACATGCTCTATGCGCGATTGCAGGTAGTGCAGCAGATCGATCTGCAACTCGCTGGTCGGCGCAAAATCGGCGTGGCCGCCCTCGGATGCGTGGGCCAAGTAGCGCTTTCCGTCCCGGGTGATGTATGCCTCACCCAGCCCGGTTCCCGGGGCCAGTACGGCGATGGCGCCTGAGATATCGGCGCAGCCTTGGTTGAGCGTTTCGAGATCTGAGACTTCCAGGCGCGGTACGGCGTAGGCGGTAGCCACCAGATCGTTTATCAGCTCGACTCTCTCGATGCCCAGTTTGTCTTGCAAATTGTTCGCGCTTATCGCCCAGGGAAGGTTGGTGACGCGCGCCTTCCCGTCCAGCACAGGTCCCGCCACTCCGAGACATGCCCGCTCGGCGTGCAGGCCGCTGCCTGCGAAAAACTCCTCAAGCAAATCTTCGAGGCGCTGGTAGTCGGCGCTTCGAAAGGTCTTCTCGGCAAGCGGCGCACGCGGCCCGCGCTCGGCAGAGACTATAGCCAGGCGCGTCTTGGTGCCCCCTATGTCTCCGGCAATCAGCACCGCGGCCAACCTCGGCTGGCCAGCGGCCACCAGGCGACCAGGCAGCCGGCTATCAAGACGCTTCGCAACATGAGTTCACTCCAGCACGATCTCTCGTCGCCGGTCAAGAAAGGCTGGAAGGCTTTGCTAAATCAGGGTAACTTTTCGGGCCGGGTGTGTTATCCTGCGGCCGAAGAGGAGGCGACGAGACCATGGAATGGAAAATGTCCGGAATGAAAGAGAAGTACGAGAAGCGGCTGTGTAGCGTCGACGCTGCGCTTCTGAAAATCGAGCCGGGCAGTCGCATCTTCATAAGCACCGGCTGCGCCGAGCCGCAGTATCTGGTTCGCAACCTCGAAAGGTTTCCGAAGAATATCGCCGACACCGAGATCCTGCACCTGGTATCGCTCAACGTTTCGTCGGTCACCGACGCCAAGTTCCAGAACATGTTCCGCCTGAACACCTTCTTCATCGGACGGGCGGCCCGCGACGCGGTCGGGCGGGGAGAGGCCGACTACACTCCCATCTTCCTCTCGGAGATCCCCAAGATCATCAAGTCTGGGCGCCTGCATATAAATGTCGCGCTGGTGCAGGTTACCCCGCCGGATCCATTCGGGAACTGCTCGCTGGGCGTGTCGGTCGAGACGGTCAAGGCTGCTATCGAGCATGCCGACTACGTCGTCGCCCAGGTCAATCCGCGCATGCCGCGTACGCTGGGCAATAGCTTCGTGGACATCAACGATCTCGACGCCATCGTCGAGTACGACGAGCCGATCGTCGAGTTCACTTCCCGCGAACCGGATGAAGTTGCGCTGCGCATCGGTTACTATGTCTCCAGGCTGGTGCCCAACGGTTCGACGATCCAGGCCGGCATCGGCAGCATCCCAGACGCGGTGCTCAAGTGCCTGATGGACAAGAAGGACATCGGCATTCACACCGAGATGTTCTCCGACGGCCTGATAGACCTGTATGAAGCCGGGGTGATCAATAACAGCAAGAAAACGTTTCACCCCGGCAAGATCATCGCCGCCTTCTGCATGGGCAGCAAGCGGCTCTACGAGATGATCGACAACAACCCGGTTTTCGAGTTCTACACCACCGATTACGTCTCCGATCCGCGCAACATTTCACGCAACGACGACATGGTGGCGATCAACTCGGCGCTGGAGATCGATCTGACCGGGCAGGTCTGCGCCGACTCGCTCGGCCACCAGTTCTACTCGGGAATCGGCGGGCAGGCCGATTTCATCCGCGGCGCGGCGCTGGCGCGCAACGGGCGGCCGATCATCGCCATGCCCTCCACTGCCAGGAAGGGCAGCGTCTCGCGTATCGTGCCCATGCTCTCCCCCGGGGCGGGCGTGGTAACCACGCGGGGCGATGTCCACTACGTGGTGACCGAATACGGCATCGCCTACTTGCACGGCAAGAGCATCCGCGCGCGGGCCCTGGCGCTGATCAACATCGCCCATCCGAAATATCGCGAATTCTTGCTGGGCGAGGCGAAAAAGCTGCGTTTCGTGTACCAGGATCAGGAGCTCTCAAAAAGCGATGACGACTTTCCCGAGCACTACCGGCAGAACTACAAGCTGCGAGACGGACGCGAGATTCACTTCCGGCCCATTCGCGCCGTCGATGAAGAAGGCATTCGCCGTTTCTTTTACGGTCTCAGTAAAGAGGACGTCTACTTCCGCTTCATGGGTGCGCTGCGCACGATGCCGCACGAGAAGGCCCTGCCACTGGTCGTGCTCGACTACGAAGAAAAATTCGCCGTTGTCGGCTGCACTGGAGAAGAGGCGAACGAAGAAATAGTCGCCGTGGGCCGCTGGTTTCTTGACAGGGCCACGAACATGGCCGAGGCGGCGATGACCGTGCATCCCGGTTGGCAACGTCTGGGTATCGGCGGCTTCCTGCTGGACATGATGACCGACGCGGCCAGAGGCAAGGGCATCGGCGGGTTCACCGCCGAGGTACTGGCGGCCAACAACAAGATGATGAGCTTGCTCTACAAAAGCGGCTACAGCTTTCAGCGGCAGTTCGACAGCGGCACCATCTCGATAATCATGGGATTCGACAAGCAAACCGGCCGAGCTGAGAAGGCGTGAACATGACGCGAACAGCATTCCAGGACACATACTCCGAGTGGGGCAGCCAGTGTTGCGGCGGCGGACGACTGAACCCCAACTATCTTGGCCTTCCTCGTTTTCTTCTATGAAACCCTCTTGCTCCTGCCGATCAGGGGTAGCGTGTTCTTTTCGTGATACGACGCTATGCGATCGAGTTCCTCGAGGATCTTGTTCTTGGTCTCGCCCGTGACATTGTACTGCATGTCGACGATCTCGGCTCCTTCGAGATCCCGGGCGCCGAGGAAAGAGCCGCCCATTACCAGCAGGTGATCCGGTAACGAGTCGATCCGGTTGGCGGCCGCCCAGATGCGGCTCCAACCGTTGACGACGGATTCCTGATCGTAGCCTCCCCCGCCCAGCAACAATATCTGCGGGCAGCGGTCGCGTAGCAGCTTGATGGCTGCGACCATTCCGTTGTTCGTAAGGCTCAAGTTGGCTAGCGGGTCGGCCTTGTGGGTGTCCGTGCCGACCACCACGATCAACACGGACGGAGCAAAGCGATCGAGCGCCGGCGGAACTATCCGCTTGAAGACCATTTCATAGGCCTCGTCATCGGTTTGCTCGGGCAGGGGAATGTTTATAGTGTAGCCTCGGCCGATTTTATCGCCGATCTCATCCTCGAACCCACCCCAGGGATACAAGGTCTTGCCGCTCTGGTGCAACGAGATGAACAACAGGCGATCGTCTGTGTAAAAGGCGTCCTGCACACCGTTGCCATGATGAGCGTCGATATCGACATAGGCCACCCTGAAGCCGCGCGTCAGAAAACGATCAATGGCTACTATGACATCGTTGACGTAGCAGAAACCTTCCGCGTGGTCGCGGCCGGCGTGGTGAAATCCCCCCAGCGGATTGAAGACCACGTTGGCGTTTTCGTTCATGATCAGATCGACGCCGGTGCAGGTGGCCGAGGTGTACAACATAACGTAGTCGAACAAGCCGGGGAAGATCGGGCACTCGTCTCCCCCCAGGTGGAACTTCAAAAAGTCCTCCTGCCAAACGCCCGAATTGGCCCGCTGCAAGGCATCGATGAAGGCCGGGCTGTTCGACTCGATCAGCCGCTCCTTGCTGATCATGCGCGGCTCTTCGACCCGCATCCAGGGCTCGTCGAGCTGTCCCTGGCGAGAGATCATCTGCATGGCCGCCCTCGTCCGGGCCGGGTTGAAGGGGTGATCCTCCCCGTAGCTGTAATCCCCGTAGCGTCCCGAATAGACGATGATGCTGTCCTTCGGGCGTTTGACGTCTTCGGGATCGTATTGCAGCGTGAAAGTACAGCTGTCCGATCCAAAAATCTTCTTGGCTGTCGGCCAGGCTCGGCCGAGCAGTGCTATGGTGGCGGCATTACGGGAAATGACTTCCGCGTACACCCCGGACAGACCGCGCGAATAGGCGATCTTGTTGAGATGATTTGCGAGCAGGGTGCCGATTCCGTGACCGCGGAATTCCTCGTCGACGACGATGTCGAACTCGCCCATGTTGTTGGCCGGGTTGCACATGTAGCGGCCCTCGGCCACGATACGCGGATTGATCCGCGGGCCGGCCAGGCCGACTATGGCCATGTCGCGGCTGTAGTCGATTGCAGCCATCTTCTGGGCCATTTCGTTGGTCATCTTCTTGATCGTCCCGTGGTAGCGCATGCGCACCGATTCGGGCGAAAGGCGGTAGAACATGCGCTGCAGCCGGCGGGCATCGCTGGGCTTGACCGGCCTGAAGGACAGCTCGGTTCCATCTTTGAACTTGTGCCTGAACTCGTATTGACTGGGATAGACGCAACCGTGTTCGGGAGGAATGACCTGCTTCGGCCCCACATATTTCAAGCTCTTGGCCTCTTCGAGCAGCCGGCTCCTGAACCTCGGATGGGCGATGGAGATTAAAGCAATCGCCCGCTCGCGGACAGAACGTCCGTGAATGTTTACCACTCCGTACTCGGTCACGACATAGTCGATCTTCGAGCGCGAAATAGCCACCCCACCGCCCGTGCTCAAGGCGACGATCTGCGATTTTTGACCATCCTGAGAGGTCGAGGGCAGCGCGACCACGCTGAACCCGCCTCGCGAACGGCGCGCCCCGTCGATGAAATCCATGCTCGACGGCAGCGATCTCATCTCGCAAATATCCTGCGTGTCGGCCCTGGCCAACCCGGTCAACTCGATCTCGCGGATCTCCTGAACGGCAACCATGTTGTCGTTTTGGCAAATAGTCGCCGGATCGTCGACCCGGTCGATCGGCAGAATGCAAAAAAGCGGATTGCAGTCGACCGTCCGGTATAGCTCTTGAGAGCCCAGCACCATGGTCGCGACGGTTTTGTCCTTGTTGGCGTTCTTCCTGGCGTTTGTCACGGCACCGGACTTGATCAGGCGCAGAATATCGTCCGTCAGAACCTCGGTGTGCACCCCCAGATCTCTCTTCGTATCCAGGTAACGCATTGTCGCGGCGCTAATCGAACCGAGATCGAAGTGCAGGCACATTCCGTCGCCGACCAGGCTCGCAACGTGACGACCGATGGTAAACGAAACCGCATCGATCTCACGGGGCGCCACTTCGATCAACGGCAGGTCGCCAGCGACCAGGAAATCAATCTTGTCGAGCGCAATCATCGAGTCGCCCATGGTCCGCGGAACGTTCTCGTTAACCTGGGCGATGACAAGATGGGCATGTTCCACCGCCGCCCGGGCCGCATCCACCGATGTTCCCAGGCTGCACATGCCGGAAGAATCCGGCGTAGACACCTGGATCAACGTGACGTCGATATTCACAATGCCGTCTGCAATGGCCGCTGGTAATTCGCTGATATTCATCGGCGTGTAGTCTGCATTGCCGGCGGCCAAGGCCGCGTAAAGACCGCGCCCGATGTAAAAGGTGTTGTAACGAAAGTGCTCGACCAGGTTCGGGTGAGCCAGGATGGATTCCTCACGAGCCGAGGTGAGGTGAATTACCTCGACATCCCAGAAATTGTCCGCCATTTCCGCGAGCGTTCTGGTGAGAAGCTCCGGCTCCCCCGCCCCGGACCCAACAAAGATGGTTTGCCCGTTTTTTATGTGTGCCAGCGCTTTTTGCGGTGTGACCAGCTTGGCCCGCAGACGGTTGCGCCAGTTTCTTGAAGATTCCAACGATCACCCGGGTATTTTCTACTTGCCGAAAGATTCCAACAGATTCTGAACCACTCCCGGATCCGCCAGGGTGGAGGTGTCGCCGATCTGGTCGGCCTCCTTGGCCGCGATCTTTCTCAGGATGCGCCGCATGATCTTGCCGGAACGCGTCTTGGGCAGGGCGTCGGCCCAGTGGACTACGTCCGGTGAGGCAATCGGTCCGATCTCGGCGCGTACGTGCTTGACCAGCTCTTTTTTCAGCTCGTCCGACTTCTCGATATTGGCGTTCAGGGTTACGTAGGCGTAGATGCCCTGTCCCTTGATGTCGTGCGGGAAACCAACCACGGCGGCTTCGGCCACCTTGGGGTGGCTGACCAAGGCGCTTTCCACCTCGGCCGTTCCCATGCGGTGGCCCGAGACATTGATCACGTCGTCTACCCGCCCGGTGATCCAGTAGTAGCCGTCCTCGTCGCGACGGCAGCCGTCGCCCGTAAAGTAGTATCCCGCGAACATGCTGAAGTAAGTTTCTCCGAAGCGTTTGTGGTCTCCGTAGAGCGTACGCGCCATGGCCGGCCAGGGTTCCTTGATGCACAGCATGCCCTGCCCGGCTCCGGAAATCTCCCGGCCGTTCTCGTCCAGGATCGCCGGGACCACCCCGAAATAAGGGAAAGTGGCCGAGCCGGGTTTCAACGGGGTTGCCCCGGGCAGCGGGGTGATCAGGATCCCGCCGGTCTCGGTCTGCCACCAGGTGTCGACTATAGGACACCTGCCCTTGCCGACCACCCGGTGATACCAGTTCCAGGCCTCGGGATTAATGGGCTCGCCGACCGACCCCAGCAACCTGAGCGTGCTCAGATCGCGCTTGTTGACGTGCTCGTCTCCTTGCCGGGCGATGGCCCTGATGGCCGTCGGGGCGGTGTAGAAAATAGTGACCTTGTGTTTATCGACCACATCCCAGAAGCGGCCCGGGTCTGGATAGGTGGGCACGCCCTCGAACATCACGGTTGTCGCCCCGGCACACAGGGGACCATAGACAATATAGCTGTGGCCCGTCACCCAGCCGATATCGGCGGTACACCAGAAGACGTCCTGGTCGTGGTAGTCGAAGATGTTCTTGAAACTCGTGGCCGTGAAGACCATATATCCACCGGTGGTGTGCAGGACACCTTTCGGTTTGCCCGTCGAACCCGACGTGTAAAGAATGAACAACGGATCTTCGGCATTCATCCATTCGACCGCACACTCCGGCGAGGCGTCCTGCATGAGTTCGTGCCACCACTCGTCGCGCCCGGCTTTCATTTCACAGGTGAGACCCTTGTCCGGCCCAACGCGTTGGCAGACGATGCAGTGCTCGACCACGTGCCCGCGCTTTTCACAGGTATCCATTGCCTTGTCGGCGTTCGCCTTGAGGTCGACGGGTTTCTTACCCCTGAATGTTCCATCGGTCGTTATCAGGACCGAACAGGTCGAATCGACTATACGGTCGGTCAGTGCCTCTGCCGAAAACCCGCCGAAAACTATTGAGTGAATGGCGCCAATACGGGCACAGGCCAGCATGGCGATCGCCAACTCGGGAATCATGGGCAGGTAGATGCTTACCCGGTCGCCCTTTCTAACGCCTTTCTGCTTGAGCACGTTGGCGAAGCGGCAGACCTCGTCTTTCAACTCGGAGTAGGTGTACTTCTTTTCCTCGCCGGGTTCGTTGCCCTCCCATATAACAGCGATCTTGTCTTTCTTGTCTCCGGCCACATGCCTGTCGAGCGCGTTGTAGGTAATATTCGTCTCGGCGCCTTCGAAGAACTTGATCTCGATATCGTTCTTGAAGTCGTAGCTGCGCACCTTGGTCCACTTCTTGTGCCAGTGGAATTTCTCGGCTTGCTCGGCCCAAAAACCCTCCGGATCTTCTATCGAATGCGCGTACATCTCACGGTACTGCTCCATTGAGGAAATCCACGCGTTGTCCTTAAACTTCTTGGGAGGAAGATGCCTTGTGTTTTCCTCGCTCATGATTGCTCCCTGAAAAAGCTAGACGTGAAGGTTCTGGGCGCATACCACGCCTATTCCGGCCTTGGCAAGGGCCCCGGCGGTGCGGTTCAGCGCGCGGTGCTTCTCGATGTAGTTACGCTCGAGAGCCGGCATCAGGCCCCGCTCCTCGACGTCCGCCTTGGCCATGAAGTAGTCCAGGATGTCGGAGGGATGATCGAGAGACTTCTCCGCCTCTGGCACCCCGCCCTCGTGCTTGGCCGAGATGTTGGGAACCTCGGCGGCCACCTCGAGCAGTTCCTCCAGGCGATCGTAGGGCTGGACCACGATCGACTTGTAGGTCTCAACGATGTGGTGTTCGATGCGCACGACCTTCTCGAAACCCAGTGCCGCACGGATCTTCGAGGTCGCGCGAATGGTGTCGTTGTCGACCGAATTGGCCAGGTTGAAGCCTATCAACGAAGTAGTATTGTCCTCGCGGGAGAACAGTTTGGCGCCGATCAGAGTCCACAGCACTGCGTATGGGTTGTCGTTGCCCATGAAGACCGAGATCTTAAACTCATTGTCGATGCCCAGCTTGTGCAGCAGGTAGCCGATCAGCACAGTGCCAGGGTTGATGTTGAGAACCTGGCGAATGCCATACTCGGTGTAGTAGTGCAAGAACTCCTCGGCCCATTGCAGGGCATGTACGTTTGGTTGACCCACTCCGCCGAAGTAGCCGGTAATTGTCTCGGGACCTCCCAGGTGAACGTTGGAGCCGTCGGTGCCCTTGGTATCCAGGGTCTCGACATAGCTCGCCCCGACCACCTGCATGGCGGCGGCCACCGCCAGGATGTCCGCCTTGTCCGCGACCTGTTCTTTCATGTTGCGCACCCGGATGTAACGCCCGGGCATGAGGTTCTGCCTCTCGATCGCCTCTTTCGCTTCGGCGATCAGAAAGGGAAAGTACTGCAAGGCGCTTATCTCGAGGGTGACCGCGTTCTTCTCATCAAGAGTAGTCGCGGCGGCCTTGTCTCCCAGCACTCGTTTCACGTAGTCGGCCTTCTTGACGAAGGCGCCCTTGTCGCGTTGCTCGATGAGCCACTCGACGTCGGCCATGTAGGGCGATCCGGACTCTTTCAGGCGTCCCATCAGGTTGTCCAGCCGTCGGGCCTCTTCGGCCTTGCGGTTGATCTCTTCCGGGCCGCCGAACTTCTCGACCAGTTCGATGACCGCGTTTACGATTGTGTTGTTCGGATCCAGCATGAAGTCATTGATGGCCTCGACGTGCGCGGCAGGAATACGCAGCCTCTCTCTCAGGTTTGACATTGTATCTCCCTCTCAATCCGGTTTCTTGTACTGTTTGACCATCTGTTCGAACTTGGGAAACTCCCCTTCAATCATGTGGTAACAATGCTCGTCCTTGGGGAAGGTTCCGGCGCGTACCTCGTCGCCGTAGTCGCGCAGCGCTCCGGTCACCACCTCGGCCACGTTAGCGAATTTCTTGACGAACTTGGGCGTAAAGGCCTGAAACTGGCCAATCAGGTCGCTGATGATCAGCAGTTGCCCGTCGGTGTGCATGCCGGCGCCGATGCCGTAAACCGGAATGGGCAACAGCTCGGTGATGAACTTGCCCACTTCGGGCGGAACCGCCTCGAGTAACAGAAGCTGGATGCCCGCCTGGTGCAGGGCCAAGGCGTCTTCTATCAATATCTTGGCCGACTCGACCGTGCGGCCCTGTGCCTTGTGACCTCCAAGTTGTCCCGAGCTTTGTGGGGTAAGGCCAATGTGCCCGCAGACCACGATGCCGGCGTCGAGAATGGCGCGGATCTGGGGCACCACCCTTTTTCCTCCCTCGAGCTTGATGGCGTCGCAGTCGGCTTCCTTGAGGAAGCGCCCGGCGTTGCGCACGGCCTCCTCGCAAGACACCTGGTAAGAGAGAAAGGGCATGTCGCCGATGACGAAAGTGTGCGGCGCCGCCCGGCGCACGGCCTCGCTGTGGACGATGCACTGATCCATGGTGACAGGCACGGTGCCCTTGTAGCCGTAGACGCACATGCCCAGGGAATCGCCGACAAGGATCATGTCCACGTCGGCCTCTTCGGCGAACTGGCCGCTGGGATAGTCGTAGGAGGTGATCCAGACGATTTTCTCTCCCTTGGCTTTCATCTTGTATAGCTCGTTGAGCATCTTCTTTTTCTTTTTGGTAGCCATCAGACACCCACCTTCCCTGGTCGTTCGTTCTTTGCTCAGAAGAAAACTATTGCCCCGTCCATGATCTTCTTTCCGAACTCTACCTTCTCGTCACGGCAGCTTGCCAGGTTGATCATTGCCTTGATGATTTCCCCGGAAGCGTCCAGTCCTAGCGTGACACCCCGCCAGTGTACATAGTCAGCCACGTTTGTCGATGACAGTATTTTCAAGCGCCGGGTAACCGAAAGGACAATACGAACGCTGTGATTGCTGCCGGCCGGGATGAAAACAGCCTCCGCATGCAGCTTTGTGAGCCTGTCTTTCAACTCGGCGGCATCCCGGAAGGCGACTATCGGAGTAGAGAATTCGCGCCCACGCACCTTGACAGTCTTGTTTTGATCGAAAGCTTTCTTGATGGCGGCCAGGACCGAGGTCGGGACATTCCGGTCGTGTACGACGGCGATGACGAAAGGACCTTGGCTTTTGGGGGCACCCGAAAGCGACTTGCTGGCCGACATGGCGTCGAGCAGTTCCTTGGCCTGCATAGACATGGAAACAGACCCGGCTGGTCCGGCATGCGCAAGTGCCGGAAAGACCAATAATAAAAACAGCCAGACAAATTCCCATGGCCTACGCTTCGCGTCGTTCATGGATCCCGCTGCTCTCTTTCCTCCACCCTTGTTACTTTCCCCCCGGTTGCGTATTGAACCCCGGCCGAGAGTTCCTGTCAATCCCGCATTTCTTAGATATTGCAGGTCGTTGACAACTTCACCGGACAACCCGGTTTATTAGAGATCATCGGCAATCCGTGTTACATTCTCGGCACTGTTTTTTGTATAATCGCAAAATGATCGTATGAAATTCGAGTAAGAAAGGGGCACAGGATGGAGGCGCCTCGTTGCATGGCGACCATGATCGGCAGCCTGCCGCACACCGATCCCGAGGCGGCCGTGCGCCTGGTTCTCGATCATTTCCCCGAGGTGCCGGTCGTGCCCGAGCTGCCGCGGCGCTCGTTTCTGGAAGACATGGTTCACGCCCACAGCGGCGGACTCCCCTGTCTGGTTGTGGACCAGGCGGCCGAAAAGATGTGGGTGGAGACCGCCCGCGACTGCTCAGCCGAACTTGCGGCATTCTACGAACGGGCTCTCACGGCGGAGCAGAGTGGAGATCTTGACGCCTTCGCAGTCGGGCCCGGCTACGCCTCGGCTCTCGAGGCGGCCAGACATGAGTTTTTGGCCCGAAGTGAACCTTACCCGGTCGTAAAGGTCCAGTGCATCGGGCCGGTGTCTTTCCAACTGGGGCTGAGAGATGACCAGGATCGGGCGCTTTACTACGACGAGACGTTCCAGGATGTGCTTGGCCGCCAAGTGGCCTTGCAGGCGCGCTGGCTGGTCAGGCGTTTTCGGCCCTGCGGGCATGAGCTGATCGTCTTTTTGGACGAGCCTTGCCTTGCCGCCTTCGGCTCGTCGGGTTACCTGGGAGTGCTGCGCGAGGACGTCGTGCTGCGCCTCGGGACCGCCATCGAGGCGGTCAAGAGCGAGGGCGCGACCGTCGGAGTGCACGTTTGCGGCAACAGCGACTGGCCGATGATCATCGAGGCCGGGGCCGAGATCCTGAACTATGACGCCTACGGCTTCGGACCGAGCATGCTGGTGTACGCCGACCAGATTGGAGAACACATGGCCCGGGGCGGGATCCTGGCCTGGGGGATCGTCCCCAATAACCACATGCTGCACGAAGAGAGCGCGGCATCCATCGAGAAGCGCTTCTTCTCCCTGGTCGACAGGCTTTGTGAACGCGGTGTCGATCGGGATCTGGTCTTACGGCAGTCGATGCTCACACCCGCCTGCGGCCTGGCTTCGCTCACGCCGGAAGACGCCGAGCTGGCCATGCGCCTGCTTGCCGATCTGGCCGTATCAGTTCAGGCCAAGGTCAGGTAAGACAGGATTAAAGCTTCTGTCGGCTCTCCGGGGTATAGTGGCAAGACAACTTCCCGGAGGAACCAGGGTGTCTTCGGAAAAAGATGTTTTTGTCCAGGTCGCGGTCGCGGCGCCTGTCAGAAAACAGTTCACCTACCGCATTCCGGGTTCGTATCCCGGCGCGCCGAGAGTCGGGCAACTCGTGGATGTGCCCTTTGGAAAAAAATCCCGGCGAGGAATTCTTACAGGTCTCACTTCCAACAACGAACTGGAAGACATCGAGATCAAGCCGTTGTCCGGCCTGGTGACGGCCGAACCCGTGTTGAGCGAGGTGATGATCGATACTCTCGTCTGGGCAACCAACTACTACCTGGCGCCGCCGGGCGAGATGATATTCGCCGCCCTGCCGCCGTCGTTCAAGCAGCCGGGAAAATCGATCTTTCCCGCTCAGCACCTGGTGGTCGGTCTGACTGGCGAGCCATCACCCGAATCTCTTGTGCCTGTCGCGAAACGAGCGCCCCTGCAGGCACGCTTGTTGGGCGAGCTCGCAAATTCCGGGCCCGTCGACGTCGCGCGCCTTGCCGGCATGGGCTCCGGCGTGCGCCAGGCCCTGCGAGCACTCGAGAAGAAGGGGCTGGTTCGATTCGCACAACGGCAAGATTGCTCCAAGGTGCGAACGGAAGATCTTCCGCTACCCGAGGAGATCAAGCGCTTGACGGACGCCCAGGCCGGCGCCCTGGACGAATTGAATGCCGCTCAGGACGGCGAGGCTTATGCCGCCTTCCTGCTTCACGGGGTGACCGGCAGCGGCAAGACCGAGGTGTATCTCAGGGCCATTGCCCACGCCCTGGACCGATCGCGCAACGCTATCCTCCTGGTTCCCGAAATCTCGCTCACCCCGCAGCTGCTTTCTCGGGTGGCCGCGCGCTTCGGCTTGCTGGTGGCCGTCCTGCACTCCGGGCTCTCCAGCGCGGAAAGGCTTCACGAGTGGTGGCGCCTGCGGCGGGGCGAGGCCCGCGTGGCGCTGGGCGCCAGGTCGGCCGTGTTCGCGCCGCTTTGCAACGTGGGTATCATCGTCGTGGATGAAGAACATGACCCTTCGTATAAGCAATCCGAGCGGCTGCCATATAACGGAAGAGACCTGGCCATGGTCCGGGCCCGCGAGGAACGAGCAGTGGTCGTCATGGGCACGGCAACACCGACCGTGGAGTCCTATTCACACGCTATTGCGGGCAGGTCACGCTTGCTGCGCCTTGCCGAGCGAGTTCACGAAAGGCCGATGCCAACTATCGAGGTGATCGATCTGAAGAAAGACCTGCCTGATCCGATCGAACGGCTGCACACCGTCAGTCGATCCCTGGCTGAGGCTTTAGCCGAAACTCTCGACCGCGGCGAACAAGCCATCCTGTTTCTGAACCGGCGTGGTTTCTCGTCCTTTGCGCTCTGCAAGGATTGTGGTCAGAGCATTCGCTGCAGCAACTGCTCGGTGGCTTTGGTCCATCATCGCAGCGAGCGGCGGCTGCGCTGCCATTACTGCGGGTTGAGCATACCCGTGCCCAAAATATGTCCCGCCTGCGGCTCAGGCAGGATGCAGCTTCTCGGCCTGGGCACCGAGAAGTGCGAGGACGAAGTGCGAAGGCGTTTCCCGGGGGCCAGAGTGCTGCGGCTCGACTCGGACAGCACCGCGCGCCGCGGTTCCGTCCAGCGCAGGATGGCCAAGTTCGCGCGCGGCGAGGCCGACGTGCTGGTAGGCACCCAGATGGTCACCAAGGGTCACGATATTCCGGGGGTCACACTGGTGGGAGTGCTGCTGGCCGACCTGGGCCTGAACCTGCCGGACTTTCGGGCGCATGAACGAACCTTCCAGCTGTTGGTGCAGGTTGCCGGCAGGGCCGGCAGGGGCAAGCGCCCCGGCCGGGTAATCATTCAGACGTTCCTGCCGCAGCACGAGTGTATTGTCCTGGCGACCAGGCAAGACTTCGAAGGATTCTTCAAGCGCGAGTTGCGTCGTCGCGAGGCTCTGGGCTACCCGCCGGCGAAAAAGCTCATGCTGGTCAGGGTAAGCCACCCCGACCGCGGGGCGACATCAAGGTTCGCCTCGCTAGTGGCCGAAGATTTGCGCCGCGAGGGCAAGGGGCGCATTACGGTACTTGGCCCGGCGGAGTCTCCACTGGCCAGGTTGCGGGACCGCTTCCGCTGGCAAATGCTGGTGAAGGCGCAGCGGGTCAGAGACCTGCTATCCACGGCCGCCGCAGTGCAGCAGCGCAGCCGAGTGCCGGCGGGTGCCAAGATTCTTTTTGATGTCGATCCTCAGGACATGCTATGATCCCGGTCGGTGTTCCGCATGTCATACGGTACTGATCAATGGCCAAGATCCTAATTCTGGCGCCGAAAAGCGGCGCGCTTGACTCCCTGTCCGACGCGGTGCAAGAAGCCGGCTGGACGCCTGTTATCATGCACGATGGTTCCCGGGCGCTTAGTGACTTCTCCTCCCTGTCTCCCGCCCTGGTGGTGCTGGATCTGCAGATCGAAGAAGGCAAGGGCGTTGATCTGTGCCACCGGATCCGGGGTATAGACGGAGGAGACCTCGTACCCATCCTGCTTTTGGGAACTGGCAGCGAGGGTATCAGGAACTTCGGAGACGCCTTGGTGGAAGGCGGTGACTATTACTTCGAAAGGCCCCTGAAGATTTCCAAGGTCATTTTGAAGATACGCACTTACGTGGGTGTCGACCGCGAGGCCACCACGCTGGTGGCTCCTCCACCCACAGGTGAGACGCGGGCCGCACCGAAAAAGAGCGCACCCAAGGACTTGGCCGAGAGAGTCGAGCAAATGATGGACATGGGTGCGGCTTTCAAGGAGGGCCTGCTGGAACCTCCCGGCGACCAGCGAGAACCCCCAGACGATGCGATCGGGACGCAAGCGGGCGCTGCTGAAAAAGAAAGCTCTGCCCGCCCGCTGGTCAATTCTCCCGAGACTACCTCGGTACACAAGATAGATCCGAGCATGGTTGGCGGGCTGCTGCCACCGGGGGGCAAAGAGGCGCCAAAAGAAAAAAGGGTCAGGGCTGCTTTTCCTCAGCGGCCGGACAAGAACGACGAGAATGTCCTGTCTCCACCCGCAGAAAGTGGAAAAGAAGATGCGACAGATGAAATCGGCGGCGAGTCGCGCGGCGTGACCGTGAGCCGGCTTTTCGCCGAACTCAAGGAAGAGCTGGAAGCCACGGAAGAGCGCGATGAGCTTGCGGAAGAAGCGCAGGCCTGGAGCGAACTGGCGCAAGAAGAACAAGAGGATGCCGAAGAAAAACCCCGCAAGGAGAAAGAGGAAAAGGTCCGCCGTGAAGCCGAAGAACAGACTCGGCGCGATGCCGAGGAAAAAGCCACCGAGGCTCGCCGGGTAGTGTTGGCTCTGGCGTATAGAGAAAGCGATCGGAGAACTCGCTCACTGATCGAAAGAATTGCGCGCCAGCGTGAAGAGGACCGGATTCGCCGTGAGGCCCAGGAGAAGGCCCGCCGCGAGGCCCAGGACAAAGCCCGCCGCGAGGCCCAGGACAAGGCCAGCCGTGAGGCCCAGGACAAGGCCCGCCGCGAGGCCCAGGACAAGGCCCGCCGCGAGGCCCATGATAAGGCCCGCCGTGAGGCAGAAGAGAAGGCCCGCCGTGAGTCAGAAGAGAAGGCCCGCCGTGAGGCTCAGGAGAAGGCCCGCCGCGAGGCAGAGGAGAAGGCCCGCCGCGAAGCGGACCTGAGAGACCGGCAGGAGGCAAGCAGGAAGGCTCGCGCAGAAGCCGAGCGCAGAGCGCAACCTGAAGACGAAGAAAAAGCCATCGGGCTGCGATCGGTGGCGACAGAGCCAGCCGGCGTACCCCGAGACGAGGATCCCTTCGGCGACAGGGAATTGCTGCAGGCGGAATCCCTGTGGGCCGATGCTCTCCAGGAAGCGCGAACAGTCCACGCGGATCGCGCTGAAGAACCAAAAAAAGAAGCCTGGCCGGCCACGATGGGAGCCGGTGATAAGCTCGTGAGACTGCTTCAGCGCGAGGCAATCCTGGCGCGTGAGCAGGCCGTGGACGAAGACGGCATAAGCCGGCCGCTGGACCTCGACACGATCCCAACGGTTCCCGGACTTCCCCCGCGCCCCGGCGATGAGCGGGCAGAGCGGCCTTCCCTTGCGAAGATACGGACACCTGGCCCCGAACCACCGGCGCAGGAAGAGGATTTCCAGCGCGAAGAAACCGCGGACATACGTCCCCCTGGAGAATCCGGGCAGTATATTTCAGACGAGGACTTTGACGAACCCAAGACCTCGCCCATTCTGGATATGCGAACTCTTGCCATCAGATCGGCAAAGTCACGCCTGCGCAGACAGGAGATCGCACAAGGCCGGGAAAGTCTTCTCGATCACAGCGGACTGCCGGTAACCTGCGGCATGGAAGCGCAGGACCGCGGCGAAGAGTTCTTCGGCCAGGATCAGGTCTTCGCCGAGCCATCGCCTCAGCCGTTCATGGCTTGCAATCCTGCGCGTGCCGATCTGGCGCAGGAGATGGTGCCGGCGATCTTCTTCCGCCTCCTGACCCAGGAAACCACGGGCCAGGTGATCTTCATAAACGGCAATGACCAGAAAGAAGTTTTCTTCGAAGTGGGTGTACCGGTTGCGATTCGTTCGACCCAGACGGCCGACCGCCTCGAGGAGATGCTCTTCAGGGAGGGGCTCATAGATCGGGCGGCATACGCCGAGGCCCGCATCAAGGGTATCGGCCCGCCGCGGGCGCTGGCCGCCCATCTAGTCGAAAGAAACCTGCTCAGGCCCGAGGAGTATTTTCCGCTGGTCAGGCGCCACTTCGAGGATTGTCTGCTGGGCTTGTTCGAATGGACGACCGGTCAGGCGGAGTACCATGAGGAAACGACCCCCGATGCCGAGATGATCCGGCTGGCGCGAACCGTTCCCTGGTTGATCCTCGAGGGCATCCGGCGCAAGTTCCTCCTCGAGCGCATGGTGCGCAAGCTTGGCAGCCCGTCCAGCCTGCTGGCAGCGGTTGCACCCGACCAGCACCCGCGACAGTTGGCTGACCTGAGGAGCGCTGGGTTCCTGCCGGCCGAGCGCACCGTCCTCGGCCTGGTGAACGGCTTGCGGCCCATCGAGGAGATCGTGTTCCTCTCAGGCCATACGGCCATCACAGTCTACAGGGTGCTGCTGGCCGGGGTTCTGATGGGACTTCTCACCGTTACCGTCAAAGGAATACGGGGCGGCGGCGAGAACGAGGAGGAAATTCTCAAGACAAACCTTGAAATCGCCCGGCGCCGGATCGAAGCCAAGTTCGACCAGATAAACCACGCCTCGTACTTCGAGATCCTGGGGGTATCGGAAACGTCCACCGCTTACGAGGTCGAGGCGGCTTACCGGCTGTTGTCCACGGAGTTTCACCCGATGCATTTCGCCCACCCAGCCCTCGAAACGCTGGCCGAGAAACTTGCCACTATACGCACCACGTTGGAGGAGGCGCGCGACGTCTTGACTGATGATCTGCTGCGCACCGGCTACCAGCAGTCACTGATGAACGGGAGCAAGTGAGACAATGGCGCTTAGAGATCTGCGAATCTTTCCCGATCCGTTGCTTCGCGAGCGTTGCCGCAAGATTGAGGACGTCGATGATGAAGTAATCCAGTTGCTGGATGACCTGGCCGAGAGTATGTACGCCAATAAGGGCCTCGGTTTGGCAGCCCCTCAGATCGGAGCGGCCCTGAGAGCAGTGGTTGTCGACGTCGAGCAACGTGACGGAATACCCAGGCTGGTTGAACTCGTCAACCCCGAAGTGATCGAATCTTCAAACGAATTGAGCGACTTCGAGGAGGGCTGCCTGTCTTTCCCGGGCGAGGCCGAGAAAGTTATCCGACCGGCCAAAGTGACGGTACGCGCCCTGGATCGCGACGGCAAGCTTATCGAAGTGAAAACCGACGGTCTGCTGGCCACCGCTATCCAACACGAGATCGATCATCTTGACGGTGTCCTGTTCATCGATCACGTCTCACGCCTCAAGCGCTCACTGGTAAAGCGCCGCATGAAGAAAAAGGCCCGCCCTACGGTCACTGTCGGCGACCGCTGTTGATACCATGTCACTATCTTTCGCTTTCTTCGGTACGCCGGACTTCTGCACCAGCGCCCTGGATGTCATGCTCGCGGCGCAAAAGGCACCCATGGCGATCGTCTGCCAGCCGGATCGCCCCCGGGGCCGCGGCAGGAAACTCTCGTCGTCCCCGTCCAAGAGCTGGGCACTAGACCACAATATTCCCGTTCTCCAACCGGCAACCTGCAAGGAACCGGGCTTTTTGAGAAGCTTCCGCAAGCTGCGGCCCGATCTGGGCGTCGTCTTCGCCTTCGGTCAACTCTTGCCGGAAAGCCTGCTTGCCATTCCCCGGCTCGGCTTCATCAACATCCATCCCTCGCTCCTGCCCCGTTATCGCGGCGCGGCCCCTATTCAGTGGGCAATAATAAACGGCGACAGGGAGACCGGAGTGAGCATCGTCGAGGTCACCCCGCGCCTGGACGACGGCGACATCATCCTTCAGCAGAGGACCATCATCTCTCCCAACGAGACGGCCGTAGAGTTGGGGGAACGACTGGCCGAATTGGGAGGCGAGTTGTCCATCGCCGCTCTGGAGCTATTGGACAAGGGAAACCTGGAGACCAGGCCGCAAGCGGAAAACGAAGTGCTCTGGGCCCCGGCTTTGCGCAAACAGGACGGGCGAATCGATTGGAGCCGGCCGGCGCGCAAGATTCACGATCTCGTCCGGGGAGTGCAGCCATGGCCCGGGGCACAAACGAGCCTGCGCGGAAGAGCACTCAAGCTGCATCGCACCTCGCTAGAATCCCTCGGGTGCAGCGCCGAACCGGGCGAAGTGCAGCAAGCCGACGGTGCCGACCTGCTGGTCGGCACTGGCGAAGGCCTGCTGCGCCTGGAAGAACTGCAACTCGAGGGAAAAAAACGCCTCTCGGCCAAGGCCTTCATATCAGGAAGGCAGATTAAAGCGGGCGACCTGCTCGAATAAAAAATTCGAACGCTTTTCAGATCAATGCCGTCGAGAAATATCGCTCTGCCCGATCGGGCAGGACGGTCACCACGCGGCGCTCGCCGCCCGGTTTGTGTGACACGCGCGATGCGGCCCAGACGTTGGCCCCCGAAGATGTGCCTACCAGCAGGCCCGCCCGGCGCGCCAGGCCACGGGCGGTCTCGATTGCTTCTTCGTCGGTGACCACCGAAACGTCGTCAATCAGCGAGACGTCCAGCACCGGGGGGATAAAACCGTCGCCGATGCCCTGGATCTGGTGCAGGCCGGGCTCTTGGCCGAGCAGGGCCGCCGAGTTCTTGGGCTCCACGGCCACGATACGCACGGCGGGGTTTCTTTCCTTTAAAAAGCGCCCCACGCCGGAAAGGGTGCCGCCGCTGCCGACGCCGGCCACGAAGGCGTCGACCCGGCCGTCCATCTGCTCCCATATCTCGGCGGCGGTCTCGCGATAGTGGACCTCGGGATTGCCGGGGTTTTCGAACTGCCGGGGAACCCAGATATTCGCATCGGCCTTCTGCATCTCGGCGACCTTTTCGACGGCTTCGGTCAGGGATCCCTCGGACGATGTGAAGATCAGCTCGCCGCCGAAGGCGCGGATTATCTTGCGGCGCTCCTCGCTCATGTTCTCCGGCATGACGATCATGACGCGATAGCCCTTGAGTGCTCCCACCATGGCGACCCCGATGCCGGTATTGCCGGAGGAGGCCTCGACGATCGTCATGCCGGACTTGAGCTTGCCTTCACGCTCGGCCTGCTCGATCAGGTAACGAGCCACCCGATCTTTGATGCTGCCGCCGGGATTCATCAGCTCGGCCTTTGCGAACACGTGCGGCAAACCGAACATTGCCAGGTTGATCATCGGAGTATTACCGATGCAATCGAGTACGTTGTTGACTACCATGAGAATTCACCTCGGAAGTCGTCAAGACACCGGCCCGTAGCTTTAACAGATCGGCACGTTTATTTCAATACTAGTTCCAGCAGACCCTCGGCTATTTCCTCGACAAGAAAGCCTCCAGCAACAGCAGCGCGAGCGCCAGCAGTAAAAACCACTCTGCGCGTGAGCGCGCAAGCGAGTCCGCGCCGTGGGCCAGAATCAGGCTTGCCCGTTCACCCAGGGAGTCTTTCATCTCGCCGGGCAAGATCTGTCGCAGGTCGGATTCCCGTGGCGGCAGATGGACTATCATCCCCGGTAGCGCGCCTGGGTGCAGTAAGCGACCCTTCTTTGTCGGGACGATCTCGTACCAGCCTGGCAAATCGGTCTTGGAGAAGGCTACATGCGGCGCCGTTTCTGCCGCAGGCACGAGATCGAAGCGTGTTCCGTCCGGGGCCGTCAGCCTGAAACCGTCGGATTCCGGGACCAGCGGAATACGAACCGTGTCGCCGACTACGGCCTCCAGCGGGGCTCGTTTTTCCAGACGCCCGGCAAGGTAGGCGCAGGTTCGCTGGATGAACGGCAGGTAGCTGGCCCTGGCCGGCCAGGAGTTCCAGTCGCGATCGAGAGTCGAGGTGAACAACATTACCCGGCCGTTGCCCAAAGAGCCCTCAACCAGTGCCGGCGAGCCGTTTTCGTATTTCAGCAGCACCGTGCTGCCGGGTTCCGCCCGACCTGGATCCAGTACGGCGGCTCTCCTGCTACGCACTGCCAGCAAGGCCGACAAGAACTGCCCGTCGAAAACCAAAAGGACCGGATGATCGAGACGGGCATCCGTAAAAGCAATCCCGCGCCGGTGAACACCATCGGGATCGGCCGGCCCAAGCGCGACCACGTCTCTCAGCGGCCAGGGTAATAGGTCTCCCAGGATCAGGTTGGTCCTCTCGATGTCCACCCGGCCACCTAGCGAGATGAAAAGCCCGCCGCCGGCTCGCACGAAAGATCGCAGGCCAGAGACGGCCTGGGGCGACATGTCGGAGACATTGGCCAGAAAAACAACCTCGACGTCTTCCAGTAACTCATCACCGAATCTATCCGGGGTAACACTCGCGAAATGGATTCCGGAAGCCGCCTCGCCCGCTGGGGAGAGTGCGTTTTCGAGGTAGAACAATTCGTCCTTTCGAAGTACCGGCCGCATGTCTCCGTTGACCAGCAGGGCGCGGATCTGACGCCCACCAGAAGCGTGAACCAGGCGCTTGTTGTCGGCCGCCAACGCGTCCCGCGCCGTCGTGGAAACCGTCATGATCGCGGCCTTTTCAGGCGCCCGGATGTTGAACTTCTTCACCGTCCGGCCGCCGGCCGGAAGATCGACGAAGCCGCGAGAGAGTACTTGATCCTCGGCGCTCACCTCCAGGGGAACGCTTTCCAGGTTGCTGTTTGCATATGAAGACAGATGTGATGTGACCTCAAGGTAACGAGCCTGGATGCGCAGCGTAACATCTGCTATCGAAAGGTTGTCGCGAACGGCGTCCGGTGCCACGTTCTCGATCACTACCCGTGGCGCCTGTCGGCCCGAGCCAAAATCGGGTGACCCGCCGAAAGCATGCGCGGCGGCATCTGTCAGCACCAGGATGTGCGCCTGTACGCGACGCCCATCATTCTGAGAATCAAGAAGCTCAGAGGCTTTCTGCAGGGCCGCCGTCAAATCGGACGAGCCCCGTTGAGGCGCAAGCCGATCGATGGCATCCAGAAGAGTGCCGGCCGAATCCGAACACGGTTGCACAATTACCTTGCTCGTTGTCCCGGCGCTCAAAAGGCAGATGCGATCGCCGGGAAGCATTCCGCGCACAACGCTTTTGGCCCGCTCGACGGCCGCATCGAAGAAGGTGCGTCCGTCAAAAGAGGCTCGCATGCTGAGCGACAAGTCGATCACCAGGGCGATGGTACGGGGGCCTTTATGGGCAGTTGACTTGCGCGCCCGCAGCACGGGCCCGGCGGCGGCGATAACCAGGGAGGCTATCAACAACGTGCGCGCCACGAGCAGCAGGATGTGCCTGAGCAGGATACGGCGCGCGGAACGGCGCTTGACTCTCAAGAGAAAGTCCATGGCAGCAAAAGGATGACGGCGGGCGCGGTGCCGATTAATTAAGTGAATGATCAAGGGCAACGCAGCGGCCACAAGGCCCCACAACATCTCCGGGCGGGTAAAGACGAGTGTGCTCATTTCCTCGACGACATCCGCCCGGCAGGGGAAGCCTTTCGGCAAAAGACACCGCGCCTGCGGTTGGAAAGCTGCCTGATGAGCGGTTGATGCGGAGGCTCATCGGTCCGCACCAGTTCGTAGGTCAGGCCCCCCTCGGACAGCGCCCTGCGCGTAGTGTCGAGAAAAGCGCGCATCTCTTGCATGTAGGCATCCCGCAATTGGCGCGGAAACACCAGCAACGAGCGCTCGTCCTCCAGCGATTCGAACACGGTCGGATCTTCGAAGGGAAAATCGATTTCGTCCCCGTCGAGAACGTGAAAAACGAGCACTTCGTGACCTCTGGCCGCCAGCATCTTCAGGCTGGCAAGCATTTCGGGATCGGGATCAAAGAGATCGGAGAACAAAACCAGCATGCCGCGGCGGCCGATGCTCTCGGCATACCGCCGGGTCACCTCCCGCAGGTGCGTGGGGCCCATTGGCCGCGCCGCTTCGATCGCCGCGACGATGTTGTTCAGGTGATCCGGGCGACCCCGCGGAGGAATGTAGACCGGGTGAGAGCCGAACTGCAGGCTGAGCCCGACGGCGTCACCCTGTCGCAGCAGGATGGTTGCCAGCGAAGCCAAGAGAAGCGCCGCGTAGGCCGCCTTGGTGAACGATCCGGATCCGTAACCCATGGAAGCGGACAGATCCAGTGCCAGCACGGCCCTGAGATTTACCTCGGCCTCGTACTTCTTGACGTAGTAGCGATCCGATCGAGCCAAGAGCCGCCAGTCCATGCGTCGCGGGTCATCCCCCGGGGCGTATTCCTTGTGCTCGGCGAAGTCTACACTCTCCCCGTGGCGCGACGAGCGATGCAGCCCGGCCAGCACGCCCTCCACGACCCGGGCCACCTGCAGTTTCAGGCCCTTCAGCCTGGCCAGAACTTGCGGGTCGAGCGGGGAGATTGCCTCGCGCTCGGCGCTGATCCTGCCGGGAGACGAAGTTGCCCTTGTGGATTTGACGGGTAGCATGCGCACAAAGAGTCTACGGAGGCCGCGCCGGACTGTCAAACGTCCAACTACAACGTACTATTCGCTTTTTTTTACTATTACGGTCCAGTCTGATATAAAAGCAGCAATCCAGGGGATTGATCATGGGCGAGAAGTTCGGCAAGTACGAATTGGCCAGGAAGATCGCCATCGGAGGCATGGCCGAGATCTTTCTGGCCACCCATGTCGGGCCCGAGGGTTTCAAGAAACACGTGGCCATAAAGCGCATCCTGCCGCACCTGACCGAGGACAACGACTTCGTCACCATGTTCTTGGACGAGGCCAGGTTGGTCGCCCGCTTCAACCACCCCAACCTGGTGCAGATATTCGAGTTGGGCCAAGTGAAGAAGAACTACTTCCTGGCCATGGAGTACGTGCAGGGATCGAGCATGTCGAAAGTAGTCAAGGCATGCAACAAGAAGCAAATGCCATTTCCCCTGGAATACGGGGCCAAGATCCTTTCCTACGCCTGCGAGGGCCTGGAATACGCTCATAACTTCACCGATCCCGACGGCACCCCGCTAAACTTGATCCATCGCGACGTCAGTCCCCAGAACCTGATGCTGAGCTATGACGGCGTGGTCAAGGTGCTCGACTTCGGTATCGCCAAGGCGGCCGGGAACATCTACCACACCCGCACAACTTCGCTCAAGGGCAAGGCCGCCTATATGTCGCCCGAGCAAATCTCCCAGAAGAGCGGTCTCGACCGGCGCTCGGACGTCTTCTCGCTTGGTATCGTCATGTTCGAGTTCGCCACCGGCCGGCGGCCCTTCGAGGGAGACACCGAACTCGAGCTGATGATGGGCATAGTCCAGTCTCCCCCGACCGATCCGCGCAAGTATGTGCCGGATCTGCCGGAGGACATGGCCAGGATCATCCTGACCGCGCTTCAGAAAGACCGGCGGCAACGCTATCAGTCCGCTCGCGAGATGCGCGCCGACCTCGAGAATTTCCTGGTCAACCGCAAGGTCATGGTGGACAGCTACTCCCTGGCAAACTTCCTGCGCGAGATTATGCCGCAAGGTGACTCGCTGGTGGGCTACTCGGTTCCGACTCCCTCGCGACCCTCCCTGTTCGACGAGCCTGCAGGCGCGCCAAGGGCGCACACTCCCTCACCGGTAAAGAAAACGCCCTCGCGACCCTTGCCGCCGCCCCCTGTGCCGGTTCCCCGGGGGGGCACGGGCAGTCGGCCCCTGGTCGATCTTTTAGCCCAACGGGACGAAGCGCCTACCATGCTGACTCCTTCGAACGTCATTCGGCCCCTGTTGCAGAAGCCGCCCGAAGAGCCGGACAAGACCCTTCCGCGTCCCGGCACGGGAAAGATCGAAGAGCGCGAGCGGAAAAAAATGCTGATTGCCGGGGCGCTTCTTGTTCTGGTGATCATTGCCGGCGCCGCCGCGGCCTATTTCTCTTTTAGCCAGGGAAACGGTACTTCAGATGCCGATGCGGGAGTGGCCATCGTAGTCTCCGGCGTTGAAGAGCCCAGTCCCGAAATCAAAGACGCCGGTATGGTTGCACGGGCGGAACCGACAACGGCTCCCGACGCTGGCATGTTGTCGGTCTCCGATAAGGAAACAAGCCACAATTACACATCTCACAAAAAGAAGAAGCGCCGGCGCCGGCGCGTTGTCGAACCTGCAGGCCATCCCACTCCGCCGACACTGCCGACTCCGAAACCCGACGCCGGCACGCAACTGGCCGTGGTTGAAAAACCCAAGAACGGATCGCTGATGGTTTTCTCGAAGCCCTGGACCGAAGTCGCCATCGATGGAGTGAGTTACGGATCCACCCCCCTGGACGGAGCCATCGACCTGAAATCCGGCCCCCACGTCGTGCAGTTGACCAATTCCTCGGCCGGGATCAAGCACCGCGAGCGGATCCACATCATGCCGGGCAAGAAACAAACCCTGCGCAAGAAGTTTTCAAAGGGCTTCTTGCGCATCTTCGTCAAGCCCTTCGGCACCGTTTACATCAACGGCGTCAGAAAGGGAGTGACTCCCCTGGGGGACATCGGAATCTACGAGGGTGCCCACAGGCTGCGGGTAAAATGCGACCGCACCGGCAAAGAAGAGAACCGCACAATAAATATCAAGGCCGGGGAGACATTCACCATCAAGCTCGATCTACGATAAAAGCTCCAATGTAGCAGGTGCCAAGATGCACCGGTCGCTATTGACAGTGTTGATCCTTACGACTACTGTTTGCGGATAGCGCGACAACAATCATTACAGAGGAGATCAGCCGTGCGATATTTCTGTCCAGGATGCGGCAGCAAGTACTCAATGCCCGATGAAGACATTCCCGCCGAGGGCATGTCGGTGAATTGCGAAAAATGCGGCTTCAACATTACGATCAAGCCCCCGCGGCACAAGAGGGCCACCGGCTCATCCAGCAAGACTCCGCCCAAGAAGGCAAAAGAGCCGCTGCAGGCACCGGAGCCCGAAGAAAAGACTCCCGTGCCAGAGGCGGCCGAGACGGCGGCGGCTATACCCGCTGCCGAACCGCGGGCGAAAAAAGAAGCCCAGAAACATCCGTCCGGTGCGCGGGTTGGGCGTTACCTGGCTGCAATCGGAACGGGAAAGAGCGGAGACGCTTTTCGTTTCAGGGATCTGTTTTACACCCTGGCCGTGCCGCTCGATTTCAGGAAGCTTCTGGTGACGGGCGTGGCCGTCTTTGTGGGAAGCCTGCTTTTTTCCGGGCTCGGTTGGCTGGGAGTCAAGACGCAAAGCTCCGTCGGCGTGATGATCGGCCTGATCCTCGGGGGTGTGATCTTCTGGGCACTTGTAATTCTGGGCATGGGGGTGACATCGCATCTTGCCGACCGCGAAATGGAAGAAGGCAAACACCTGCCGCTTGGCGAGGGCATCCGCTATGTTACCGGCAACCCGCTGACCGTGCTGGGGACTCCCTTCCTGTTCGTGATCGGCGTATTGGCAAGCGGCGTTGTGATTGCCGTAATCGCCCTGATCGGTCGAATTCCCTACGCCGGACCTATTGTTTACGGCCTGACCTTTCCCTTCTCCTTCGCGGTGGCCTTAGTCTCGGTACTTTTGGCCATCCTGTTCGTACTGATTACATTCTCTTACCTGCCCGCCGTGCGGTGCGAACAGTTGGGGCCCTGGGCGGGAGCCAAGCGGGCGGTTGCTTTAATCAGGAACAACGTCGGCCACTACCTGCTCGATGTCCTGGTAGTCTCCGCCTGCGCCTATCTCTTGTTCTTGCTTCTGGGTATGGCAGTTGCCGCAGCCATGGGCGGCATTGGCTGGGTCGGCGGAAAGGCCATGGGAGCCGATCTGAGCAGTGTTTTCTTGGCCGTTCCGGCCGCTCTCTTCGGCGCCTTGGTGATGGTCATGCCCGACGCGATGCTGATGATGTTCCAGGCGGCCAGCGGTCCCGGCTGGCAATTCAGCATTGCCGGCTGGCTGGTCGGATTGACGCTGCTGGCGGTATTCTCGCTGATGTCGGCCTTCGTTTTGACTTACTTCAGCGCCGCGGGAGTGGTCAATTACCATCTGTTGGTCGACAAGGAAAAAAACTAGCGCCGGTCAGCCCGGGGGCCAGGCTAGCTTCCTTCCCCCGATGAGGTGGAAATGAACGTGGAAAACTTCCTGCCCGCCGTCGGCGTTACAGTTGGTAACGATGCGGTAGCCGCTGTCGGCGATGTTGAGCCTGACGGCCAACTCGGCGGCAATCATAAAAATATGTCCGATGGTTTCTGCGTTTTTTGCGGTAATGTCGTTGAGAGTAGCGATATGTTCGCTGGGAATGATGACGATATGCCTTGGCGCCGCGGGGTCGACGTCCTCGAATGCCAGGCAGATCTCGTCACGATGGACGATTGTGGCCGGGATGGAGCCGTCGCGAATCTTGCAGAAAATGCAGTCGCTCATGCCTCTTACCTCCAGGATTCGTGCTTAACACGTGGGCTGTGGCCCGGTCAAGCCGCTGTCCTGATATTCCTGGCAGTGCTCTGCGCGGCCGGTTGCGCTTCGGTAACCAGGCCGCCGGACAGCGATCTTCAAGGCGTGGTGAAAATGTTTCATCACGATCTGAGGTGGAAATACTTCAAGGCTGCTGCGGCGCGCGTCGATCCGCGAAGCTCCCGGTCATTCCTGGATTCCCTTGAGGACAACGAAAAAGATCTCAACATCACCGAGTGGGAGATCCGCGACGTTACACTGTCTCAGGGCGGCAAGCGGGCCAAGATCCGGGTGCGCCTCAAGTATTTCAAGATGCCTTCCACGGTGCTGCAGGATGAGACCATCGAGCAGGTCTGGGAGCAGAAGAATGATGCCTGGGTCCTTGTCGAGCAGACCGGCGGCCCAATCGAAATTTCCATGCCACAAGCGGACGAATCGCGAGCGAACCCGAACGGAGACACCGCCGACACGGACGCTGGCGGTGTCTCCGGGGAAAAACGCTGATCCCGCCTCGGGTAATCATAGAAGACGAGCAGATTCTTGTGGTCGAGAAACCCGCAGGTTTGCATGTGTTTCCATCAGGTTTGGGCATCGGCGATTCAGTTCTCACTCGCCTGTTGGCCGGGAGACCCGATCTTGCTGAGATCGGAGAGGCCGGCGCACCGGCTTTCGTTCATCGCCTCGATCGCTCGACATCCGGGTTGCTGCTGGCGGCCAAGACACAGGCGGCCTACGGCTCGCTGCGCGATGACTTTAGCAGCGGCAAGGTCCACAAGGAGTACCTGGCCCTGGTCGAGGGCAGTTTGCAGGGAAGGGTTGAGATGGACGTTCCGCTTGGTGCCCGCTACCGGCGCTCGCGACGAGTGAGCGTCTGCTCAGAAGGTCGTCGCCTGCGCGGAGTTCGTCCGGCCAGGACGATCGCCGAGGAGATCGCGCAAGAGGCAGGGCTCACCCTGTGCCGAGTGGAGACGGCCACGGGTTTCCGGCACCAGGTGCGCGCCCACCTGGCCCACCTGGGACACCCGCTGGCGGGCGACCGCCTGTATGGAGCCACCCGGGAGATAGGCGGCCTGGAGGAACATTTTTTCCTGCACGCCTGGCTCATCGAACTCAGGCATCCCGACGACGGGCGCAGGCTGCGGCTTTGCAGTCCCTTGCCGCCTGCCAAGCGGAGCGTTTTGGCTCACACAGGCCTGCTCGAGGCGTATAATCGTTTCTTAAAGGAACACTCCGAACCAATAACGACTTATCTTGACGATGAAACCGAAGGCTGATAAAAAATCCAGCATGTCGGCTATGCAATATGATAGAATGGCATTTGTCCCCGGGGGAGATGAAAGATGAGTGTCGGTTTTACTGGCAAGCTCCGTAATTTAGGCGTCGAGTACCGGAATCGCGGCGAGCTCAATAGGAACTTCCTTTCCGAATCTCCGCACGGCGGGCTGATCGTGACGGTTTCCGCTGACGTGCAGATCGGCGAGATGGTTTTGCTGCGGGTGCGCTGCATAGAAGAGGAAATCGAGGTAACCATCAAGGGCCTCGTCTTGTGGCACAGGAAAAACACCGCTACAGGAAAGATCGCAGGCATCGGGTTTCCCGCAAGCGAAATAGAGAAGCGCGAGCGACTGCTGGGCACCCCGCGGGTCTGGGCCACCGATAAAGAACGCAGGAACCAGCGTTTCCAGACTACCATGAAGGTCACCTACGAGACCGCGACCGATTTCGTGGTCGACTATACGCGTAACATCTCGTCCGGTGGAATCTTCGTCAAGGGCAAGCGCCCGCCCGAGTTGGGATCAAAGATCCTCTTCAGGCTCTACCCGCCCGGCGAGCAAGAGCCGATCGATCTGCCCGGGCAGGTGGCCTGGCAACGACCCGGCGGGGGGTTCGGCGTCCGTTTCGCCGAATGCGCCAAGAGCACTCGTGAACGTCTCGACCGGCTGGTACGCACGATCGCCATCGGCGCACCGGCTCCCGTCTCGGCCCCGATATTCGAAGAGGTCACCCCGATCTGACCGGCCGTTGCAAAGCGCACATTAGCGGGAAAACAACTCGGCAATCAGCGAGCGGGCCGCCTGCAGGATCTCCTGTCTCTCCTGCGGATCGAGCCTGACCCTGATTAGACCATCCGGGTTCAGTATTATTCGCTCCGTCTGCTCCTGGACCAGGCGAGCCAGGCGCTCTACGTCTATCCGCGTTGAAACTCCCGGCCTGACCTGAAGCTCTCCACCGCGTGCCTCCAGCGAAGCCACCCCGGCATCTCTCAGCAGTGTTTTTATAGCCGTCAGCTCGCACAGGTTTTCCACCTGGGGAGGCTCGGGCCCGTAGCGATCCACGATCTCGCGCTCTAGGTCAAACACATCTTCCTCGCTTGCGACGCGGCTGAGGCGGGCGTAAAGAGCCAGGCGTTGATCCAGTTCCGGCACGTAGTCCTCGGGTATCAACCCGGCCACCGGCAGAGATATCTCCGGCTCCCCAGATCCTGCGGCGCCCTTACCACGCGCCTCGGCAACGGCACGCTCTAGAAGCCGACTGTAGAGATCGAATCCGACGGCGGCAATGTGTCCCGACTGGGCTTTGCCCAGAAGATTGCCGGCTCCGCGGATCTCCAGGTCCTCGGACGCAATGCGGTAGCCGGCGCCGGGCTCGCTGAGGTCTGTAAGCACCTCGAGCCGCCGGCGAGCATCCGTCGTCACTGCCGCCAGGCCGGGTATCAGCAGGTAGGCGTATCCGCGCTCGCTCGAGCGCCCCACCCGGCCGCGAATCTGGTGCAGTTGTGACAACCCGAAGCGATCCGCCCGGTTTATGATCATGGTGTTGGCGGCGGGAATATCCAGGCCGGATTCTATGATCGAAGTGCAGACCAGCACGTCGAGCTTGTGCGCGACGAAGTCGCCCATGGCGCGTTCCAACCGGCGCTCGTTCATCCGCCCGTGCGCCAGTCCGTAACGGGCCTTGGGAACGATCTTTTCCAGGTAGCGCATCATCGACGGCAGGGATCGCACCCAATTGTGCAGAAAGAAAACCTGCCCGCCGCGTTCCAGCTCACGCTGGATGGCCTCGGAGATGACGCGTCTCGAGAAGCGGGTTATCATCGTCCGGATGCTGCGTCTTCCGGGAGGCGCCGTCTGGATGACAGAGATATCCCTCAGCCCGGTCAAAGACATCTGCAGCGTTCGCGGCAGCGGGGTGGCCGTCATCGTCAGCACGTCCACGTTCTGCTTGAGCTTCTTCAGCCTTTCCTTGTGCCGTACACCGAAACGATGTTCCTCGTCGATGACCAGCAGGCCGAGGTTTGCAAACTTGACGTCGTCGCCCAACAGGCGGTGGGTGCCGATAACTACGTCGACGGTGCCGGCCGCGAGTCCCGCCAAGATCTCTTTCTGCCGGCCGGGCTTGACCAGCCGGCTCAGCATCTCCAGGTTGACGGCTTGCTTTTCCAGACGCTCCCGGAAGGTCGACAGGTGCTGTAGCGCTAAAATCGTCGTCGGCACCAGCACCGCCGTCTGCCTGCCGCTGAGAGCATTCAGGTAAGCTGCCCGCAGGGCCACCTCTGTCTTGCCGAAGCCGACGTCCCCGCAGATCAGGCGATCCATGACGCGGGACGAGAGAATATCATCGAAGACCTCGGCGATTGCCTTGCGCTGGTCTTCTGTTTCAACGAAAGGAAACGACGCTTCCAGACGCTGATAGTCCTCCCCGGGAGGCTTGGCCGGCAGCCCCGGGGTAGTACGCCTGGCGGCCTCGATCCTGATCAATCCGTCGGCCATTTCCAGAAGCGCTTCCTGCACTCGCCTCTTTGTTCGCTCCCAGGTCTTCCCGCCGAGCTTGGACAGCACCGGTACTGCGCCTTCCCTGGTTGTTCCTCCCAGGTAACGCTCGATCAGGTTCATCCGAGTGACTGGCAGGTAGAGCCGGTCGCCTCCGCGGTAGATGAGCAACAGGTAATCGGCCTCCGATCCGACCACTTCCAGCTTGTGCATACCCTCGAAGCGGCCGATACCGAAATCAACGTGTACAATGATGTCGCCGGGCGACAGAGAAGAGATCCTGTCCGCCCTGGGCCGGGCCGCGCTCGCGCGAACCGGCCGGCCAAACACGTCGGAGTCCGGCAGAAAGCCGACACCGGCTTCGGGACAGCTAAAACCTTCCTCGATATCACCGGGTACGATTCGAACCGGGGGCGACGGGGTGGGCTTTTCGGCCCAGGCGGGATCGAAGTCATCCGTCTCGACTCGCACGGGAATGTTGCGCCGGCGCAGCATGGCGGCCAGTTCTCTCGATCGTCCCGGACGCGAGGAAACGATGAAGGGCCTGAGCCTCTCGCGGCGCCAGCCAGAAAGAAGATCGACCAGCGGCTGAAGCGGATCGTCTCCGCCTGCCTTGCGGATCGCTTCGCGCAGATCGCGAACATCATCGCTGGCGATCGTATGCTGCTCTCCTCCGTGTTCAACAAGTCCCACGTTCAGCAGAACGCGTGCGCGGATCTTTGCGGCCAGTTCATCCGCCGACAGCAGCATATCCCTGGGTGGAAAAACCAAGGCGCCCGAGTGAATGCTCTCGTCGCAAGCCGTCTCGGCCCTCTGCCAGACATCCAAGGCGGCCTGCTCGACTGTGCCGGGCTCGGAAATTATCAGGCGCACGCCGTCGTGCAAATAGTCGAGCAGAGATTCGAGCCGCGGGTGGAAGGCGGGCAGCAAGGCTTCGATGCCGAACGACCAGACGCCGTCTTTCAGCGCCCGCAGGTGTGCAAGCAGTCGCCCGGAAGAAATATCCAACTCGTCCGCCCTGCGCTCGACGGCCAGCGCGGCCCGTTCGCGGCCGGGCGCGTCCCAGACAATTTCGCGCACCGGTCCCAGGTAGACGGCGTCCATGGGCGATACGGTTCGCTGGGTCTGCGGATCGAAGGCGCGAATGGACTCGACCTCGTCTCCCAGAAGCTCGATTCTTACAGGCTGCGGCAAAAGAGGTGTGAAGATATCGACGATCCCTCCCCTGACGGCGAATGTTCCGGGATCTTCCACAAGCGGCACATTGAAAAAACCCGCCCGGGAAAGAAAAGCGGCCAACTCGTGTGTGCCGGTCTCCTGGCCGCGAAGCACCAGCAGGCTCGAGTCATCCAGCGCGGCCCGCGGCATGCCCAGGCGCAACACGGACGGCAAGCTTGCCACGATCAGGTCGGGGCAAGGCCCGTGAACCAGCCTGAACAGAAGCGCCAGACGATCGGCCACCAGCAGGCGATCGGGAGAGAGATCGTAGTAGGGCAGTTCCTGGTGCAGCGGGAAATAAGCCACCCGCCCGGCAAAGGGATCAACCGGGTCGCGCCCGGTATCGCCCAGGAAGAAACGAGCCGCCCGAAAGGCCCGCTCGGCCCCGGCCTCATCCGGTAAGATCCAAAGAAACGGCCCCGCCCCCCCGCGCACAAGCGCGGCCGCCATCCAGGGCCGCGCGTTGGGCGACACTCCGCGAACATTGACCAGTCCGTCCCGCTCGAGCCTCTCGACAAGAGGCGCGACCAGGGCGCGGGCGGTACGCTGGGGGCCGTAAGCATCCATCACGGACGGAGCATAGGCAAAAAAAGCCCCCGCCGCAACGGCGAGGGCTTTCTTTTCAATGACAAGACTACTCAGACATACATGTCCAAGGAGTCACATGAGATCAGGGTAGCGCGTTGGTCGAGCTGACGGCAATCGCGAACGGGCCTGCGTAGTAGTCGCTACTACCGTACGGGTGGGCAACGATGTAGACGGTGGACTCGCCTGTCACGATCGTAACCTGCTGGGATGTCGTATAACCCGAATCGACCTCCGAGAAATAGGCGGTCGTGAAGTCTTCATGATAGGCAGAGACCTCTTCATCTCCAGCGTATGCGCCGCTACCATCATAGCCGTCATCCCACCACACATAGTAGGTAGTGCCCGCCGTGCCGGTGAAAGAGAATCCACTGCTGTCGGCACCCGTTGGATTGTCACCAACGGTCCATCCACCGTCGACCGTCAACGCCACGACATTGGGCAAACAACGAGGCTGGCAAACTCCCTGGCCGTCGCCGAGATCGGTACAAACGTACGAACAATTATTGCTCGTAGCGGGATCGACCCAGGTGTCGGAGCGGCAGTCGGGCGCCGCCGGATCGCAGGCGTCGAGACACAGGCCGTTTTGCGGGTAGCCGAAGTTCATGCACAGCGAACCCGCCGGGCAGTCGTCCGTGTCGGGCCAGCACCACTCGGAGCAGTAGCCGTTGCCCCAACCGTCGGCATCCTGCAGGCAGGCGGGGTCGGTGGCCGTTGCCGAGCAGTCGGTGTGCGCGGTGCAGGCAACGCCAACAGCGCCTGCGCCCGGGACGCAAGCGGCCCCGGCCTGGCAATCGGTCGGGTCGGCGCAGTCGGGAAGTTCGTCGAAGTCGTTGTCGGCGAAATCGTCACAGACGTCCTCGTTGGCAACCGGTTCGATGTTCAGGTTGAACACACCGACATCGGCGGCACTATATCCGTCGACGACGATCACGTACTGCTGGCCGAGTGTGACGCTGGTTACGAAGACAGAGAGGTAGCCGGTGCCGTCATCCTCGGAACATGCTATCTCGGTTATCCCCTCGTACATGTAGAGCACTGTGTCGGTCAGGCCGGCGCTTCCCTCGGTGTCGAAGACATAGACACCGGTCGCCGGGGCGGTCCAAGTGTAACACACGTCGAGCCCGCCGCTGCTGAAACCACAGGTGCCCAGGAAGTCGTCGCCCGCGCCGGTGTTGTCACCGGTAATCACGGGCGTCCCGGTAGCATTGCCCAGGTCGGTGCCGTTGCACTGCATGGACGAGACACAGGCGGCCGTGCCGCTGCTGTCGTCGCAGAAGGGTGTAGGATCCGAACAAGTGCTGTCGGCCTGCCATCCAAGACAGCCGTTGGTCTGCCCGGCGCAGAGCCAGATGTCGTTGCCGTTGCACGTGGTCGCGCCGTCGCTGGGACAAAGATCGACACAGCAGGCCGGACCGCTCCACAGGCCGAAGGCCGTGTCGTGCTCGGTGACGCTGATCGATGTCATTGTGACCCAGTCGGTTCCGATACCGAAACCTTCACCAGGATTTACCAGCATGGCCTCCGCGCCGTTGACGGTATCGGCCATGCCCCAATAGTGGAAGTCATCGGTTCCGGTCGTCACCCAGAAGGAAATCCAGTAAGTGCCGGCCGGAAGAGTCGCGGGCGTGGTTAGGTTTACGACGACGTCAATCCCGACGATGGTCAGTTGGGCGTCGGTAGGAGCCACACTCAGGCCCCAGACCGGCGAATCGATCGTGGGAACGCCGCCCGGCAGGCCGCCGTTGTCCGCGTAGATCCCGAAGTGCAGCGCGCTGGCGTCTGCGTAAACCAGGCCGTTTTGCAGGAAGCCCGTGAATTTCATCATGCTGATGTCCGTGGCCGCCGTCAGCGTGAAGTCGTCGGCCATGAAGGCGTTGTAGGTCGTCTGGGTGGCGAGTTCCTGGGACACAAGCCCGTTGCCCGCCGCACCGATCGGCTGGTTGACCAACTCTGTGCAAGCCGCCTGGCAGAGGGCCGCGCCACTGCCGTCGATTATGCATGTATCAGCTCCGCAGTCGGTGCCGATTACCAGGTCGGTGCAGCCGTCCCCCTGCATGACGCAGTTCTGGGGTACGTTGCCAGAGCAGGCGTTGTCGTCGGGAGCCGTGCACTCATCGGCGCAGACGCAGACGATCGGATCTGCCATGGCGTCGCAGGCCGGGGTGGCCCCGGTGCAGGTGTCGATCACGATCCAATGGTTGCAGGTGTCGACACCAAGCTGACACTCCTCGACGGTCGGGTTGCTGCCGTCGGTTCCGCACTGCCTGGCACCAACCGTGGTGCAGTCGTTTGTGCATGTGGATACGCACGAGGCGCTTCCGGCGGCTAACTCGCAGACGTCGGTGCTGGTGCCGCCCTGGCTGCAATCGGTGGTGCTGTTCCACTCGAGACAGGAGTCGGCGTCGGCGTCGGCCACGCAGGTCTGGATCCAGACGTATCCGGCATCGCACTTGGTGTTGCCGGCCGCCTGGCACTCGTCGGAACAAACGCAGGCCGCAGTGCCTGCCACGTCGCCGCAAACATCGGTGCTGGCGCCGCCCTGGGTGCAGTCGGTGGTGTCTTTCCATTCCAGGCAACTATCGGCGTCGCCGTCGGCCGCGCAGGTCTGAAGGGTGTTGCCGCTGCACTGGGTGTCGTTGGCGGCCGTGCACTCGTCGGCACAAACGCAAGCCGCGGTGCCGGCAACATCGGCGCAAACATCGGTGCTGGCGCCGCTCTGGGTGCAGTCGGTGGTGTCTTTCCACTCCAGGCAGCTATCGGCATCGCCGTCGGCCGCGCAGGTCTGGACGGTGTTTCCACTGCACTGGGTGTCGTTGGCGGCCGTGCACTCGTCGGCGCAAACGCAGGCGGCAGAGCCTGTACTGTCGTCGCAGGCAGGGGTGGCGCCCGTGCAGGTGCTGGTGACGACCAAGTCGTTACAGCCATCGTTGGCGTTGAGTTGGCAGGTCTCGATGTCGACGCCGTTGCACTGGGTGGCGTCTACCGTGTCACACTCGTTGGTGCAGGGCACAACGCACTTGGGCTCGCCGCTGCCGGCGTAGCATACCCTATTGCTGGCGCTGCAGTCGGTGTCGACTACCCAGTCGTTGCAGCCGTCGGCGCCCACGGTGCACTTCTCGATGGCGCTCATCAGAGCGTTGCACTGGACGGCGTCAACCGTGTCGCACTCGTTGGTGCAGTGATCGACGCACACGGCCGGATCCACCGTGTCGTCGCAGAACAGGCTGCTGGTGTTGCAGTCCTGCTGATCGACCCACGCGTAGCAACCGGTTGTACCGGAAAGCTGGCAGGCCTGGATGATGGTGCCGCTGCACTGCGAGGCGTCTACCGCCGGATCGCAGGCGTCGGTGCACTGCTCTACGCAGACGGCCGGCTCGGCCGTGTCTACGCAGGCCTCGCGGGGCGCGTTGCAGGTTGTGGTGTTATTCCAGTCGGTGCAGGTCGAGGCCTGCACGGCGCAGGTCTGGACGGTGTCGCCGTCACACTGGGTCTCGCCGTCGGTGCAGCGGTTCTGGCAGGTGGCCGAGCAGCTTGCCGCGCCGGCGTTCTCAACGCAGTTCGGTGTCGGAGCGGCACAAACAGTCGTGTTTGTCCAATCGTTGCAGCCGTCGGCTCCCACTTCGCAGGTCTGGACGGTGTCGCCTGAGCACTGGGTGGCGTCCAGCGTCGTGCAATCGTCTGTGCAACCGGCATAGCAGCCGGCCGTGCCGCTGGTGTCGGAGCAAATCTGGCCGTTGATGTCACAGTCGGTGCCGTCGACCCAGTCATAGCAATCGCCTACCTTGGCGCAACCCTGGATTATCGTCCCGTTGCACTGGGTGGTTCCGGCGGTGCACTTGTCGGTGCAGGTCTCGGAGCAGACGGCCGGATCGACCGTGTCATCGCAGAACTTGCTGGTGGTGGCGCAGTCAATACCGTCCTGCCAGAACAGGCAGCCGTCGGTGTCGGCCGCACAGGTCTGGATGATGGTGGTCTGCGTCGTGCTGCATTGCGTGCTGCCCGAGGTGGCGCACTCGGAGTTGCAACGGCAATCCGCTGTGGCGCCGGTCGACAGGCAGGTCTGGAGCTCGCCGCAGGTCATCGAGGCGGTCCACACCAGGCAGGCGTCGGCATTCTTGGTGCAACTCTCGACGCCGTTGTTGGTCGCGTTACACCTGGTGGAACCATCGGTCACGCATGCATTGGCGACGTCCTTGCAGGCGTCGGTCGTGCTTCCCCCGCAGCCCGTGCCGATGAAGCCCAGCATCAGGATCGCGGACAGCAAACATACCGCTTTCACTCTCTTACTTCTTAGCATCTCGTTCCTCCTTGGTTCGGTTATGAATGATCTTTTTCTACATTCTCTTACATCAAAGTGCAGTATCCTACACATGCGTTCCCAAGCTTGTCAACACCGAATATGTCGTGTAATTACAATAAGTTATACCCATGTCGGGTTAAAAGCAGAGTGCCGATCACAATCGGTTGACTTTTGCGCCTCCGCTGGTTATATTGGGGCTGTGGGTTACAGCCGTTTTCCTGGCACGGTTCTCATATCAAATTGGGAGTATTGGCATGGCGCAAGACCGGCCGAGTTGGAGCGAGATCGACAAGAAGAGAGACCGTCCCGGGGGGCGCGGTAAAGGGCGGCAAGAAAAGAAACACGAGATGAGAGAGCATTCCACCAGGTACGACCGCTACAAGGCCGACCTCGATCGCCTTTTCGATCAGGGCATGGCGGGCGAGTTGATCAAGCAGGTCGGCAAACAAGCCAACAACCCGGCCGCCAAGGCCAAAACAGCCGTGGCAACGAAGCCCAAGAGGTCCGGACGGATCCCCCCAAACAACCAGGCGGCGGCAAGTCGCCTGAAACTCATCCGCACGATCGTCGACGCCGGCGACTCGAGCGAGTTGAAATCCGCGCTCGACGAACTTGTCGAAAGCTTCGGCCTGCCTGACGACTGGCTGGTGTTGATCAGGACGCTCGAACATAATGATGAATCGCTGGTGCAGAAGGCAATCGACAAGATGAGCAAGCTGCTTCCCGGCACGGCCAAGATTCCCCGCCGCTTTACCCTCAAGGAACGGCTGCGCACCATCGGCCAGACAGCTCGCGATGCTGAGTTGAGAAAACAGGCCGAGTCGCTCGAAGAAAGTCTCTGACGAGTACCTCGCCGCGTGGGCTTAGTCCTCGAGCATTTTCTCCATGGTATCTTCCGTGCGGGCCACACCGATCTTGGCTATCGTTTCCCGCAGCCTGGGGTAGTCATCGAGAATTGCCAACACCGCCGCCTTAGGAATCTTGAGCACCGCCAGGTCACCGCGCGCGATGACGGTCGCCGAGCGAGGTTGTTCGGTGATGACGGCCATCTCTCCGAAGAAGGCTCCGTCGGTCAACTCTGCCACGGGCTTGGTGGTGCCCAGATCGTCGATCACCACAGAGGCGATTCCATCGACGATGATGTACAGCGCGTCGCCCGGCTCCCCCTCGCGCACCACGCATTCCGTGTCCTTTATGGTGATTGCTTCGGAAGCGTCGATCAGCCTGCGCCGGCCATCGTGATCGAGCATTCTCAACACTCGCGCATTTGAAAAAAACCTGATCGTCTGATCGATGTCGGACATGTGTTTCTCCTTATTGGTCATGCTTTCATGAACGGACCCCACCGTCAAATGGTGTCGGGCGGGTTGGCGATGACCCGGGGTGGGGCGGCGGTAACCCATGCCTGCAGGACAAAGACAGATCGGGGCAGGATGGGTTGGCCGTAATTTCAAACAGATAGGTGCCTGCCCGGATGAGTCGATCTGGCACGATTCTTGGAAACAATACCAACCAGCAACCAAGGGAGCGCGGATTGAATATCCAGGCCGGCATGAGAAACTTCGTCCTGCAAACCGATGCCGGCGCTCTATCTTCCCCGGAGACCGCTATCACGGCCGGCCGTCTCGACCTGGTGGCTTTCGAGTTCATCCAGCGCATGCTGGCACCGCCTGCCCGACAAGGGTTGCCGGGGGCCTGGCTATTGAGAGACGCAACGCTGGGGCTGCTTGTGGGGTGCGTGCTGGGACTCGCGGCCTTCGGGCTCGTCGGTCACGATTCGACCACGACATCCCCGCCGGCTGCGGTTATACCGCCTAGCGAGCCAAAGAGCCCGGCCCCGGCCGTGAAAACTCCCGCCGTCGCCCCGCGAATCCCGGCGCCCGAGGAAGCTCGCCTGTCCAGGTTGCTCAGTGCCGGCCTGAGCAAGCGAGTTGCCCTGCCAAAGTCATCCCCGCGCAGCGATACATACCGGACGCTTCTGAAAAACGGCTGGCGGCACTTCAGACAGGATCGCTACCACCTTGCGGCCGTGGCCTTCGGCCGGGCGGTCCACCTGAAACCCCGCCAGACCGACGGCTACTACGGCCTGGCCTTGAGCCTGTTCGAGCAAGGCAACGAGGGCGCGGCTCTGCGGATCCTGGAATCGGGAGCGAAGAAAACGGGCTCCAAGGCGGCCATCTGGGTGCTGGCCGGCAGTATCTACCAGTGGCTGGGAAAGGAACAGGCCGCCCGCAAGATGTACCGGCGCTACCTCGAGCGCCATCCCGACGGGGCGTTCGCCGGAGACGTAAGAGCGCTGCTTTCGCGCAAGCAGCTTCCCGTGCTGTTCGATTCGCCCGAGCGACTCAGCGTCAACCCGCTCAGATAACACTTTTCATAAAACGCATTTCATTGTAGGTTACCTCCTCGCACAGTGACCGTAGTCGCTTTACCCAGGAGGCCTGCATGTATACCGGTAACCGAATCGCCAAAGCCCTGCTTTTGTTGGCGCCGCTTTTCATTGGAGCAGCCTGCCAGGACACCAAGATGCACAGCCTGGCCGATGACGTCTGGATGGTGAAGATCGTCGTCGATCCGCTCAAGAGCGCCTACGATATCAGCGACAACATCGATATCGACTACGTGGTTCTCGACTGGTACGGCAACAGCATTCAAGGAATCGGCGCGACCTGGCAGAAGCCGTTAGCCTCAGACGTTGCGTTTCTGGGCGGCAAGAGCTACCGGTTTGAAAAAATCGGAGCCTTCAGTTGGACGGTCACTCTCGATCAGCCCTACGGAATGAGCGACTCGATCACGCTCCAGGTCCCGGCCGTGCCCGGCTCGGTGGACATCACGGTAGACCCCGCCCAGGACTACTACGTCACGGGCGACCAGGTATCTTTGGGCTACGTCGTCTACGACCAGGAAGGCCGCCCGATGACCGGCATCGACGCAAGCTGGCAAAATCCACCCCCGTCCGAGGCCCGGGCCGAGGGCAACGGCTTGTTCTCCTTGCTGCAGGAAGGCTACCTGACCTGGACGGTCACCCTGGACGCCCCTTATGATCTTAGCGACTCTGAAACACTCACGGTCGACGGGAGCGGACCGAGCGTCGAAATCGAGGTTCCCGAGCGGGGCGACACAATCCTCGACTCCGGAGCGGCCGCCGAGATCACGGTTCGCGGCCATGTGAACGACGCCGTTTCCGGCGTGGCCGGCCTGTCGATACGAACCAACACCACGCCCGCCACCTCGGTCCCCGTCCAGGCCGACGGTTCATTCTCGCTGGTCACCGAGGCTTCCCAGGGACTGAACGTCGTCGCCGTGGACGCCGTCGATCTGGCCGGCAACCAGGCGATCGCAACCCGGGCCTATCATTACTCCGGAGACTTCTTCGCCTACCAGAACGACGCCCAGGGACGGACGGAGATCGCTGCCGCCGTAAGCGACTGGTTAACGGATAAGGCGCTGGATCGCGGCAAGCCGACAGACAATCCCTCTTACGATCCATGCGGTCCCGATGCATCCGGCAATTACGTCTGCTCAGAGATCCGGGACATCGCCTCATTGCTCGAGATGGCCCTGAACAACATAGATTTCGCCACCAGCCAGCCCGGGCAGAATTTCAACTATCCGATCATTGACCAGGCCTGGCAGTTCGACCTGACCAATGAGATCAGCGTCAAGGCCACTCTCGATGGAGACTTCGATTTGGATCTGGGTTTTGACCACATTACGGCCGGACTGGCCAAGGTAAGGGATCTTACGAGCCGCGACGGCGGCGTCCAGGCCGGGTTCAGCTACGACACCTTCAAGGACTCAGGCGGTCAGGATCATCCCGGGCTCGACGTCTCGTACGGCCTTACCGCAACGCTGACCTTCAACATCTGGCTCGACCTGACAGCCACCGATCCGCTGGTGCAGATCGGCCTGTGCCTGCTGGCGGACAACCTGTGTAACACAAGCGCACCCTTCGACTGCCTGAGCGACTACCTGGTGGCCTGCAATGCCCCCGGCCAGGCTACTCCCATAGCGCAGAGCGTCTCGTACATCGACACGCCCGTGCTGGTGGGGCTGGCCGTCGACCAGATGTTGGCCGACCTCGATCTCGATATCGGGCTGGATGCGGCCAGCAAACCGCAAGTGGCACTGGCCAATCTGGATATCAACCTTGGCGCGGCAACCCTGGACGTCAGCGCGCTGGAGGATATCACCATCAACATCGGCACGCTGCACTTCGCTTCTTTCGAGGTCGACCTTGGCACCTGGAATTTCCCTTCGACTTTCCTGAGTGACCTGGCCAACCAGCTCCTCACTCCGCTGGTCAATGCGCTCAAGCCGGTGATCGAATACCTGCTCGACGAGTTTTTCAGCTGTGCCGATCCGCAAAATCCGATCTGCTACGTGATGCCGTTTTTCGAAGATTTCTTCTCGGCCTTTGCGATCGATGAAGACATCCAGATCGCCAACCCGTTCGACACGGCGCCGAACGCGCCGCCTCTGGCCAGCGCCCACTTCCTGACGAAGTTCAGCGATCTGCTTTTCTCATCCGGCCACGGAGGCGACCTGGGGCTGGCGGCGCGTATCTCGAGCACCACAAATCCCGATCTGCTGCAGCATCGCGACGACGATCTTCTGGGCCTGGCCCTGACGGACGGATGCCTGGCAGGCCAAGGTGATTTCACAGGCTACGCTGTCGGAGATAAGTCGATCCAGATCGCACCGGCCCTGGATCTTACCAACATGGTGCTCTTCGCCATCTGGAACAACGGCGGTTTCGACCTCGATCTCGTCGCGAGTCACTTCGACCTGCCACAGGAGCTTGATGTCTCATCGCTGAGCGTCAAGCTTAAACCCTGGCTGCCGCCGATGTTGACCGCCTGCGGGCGAGACAACGAGGAGATCCTGGCCGAGCTCGGCGATCTGCGTCTCGAGGGTGAACTGACTACCCGGGCCGGTAACCGTATAACCTTCGGCGGCTTCGCCAGCCTGATGATACCGGCCCAGTTGCAGGCCAATACCGCTGCTGACGGCATCGAGATCAACCTGGCAGATACGCCAGCGTTCTCGGCGGCGGAGATCGATTCGTTGAGCGTCGATGGCCTGGCGGCCGACCCCGCCGTGCGCCAGAGTGTGCTGGCACTGATCAAGGACCAGCTTGCTGCCCAGCTTCTGGGGGCCTTCACCGACATCGGTCTCGGACAACTGGGGGTGCTGGCGCCTAGCTTCGATATCTCGGTCTTCCTGGGACAGGCCGCGGGATCCGCCGAGATGACCATCGGCGACTTCGAAATACACCAGGACCAGAGTCACGCCATTGCCAACGGCGACCTGGTCTACTGAGAATTACCTTTTAACGAATGGCCGCGCCCAATACCTGGCGCAGTTCGAAATAGTCGTCAGAGATCGAGTAGAAGATAAGCTCGCGAATCAGCGAACGGTTCGAGCCGGAGGGGCTCACCACCCGAGCTCCTTTCAGAACCTGGACGGCCGTCTCGATGTCCCCGGACAACAAGAAGCCCGCACGGTTGCAGGTGTGTTCGATGCCTTCGAGCCAGTCGCGAATGGAGACGTCTCCGGCTTGCTTTCGGTAAGAGTCGGCGAGCTGGCACAGCAGGTTGCGCTTGGCCCGGGGGATATGCTTGTCCAGTCCGCGCGCCAGGTGCGTCACGCTTTCGTCCGCATGAACTAGTTCCCCCGCGAAGGCCGTCTCGACCATGGCGTCGAGCAGGTTACGCAGCTGTTGCGGGGATAGCGTCGCGGCCAGCAGGTTCTCCGGCCGGCTGAAGGCGACCGCCCGCCCGACCATGAATCGCAGCTCGGCAATCGATGAGCGGCGCACGGTCTCTTCTGAAAACAAAATGGCGGGGGGCGAAGTATTGACGGCCAGGATTCCCTTGATGCTCACGCCCTTGCCGTAAATTTCCGGCTGCGGCAATCCGAGCAATCCGAGCGCCTCGCGAAAAATAGAGGCGATCTTGGTGTGGCTCTTATTAATATCGAGCCGGTCGCGGGCCTTGATCCGAAAATCGCGCTGGTCGCGTACGAACAACGGCCGCGCGTAGTCCGAGATGAAGGAAAACATACGGCCCACGAGTCCTCTGGCCAGGGGAAACAACAGCAGGCGATCGTAGAGAGCCTCGTCGACGCGCCTGCCGGGAGGAATCGGCAGGGCATGACGGTGCTCCTTCAACAGCGCCAGCTCATCGTCGCTGGCCTCATCCAGGAAGGCCAGCGTCGCCGCCATGCACAGCGTGCGGTCACGCCGGCCCTGGTGATCATAGATCCTGCGCAGGGCATGATAGCTGTCAACCGAGAAGGGGCTGTCGGCGATCAGCGAGCGATGAACCGAGACCGCCTTGTCATGTAAACCCTCCGACTCGTAGAGCCTGGCCAGGTCTTCACGCACCTTGAGATCCGCTGGCATGATCGCCTGTAGCTGCTCACAGGCAGCGATGGCCCGGCTGCGGTTTGTCAGCCGATAACGATATAGATCGATCATCTCGGTCAGAATGGGAACCCGGCGATCCTGCTGCCCGGCGATCGGCGGAGGCAGACGACCCAGGAGCTCTTCGTAAAGAGCAGCCAGGCGCCGCCAATCGCGCAGCTGGCTGAGGATTTTCACTGCCGATGCGTGCGCGCGCCCGTCGAGCGGCGTGTGTCGAAGCGCCCGCAGGTAAAACTCCAGGGCTCGCTCGTTGTCATCCAACCGCTCGCGCTCGATGTCGCCGGAGATGCGCTGGTAGCGCGCCCGTTGCCTGTCGTTTGGCGCGAGGTGCGCGAGGAGTTGCAAAGCCTCGATAGCCTCCGGGTATTGCTCCGCGCGCGTCAGCACCTTGCGCAACTTTTCGAGCAGATCGACGCTGTTTGGCTCCTGCTCAAGGGCTTCCCGGTATGCCCTGGCCGCATCCTTGGGCCGATTGAGCGGGCCGGCCAGTATATCTCCCAGTTGCACGGACAGGTTGAAGCGCGTACCGGGACCTTGGGACAGATGCAGAAGCTGCGCCAGGAGATCCGCGGCTTCCAGATGACGCCCCATCTTGCGCGCCAGCGCAGTGCTTGCCCGAAGGGCCGGCAGGTGACGCGGGTTTGCCTTGAGTGCTTTCCTGTACTGGTCGGCGGCCTCCCCGGGCTGCTCCTGTTTGATAAATCCCTGTGCCGCCAGGCAGTGGATGTCCGCCACTTCCGCCGGATCCAGCCGGTGACTATAGTCGTCGAGGATCTTTCCATACAGCCCTAGCGCCTGTTCCCAGCGCTCATGCCGGGCAAGGTAGTAACCGTACTGGGTCAGAATCTGCAAGTCGGCCGGCGCCAGCTCAAGGGCGCGATCGAAGGCGGCACCGGCCTCCTCGGGGCGATCGAGCGCCTCCGCCGTCTGGGCCAGCTTGAGGTGCACGGCGGCCAGTTCCGCGGCATCCATGTCGGAGTCGGCGCCGATCCTGGCAACGCGCTCCAACAGATTGTGGGCCTCTTCGTGTGAGTGGGTCTTGAGCCTCGCCTCGGCCACCGCACGAGCGGCCTGCAGGTTCTCGGGGTCCAGCTCGTGGGCCTGTTCGTGACACTGCAGCGCCTTCTCTTCGTTCTGCAGCCGTTCACGCCACACTTCCGCCATTTCCACCAGGATGCCGGCCCTGTCACGCGGATCGACTTCAACAGCGGCCTGCTTCTTGCCGTAACGAATGACTTCGACCCAATCCTCCCGGCGGCGCGCCATGTCCCTGAGCGCGGACATGGCCTCGAACGAGGGGAAATCGTTGTCTGTGGCCCGGTGGTAAGCCGCCTCGGCTTCTTCGGGCCTGAGCAGTTGCTCTTCGAGAATCTTGCCGATTTGGCAATGCATCCGATTTTGAAAATGTAAATCTTCCACCTGTTCGGCCGCCCGGCGTAAGGCATCGATGGATCCAAGCCAGTCGCGACTGGTTTGCAGCAATCTGGCCAGCGCCAGGTGAGCATCGGCGTCGCGGGGATTCTCGGCCAGTGCTTGCCTGTAAAGCTCCACTGCTTTTTCCTGGTTATCCAGGCGCTGCTCGTAGACGGCCGCCAGGGCGGAATACAGTCTCACCCTGTCGTCCGCTTGATCGCACGACGAAATGTGTCGTTCGTAGGCTTGCGCCAGTTGTTCGTAGTTGCCGGTCTTCTCGAAAAGGCCTTCCTGCAGCTCGATCGCTTCGAGATCACCGCCGCCGCCGGCCAGGAGCTGATCGAGATCTTCGAGCGCCTCGCGGATCTTGTCCAGACGCCCGGCCCGCAGCTTGGCCCGCCTGAAGAGCAACTTCTTGCGGGTCGCCGGATCGCCGGCCGCTTTCAGGGTGCGGGTGAGGATTGCGTCATACCTGGTAAGATCGTTGCGCTCCTCGTACAGGCGCTGCAACCCCTCGAGGGCCTCTTCGTTGGATGGCTCTTGCCGCAATACGCTGCGGTAGGACGACTCGGCGTCTTCCGGGCGCCCGTCTTCTTCGAGCAGGCGCCCCAGCCGCGCCTGGAGATCGGAGCTTACAGCCAAAAGCGACATTCGGCGATACAGCTTCGCCCTGACCCTATCGTTTGAAGCAAGTAAAGCTCCCTGCTCCAGGGCCTCGAATGCCGCTTCAGTATCGGACCCCTCCTGGAGCCGGGAGGTCAACTTGTCCCAGGCTTCCAGAGAGTCGGGTTCATCGCGAGCGGCCCGCCAAAGAGTATCGACGGGATCTGTCGGGCTGCTCGGAATGCCCGGAATGCTCGGAATGGTCGCCTCCTCTTCCATCGGGGAGGTGTCCGTTTCTTCTTCCTCTTCCTTGCGCTCGGCAGGCGCCTTGCCCTCGATGGGGCCGACGAGGGTTGGCTCTTTGTCTTCTTCCTCGTCGGTATCCTCCTCGTCCCCGACTGTGGTTTGTTCCCCGCCTTGCGGAGTTTCCTGAACCAGGGTGGGTTCGCGATCCTGAAAAGGATCGACCCCACCGAGATCGATCGTCCCGATCCCGTCTTCTTCAGTCGGCAGCGGCGAAAATACTTCGGCAATATCTTCTTCTTCTTCTTCTTCTTCTGCCTCTGCCTCTTCTTCTGCCTCTTCTTCTGCCTCTTCTTCTGCCTCTGCTTCTGTCTCTGCTTCTGTCTCTTTCTTCTCTTCTTCCTCTTCTTCCTCCATACCTTCTTCTGCAAAGGAAGCAATCCGACCGGCTTCTCCTCTCAGGCGCTTGATGGCTTTCACGGCGGCCGCGGCTTCCGGATTCAGCCCCAGTATGCGATCGTAGACATCGGCCGCACGTCCGTCATTGCCAACTTTCTCCTCGATAATCTCGGCCGCCTCGTAGAGCAACTCTGTTTTCCGCGCTGGTTCAAAAATGCGCGCGGCTCGCCCGAGAAGCAGATCGACGAGACCTTCTTGATCCTGTGCTTCTTCGAGCATTGCGTGTAACGACCGGAATGCTTCGATCAGAGTTGGATCCAGCTCGATCGCGCGTTTGAAGCGCTCTTCGGCCTGCGCCCGCATCCCGCAATCAGCGAGCAGTAACCCGGCCCGCTCCTGCAACCCGGCCGCAGCAGGCCCGTCCATGGCGACCAGCTGTTCGTCGAGAACGGCCAGCAACTCGTTCGCAAAGCCCGCGGATCGGGCCAGGCGAAACAACTCATCCATCAGGCGCGGGTGGCCGGGAGCCTGTCTCAGCGCGCGGATCAACTCGAAAAACGCAAGGTCGAGGTGGTCGAGTTTCTCTTCCTGGATGGCCGCGATTTCCAGGGAGATCTCGGCCGCCTGGTCGGGATCGGAGGTCTTCTCCGCGCGTCCGATCAGCAGCGAAATCAACTCGTCCCAAATGCCCTGGCGGCGATAAAGATCTTCGAGAATCTCCTCGCGCTGTTCCGTAGGGGGAACATCCTCCCGGGGGGGCTCCTGCATTGATTCCCGGTAGAGCACAACCGCCCGCTCTCGTTCACCGAGCTTCTCTTCGAGGATGCGCGCTAAGCGCCTGGTCTGCGCCTTGACCACGTCGGCGGGCAGATCGGGGCGCGAGAGGAACGACTCGAGGGCCATGGCCAGGGGCTCGAACTCCTTGCCGTATTCCAGCAGATCCAGGCGGATCAGCTGGGCGGACAGATTGGCCGGATCGATCTCGATGGCCTTGGAAACGGCGCCGCGGGCAAGATCTGCGTTATGCAACTCGTACAAGTGAAGGTGCGCGAGCTTCGTGTACAACTCGACCGCGGCCTGGTCATCATTGAGCCGCGTGCCCAGATCTTCGAGCACGGCGGCCAGCTCCAGGTGTTTCTCGCAGGCTACGCCGAGGTTATAGATCTCGTCGATCAGGCCGGGTTCGTCCGGAGAGTAGCGCGCCACCCGGACGATCTCGAAGAAGGCCGAGGCCGGATCCCTGAGACCGTCGCGATACAGGCGGGCGATCTCGCGCCGCAGCCTCGACTTGGCAGCGGGGTCTTCCGAGTACTTGATCAGCTGGGTGTATGTCGAGATCAGCTCTTGCCATTCTTCCTCTTCCCCGTAGATGCTGGAGATGGAAAACAGCTTCTCGGTGTCCGAGCCGCTCAGCTCCACCGCGCGCTTGTAGTATCCTTCGGCCTGAGCTTCGTCCCCCAGCCGCTCGGCGTAGAGTCGGGCCAGCTTCAGGTAGAGGGCGACGCGTAACTCAATGCGATCTATGCGCTCGACCACGTCCTCATAGATCGCCAGAAGCTCCCTGAAGCTTTCCGTGCGCGTGGCCAGCTTTTCCATGTTGAGCAGGATACGCACGTTCTGGGGCGCGAGCCGCGCCGCCCGGATGTACTCCATCAGCGCCTGATCTTCCTGCTGCAGGCGCTGTTCGTATATCTGGGCCAGCTGCGCCCTGATGGCAAGCTTCTCCTCGGGGGACTGGGCCAGGTCGATCTGCAGCAGGTAGATCTCGATTACTTTTTCCCAGTCTTCGAGGTCGTGATAGAGCATGGCCAGCGACCAGATGGCCCGGCGATTCTCGGGATCGAGGATAAGCACCCGGTGGAAAGTATCGACCGCGCTGCGGGGATCGGAGAGTTTTTCGTCATACAGGTTTCCAAGCCGGATCAATGCGCGCACCTTGCTCTTCGGATCGCTAAGCGCCGCGATGCGCGCCTGCAGGATCTCCACCATGGCCTGCCAGGATTCGGCGGCCAGGAAGGCGTCCCACAACTGGACAAAGGCATTTTCGTCGGCCGGGCTTTTTTTCAGGCATTTCTTGAGTTTCTGGATCTGCTTGCCGCGGACTGTACGCCCGTCGTCCGCGTGCGTGTTCTTCTTGCGTGACTTGGCCATCGGTGTCAACGACTTTACCGAAAGGCCACAAGAGAAGTCAACGTGTTAGCTTCGGAAAAATCAGTTTTACCACATTTGCGCGCCGCCGCAGGGGTGCTACAATGCTCCGACACGATCAAAGGGAGCCCGATATGCCGGACGAGACCAAGAAAACACCAGAGAAGGTGAACATCCAGATTCAGCTGGACGAGGAGATTGCCCAGGGGGCCTATGTCAACCTGGCCATGGTCAATCACTCCGAGACCGAGTTCACCATCGACTTCATCTACGTGCAGCCTCAACAGCCCAAGGCCAAGGTAAGGGCCAGGATTATTTCCAGCCCCAAGCACACCAAGCGGCTGATCGCCGCGCTGACAGACAACCTGGTCAAGTACGAAAAGCGCTTCGGTCAGGTCGAGGCCAGCGGCCCTTTGCCTCACGAAGAACTGTTGCACTGAAGAAAAAGGAGACATGTCGACTCTGCGTGAGGCCACGGTACACAGGGCCGACATGCCTCCGGGAAAACGTCAGTCACCGGCGGAACACAACATAGTCTGCAGATCCAGCATTTCACAGGTCATGTTTGCACCCGGCTGGCCATCGAAACAGATCGTCTTCTCTTCCTGTGAATAACAATCAAGCGGCGTAGACGATACCGAGGCATTCTTTACGCCTGCAAAAGCAATCAACGACACCAAGGTGATCAGGGCAAAGAGGGCCATCAACCACTGAGCTTCAATTTTCTTTTTCATGGCGATCCTCCCTTCGGACTGGCGGCTTTCATCCGTACCAATCGCAAGGGCCGTGCCAAATCGATCTGTACCTCTAACCACCGGAAAAACCGAATGAACAGCATCGTGGTTTTTTTAGCCAGTACAGTATATTGCCCGGCTGCCGGGCGGGGACTTGCCCCGGCGGGCAAGATCTTGCCAGAGCTTCCGGCTCGACCGGAGGTTGAAAAACTCCTGTTACGTGCTATCCTAGCGGGCGATTCTGCATGTCCACGGGGTGTCAGATGGGTGAGAAGAACACGGACGGATCGCTTCTGCAAACGACCAGCCTTTCGCCGAACGAACTGGCTCAGATCCGGGCTCTTACAAACAAGACCTCGGGGGCAAAAGTATCGCTGTTGATCACCTACCGCGACGGAGTCCGCACGGTTCCCCTGGTCGAGGGCCAAACCATCGTTGTCGGTCGATCGCAACCTGCGGATGTGATCCTCAGGGACAACAGCCTTTCGCGACAGCATGCCTGCGTCGAGCTGATTGAAGGGGAAGTCTGGGTTGAAGACCTGCAGTCAACCAACGGCACCTGGCTCAACGGAGAGAAACTGGAACGCGGAAGGGTCGCGGCCGCGGACGATCTGGCATTCGGGGCAGTAACGGCCTCGATTCACCTGCAGGCCTCGTCCCGGGAACGTCGACTCGGACTGGACGGACACGACCGGTTCGCCGACGAACTCCAGGCCGAGGTCGGCCGGGCCAGGGTTTTTGGCCGGACGGCCACATTGATGATGTTCCGCTGTACGGACAAGAATCAGCACAACCCAGGCCGTTGGTTTCCCGGTATCCGCGAGCAACTTCGTCCGTTCGACAAGATGGCCTTGTACAGTTCGGACACCGTGGAGATCCTGGTGCCGGAATCCCCGGAGTCTCAAGCGCTGGATCTGGCAAAGCGGATCGTGGAAGAAGCAAAAAACTTGGTATGCGGCTTGGGAGTGTTGCCGACTCACGCCGCTTCGGCCGATGAGTTGATCGAAGTCACCCGGACGGCTCTCCAGAAGACCAGCGCACGCAATCCGGTCGAGTTGGCCGGAGCACTCGTCCGCCCAGAGCCGCTCGGAGAGTCCCCGGAGGCAACTCGGGATCTGGTGGTCCTATCCAGTGCAATGCAAAAGGTGTTCGAGATGATTCCCAGGCTGGCCAATTCCGCAATTCCCGTATTGATCATCGGTGATACCGGAAGCGGCAAGGAGGTTGTGGCCCGTGCCATCCACGTGAGCGGTAAGCGCAGGGACAAGCCCATGCGTTGCATCAACTGTGGAGGGATTCCCCCCAACCTGGTGGAGAGCACTCTGTTCGGGCATGAAAAGGGATCGTTCACCGGGGCCAATCAGAAAGCCGAAGGAGTTTTCGAGTTCGCCAACGGGGGTACCGTTCTTCTCGACGAGATCGGCGAATTGCCAGCCGCGGCCCAGGCGGCCCTGTTGCGTGTACTTGAGACCAAGCGATTCACAAGAGTGGGCGCCAACAAGGAAATAGAAGTTGACGTACGCATCTTGACGGCCACCAACAAAGACCTGGAAGCCATGGCCAACCAGGGAGCTTTTCGGAAAGACTTACTCTATCGCCTCAATGCAATGACCCTGCAGATCCCACCGCTGAACGAACGGCCGGAAGAAATTGTTCCACTTGCCTCGCATTTTATAAAGCTAGCCAATCAGGCCAACGCGTGTAACATCGGCGGTTTCGATGAGCAGGCACGGGAGTTGCTATTACGGTATTCCTGGCCGGGCAATGTACGGGAACTGCGCAACGCCATCGAACGCGCGGTTGTCATTGCTCAAGGCGAAAAAATCACGATCGAGGACCTACCCGAGAAGGTGCGTGAAATCGAGCTGCCAGTCGGCCAGTCGGAAAGCGAGGATTCAGGCAACAATTCCTTGCCGGGAGAGGGTGAGATCAATCTCAAGCTGGAAATGGAGCGCCACGAAGCAACCTTGATTCTAGAGGCCCTGCGCGCTCACGGCTGGGACAGAAAAGAAACTGCCCGCGCTCTCGGGCTGCCTGTTCGCACACTTGCCCACAAGATGAAAACCCACGGTATCAAGAAGGTTGCTTACCAGAAGAACTGAGTCTTGAATGTCTGGATCACACACCGTGTGCCTGCGCGGGTAGTATCTGGTTCTTGCTGCAACGATGATTCGCGGGAACACTGCCGGGAATGAGGCGCCCGTCCTTCCACACCAGTAACGAGTCGCTCCAAACACGGCCCAGCAATTCACAGTATGGAATGCCGTAGATCCCGAGATCCCAAACCAGATTGTCGCCCAGTTCGGACACGGTAAACAGCCGGTTCTGGTGGTAAGCCAGATGATTGATGGGCCCATGCAGCTTGCCGTACTCGAGGCGCGATCCGTTTCGAAGGTCCCAGATGCCCACCTGGCCACTGGAATAACCGAGTACCAGGGTTCCCGATGGACCTCCGATCATCACGGTTACCGGACTGAGTGCCGCGTCGCGTAGCGTCACTCGCGGTTTCTCAACCGCCGAGACCGATCCGTCCGGCAAGATCTCGATGTTGCCTTCCTGGTTTCCCGTGACAATCCATCTGCCTGGGTTCACAAGATCTTCAACGCTGACCAGAGCGCTGATACCCTTGCCGCAAGGATAAGTTTTTCGCAGTTCTCCGGCCGGATCGAAAATACGCACATGGCCGTCGGCCGCGACCAGAAGCTCTTTACGATCGGAGGTCCACGACAGGGCTGTCGCTGCAACTCCCAGATCCACGATCCGCCCCGACCGCGTATAGAGCCTGGCAGTATCTTTTGCCAACACCCCACAACCATCCTGAATGGCTAGAACCCGGTCTGCTCTGTCGACGACTTTTCGGAAGACCATCCGGTCGCTCCCAATGTCCCAAAATTCGAGGTGCGCATCCAGCGTTGATAAACACAGGGCGTTGCTCTCCGGGTCTGCCGAAGCAAGCCTGGCGGACTCGACGGCCTTGCGCCACTTGTCGCTACTTGGGGCCGGCGAAACGGTCTCATCGCCCGGCACAACCCATCCCCGGTGAGAAAACAGCTGCACTTGTCCATCGGTCGGCAAGTACAATAGCGGAGCCCGCCAAAGACATCCACCGTCGACCGTGGAGCCAAGCGGATTGACGTTCCACAATCTGGCTGTTGCGTCGTCGCCTACCGTGGCCAACAACCTACCCTGTGGGTGAAAAGCCACACGATTCACGTCGCCTGTGTGTCCACGAAGTTCGATGAAGTTGCCGCTCTCCAACTCCCAGATCCGTGCAGTATCATCTCTGCTGGCTGTGGCTATCCTCTTCCCGTCGGGGTGGAACTTCAAATCATAGATCCAACCCCAATGCTTGCCCAGTTCGTGGATTTCTCCGGATCTTACATCCAGGATCATAAGCTTGCCGTCGGTTCCTCCATAAGCCAGCAACGTACCGTCCGGGCTGAAATCCACGGCATTCATAAAATCCTCTGTATCGTACTTCTTCAGCAACTTCCCCGTCTTTACATCCCAGATACGAATGCTCTTATCCGAAACGCTTGAGACTACCCACTTACCATCCGGGCTGAAACAAACGTCGCTCACCATTGACTTGCTTTCCGGCCCTACAATGCGTTTTTCAGTCTCGATGGTGATTTTCTTCTTCTGTTTCCCGGTCGCCACATCCCACAGACGGATGGTTCCGTCCCCTCCTCCGGACACCACCAGTTTGCTATCTGGGCTGAAGGCAACGCTGTATACCGGAAGGACATGCCCTTCTAGGACTTTGTGTTTTTCCGCCGAGAAAGTTGTCACATCCCACAGTCGAACCTTGCCGTCAAAAGCTGCGGTAGCAACCCATTTCCCATCCGGACTGTAGGCCAGGCGCCAAATCGTGGACAAATGGCCGTTTAAGGTCGCCAGTTCCTTGCCGGTATCGGTGTCCCAGATCTTGACCGACCGGTCGAATCCACCCGTTGCCAAGCGTGTACCGTCCGGACTGAAACCCACGCCGATAACCTGATCGGCATGTCCCCGTCTTTCCCTCTTACGAGCCTTCCTGGTCAGGTCCCACAATCGAACAGATTTGTCGAGGCTGCCAGAAATCAGGTATTTCCCGTCCCGGCTGAACGCAAGCTGTGATACCATGTCGCGATGGCCTTCGAGATCCAGTAACCGCTCACCCGAATCGGTGTTCCACACCTGGATGATGTCGTCTTCGCCGACCCCGGCAAACAACCTGCCGTCTTGACTGAATGCGCGGGAAGCAATCTTTTTGGAGGAATTTTCCAGTGCCTTTGTGATCGATTCCGCCCGAACATCCCATACATGGATCAGCCCGTCTTTTCCTCTTGTCGCCATCCATTTGAGATCCCTGCTGAACTCTATCGGCACTTTCTCCAGAATGAGCTTGCTTGTTCCCGAAGACAGATCCCAAGTCCGTACTCCCTTGTCGCTTAACGACACCAGAAACTCGCTGTCGCGGCTGAACCGAGCCCACTTGACCTTCTCTCCATCAGTGTCCAGTGTCTTTGTGCCTGATGCCGAAGCCAGGTCCAGGATTCTAATAGTGCCGGCTTCGCTGACGGTAGCAAGCAGCCTTGATCTTGGCCCGAAGGACACAGACCATATTGCTTTTTCACCGGTTTCGCCCACCTGTCGCGCGGACCCCGTGCTCGTGTTCCATATTTGGACCGTCTTGTCGTCTCCGGAGGTTGCAATCAGCTTGCCGTCATGGCTGATATCTGCTGAGTAGATGCGTTTACCGTGCTGCCCCAGGATCCTGGTCTTGTGCAAGTCCATGTCCCAAATCCCGATCTGCCCGATCTCCGTGAAGTACGCCAAGTACCTGCCGTCCGGTGAGAATTTAGTGGAGACATATCCTTCGCGATAGGCACGAAATCTGCTGGATCCCGCCGTCCTGGTATCGATCAGAACTATCCAACCGCCGAACAAGGAGGCTGCCACGGTCGTGCCGTAAGGTGAAATTGTTACCCAATGGACAATTTCGGGCTGATCCTCTCGCCACACAAGAGGATCTTTACTCAGCTGGGACCAGAGGGCCCGGCCGGATACGGAGTCTTCAACTTCCAAAGCCGCTCGCAGCTTGGCACGCGCCTCGAGTACGTTGCCTTGTATCAGTATGGCTGCGGCCCCTTCGCGCTGTGCTACGGCCCGCTCGTGTTCCACTACTTCCTTCTGCAAACTGGTTTCGTGCTCTTTGGCCATGAAGACCAGGGCCATCACCACCAGTCCTATAAATGCCGTAGCTATCCCGAACCGGATTTTCCAGGTGCGCCGATTCTCCTTTCGTTGCCCGGCGTCCATAAAGCGCTTCACTTGGCTGGGAATATCTGTTGTGCAGTGATCAACAGCTTTTCTGGCTTCTCGCAGGGCATCGCCTTGCCACACCTCTTCGGCTCTCTTTCCCCGTTTCTCCCATAATTCGGCCGCCTGAGTCACTTCGGCCAAGAAAACCAGATCTTCACGACTTTCATCGATCCAGCGAGCTAGGCGTCCCCAGGTAACGATCAGAGACTCATGGACCAATTCCAGTTCACCCTCTTCCTCTGTTTTCGACTGGCGAATGGTGATCAGCCGAGCCAAAGTCAAACGCCTGAGCACATCTTCTGCGCGGCCATCGAGACCTTCCATCAGCTTCGAACGCGTGAGCACCTGCCTGGTCCCCTCCCCGGTTACCAGGCGCAGAAGAATGTTGCGGGCCAGCCGAACTTCTTCCACCGACAGACCAGCCAGAATTCCATCGGCGTGTTGGGCCAAGGCGCCGGCTACTCCCCCCATGGTCGCGTAGACCTCACGCCTGAGCAGCCTCTCTTTTTCGTTCCGCCGATCCCAGAGCATCCGGCCCGCAAACTGAAGCAGTGGCAAAGGTGACACTTCGTCTTTCACCTCGTTTACCATTTCCCAGACCATCTTTGGATCGTCGAAACTATATCCAACCGCCTGAAGCGGCCGGACGAGGATTTCGTGCAAGGATTCCGGTTCGGGAGAACGTAGCACGCTGATCTGGCTGATTGCCTCACGAACGCCTTTGCCTTCGGCCAGCCTGCTGAGGAACTCCTCACGTATCGTGAAAATCACCCGAACCGGCATTTCGGGATCATCTGCCGCGGTACATATGGCCCGCATGAAGGCACGCCGAACGCTCACGTCGGCCACAAGTGTGTACAGTTCCTCGAGTTGGTCGACAAACAGAACAACCCGGCCTTGTTTCTTATCAGCCAGGCGATGCAACACCAGGTTCAGAAGGTGCGGGTTCTCTCTCAGTTGCAGCGCGAGTCTATCGGCTTCGGTCTCAAGTGCCTGGTCGATAGAATCGTCCAGCCGTTCGCTGCTCGGCAGCTCGAGTCCCGAGATTTCCGCTCCCGCCAATACGGCCGTCTGGCGTCTGGCGGAAATGATCCGGCTGGCCAGCACCAGGAAAGGATTCGCCCCGGGCCTCATCTGGAGAACCACCAGAGGGCCTCTCTCTCAACCTGGGGATCACTCCGGCCTGGACGAACGAACTCTTTCCGGCGCCTGAAGGCCCCACCACCGGAAGGACCGGCTGTTGGCGCAATCGCTCTACAAAAGCCGCGATCTCTGAATTTCGTCCAAAGAAGAAATGTCGGTGTCTTTCGTCGAATGCCAACAATCCCCTGAAAGGACTGTCTTCAAGAAGCGAGACATCCCGATCGCTCGTGAGAATTTCAGTCAAACGTCGAACCACCTGGGAGGCAGAGGGTCGCTTTGCGGGATCCTTGGACAAAGATTCCATGATTAGATCCGTCAAGCCCGGCGCGGTATTCCGATTCAACGGAGGAACCGGGTAGGGCCCAAGTACCCTGGCGGCCTGCTTGACCGATGAAGTTTCTTCGTATGGCCTGCGGCCGGAAATCAGTTCGTAGAGAATCACTCCCAGTGCCCAGATATCGACCGCGCCTGTTGACTGTTTCTCTTCCCATTGTTCCGGCGCCATGTAGGCAGGTGTTCCCCGCACACCCTGCACCTTGGATCCGGCGGGTTCCAGAATGGCGGATTCGAGCATTTCATCCGCGCGGTCCGAATCGCCCTTGTGTCGGCTGACCCCCGCCAGCCCGAAATCCAACACCCGTAGTCTACCGTCCCTTGCCAGAATGACGTTCTCGGGTTTCAAATCCCTATGCAGGATATCCCCTCCGTGGGCCTCTTTCAGGGCCTCGGCAATGGCCAAACCAGTTCGCAGGATTTCGGCCAGACTGCATCGTTGCTGCTCCATTCGCTGGCGAAGGCTTTGCCCTTCCAGGTATTCGAGCGCAACGTAAGGCCGTCCAAGGGCCTCGCCTACCGCGTAGATTGTGACGATGTGTGGATGTGCGAACCTGGCCGTGGCACGCGCTTCAAACAAAAACCGATCGATGGCCTCCTGGGAGCCGAGAGTCTCGGGCCGTACCATCTTGAGGGCTACTTTTCGGCCCAGTTTGGTGTCCCTGGCCAGGTACACCTCTGCCATGCCTCCCTTGCCCAGTGGACGAATGATGCGAAAGTGATCCACCAGGGTGCCGGATTCCAACAACCACTTATCTTCCGACCCCGTTCTTTCCATCGCTTTTGACAATTGATATCTCCAGACATGACTCATACCAGCAACCTCGTCTCGGGCCAAGCAGTTCAAGACCAATCTCGTATAAAGCAGCAAGAGCCGTGCCAGTCCCCCCTTGCTGACTACTTCTATTTTATCAGATAGTTACGCTGGCAGAAGTGCTTTTTGAGCACAAAAGCAGGCAATTGTCGGCCTTCGAGGGCAAGATCTTGCCAGTCCCATTTCTTTCTGTGAAATGATTTTCAAAGCGCGCGTCTATTTCGAGTGCCCGAGCCTGTCGAGCAGTCTGCGGGCATCTCTTTGGCCGGGCACCAGTTCAAGCACGCGCCGGGCGGCTTCTCTGGCCTGCCTCAATTCCGCCCGTTTGACGTGCAACCTGGCCAACTCGAGCTGGATTTGAAAAAGGCTATCGTCAAGTTGCCGACCCTTCATGAACTGTTCACGCGCTTGATCCTCTTGACCGGCATCCAGAAGCTCACGGCCGAGGAAATAGCGGTAATGAGCATTGCCGGGCGCCAATGCGACAGCCTTGGCGTAGGCTCGACGGGCTGCAACGGGATTGCCGCCCTTCCTCAAAAAATGTCCCAGGTTGGCGCGTGGTGCCGGAAAGCCGGGTGAGACGTGAATGGCGCTTTTATATGCGCTCATGGCCTCGCGTTGACGACCAGCCCTGGACAATGCCACGCCCAGGTTGTTCCAAGCCCGCGCGAAGCCCGGGTCGATGCGGGTGGCCATGCTGTATGCGCGTATGGCTTGCCCGGATCCAAACCCGCCCGACGCTCCGCCCGACCAGGCCAGTTCGCTGCCGAGGTTGTTGTAGAAGTCGGCGATTGCTTCCAGATCGCTGACGACCCGGTACCTGCGCGCCCTTCCGGCCCGGCCGTCAAATTCCACGGCGATCCAGTCGGGACCTATGCGCACGCCCACCAGCACGTGGCCCCAGCGGACCAACACCGAGCCGCTCTTGCCAAACTCGTTTAGCTGCTCGCTGGCGTCCAGGTAGTAGGCCCTGAGCCCGGCGGCGCGGGCCATTGCCACGAACAGATTGGCGTACGAAAGACAGTTTCCTTCGCCGCTTTGCAACACCTGCCGAGCGGTGCGGGTGCCGTAGCGATCATACTGTTCGAGAAAACCCCTGCGCTTGAAATAGCGCCGTAGCGCAGCGAGCCTCTGGCGATCGTCGTGGGCATGGGCGGTGACTTCAGCAGCCAGTTCGCAAATGTCATCGTCCGCCTCGAAAGGGATTTGCAGATCTGAAAGCTCAGAACTCTTGAGCCGCCGGGCCAGATAACGCCGGATCTGTTGGGGTGTGCGGGTGTCTGCGGGCGCGCAGGATTCGAACCGCGCCTCTTGTCTGCCAACAGGCAAGCTTGCCGCGGGCAATGCTAAAATCGCGGCGGCCGTAATGCCAATCACAACGCCAAGCATGTGCCGCTTCTCCCGGTCAGCATTATACACCAAATGGGAACTTCTTGTTGGGTTCACGACATGAGATTGGTGAGGTTGTTACTCCGTCCCCTCATTTCAAACTCCCGGCCGTGTCCGGAAATCGGACACCCCTGGGCCCGGAAGCACTTGTTACGCATCAGGCTCGGGCTTACTCGATCTTCGCAACGAGTTGTAAAAAACGGGTTTTCACCATCTACCACTACACCCGCACACAACGGCACACATATTGCTTATCATCACCGCGACCGGAGGAAAGGTCGCAGTCCCGGGAAAAGCGAGATCCTCCATTTTTGAAAGGAGGCAAACCATGGCCGAAGGTGCCAAGATGCTGCAAGTGTACACCATCGTCGAGCGAGAGGGACTCGAGAAATCTTTCTGGATCAAGGTTGGAGCATGTTTCACGAATCGCGATGGATCTTTCAACGTCTACCTGGACGCCTTGCCCACCAATGGGCGGCTTCAGATCCGGGAGAAATTCCAGGAACAGGCAAGCGAATAAAACAAGAGAGATTCACGGTGTACTTTTTATTCTTACAAGAAGAAAAGGAGACAAATCATGAAGACTGTTAACCATTTGACGGTAGTTTTCGTCGCGATGCTTTCGATGCTCTGCTTGACTCTGGCCGGCGCGCAGGCAAAGGCCGGTTCCTCGACGAGCGTGGTCAATGTCAACACCGCCAGCGCCGCACAGATTGCGCTGCTGCCAGGCATCGGGATCGCCAAGGCAAAAGCCATCATCGCCTACCGGGAAAAGAAGACTTTCAAAACGGTCGACGATCTGCTCGCGGTCAAGGGCATCGGCAAGGCGTTGCTTTCAAAGGTGCGCGAACGTGTCGTGCTCAAGGGTGAGACGACAGCCAAGCCGCCGGCGAAGGTCAAGAAGACCAGGAAATCCAAGAGAAGCTGAGCAGACAGAACAACATCAAACGCTTTTGAAAGGCGGGCTTTAGAGCCCGCTTTTTTTATAAGAATTCACTTTACGACCGGATGCCGTATCTGAGAGGCTGGAAGACGGACACAACTGGTGCAGCCTTGAGAATTCTGATCGAAACAATCGTTGCGCTGTTTCTGGCTGCCGCAGCCGCGGCCCAGCCCGCCGGGTCCGCCTATCTTGGCAAACCGCGGCCGCACGGGGTTCCCGGGCGGGTCGTGTCGTTGGCCCCCAACCTGACTGAAATCGTGTTCGCCATTGGTGCCGGAGAACGGCTGGTCGGGGTAACCAGGTTCGACGACTACCCCGAGCAGGTCAAGAAGCTTCCCCGGGTGGGCGGTTTCGTCGATCCCAGCGTCGAGGGAATCATGGCCCTCGAACCGCAGCTCGTAATCTGCGTGCCCAACCCGGGCGGTCGCGACCGACTCGACGTCATCACCAGGCTGGGGGTGCCGGTGCTTGTTTTGCCGTCATACACTCTTGACAACATCTACGGGGCAATTGAACGGCTCGGCGTCGTTTTCGAAAAGGAGGAGGGAGCCCGGAAACTGGTCGCAAAGATGCGGGCCCGTATCGCCGGCATAAGGACGCGCGTCGCGGGCCGGCCGCGGCCTCGGGTGATCCTGGTCTACGGACACCGGCCGCTGGTAGTCGCAGGCCGCGGCAGTTTCGCAGACACACTGCTTACCATCGCCGGCGGACAGAACCTGCTGGGAGACTCGCGGGTACGCTACCCCAGTGTGCCGATCGAAGCGCTTATCAAGCTCGCGCCCGACGTCATCATCGACGCCTCGTCCGGCGGGAAGGACGCCGAGATGTCCACGTCCGAGGTGCGACGTGGATGGAGTCGCTGGAAGGTCGTGCCGGCCGTGAAGAACGGGCGCGTACACGCTTTGAACTCGTCTCTCTTTTTCAGGCCCGGCCCGCGCATCGTCGATGGCCTGGCCCGCCTTTCTAGAATACTGCACCCGGAACCAACTGCTGACAGATAATATTACCACCCCGACCGGGGCGGTCTAGTCAGATGCCTCACCCGCCGCCCGAACTGGTATGGGAGCAGGCTCCAGACAGGTTTCCGGTGCTACCACCCGAACCAGACGAGCTAAAAAGAGAAGACAGCCTCTTCATCTTGGCCTTTTTGCGGCAAGCGGGACACTCACAGGGATCGTCCCGCTCGGAAAGCGACTTGAGCAGTTCGAACTGATGCTTGCACTTTGAACACTCATATTCGTACATCGGCATGCAGACCTCCTCCTGCTCGTCTATACACTAGCATTGTAATACCTATGGCTCAAAATTCAATAGCCATAATGCGCTTGACGTCAGCTGAAACAATAGTTTACTATTGACCGATATAACGGAGAATAACGATAATCAACCTATGGCGAAAAAAAGAAATTGATCTTGCCCTTCAAGAACTGGATTCCAACCAGATCGTAATACTGCGAGGGATACGTGGATCGGGCAAGTCGACGGCACTCGGAGAGATTGCGCGGGTTCTTTCTGGGCACCATGAAGAGTCCGGGGTAGTCAGCATCGATCTCGAGGATCCCAGGTTGGCGCCAAGACCCCGCAAAGAAACTCTCGAACTGTTTTCGAGAGTGGCAACCGACTCGAACAAGGGACATAAGAGTTGGATACTGCTCGACGAGGCCGACAGGGTATCCGGCTGGCTGGCCTGGGCGCGTGATTTCAGGCGCAAAACCGGCGCCGGGGTAATCGCCGCCGTCTCCGGCCAACCAGACGAGATTGAGGCCGGGGCCGTTGATATTGCCGAGATACCCTTTCTGCCGCTTGGCCTGCGAGATTGGATTAAGCTATTCACCGATAAATCGGTCAATAACGTCACAGCGCAAGAAGAGCTTCCCGCCTTTCTGCAGGCTGGCGGTTTGCCGGTAAGTTGGGACAGCAAGGACCATACAAAAAGTCTCGTTCGTCTTTTCCATGAGATCCTGTTTCACGAGGTAGTCGCGAAAAGCGAGGTGAGAGATACAGGCAAACTAACCGCTATAGCGGTCTATCTAGCCTCCTCAACCAGCGAATCGTTCAGCCTATCTCACATGAAGGGAATTCTGACCAGGTCTCTGGATCAGGCCCGGGCCTTCCTGTCTCACATCGAGCACAGCGGCCTGGTTCATATCATCTCGCGGCTGGAGGATGCAGATCGAGATCGCCACGGGGCCGCCAGGAGAACCTTCGCGGCCGACTGCGGGTTGGCGGCCGCGCTTTCCGGTCGGGGTGTCGCAGAGCGCGCACTTTCGGAGACTGCCGTTTATATAGAATTGCGCAGGCTTGGGGCTCGGGTGTTGGCGTGGAAATCGATGAAGCTCTCGGGCCTAGCGGCAGCCGATCGATCGGGCAAGAGGGTTTTCGTGCAGGTCGAGTACGATCCGGACGCGGCTCGAGATCCCCGTCCTCTGGCCAGGGCTATGGCCAGACATGGCTGCCGGCACGGTCTGCTGCTGGGCAACGATCCCGAAACCGATGACATCACCTGCCGCTCGGGAAGTATCGCCAGGCGCCCGATCTGGTCCTGGATACTGGAACCAAGCCTGCTGCCGATCTCCGCGGCCATAAAAGAACCCGGCACGGATTCCCCCAAGGGATTTCCGGCTCACCTTCTGTAGAAATCATAAAACTACAGACGAATCGCCTCTTCCTCTATCCCATCCGCGTAGACCGTAAAGAGCATCAGATGCGGCCGGGTATCGATGTCGAACCCGGCCACCGGGGAATAGGTGTAAAGCTTGGCCCCTCCGCCGCCGCTTGTCAGATAGACCACGCCCTGCTGTACGCTACGGGCGTAGATGTGAGCGTGCCCACTCAATACGTAAGACACCCTGTGTCTACTTACTTGCGCCCTGAGTACCTTTGCATCACTTTCAGACAGGTTGGAATTGTGTTCCGGTTGCAATGTATCGCCGTGCAGTGGAGATGGAGGGGTGTGCAACAGGACGAACTTCCAGGGGACTGCCTGCTGCGCCGTAAGGACCTGGTCGAGCCAGGCGAGTTGCTCGTCGCCCAGCCGGTACCCTGTGCCGTCGCGCAGGGTCGAATCCAGCACCACGAACAACATCCGATCCACTACCAGGAAGAATCGTTCAGAGCCGAAGAGCCTGCGAAAATGCACGTCACCCTGGCACCTGGTCTCGTGGTTACCCTTGACGTAGTAAACCGGACACGCGATCTGCCCGCTGGCCTCGAAAAAATCGTCCAACTCGGCCGGCAGGCTGTTGCGCGTGTAGTCGCCAACGGCCAACATGAACAACGGGTCGGCCCTCTTGCTCACCCTGTCGAGCAGGGCGAGAAAAGTGGGAATGTTTTCCTTGACGTCGCCGCCGAAGACGAAGCTGTAGGGGTAGCGTAGCTCGTGCGGGGCGACCTTGATCCAGATCTGCTCGCCAGCCACCAGCGTCCCGGAAAAGCGAACGCGCAACTGGCCTTCGGGTTTGATCGTTATCTTGCCCGGTCCGCCTTTTCCAGAAACACCATAATGCGAAAGGCGATTGGAAACATTGTCGACAACGACATCCACCCGAAGCGTGCGCTTTGTCCGGTTGCTTACGTGCGCCACCGTCGTGGGGCCGAGCGAGCGCAGCAGCGCGGCGGGGCCTTTCGAGCGCAGGAAAATACCTCCCTCGATGTCGAAGGTAAGGCCATTGTACAACAGATGTCTGGAGTCATCGGGAACCGAAAGACGCTTTTCGATCGAAACTATGCCATAGGACTTGGAGGCCAGCGGGTAATTAATGTGTACCTCGTTAGCGGCGGTCGCAGTAACCTTTAACCTCCTCTCGTCCGGTCTCCCGTAACGGGTGAAGATTCGCTCCGGCGCGACCTGCGGTCCGAACATATCGAACGAGCAAGAAACGGCCCGCCCGGATTCGAGGTTGTCGAGCATGAACGATGCCGGAAAGCCAAACACATGCACGCGGGGCGCAGGATCGCCCTTGACCAGGCGCGCGCCGTCGGCTTGCCTGAAGCGCATGCCGCAGATGAGGTCGGGATGACCGGCCTCTTTCCGACAGCCGCCCGTCAAAAGCAGCAGACACGCGAGGAGTAAACTAAAGAGTTTTTTCTTCACCGGTTCCCACCTCGACCTCGATGTTTGCCGTAACTGTCCGCCCGGCAGGTATTTTCAGCTTTCCCCCCGCGCCGATGCGCATCACCAGCCTGACGCCCCTGCCCAGCGTCACCCCGCGCCCGATTCGCAGGCGGCTCATCCCGGCCGTGTCGATCGTCAGGCGGCGTTCGGCATCAAGCGCCAGGCCGCCATAGGGCCGGGCCCCATAAAGGATCAACGAGCTGTCGTCTTCGAGCCTGACCGTGCCGTCATTGATCGGCTCTTGCCCGGCGCACAGGTACAATCGCGCCCCGCGTCCGATGGTCCAGTCCGGGCCTATGCCGATACACTCAAGCTGTTCTTTCGTCTCGCCGCAAGCCGGGTGCAGATCGATTACGGCTCCCTGGCCCACACTGGCGCCACAGGCGCCCAACAGTCGTTCACCCAGCGCCGACAACATGCGCGTCGATGATTCGACCGAGTCGGTCCCGGTGACGTTCTTGGTCGGAAAGAACAGTTCGTCGCGCCTGATCTCGTAGGCCCTGACCCGGGCAGGATTAAGCGTACGGGTGATGTGCTGGTTGAGCTTCTCGAAAGAACTCGCAGCCACCGGCCCGATGCGCGAGACGATCTTCTTGCCCGTATAGAGCGTCGGTTCGAAGTCGTCACGAATCGCCTCGACACTGATCAGGTTGGTGTTGGCGTTGCCCGCCTCGTGCAGCAGCCTGCCGGTTTGCGCGTCTCTGGCGCCGGCCACCCGTGGATCGAGTACATTGTACTCGACCACTTCCAGGCGACCGCTGCTCGAAAGCAGCATCAGTACGCCGACCTTCTCGTTCGGATCCGTCTTGCGCACGGCACTCAAAGTGAAAAGCACACCCTCGCGCAGGTGGAACCCGAGGCGCGGCAGGAAAAACGGGCGCGCCGCCGGATTGTCCACGTTGTGCATGATCAACTGCTCGATACCCGCAGTGCGCAAGTAGTCCAGCAGCGGGCGTCCCTCCCGCCGGTTGTCGAGCAGCGCCCGGTAGACGCCGCCGTGCCCATCGCCGGTTTGATCGATATTGCCCCCCTGATCTGCAATCAGGCAGCCTTGCATGTCCAGACGAGGCTCCTGGGCCTGCTGAAAAGCTATCCAGCTATCGTCCGGAAGACCAAACAGATCTCGACTGCCGAGAAACGCCACGGTTCGTTCGTGGGTCAATCGACTGGTCAGAAACAGCACCCAAGGCAGCCGCCCGCTTTCGACTCCGGCCGCCAGCGCCTGGGCGAGAACTATTTCGTAGAAGCTCAGCCCACCCACCGGCGAAATGGGAAAGGCGCCCTTTGGTTCTCCAGAATCGAAGCCGCCCGCGCGCAGAACTTCATTGGGTCGGGCCAAGGCACGCTGCAACCCGTCAAGCCCTGCCGCGAAACGGGTTCCCGCCCCGCCGGCGAAGGCCACCGACGCCCAGCGCCCCTCCTTTAGCGATGCAAGCCCCTCCGCGCTGTCTTCGCGCAGCCGAGTTGACTGGTCCTCGATCGTCACAAGCGGCACACGCTTCACCTGATCGAGACCAATTTGTTCGCGTTCTCCCCGACGCAGCGCCGCATGGTGGCGCTCGATCCGTTCGAGATCCACACCGTCGGCTTCACGTAAAAAAGTCGCCACCTGCTCGGGCGAGGCGTCGGCCAGGTATTTTTCAAACACACCGGCGAACTTCCTGTCCGCAAGCTCCCGGTAAGTCGGCGCCAACTCGGGCCAGCGCTCCAGCGCCACTCCGAGAGCGGGACAGCCATCATGATGCTCGATCCCACACATAACCTTGTACACTTTACTCGGCCTGGACAGGTCTGGCAATCAACCGTATTATGTCGGCCAATGTCCTCCAAACCCAAAAAGACCAAGCTGTTGACCCCGGCTCGTTTCGTCAAGGTGATTGGGCTACTCTTCGTCGTCATGATCCTGTGTGTCATCGCCAGTGCGCTGCTCGGCCCGGGCGGGACCGACCTGGCCTCCCTTTGGCCGCTCGACCCGGACAGCAATCCGCAGGCGGCGACCATTCTCTTGGCACGCCTGCCGCGCGCGCTGTTGGCCGCCCTGGTGGGAGCAGCCCTGGCGGCCGTGGGCGTGGCTTTCCAGGCCTTGCTGCGAAATCCCCTGGCCGATCCCTTCATCATGGGAGTCTCCGGCGGGGCGGCCTTGGGCGGAACCTTGGCCATGGCCCTTGTCGGCGGCGCCGGTATCGGTATCGCCCTGCAGGGTCCGGCGGCGTTTCTGGGGGCGCTTGCGGCCATGGTCCTCGTCTATCGCATCGGCCGTGTGGCCGGGAGAGTGGACACGATCACGGTTCTCTTAGTCGGAGTTGTTTTCAATGCCTTCGCTTCGGCGGTGATCATGTTTCTCAAGACGGCCGTGACCGCCACCAAGACGCGAGAGATCCTCGTCTGGCTGATGGGCAACATTGGGTATTGCGAGTACTCGACCATCCTGGTGGTAGCCGCGGGTACGATCGCCGGCATTTGCGTGCTTGCACTGATGGCCAGCCGCATGAACGCATTAGCGCTCGGCGAGCAGGGCGCCACGCACCTCGGAGTGGACGTCGAGAAAACGAAGGCGATCATCTTCTTCGCAGCCTCGCTGCTGGTGGGACTAGCCGTATCCGTCTCGGGCCTGGTGGGTTTCGTCGGCCTGATCGTGCCGCACCTGATGCGCCTGATCCTGGGTCCGGACCATCGCCTGCTGCTGCCGGCATCGGCGCTGGCCGGAGGCGCTTTTTTGGTACTCGCCGACCTGGGCGCCAGGTTGCTGTTCGTTCCCCTGTCCACCGAGCCGCCGGTGGGAGTCATCACCGCCTTTTTAGGCGGCCCCTTCTTTCTGTTACTGCTTCGTAGCCGTCACCGGACGGCCTTCATCTGACAGACCTGTTTTCAGATCAACTCGTAGCGTTTCAGCACGCGGTAGCAATCGGTCATGCCGAGCTCGATCAACTCGCGTGATTTGTCGCCGGAGACTACCAGGTAGCTGCCCACGTTGCCCAGCTCACGCGAAGGGTAGATGCCGATCACCTGCACCGGGCGGTAGGGCTTGTTCCTGAAGGCGTTGGGGTCAACGTCGAGAGCTTTTAGCCGCTCGATCTCCTGGTTGGTGTTTTCGATCTGCTTCCTGTCGGCGGCCATCGAGGACGAGAGAATCACTTCCAGCGTCCGATCGGCAAGTTGGAAAAGGCTGGTGGGCGGCCTGAGCCGCGGCCGGCGCGGGCTCAAGAAGACCGTAAAGATGCGCTTGGCGCCGGCCTTCAGGAGCGGCTTGAGCGGCCTTAAAAGCGAGAATGCCCCGTCGATGTACCAGTACTTGCCGATCTGAACCGGCGCGAAGAGGATCGGTATGGCCGAGGAGGCCAGCACATGACGGTAGGTTATCTCCGAGTTGGCGAAGGTCTCGTTGGTGCGCAGGCTGATGTTGGTGGCCGAGATGAACACCTGTACGTTGGAATGCGGCAACCTCGACCAATGGACGTTGTCGCGCAGGCGCTTGAACAGGCCACGATTGTCGAACAACGAGGTCCACTTCCTGAAGCGCCAGAGATCAAGACGCGGACGGTAGACCTGCAGTGTGGACATGCGCTGCCACACCTCGGCCAGTTCCTCGATCTGGCCGGTGGCCGCCAAGACCGCGTTGATGGCGCCGATCGACGCGCCGCCGATGAGCTGGATAGGCGGGCCGTCCTTCAGAAGGGCCCTGAGAACGCCCACCTCGTAGGCGCCGCGGGCCCCCCCTCCTGAGAGAAAGACGGCGTTCATTGACCAACAAGGTATCAGACTTGACGCGAGCGGGCAAGAAAGTGTAACCATCGAACCGCGTGAGCCAGCAGAAACAACAAGAAGCGGCCATCGAGCTTACGGCCGTGGAGTTCGGGTACACGACCGAAGCAGTGATCAGGGGCGTCGACCTGCGGGTTCGCCGGGGGGAGTTCCTCGGCCTGCTGGGTCCCAACGGATCGGGCAAGACTACTTTGATCCAGTTGATTTCCGGGGCACTCAAGGCGCGCCGCGGATCGATCGAGGTAATGGGACGCAGCCTTTCAGACTGGGACCGGCGTGAGTTGGCCCGGCAGGTGGCGGTTGTTCCCCAGAAGTTCGAGCTGGCCTTTCCCTTCACCGTCGAGGAAGTTGTCTTGCTCGGACGCGTCCCGCACCGCGGACCGCTGTCGCTCGATCGGGCAGTCGACAGGGATGCGGCCAGGGAGGCCATGCACCAGACCGGAGTCTACGAGTTGCGCCGGCGGCGGATGCACGAGCTTTCGGGGGGCGAGTTCAAGCGCGTCGTAGTAGCCAAGGCCTTGGCGCAGCAACCGCGCATCCTGCTGCTGGACGAACCGGCGGCCCACTTGGATATCCGCCACCAGGTGATGCTCTATGACCTTATCGGCGATATCCAGCGCCGAACCGGCCTTACCGTGATATCCGCCATGCACGATCTCAACCTGGCTGCGGCCTTTTGCGACAGTGTGGCCTTGCTAAAGCAGGGATCCATTGTACGCAAGGGGAGCATCGAGGAGGTCATGACCTACGGCAACCTCAAGGACGCCTACGAGATCGACATCTACGTAGGGGTCAACGATCTCACCGGGCACCGTCTGTTCACCCCCATGCCGCCTCGCAAACAGGGGACAGAATGAGCGCGACGCTCACCTGCTTGCTGTTATCTCTTTTCCTGGGCGCGGCGGGGCCCTTGCAAAGGTTCGAGCTCAAGCTGCCGGGCCGCGTATCGAGCGTCGTGCCGGCGGACGTCAACGGCGACGGGCTGGTTGATTTTCTCGTCTTCTGGCGCCAGGGCTTTCCGCCCCAGACTACCAAGCGTGTCAGCGTCTATCTGGCTGCACCCGGAAAGCTCTCCACGCGACCGACCCAGGTGCTCTCTTTGCCGCGCGGGAGCGTGGCCTTCGATGTCGGAGACGTCAACTTCGACGGCCTGGCCGACGTGCTTGTGTTGCGCGCCGACGGAATCTGGGCGCTCGCCGGGCAACCCGTTGGAGGACTTGCGGCCAGTCCCGTGCGCGTGCTCCAGGTTATGACCCTGGCCGCGATTCCGCACGAGGACCGACTGCCGCGCCTGTCGCTGCTGGTCGAGTTGGGCGCCGGCCGCCGCGGCCTGCTCGTGCCGAGTGTGCCGATCGGGCCGCTGGCCCTGTATGTTCGGGGAGCGCAGGGCGCCTGGTCGTTGCAGTGCATGCTCAGGGTTCCCACGCGCGCAGAGCTTTACACTTCGGCCGAGGATTTTCGCTCGGCCAGGGACTACGGGGCCTTGTTTCAGATCGCCGTTCCGCGTTGGCAGGCGCAGGATCAGAACGCCGACGGCCGGCCCGACTTAATGTTCTTCTCGCGCAACACCGTGGCCGTCTATCGCCAGCGTGCCGACGGCTCATTTCCCGCCGGGCCCGATCTGTTGCGCACATTCAGCATGCTTGAGCGTGAAGAACGGATCAAGCGCGGAGCCCACGTTCAGATCCGGGCCGGCGACCTGAACGGGGACGGACGGGCCGACCTGGTCATCGACAAGACAGTGGGCGGCATCAGCAACATGAAAAGCGAGCTCAGGGTTTACCTGGCGGACGAAGCCTGCGACTATCCCCCGCGGGCCAGTTTCCAAAGCCGGCGCGCCGGTTGGGGATCATCGGTGTCGCTCAGCGACGTCAACGGCGACGGTCGTCTGGACTTGGTACGCCCACATGTCGAAATGGGTCTCAGCAGCCTGATCGGCATGATGCTGGCCGGCAAGCTGAACGTCGATTTCGAGATTTACTTCTCGCGCAAGGGCGTTTTCACTGAAAGTCCGGATTTCGTGATCCCGTCCAAGCTGCGGATAGATTTCGCCTCCAACCAGGAGTTGACCGGGCCGTATCCCGACTTTCGATCCGACTTCGACGGGGACGGGCTGCTTGATTTGGTCATCGGTCGCGCAGGTGGCGGCACAGGCGACAACCCCGATCGGATCGAGATCCGGCGCGGTCGGGGCAAGGGGCGCTTCAGCGACGACGTTCTGTGGTCGGCTGATCTTTGCGGAACCCGCTACCTGGTCCCATTCAGACCGCGGCCGAACGGTCGACCGGGATTGCTGATCTACTTTCCCCTGATCGCCTCACGTCGCGGCGACGTCTGGGTCTTGTACAACGTCGGCCCGTGGCATTGACATTTAAAGAAGATAGATTGACTACATGAAAAGCCGGACGGCGAAGCCGAAGTTGTTGCCCCACGAGGTGTGGTTGACCGACCCGCGGTAACCGAATTCGAAGGCGAAACGCTGCGTGACGTAGCCGATCCCCACGGACCAGTATTGATCGTCGCCGCCGGGGCGGGATTTGTCGATCAGGTAACCGCCCCGCATGGTGATCTGGCCCAGCAAAAGGTACTCGGCCCCGAAGGCGTAGGAGTAACCGGTTTCTTTATCGCTCGTCGGCTCGTCGATATCCGTGGGCTTCTGGAAGTTGATGAACCAGTCGAAGGACAGCTCAAGCGTCCTGAAGGGCGAGTACATCATCGCCGCGGACATTGAGATGGGATGTTCGAGGTAGTCGCCCGTGTTGGTCAGATTGTAGCCGACTACGGCTAAGTGCAGGCCGAACGAGGTGCGCAGCAGGACGCCGACGTCGACACTGACCGCGTTGACGTCGGCCTTATCCTTTCTTTCGAAATCGAGGTACTTGATGTCCGTGCCGATCAACAAGCCCTCGCTCAGGGGCACCGAAAAGGCCATGTCGTAGCGATTACCAGCCTTGTCATCCCCGCGCTCGACGCGTGTGTAGGCCATGCCGGTGGCAAAGTACTGGATCTGGTTGTCGACTACCGAGATGTGGAAAATATGCTGGTCTGGGCCGTCCTCTGAATCGAACTTGGTCGCCAACAGGTATTGCGCCTCGAACGAATAGCGTTTGAAGAGGCTCATACCGGCGGGATTGAGGACGATCGCGTCGTTGCCGGTCACGATGGCCCGGTGCGCGCCGCCCATACCAAGAGGGCGCGTGCCCACGAAGTCGTCGGCCATGACCGGCCAGGAGACGAGCAGCGAAAGTATGATGAGCGCCGAGCGATACATGGGCAAAAAGCTACACCCTGCGCCGTAAAAGGGCAACTAATCCGAGCAACAGAAGAACCAGCCGGACCGGATCGCCCCCCCGGGTGCTGCTGCAGCCGCAGCCTGAGTTGGACGATGGGCAGGCGCGGTCCGCGCCGTCGCAATCCTGGTCGATGCCGTCGCCGCAGACGTCCAGAGAACCGGGATGGATCGAGGCGTTGTTGTCGTTGCAATCGTCCCCCAGGCAAAAGGTCGCCTGGTGACCGTCGCCGTCCGTGTCGGGACAGTCGCATTTCTGTTTGACACCGTCGCAGTCCTGGTCGATATCATCGTCGCAGATCTCGGACACGCCGGGATTGATGTAGCCGTTGGTGTCGTCGCAGTCGTCTCCGCCGCAATTCTCATCTTGGTAGCCGTCTCCATCGTTGTCCTCGCAAGTGCATTCCTGGTCGGAACCGTCGCAATCCTGGTCGATGTTATCTCTGCAGATCTCCGCGGCTCCCGGATAGATGCTGTCGACGCTGTCGTTGCAGTCGTCTCCACCACAGTTTATGTCCTTGTGCCCGTCGCCGTCCGCATCGGCGCAGAACTGCTGGCACTGGCCCTCGATGCAGCTCTGGTCGTTGCCGCAACTGGTGGCGCAACTGCCGCAATGCGCATCGGTGTTCAAAGGGCTCTCACAGCCGTCCGCCGCCGCCGAGTTGCAATCGCCGTATCCCGTCGCGCAGCTTCCGATGGCACAGGCGCCGGCGTTACAGCTGGCACTGGCGTGCTCGAAGGCGCAGGCGTCCCCGCATGCGGCGCAGTTGGAAATCGTCCCCAGCGCCGTTTCACAGCCGTTGGTATACGACACGTCGCAGTCGCCGAAGCCGTTGTCACAGCTTCCTATCGAACAGGCGCTCGCCTGGCAGGCGGTCGTTGCGTTGGCCGCCTGGCAGGCGATGCCGCAGCCGCCGCAGTTTGCAGGATCGCTGGAGGTGTCGATGCAGTCATCGTTGCAGGGGGTCAGGTTTCCCGGGCAGCTTGCCGTGCACGAACCCGCGTAGCAAAACTCCGGGTCGTTGCAAACGGTGCCGCAGGCGCCGCAGTTCGCCGAGTTGGTCAAGGCCGTCTCGCAGCCGTCCATGTCTCCGTTCGCGCAATCGCCCCAATCAGTCTCGCAATCTCCCATCGTGCAGACTGAAGCTACGCAGGTTGCCGCGGCGTGGTCGAAGGCGCAGGCGTCGCCACAAGCCGCGCAATTGTCTACGGTACCCAGGGCCGTCTCGCAGCCGTCGGCCTCGTCCGAATTGCAGTCGCCGAAGCCGGAATCGCAGCCGGTCATGCTGCACGTCCCGGCGACACATAGCGCCTGGGCATTGGCATACGAACAGGCATTGTCGCAGGTGCCGCAGTACTGCGGGTCGTTATCGAGATCGACGCAGTTACCGCTACAATCGGTCAGCCCGTCGGGGCACTCGATGACGCACTCGGCACTGAGTGTGAATCCACCGGCGTCTGTCTCGGTCAGTCCCTCGACCACCAGGTAGTAGGTCACATTCGCCAGGGCCGAAAATGACAGTACCTCGGGCGGATTGCCGTTCTCGTCCTGGTAATAGTCAGAGACCGCCAAGGCTTCGGCCGGCAGGCAGGCGCCGTTGCCGTCGTCGGCGATGGCCACCAGGGCCAAATCGGGCGGTGTGCCGCCGCCGGCGTCGACGTGCAACGTTGCCGTGATGCGGGCGTCGTAGCCGACCGAGATGGCGTAGCTCAGATCGGGGCCCAACAAGCTCCACGGCAGGCCGGGGTAAGCGCTGATGTTGTTGATTCCGGCGCTGGTGTCGCCGTTTACGCTCTGGCCGCAGGAAATAGTGCCGGGCTGGGCGCATTGCTCGTTTGGGCAACTGAAAGCATAGCTGAAGGATCCATGGTCTCCGTCGCGCCCGTCCACGGCGACGTAGTATGTCTCGCCGTCCAGGGCGTAGAAGGCCAGGTGCTGCGCGCCGGATGTCTGCATCGAGATATCGACGCAGGCGTCCTTGTTGCAGTTGCCGGCCACGCCGAAGTCGGTGAAGGCGAAGGCGTCGAGCTGCTGGCCTCCCATGTTGGAGATCTGCACGTCGACTGTGCCCTCGGCCGCCGGAGTGATCTCGAAGATGTACTCGTCGCCGCCCCAGTTGGTGTAGTCGGATCCGCAATAATTATTCAGATGGGAAGATCCGTTGTCGGTGTTGGCGGTGCTCGATTCGCCGCAGCTCACCGCCAGATCGGAAGAACAGGTTGGACAGGGGTTGACGGCCGTTCCGTCGCAGTTTTCGTCGACCTGGTTGCCGCAGACCTCCTCGGCGCCCGGGTTCCTGAGCGGGTCGCTGTCGTTGCAGTCGTTGCCGCAGGGGCAACTACCTGCATTGTTGCCCGAGTAGCCGTCGCCGTCGCCGTCCGCGCAACCAGTGCACTCGTTGCAGGAAACGCTGAGATCGAAGCTGCCGTAATCGCCGCCGTAACCGTCGACAACGATGTAGTAACGGCCTGCCGGCAGCACGCCGGCCAGGCCCTCGAAGCCGCCGCTGCCGCCCTCGTCCGAGCAGCCGGCCCAGACCGAGGGGTAGCAATCGCCGTCCAGTTCCGGCATGATCACCAGGATGGCGTCCCATGATGTCAGCCAGCCATTGTCCGGATACAGGTCGACCTGCAGCTCGGCCCCGTCGGGGATGTCGAGCAGGTAGACCATCTCGGGGCCGTTGTAGTTGTAGTTGTAGCAGGTGTAAGTGTTGGTCAGGTTCGACCCGTTGCCGCTGTTTGAAGAGATTTGATCGCCGCAGCTAATCGGCGTCGGATTGGGACAAGACTGCGCCTCGGCCCGCTGGGCAAGCATGCTCAATAGACAGACCGACGATACAAGACAACTTGCTTTTCTCATGTCTTCCTCGCTTCTTCCCTGGTTCCCGCGGAATTCAGGAGTTTACACTAGACGCCAACGGCCCAATCTGTCAATCCAGGATCAGACTTCAGCCGAAAACGCCAGACGCACCATCAGAACCGATCACCCGTCAGAACGTACCATTCCTCACGCCTGAGTTGATTGTGACCCTCGTTGTTTGGATGAACGCAATCGTCGGTGATCCAGCGCTCGGAGCCCGCGGCGTTCATGCCGTGGTCGAAAAAGACGCCGTGATTGTCCACGAGATTGCCGCCCAGTTCCGCGATGACTTCGTAAATGCGCTGGTTGAAAAGATTCAGGTTCCCGACCACCTGATCACGAACTAGTGCCATCTGGGGATCGTTTATCTTTGCACAGAATCCCGAAGTAAACTCCGGAGGAATGGCGCCTGTGCCCGCGGTGGGATCGTGGATATTTGTAACCAGGAATACCACTTCGTAGTCCAGGCCGGGTTTTTCGTACTTGTCACGCAGCAGGCCCGCCATCTCGCGATAGTTATCTTGCAACAGGGCGGCCGCCGATTCGGTCAGGTTGGTGCTGATCATGGTCCAGATGCTGTCATTGAAATCGTTGCCGCCGCAGGTCAGGCTGACCAGGACGTCGCCGCTCACGTCGGGCAGCGATGTGCTTTTGAGGTGTGCCAGCGCATCCGAGCTGGTGTCGCCGCTGTGGCTTACGTCCAGGAATTGGACGTCCGGATAGATGAACCTGAGATTGTGGGCGGTGTAGCTAGAATAATCCGGATGATTCTCCAGCATCAGCCTTGCATACCCTTTTCCGCCACTGCCGTTTTCACCGCTGGCGTCGTATCCCGCGGCGAGCGAGTCTCCGATATTGATGTACAGTTTCAAATCATCGAGTTCGGCAATCGGGAATTCGGCCGGGCCCGGATCGGCACCCGCATCGGCCGGCAAATCTCCGGGCCGATCGGCCGGCTGCGGATCTCCGGCCTCATCGGCCGGTCCCTGGTCCGCCGAGTAGCCGTCGGCGTCCGTGAGCCCCTGTCCGTCGCCGTCTTCCTGGATGTCCGCGTCCCGATCTCCGCCGTCTAGAGCCCCCGATTCGTTGCAGGCCGGTTGCATGAGAGCCCCAAGCATCACCGCAAGCGCAAAGTGCAAGAAACGCCTCATGGCTACCTCCCTCAAATCAGCATGTTAAGTGAAGCGGGCCGGAAACTGCAAACGTGTATCAGATGGCGAAAGATAACAAGTTCGACCATGAGATTAGTTGTTTCACCATTCCTACTCCTCCCCATGAACTCCGTGATCTGTTCGGCAGCCACTGCTGGCGCCCCGCCTTGGAACTTTTTCAGCCACGACCAGGTGAATATTGTATAATATAAAGGATTTTTCTCGTTGTAACGAAGTGCCCGGGCTAAATCCGGGGGCGGACGTGGGGGTGATGAAATGAGAAATGTCGTTGTTCCTGCAATGCTACTGCTTTTCGCGATTGGAGTATTCCCGGCCTGCCAGGATCAAGCCGGGCCTGCCTGCCCCGAGGATCGGAAACAATGCCCTGACGGCGAGTGCCGCTATTGCTGCGTTGATTCGGATTGCAGCGCCGGGGAGATTTGCTGTGGCGAGACGGGCTGCCGCGAGTGCTGTCGTGACAACGACTGCAACGACGATGAGTACTGCAATGGACAGGAGATCTGCTCAGACAGTGGTTGCGTCGTCGGCGAACCAATAAGCTGCGACGACGAAATCTCGTGTACGATCGATAGATGTATCGAGGCATCCGCCGACTGTGAAAACACACCCGACGATAGCCTGTGCCCACCGGACAATCGCTGCGACCCCGACAGGGGCGGCTGTGTGTCCATAGGCTGCGACTTCGACGGCGATTGCGCTTCGGGCGAGCACTGTTGCCAGGACAACCTTTGCCACCTGTGCTGCATCGACTACGATTGCCGGGGTGCCGTCCCTGATTGTGCGGATGATTATGTTGCCTGCAACGGCGCCCGCGAGTGCGAGTGCGCCTGCCTCGATGAAGACGAATCATGTGTCAGGGACCCCGCGGCCTGCTGTGTAGATCTGACCTGCGATGTTTTCAGCGCCGAGTGTATGCCGGCCTGCTCATCGGATGCCGACTGCCGGGCGCGTACCGACGTTCCCAATGCAGGCGATCTCAAATGCAAAAACGGCGCCTGCGACTTCGATCACTGCGGCTTCGACTCGGACTGTCCCGCCGGCAAGGTCTGCCACCTGGGTAACTGCATAGGATCATTCGGCTGCGCGGACATCGCCTCATGCCAGGTGGAGCCAACTTCCGCCGTCGTCCGACAGGGAACCCCGGTTCAGTTCAGCGCTACGGCTTACCTGCAAGACGGTCTCGTTGCACCGGGCGTGCCGTTCAACTGGACAAGTGACGACGACGGAATCGTCTCCGTGAATTCAAGCGGCCTGGCTACCGCCGGCGCGCAGCCCGGGCCGACCACCATCACGGCGACAGTAGCCGGCTGTGCCGTCTCCTGCCGGGCCAATGTGTACAACTACGGGGAAGCCCAGGCCGGATCCACGCGGGTGATGGTCGTCGATGAGCTGGAGGGTATCCCCATACAGGGCGCCGACGTGACCCTGGGCGCTCAGCCTCCGGCGACGACGGGCGCGGACGGGACCGTAGAATTCACGATCGAGCTGTCCCCCGCCGCTCCGGCCGATATCACCGTCACCAGGGCAAACTACCACTACCTCACCCTGAAAGCGGTGGAGTCCCCGGACGTCATCGCCCATCTCGGCAAGATATACCACCTCGACGAAAATGACGCAGCCGTATCCGGAGGAGTCAAGGGCCTGCTCGACTTTGACAAGATACGTTGTGAGGCCGGCCATGTCTGCGACGTCAATCTGGGGATTGCCGGGCTCAGTATGCCCGGCAGCCTGACGAACATCAAGCCGCGCACGGTGCTCGGCGACAATGTCGTGACGCCGATGAACCTTGGGGGTTCCTCAGTGGACGTGCCGTTCCCCGAGGGCTTCGTCCTGGGCCTGGGCGCGTCCTGGTTCAAGCAGTACTCCACGCCGACGGGAATTCCGGGAACGCGGGCAGCCTGGGCCACCGGGGGCAAAATGGATCTCAGCGCCTTGATCGACTTATTGATGCCCGCCATCTGGAGCGGTGACGAGATCGAGTACATCCGCATCATTCTCTCCCTCCTGGGTGATTTCGGCTCCCACTCCGCCATTGCGTCCGACGTCCATATCAGCCCCATCCCCGAGTTACTGGATTCGAACGATCTCAACGGCAACGGCCTGACGGACGACTTCATCCCCGACTATGACGGCTTCCCGGCAGAGAACATGACACTGTATGTTCCCATTGATCACAGCCTGACAATCACGCCGCCCAGGCTCCCCGTGGGAACCTACGACGTGGTGGTCGTGCTCAGCGGAGTGATCGTCCGCGGGAACGGTCTGGTGCCCTTGGGCATCAGCGCCGGGCTGGATTCGATAAGTCATTCCGACGACCCGGACGGCGTGATCGACGATCCCATCATTCTACACTCGGCGGAGGTCGCCGGCCGAATTCCCGAGGATGCCTGCCGGCGGGTGATCCTGGCACTGGCGTTCAACATCGCCAGTCTTGCCTCGCAGACTTCCACCAGGCTGCGGCTGGCAGGTCAGGTCTTGTTCGTCGACGACTTCGACGGCGCCCGCACTATCCCACCCTTCATGACTCCGGCCGATGTGGCCTACGACCCGGCCGCCCGCCGCCTGGACATCAACCAGGCCCCCGCCGCTGACTATTTTCAGGCGATCTTCGAGGACGAAACCGGTAAAAAATGGAACATCCTGGCCGAAAATCCCGTCTCTTTCGATCTGCCACCAGCGCCCCCCGAAGGCGATCGCTCGGCCAGGGCCGACTTCGTCAGCGTAGAACTGGTGCCCGGCGTCGGCTACCAGGACTTGCCGGCATTCAACAACACCAACCTCGACGATCTGGCAACCCTGGTCAAAGCCTTCTCCTACACCGAACTTCGCTAATGCGAATGAAGCGAGGGATCGAAAAGAGATCAGGTTGTAAGACGAAAGCGCCAGGCGCACCACCATTCGGGCGGGTGGGGATCGGGGGGGCAGCCGATACACTCGGTGCTAATCCTCGAGTCTATGGCCGTGGCAAAGAAGGGGTACTCGACCAGGCCCGCTGACTTGCAGGGGTAGTCGTCGAGCCCCTTGCGCTTCCTGGCCAACTGCACTCGGCACTCGTTCATCTCCATTCTCAGGCTGCCGTCTTCCTCGTAGCGCAGTGACTGGCGGTTTATCCAGGCATACAGCCGGAACTGCAGCGCTTGGGCAAGCCCCATGAGGCCCGGCTTCTCGGAAAGGCCCAGCAACTGCTTGATGCGGTAGGCCTCGTAGGGTGAAAAGTGCGCCCAGCAACCGTCGTTGCACAGCTTGGCCGTGGTCATGTCCCGCTCTCGCTCCACCGCCTGGAACCAGACTCCGTCGCCCACCAGCCAGTTGACGGACACCGCCCGGGCAAGCTCGACGAGCTTTTCGCGTTTCATTTCGGAAAGAGCCTTGGGCATTCCGTTCTTGGTCTCGAACCCCAGCACCTTGCCAAGCCTCTCGATCATGATTTTCATGCCGCGTTCCGCTGCCTGGCCCTCGAGCCGGTTTGCCGCTTCGGCCCCCAGTTGATGAGCGACCTCGGTGTACCACATACCGTAGTGAACCATAGCCCGCCGGATGGCATCCAGCACCCAGACACCCAGTTCCTCTTGCGACAGGTCTTCGACTTTTCTCTGCTCCACGCTCGATTCCACCCGTCCGTCTTCAGAGTTCGTCATCTTCCCGGCTCCTTCCATCTCTGTCGGGAGGTAGCACAGTGGCGACTGACTACTTGGAGTTGAACTGATCGGCCTTGTCGGCGAAGAGCACGTTGAAGGTGGTCAGCGATCCGTAGCACTTGGAGATGTAGCTCTGCAACTCCACCTTGTCCTGCTCGCTCAATTTGCCGTGACTATTGAGTTTGGCCTCCAATACCCGCAGCCTGTCCCGGAGCATGACGATCTTGTGGAAGAATGTCTCTATGGGCACTTCCTTTGGCTGGTTGGCCGGATCCGCGGGCTTGAACACCAGGCTGCCTTCCTGCCAGCGGGAAGCCATCTCCGGGTAGCCGTAAAGAGTCTCTTCTTCCAGCAGTTCGCGCAGCACTTGCTTCAGTCCGTTTCTGTCCATGTCCTGGTCTCCAAATGTGCCGGAAGTGTCACCACGGGTGGGGTTTTCCATCGTGGGCCGCGGCTGCCGGCCGGGGCGCACAGGGGCTGAGCGCCGACCCATGCCCCGACGGCTCTTGGGTGGATCCTTGGGAATGTTGACCTTGCCCTTGCGGGAAGCGCGCAGCCTCAGCAAGCCGCAGGCGGGCAAGGCGTTTGAGATCATGCCCATCTCCGGTCGGAGCTTGCAAGGCCCGCGCACGGCAGCGTCGTCCGTCTGTTTGATGAAGGCGATGCAGTCGCCGCATTGGGCCTTGGGTAAATTGTCGTCCATAATTTTCAGAGTCGACTCCCCCTCGGCGGCAAGCATCAGATCTTCATCGTCTTCCACTTGCCACCCCGGAACCGGCCGTAGAGCAGCAGGCCCAGTATGCATATGTATATGGTCGCCCCGGTCCAGGCGCCGTAGACGCCGTAGCCCAGCAGCTTGCCGAGAATGAAGACGCTGGGCACGAAGAAGAACCAGGACATCAGCAGCGAGACCAGCATCGGCCAGCGCGTGTCGCCCGCGCCGCGCACCGCGCCGGAAGATACCGTGCCCAGGGCATCCATGGTCTGAAACACGGCGGCGAAGAGGAACAGGTTGGCCGCCAGCTTGACGACAACCGGATCGCGGTTGAACAGTCGCGCCAGTTGGAAGCGCAAGACGACGAAGACGAGTCCCATCGAACACATGATGATCAAGGCTATCTTGATCGCCGTCCGCGCGCTACGCGCCGCCGACTCGGCGTCCCCGGCGCCGAGGTACTGCCCCACCAGGGTGGTAGCCGCCACCCCCAGGGCCACCCCGGGCAGAAACGACAGGTGCACCATCTGGCGCACGATCTGGTGCCCGGCCAGCGGCACGTCTCCCAGTGTCGAGACGAACATGGTAAAAACGGTAAAACCGCCCATCTCGAGCACCCACCAAATACCCATCGGCAGCCCGACTTTGAGATAGCGGCGCAGCAGGCTGCCTTGCGGCAACCTGAAGCGACGAGTGGAGTAGCGCTCATGCGTGCGCCTTCCGAAGAAGATTCCCAGGTAGATGCCCGCCGCCACTAACTGGCTCAAGACGGTGCCCAGCGCCGCGCCGCGCACTCCCATGGCCGGCAGCCCCAAGCGGCCGAACACCAGCAGGTAGGTAAGGCCGACGTTGAGAACGTTGACGAACAGTGTCACCTTCATCGGTGTGCGCGTGTCGCCGATGCCGCGCAGGAAGCTGACCACGCAGAAGTTGGTAAAGACAAAGGCGGCCCCCAGCAGGCGCACGTCCATGTACTGTGTGGCGAAGCCGGATACCGCAGGGGACGAGCCGATGGCTCCGACGATGGCGGCGATGTTGGGAACCAGGGCGCCTAGAACTACCGCCGTAGACAGCAATGCGATGAAGAACGACTGCCAGGCTATATCGGCGCACTTTTTATAGGTCGCAGCCCCGTAGAACTGGGCCACGAATGTGTTCGAGGCGGTGATGGTGCCGTTGAAAAACGACATCAACGTCCAGGAGAGCACCGCGCCCAGCCCGGTAGCACCCTGCTGCGGCGTGCCGACGAAACCCATGAAGAAGGTATCCACCAGGCCCATCAGCGACATCGAGGCCATGGTGATGATTACCGGGTAGGACAGGCGCCAGACCTCGCCGAAACCACCGCCGGCCCCTGAAGCTATGAACTTATCGGGCAACATGATCTCGGGGCTGTTTTCACCTGGTTGCTTCATCTGTGCCGGCCGCCCGCCTGTTTTGCGCTTTCGAGAACCTTTTTCGAGATCATTTTCCAGAAGGAGCTCTCGAAGGCTTGGGCCCTTCGGTCGCCTTCGAACCAGACCGCGATGTGCTGGGCCGGAGAGGGTCCTGCGTCGAACAGGATTTCTTTCTCCGGGTGAAACTGCACTCCAATCATGCCCGGATATTTCGAATGCCTGATTGCCTCGATGACCTTGCCGTCTTCAGATGTAGCCCAGACATCGAGGCCGCGACCTAGCCCGGCAATCGCCTGGTGGTGCAGACTCAGCACCGACACCGTGCCGCCTTCAGGCAGCAGGGTCTTTGTGAAGTCGGCGCCGCCTGTGAGCCTTATGGGATGCACGACCGCCCAACCCTCGCCGGCGGCCGGATATAGCGGAGCCGAGAAGCTACGGTGTACCTTTTCGTCCGGCAGGCGCAGGCCGTCCTCAAAAGTTTTTACCCCGTAGATATGCGATGGGATGTCCTGCACCAGAGTGCCGCCTGTGGCCACGTTGATCGACTGCATACCAAGACACAGGCCCAATACCATGTAGGCGGGCCGCCTTGTCAACAAAGGCACTCTCTTTTCTCCACGATCGCCCCCGAGCAGATGGTAAAGGAACGAGATCTCGAACCAGTGCCGCGGGGGATCCTCAATGACCGTGGTCAAGAGCGTCTTTTGGCCGTAGAGCGAAGGAGGTATGTCCGGCCCGCCGGTAAAGACGATCCCGGCTGAGTCGGCGAACAACTTATCGAAGATCGGGCTACAGTCGTTCCGACCAAAGACTTTTTCAGAAGAAAGCTCACAGGAAATCTTACGCAGGTGTATCCAGCCGGGCGCCCGCCCGAGGACGTAGTTGCGGGCGTCTTGGTAGTCTTCTGACTCCTGGCTGGAGTAGATGCCGGTAAGCCGCAGACCCGGCACCTGCAACAGGCCGCGCTCAACCAAGCGCGCGAAGTTCTCGAGTTCGGAGGCCCGGGGATGGGTGATGAGAATGTTTACCCGCAGGGCCGGCTCCGCCGCCGGTACCGGCAGCGGGAGGGCGATCAACAGGAGGCAGGCAAGCGCCCCTAGACGAGATATCGTCTTGTTCACCTAGTGCCTGTCTCAGCGCGCATCGGCGAGCGACCGGCGCACCAGGTCTTCGCTGGCCAGGTTGGGCAGGGTGACCTGCAGGGCCGGCTCGGCCTGCATGGCTCTTTGCGCGGTCCAGATCGCTTCGGCGTTACGAGCCCAGGCCCGGCGGGCGATGCCGTTGTTGACGTCCCAGAAGAGCATGCGCCGAAGACGCACGTCTGCCGATTCGCTGCCGTCGAGCACCAGCCCGAAGCCGCCGTTTATCACCTCGCCCCAACCAACGCCTCCTCCATTGTGCAGGCTGACCCAGCTGGCCCCGCGAAAGGAATCTCCGATGACATTGTGCACCGCCATGTCGGCGCACAATTCGCTGCCGTCGTGGATGTTGGCCGTCTCACGATAGGGCGAGTCGGTTCCGCCTGTGTCGTGGTGATCGCGCCCCATCACCAACGGCCCCTTCAGGCGACCCTCGCGCACCGCCTGGTTGAAGGCCTGCGCGATGGCCACCCGGCCGGGCTGGTTGGTGTAGAGGATACGCGCCTGAGAACCGACCACCAGCCTATGTTCGCCTGCTGCGCGAATCCAGCGCAGGTTGTCGAGCATCTGGGTGCGGATCTCAGCGGGCGCGTCTTTTGCTATGCTCTCGATCACCCCGGCCGCGATCTCGTCGCTGGCCTCGAGATCGGCGGGATCGCCGCTGGTGCATACCCAGCGGAAGGGGCCGAAGCCGTAGTCGAAGTAGATCGGCCCCATGATGTCCTCGACGTAGGACGGGTAAATGAAAGAGCCGTCCGGCCGCGTCACGGCCGCGCCGGCCCGCGACGACTCGAGCAGGAATGCATTGCCGTAGTCCCAGAACACCATTCCGCGTGCGTGCATGGCATTGATGGCCTCGACCTGGCGCCTGAGCGAGGCGCAGACCAGCTCTTTGAACCCGGCAGGGTCGCGGAGCATCATCTCGCGCGACTGCTCGAAGGTCAGCCCGGCAGGGTAGTAACCACCGATATAGGGAATATGCAGCGAGGTCTGGTCTGAACCCAGCTCGATCCCGACTCCTTCCGCCGCGAGCTTTTCCCAAAGGTCGACGATGTTTCCCTGGTAGGCGAGCGACAGGGGCTCGCGGTTCTTTCTGGCCAACTCGATGCGCAGAAGTACTCGATCGAGATCGCTCTTGACCTCCATCACCCAACCCTGCTCGTGACGTTTCTTAACAGCCACGGGATCAATCTCGGCGATCACCCCGACGGCCCCGGCGATGACCGCCGCCTTGGCCTGGGCCCCGCTCATCCCTCCCAGTCCCGACGAGACGAAGACCTTGCCCTTGAGATCCTGATCGCTTGTCAGCCCCAGGTAGCGGCGTCCGGCATTGAGCAGCGTGATCGTCGTCCCATGGACTATTCCCTGGGGCCCGATGTACATGAAGCTGCCGGCGGTCATCTGACCGTAAGAAGTCACCCCCAGGGCGCTCAGCCTGTCGTAGTCTTCAGGCTTTGAGTGATTGGGGATAACCATGCCGCAGGTGAGTTCCAGGCGCGGCGCGTCGGCGGGCGACGGAAACAAACCCAGGGGGTGTCCCGAGTAGAGTACCAGGGTCTGCTCATCGGTCATCTCGGAAAGATACTTCATGGTCAGCAGGTACTGGGCCCAGTTCTGAAAAACCGTCCCGTTGCCGCCGTAGGTGACTAGCTCATAGGGATGCTGGCCGACGGCCGGGTCGAGGTTGTTCTGGATCATGTGCATGATGGCCGCCGCCGTCCGGCAGCGGGCCGGATACTCGTCGATCGGCCGCGCGTACATGCGATAGGCGGGTCTGAAGCGGCGCATGTAGATACGCCCGTCGTGCGTAAGTTCTTGCGCGAACTCGGGAGCCAGCCGCTCATGGTGCCGGGGGTCGAAGTAGCGTAAAGCGTTACCAAGCGCCAGCTCGCGACCGGCCGCGTCGAGCACCTGCCTCCGGGGCGGAGCATGGGAAATGCCTGCTTCCTCGGGCGGCATGGGAGGAATTTCCGCAGGAATACCTTGCCTGATCTGATCAGCAAATGATTCGCTCATTCCCTGATCCCGGTTTTATTTTATGGACTTCAGTAGGGCCGCCAGGAAGTCCCAGAATTTGCCTATGGATTCGACATCTATCTTTTCGTCTGGGGAATGCGGGTTTTTGATGGTTGGTCCTATGGAAATCATCTCCATGCCGTCGTACTTGGCACCTATGATGCCGCATTCCAGTCCAGCGTGGATGATCTCTACTATCGGCTCCTTGCCGAACATGCCCACAAATACTTCCTTGCACTTGGCCAGTAGTTTCGAGTCCATGTCCGGCTTCCAGGCAGGATAGCCGCCGCCTATTTCGACTTCAGCGCCGGCTAAGCGTGTTAGACAGGCGATTTGGTCGGTCAGAAAATCCAGCTTGTTCATGTTGGAAGATCGCTGAGAACTCATTATTTCGATTTTGGACGCGCCGGTTTTGACCGTGGCCAGGTTGTCCGAGGTCTCAACTAAACCCTCGATGTCGTTTGACATGAAGGCTACCCCGTGCGGGTAGGCCAGAAGGAAGTCGATCACCCGTCGGGTTTCCTTGGTCGAGAGAGCCTGGTTTTCGCCCGTTGCCGCAACCATCGTCAACGAGAGATTGGGATCGGTCTTGGCGTGTTCGGCTGCCAGCACGCCGCTCAACTCGTCAACGAGCTGTTTTGCCGAATCAGCAGCCGCTGCCTGCATGAAGACTACGGCCTCTGCGTCGCGGGGGATGGCGTTGTGCGCGGTGCCGCCTTCTATCGACGCCAGGCGCAGATCGCCTTTGGACATTATGGTGTGCAGGGTTCGCGTCAGGACTTTGATGGCATTGGCGCGTTGCTCGTGGATGTCGACGCCGCTGTGACCGCCGCTCATGCCGCCGGCTATGATCTTGAACGACTTGTAACCATCGGGGGCTGTTACCGGCTTGAAGGGCATGGTGACTCTGGCGTCTTTTCCTCCTGCGCAGCCTATTGTGAATACTCCCTCGTCCTCAGAGTCGATATTGAGCAGGATTTTTCCCTTGAGGAAATCGGATTCCAGGGCGGTTGCGCCTGTCAAACCCGTTTCTTCATCCACTGTGAACAGGAATTCGAGCGGCGGATGGGGCGTGTTTTTGTCCAGGGCCAGCGCCAAGGCCATGGCAATCGCGATACCGTTGTCGGCGCCCAGTGTTGTTGACTCGGCTTTCAGCCAGCCGCCATCTAGACGAACCGGGATGGGGTCCTTTTCGAAGTCGTGGGTCGAGCCCTTGGTCTTTTCGCAGACCATATCCATGTGGCCCTGAAGCACGACAACGGGCGAGTTTTCATATCCCGGACTGGCCGGCACCTCGATTAGCAGATTTTCGACCTTGTCGGTTTTCGCGCTGAAGCCGTTTTCTTCGGCCCACTTGGCCAGCCATTCACAGATGGCCTTCTCGTTCTTGGAGCAGCGCGGGATTTCGTTTACCTTCTCGAACCATTCGACGATTGTCTTCGTCATTTTATGATCGATGTTCATGAGTTTCTCCTCGGGTTCATTATTCGAGTAAATACCTATTGAGATGGAACATTGGATCAATTGGGACTACAGGTCAAGAGTTGGGGCGATCCTGGATCGACGAGCAACCTTGACAAGGCGTTTGGGGTGGGATTGGATGGGCTGGTTCGCTGAACTTTCACATGGAGAACGTCATTCAATCGGGAGCCATGCGCGGAAGAATAAAACTTGTGGCCCTGGCCGCGATCTTGATCGCCGTGCCGGCTCTGGCCTACATTCCGCCGGCATCTTTCCTGATGCAGAAAATGGCCCAGAAGAGAGCCGAGATCGGCCAGCAGCGGCTGAAGGTGTCGATGCAATGCTCTTTGGGAAAGGGCGAAAAGCACGCAGAGACTCTCTATTTGAAAGTGCCGGGCCTTGTGCGCCGCGAGCGTGACGGCGGAATAGTCGACCTGTGCCGTTCGGGAAGATGTTATCGTTTGCAAGGCGACGCCAAACCCACGCCGTTGCCTGACTGGTCGTACCTGCCATATCTGTTCTTCGCAGAGAGCGCAGACTCCAGCCGCTACGAGCGCCTGCTGAAATCGCTGGGAGTGAACACCAAGGTCGATACCATCACCCGCTGCTTCAGCCGCCTGGCGATCGTGCTTGGCGCCAAGAACTGGGAGCGCGACCGGCCGCAGTTCTGGCTCGATAAGGATCTTTTCCTGCCCTTGCGACTGATGGTCAAGGACGGATCCTCGCTGGTGGACATCGTCTGGATCGACTGGGGTTCGAAGACCGCTGGTGACTGGTTTCCGGCCCGGCTTTCGATCCGCAGCGACGGACGTACCACCGAGGAATGCTCGGTGACCGAGGTAAAGAGCGGCGCTTCACTGCCGGACAAGCTATTCAAGATACCCCGGGGAAATCAATAGTAGATCAGTAGACGATCGCCGCGTAACCCACCCACATGCTCGGTGTACCCCGGCCTCCCACCTCGTGGCTGGTGGTGTGCTCGATTAGTTTGCCGGCCTCTATTCCCATATCGGCGGCGAAGCTCACTGCCGCCGCCGCCGCACCGGGACAGCAAGCGCTGTGGTTGGCAAGCGCGTGCTCAATGGCCCCGCGCCAATCGGCGGCCAGCAACTTGTCGATGAAGGGACGGTCGTTTTTCTCCTTCGACCAGGCATGGGCCGCCCCGCCGCTGCCCTGCGGCTGAAAGCCGTAGTTGGCCCCGTAATGGGTCAGGTCGCTCGAGCCTATGGCGACGGCATCGATGGAGCGCGCCTTGCTCTCTCGAGCGGCCCAGGCGCCAACTTCCGCGGCCGTATCATCGGGAGGCACCTGCACGGCCACCACCCGGGCCGCCGGCCAGACGGCCTTGATGAAAGGCAGTTGCAGTTCGATGGTGTTATCGGGCTGAAAGTCGTCACTGCTTTCTGTGCGACAATCGAAGCGCGATACGAGATCTGCGGCGAGTTTTTCATCCACCGGCAACTCTCCCAGCGGCGTTGCGAAGGCGTCGCGCGGCATGCAGACACAGCGTTCGCCCGGGTGCATGTGTCCACCGAAGACGAAGACCACCCGGGGCTTGCAATCAGAAAGAGCGGCGAAGGTCTTGGCCGCTGTTCGGCCCGAGTAGATCCAGCCGGCGTGGGGAACCACGCCGGCCCTGGTTCCGCGCGGCGTGCCCGGAAAGTCCGCCAGGTACTCGTCTATAACCTGCCTGCAGGTCGACTCGTCGGCAGGGTACCAGCCCTGGTTGGCAAAGAAGGCTTGCCTGATTTTCATTTCTTTTCCCCCTTGCCTGCCTCCTGCGGGCGACCAACGCTTTCCAGAAACGGCGCGGGATCGCCGGGGCTTATTACCAAGTCGCAGCCCTTGCGTCTTTTCAGGATCAACGCCCGCCGCGGGTTGGTGCAGAAGATCGACCCGGGCTTGATAAACGCGTCTACGAACGAAGTGGGCTCGAGCGAGAGGATTTCTTCTTTTGGTATCCGTACCCGATAGAAGAAACCCACGATACTTAACTCCCTTTCGGAAAGGCGATAGCAGCGGGGAAACGTGAGCAGCATCACGAAGATTGGCAGACCGAGCAGGATTTCCCACAGCATGGGATGCGGAATCCGGAAACTCTGGCCCTCCAGGTAGGCAACGGCCGCGGGCGGGATCAAAAACGTCGCCAGCATGATCCAGGTCACGAAACCGATACGAGGGCTGTCTTCGATTACGGCGGCGACATCCGCATCGGGCTTCGAATCTGGAAGCTGTTGTGTTCCCATTTGGAACACTCCGTGAATTTGCGGCACGAAACCAACCATGTGTCTCTGACCGGATTCTACGCGCAACCTTTCGTGAAGACAACCAAAAACCCGCGACCTCAGAAGCTGGCACGCCTCGTGCAGTACCAGGCGAATGAATCAAGCGAAAACTTGTGAACTAACCAGACAAGGAGGAAAGAGATGAAAACTTTCGCGCGCATCATTCCAGTGGCCGGACTGGTGCTGCTGGTTGCCAGCCTGACAGGATGTCCCTTGTGCTTGGATGATGACTGCTACGAGGACTGCTACAACGACGATTGCTACTATGATGACTGCTATGACGAGTTTTGCGACGACTCCGGTTGTTTCTGGTGCGATTGCGACGGTTGCTACCCCTCCAATCCGAGCTGCTACGAGGACTGGGATTGCTACTATGGGGAAATCTGCGACCAGGGCTCTTGTGTAAGCGGCTGCCACAGCAACGATGACTGCTATCCGGGCGATTTCTGCCAGGACGGCTTGTGTACTTCCGAGTCGCCGGTGGAATGTCACCTGGACATCGACTGCGGCGCCGGCGAGGTCTGCCGGGATAATCGCTGCGTGATCGAACAACAGCCCGATTGTCTTAGCGACACCGACTGCGATGGGCTGGCAATCTGTGTTAACGAAAGTTGTGTCTCCGTCGAGTGCCTGGAAGACATCGACTGCCCTCCCGACCAGGCCTGCCACGGCGGCTCGTGTGTTCCTGACGAATGCGCCGGCCAGGCCGACTGCGCCGAGGGCGAGGTGTGCGACAACGGCAGCTGTCGCCCGGGCAGCGTGCATCCTGTCGATTGCTCGAGTTCGGCCGACTGCCCGGGATCCCAAGTGTGCCTCGATGGGCTCTGCCGGCAACTGTGCTCGATAAACTCCGACTGTCCCGACGACATGCTTTGCCAGGATCACATCTGCGTCGCCGGCCCGGATGATTCGTGCCGGACTTCCGGGGACTGCAACGATCCGGAAGTTTGCGTCGACGGTCACTGCACCGTATTGTGCGGCGGCGATGCCGATTGCCCCCCCGACCAGATCTGCTCTGACTTTGTTTGCGTGGACCGGCCGCAACCCGATCCCGAGTGCCTGCACGACGCCGACTGTCCGCTGGATCAGATCTGCGTCGACGCCCTGTGCCGCGCGTTGTGCACAAGCGACGCCGACTGTGACGCGGACCAGTTCTGCGAGTGCGGTATCTGTCGCGACATCTCGGAGATCCCGCCCGAGTGCCGTTTCAACAGCGATTGCCCCGCGGGCCAGGAGTGCACAGACGGTTTCTGCCGGACGCCTTGCTGCGAGGATGCCGAATGCGCGGCGGGCGAGATCTGCCAGGACGGCTTCTGCCTCGATCCACTGGCTTGCGAGTGCGATGTCGACTGTCCCGACGGAATGACCTGCGCAGACGGCCACTGCCAGTGAGGCTTTCCGGAATCAGAACGGTACGTCTTCGTCGCTGATCGGAGGCGCGCCCGAGGGCGCGCCGTCGTTGAAGTTGTCATCTCCACCGTAGGGGGGAGGACTTCCTTCCGCCGCGCGCCCCTGGTCGCCGCTGCCGCGCTGGCCCAAGAAACGCACCGTCTGGGCTACGATCTCGGTAGTGTAGCGTTTTTGGCCTTCCTTGTCTTCCCACTGGCGGGTCTGGATGCGACCCTCGACGTACACTTGGCGGCCCTTGGAAAGATAGTTCTGGCAGGTCTCGGCCAGCTTGCCGAAGGTAACGATGCGGTGCCACTCGGTTCGTTCCTGCTGCTGACCGTCGCGCCCGGTCCAGCGCTCGCTGGTCGCCATGCGGAAGTTGGAAACCGCCTGTCCGCCCTGAGTGTAGCGGGTTTCGGGATCGGCCCCCAGGTTGCCTATCAGAATCGCCTTGTTCACACCTGCCATCTCGCCCTCCTTCGTTTTGCGGAACTACACAACGACCGCGGCCGCAAGTCAAGCCTTGAAAACCTCGGCTGGCTTGCGCCGCGACTGAACCAAGTGCTATCATGCCGGCCTGACAAAAACAGTTTACCAGGGAGGCTGGCGATGAACAGGTGCGCCTTTATATTCGTGATTGCCGTATCGGCAACGGCCTGGGGACTGCCCGGAGATGTCACCCGTGAGCTTCCCGCGCCGGGTCACACCTGCACAGGCCTGGCCTTCGACGGCAAGCTCCTGTGGGCGGCCGACCACTCCCTTACCGAATTGCTGGCGGTTGATCCTTCAAGCGGCCGGGTTGTCAGGAAGGTCAAGAGTCCCGGCTACCGCCCGGCGGGCCTGGCGTTCGACGGTAAGCAACTGTGGTGCGTCGATGCCCGCCAGGCGAAGATCTATCGAATGCGCACCAGCGACGGGCTGGTCACCCGCGTCATCCCGTCGCCGGTCGCCGTTCCCGGGGCGCTGGCCTACTCGGGCGGGGCCTTGTGGCTTTCCGATGACGGAGGCAAGAGCATCCACAGCGTCGACCCGCAGGACGGCACCACTATTCGCGAGATGCCATTCCCGGGGACGAGTGTTGACGGGCTGGCCTTCGACGGGCGCTACCTGTGGGTGGCCGACCGACTGGCCGATCGCCTTTACGCCATGCACCCGGCCACGGGCGAGGTGATCGTAACGCTCGAGTCGCCGGGGCCGCACCCGACCGGATTGGCCTTCGACGGCAAGAACCTTGTCAACGTGGACTACCAGACCGATAAGATATCTTTTGTCAAGCGCGACGATGGGCAGTTTGTGATCAAGAAAGACCCCCGCGATCTGTGGGTCGTGTTCACGCAGCGGATACGCAACTTCGGCCCGGATCCGCTGGTCAAACTGGACGTCTTCATCGCCATGCCCCCGAATCTTGCAAGCCAGAAGCTGCTTGAGCCCGCCCTATTCGATCCCCGCCCGGCAGGCGTAGTAACGGACCAATGGGGCCAAAAGGCCGAGCACTTCGTTTTCAAAAACCTGCCCGCGGGAGCTACCGCCAGCGTCAAGATGAAGGTTCACGAGAGGGCGTTTTCGGTTCACTACGTGGTCTATCCCGAAAAAGTCACGGGGCTTCAAAAGATACCGGCCGCAATCCGTCATCAATACCTGGCGGACTCGCCCAAGTACGACCTGAAGAACCCGATCATCAAAAAGGCGGTGGCCGAGGCGCTGGGCGCCGAGCGCAATCCTTACTGGATCGCCCGCAAGATCTACAGTTATATCCACCGGCAGATGCACTACGAGATGGTAGGCGGATGGGACGTTGCGCCCAAGGTACTCGAGCGTGGTTCAGGCTCTTGCTCGGAGTACAGCTTCGTCTACATCGCCATGTGCCGGGCCGCCGGCTTGCCGGCGCGCTACGCGGGTTCGCTGGTGGTGCGCCGGGACGCCGCCTCATACGACGATGTCTTTCACCGTTGGGTCGAGGTCTATCTGCCGCCCTATGGATGGATCCCCGTCGATCCTTCCCGGGGTGACAAACCCACCCAGGCCCAGCGAGCCGACTCTTTCGGCCACATTTATCATGACTTCCTGATCACTACCCTGAGCGGCGGCGGATCGCGAACCCTTGGCTGGAACTACAACTACAACCAGGACTACAGTTGCCGGGGACGTTGCAAGGTCGAGGAAGATCCCATTGCCGAGTGGTCGCCCGAGGATCCCGACACTCCGCTGAATCCTCCCGCGTCGAGGTGATGGCTGGAATGTCTTGACGCCGGTCGCTTTCTTTTGATATATCGGGGCGGTCTGAAGACAGGCGCATTCCGTAAGACAAGGAGAAAAGCATGCCTTTCTGTTCTTCGTGCGGAACCGAGAATCCCGAGAACGCAAAATTCTGTGCCAAGTGCGGCACCTCGATGTCGGTTGCCCCGGCAGCGGCTCCGCCGGCACCCCGGCCGGCGGCTCCACCTGCGCCGCAACCCGTACAGGCGGCCGCGCCGCCCACGGCTCCTCCGGCGGTGCGACCCGCTCGGGCGGCTCCTCCGGTCCCGACCCCCGCCAAGCAAGCGCTCTCGTCGCCACCGAACAAAGCCCCCGTGGGCAGCAAGAAAGAGCCCATTCCGGGCGCTCCCAACCAGACTCAGTTCTTCATGGCCGCGGCCGGTGTCTCGACCGGCGCCAAGTTCAAGAAACTCCTTATCTTCATCGTCGTCGCGCTGATCGTCGGCACGGGCCTGTTCTTCTTGGTGCGGTTCGCCATGCACCAGCAAGAGCAAAAGGTCCAGGCCACGAAATCGGAGAAGAAAGTCAAACCCGCCCCGGCTCCCGTTCCGATCCCGGCGGCGGCACCAGCCGTTCCCGCTCCAGCTCCGAGTGAAACGGCTGGAGTTACAGCGCCGGATAAAAACGCCGAGGCGGGTAAGGTCGACGAAAAAAAATCCGCCGGCGACTCGGCAGCGAAAAAGAAGCCCAGCCGGCGAAAAAGCAAGTAGGGACGGGGGATGGTGAACGGACGTAACTACGATGGTACTGGCTGCCCTGGATAACGTCCAATTTTCCCACAGCCAAGAGATCATTCTCAAGGGCGTCTCGCTGCAGGTGCGCCGCGGTGAGCGAACGGCCTTGATCGGCCGCAACGGAGCGGGCAAGACATCGTTGCTCGAGATCATTGCCGGTAACGTCGATCCAGATTCGGGCTCGCTGGTCATCGAAAAGGGGGCGCGCATCAGCTACCTCCGGCAGGTGCCCGATCCGGGAGACGCCCCGACCCTGCTGGACGTGGTCATCTCGGGACGCGGCGAAATCATCAAGCTTCGGCGCGACATCGCCCGTCTCGAGGAAAAGGCTGAAGCGGGCGACGCGAGGGCCATAGAGGCGCTTGGCCAGATTCGCGAGCGCTACGAACGTGAGGGAGGGGACGACCTGGAGCGAAGAGCGACCCTGGCTTTACAGAACGTGGGGTTCGATCGGGCCCAGTTCGACCAGCCGACCAACCTTCTTTCCGGGGGAGAACGCAGCCGCCTGATGCTGGCCCGCATCTTGCTCATGGAGGCCGACCTCTTGCTGCTCGACGAGCCGACCAATCACCTCGACTTGCGCGGCATCGAGTTTCTGGAGCAATACCTGTCCACCTTCAAGGGCGGCGCGCTGGTTGTCACCCACGATCGAGTCTTCATCGACAAGTTCGCTTCGAGCATCGCCGCCATCGAGCCCGACTGCTCTCTCGTCACCTGCAAGGGCAGCTACGAGAAATATACCCGGCTGCGCGAGGCCCGGCGAGAACGGACCCGCAAGGAGTTCGACAAGCAACAGACAGAAATCGAACGGCAAGAAGAACTTATTCGCCGTACCCACGCCAGCGCGGGACAGAGGAGCCGTCAGGCCAAGAGTCGGCGCAAGGCGCTCGATCGCATGGAGTTGATCGAGGCGCCCACTCACGACGAAAAGACCATAGGGCTGTCCTTTCCCGAGGTTGAGCACAGCGGAAAGGTGGTTCTGAAAACCAAGGATCTCACACTGCGGCCCGGCGGGCAGATTCTTTTAGAGAACGTGTCTTTCAACGTCCAGCGCGGTGAGCGGGTCGGCATCATCGGTCCCAACGGCTGCGGCAAGACAACCCTGCTTAAAGCACTGGCCCTGAAGGAGGAACCGGCCCAGGGAACCATTCAACACGGCTACCACGCCATGATCGGATACTACGATCAAACCCTGTCCGGCCTGACGACCGGCCGGACCGTTCTCGAAGAGCTGGCCACCTGCCGGCCGGATCTCTCCGAACAGGCGCTCAGGAATATGGCCGGGCATTTCCTGTTTCACGGAGACGACGTTACGCGCCGGGTCGAAACTTTTTCCGGCGGCGAACAAAGTCACCTGGCGCTGGTCTTACTGGTTCTAGGCCGCAATAACGTGCTGTTGCTGGACGAGCCAACCAACCACTTGGACATTCCCTCGCGCGAGGTGCTCGAAGAAGCCCTGCTCGTCTTTCCGGGTACCATCGTTGCGGTCAGCCACGATCGTTTCTTCCTCGACCGGGTGGCAAAGCGGATTCTGTCCATCGAGAACCGCGGCTTGACAGATGAGAGCGGGGTCTACAGCGAGCTCCGGCGGCAGGGCAAGATCATGCATGACGTGCCGCAAGAAGCGCTCAAGAGCGATCCGGGCAAACAGCGCCAGCGGGAGGACTACCAGAAGCGCAAGCAAGGCCAACGCTCCAAGGAAGTCGACAAGAAGCGTCTGGACGAGTTGGAAACCCTGGTGCACCAGCAGGAGAAACAGATCGAGAAGCTACAGGAGAAAATGTCCGATCCGTCCATGGCCCTGAATTGGGAGGGCCTCGAGAAATTGCAGACCGACAAGAAAGAGATCGAGCAAGAGCACGAGGCCAACCTGGCCGAGTGGGAAAACCTGGCGACAAGCTTGGGCAAAGACAGCGACAACGGCGAATCGGGCGCTAGCGCTTAATCGTCGGTTTTTCGCTTTTTCCCGCAGCCAGCGTGTCGCGCCTGCGGCGTGCGTCGCGGTAGGTTAGCTGTACCGCCACTATCGACTCGTACAGTTTATGGGCTTCTTGGCGCGAGGGATCGTCGTCCGTGTCTTCAAGAAGGCGGGCCAGACGGTAGAACAAATCGAGGTTGTCCGATCCGGGTTCGTGTCCCTCCACCGACCGGCGGGCCGCCTGCAGGGCCAGCTTGGATTCTCCAAGCTTCGATAGTGCCCCGGAAAGCAGGCTATTGGCTTCGCGGTAGCGGGGATGCTCTTTGGCCACCTGCTGCAGTTGTGCTACGGCCCCTTCCATGTCGCCCGAATCCAGCAGGTGTTGCCCGGCCTCAAAATGCAGGCCGGCCTTGATAGCCGCGTCCGTCGCCAGAGCCCGGTCGCCGGCCCGGAGGGCATCCTCGCGTGCGGCGGCCGGGTCGCCGGCTTCGATGTAAGCCAGGGCGGCTTCTGCGTGTCGGCCCTTTTCGGAAAGCAGGTGGGCGGCTCGGGCCGGATCGTGTTGCAGGTAGAGCGCCATGGCACGATCCTCCTGGCCGGCCTGAATGTAGATAAGGGCAGCCTCGTCGTGCCGGCCGGCCTGTTCCATGGCGACCGCAAGCTCCTGGGAAGGAGCGTCATCTGTCTTGCGTTCCGACTGCAAGAGGCGCAGGTAATCCTCCGATCGCCCGGCCCGGCGGTATAGATCAGCCGCCTGCCGGCGCTGTCCTGCTCGCTCCAGGCAGCGGGCAGCCGCGGGCAATTCGCCTGCAGCCTGATAGGCCGAAGCGGCCCGATCGAAAATAGCAGCCGCTTCCAGGAGCCGGGCAGAATTTATATGCTGGTCGTCTTTTTCGAACACCTGCGCGGCCCGCTCGAACAGCTCGGCCTCTTGCTCTGTAACGCCCGAGTTGGAGGCGGCGACAAGCTGCAACATGATCTTGGCAGCCTGTTCAGACTCACCTGATTCAAACAACGCCTCGGCCGCCTGCCGCTGCATGCCTGCGGCCATGTAGAACTCGGCGGCCTTGTGTTGCTGGCCCGCCTTCTGGTAAAGCTGGGCGGCAGCTAGCGGGTCGTCCATTTCGGCCTGCAACTCGGCCGCAAGTTCCAGTCGCCCGTCCCGCTCGGCCACTGCCGCGGCCTGGGCCAGGTCTTTACTCTGGCGGTAGAGTTCGATGGCTCGCTCGGTATTGCCCAGAATTTTGGCCACCTCGGCAGCCTGATGAAAATCTTCAGTCTTCAGATACAGGGAAAAAGCCTTGTCGAATCTTTCGGCCCGGCGCCAGGTGTCGGCGGCCAGCTTCAACTCTCCGTTCTTCTCGTACTGCCGGGCGGCGCGGGCGGCCAGCTTGCGTTCGCCACGGGGCCGAGCCACGGCTCGCACCAGGACGCGCAGCAACAACAACAAAATGACAAGCAATAAGATCGCAGCCGGCCAGTCCAAGTGGTAGCGCAGCCAATAGGGCCTTATGGAACGGAACCAGTCGGCCTGCAGCATGTGACGGTACCAGTCCATGCCGTGGACGAACCCCAGCGGATCCCAGCCGGCAAGCAAAATCCTTGTGCCTGGAGTAAGAGTCGTCATGAAACTAAGGGCGTTCGACTACCATGGCGCAACCCATGCCGCCGCCGATGCACAGGGTCGCAAGCCCCAACTTGAGATTCCTTTTTTTCATCTCGTACAGCAAGGTGATCAGGATTCGGGCGCCCGAGGCGCCTATGGGATGGCCCAACGCGATTGCCCCGCCGTTGACGTTGATCTTGTCCGGATCGAGCCCCAGATCGCGGATAACCGCCAGGCTCTGCGAGGCGAAAGCCTCATTCAACTCGATCAGATCGATGTCAGAGGCAGACAGGCCGGCTTTCTCGAGCGCACGGCGCGTGGCCGGGATGGGCCCGAGGCCCATATACTTGGGATCTACGCCGGCCGAGGCGTAAGATCGCACGCGGGCCAGCGGTTCGACGCCCAACCGCTCGGCGGTGGCGGCCGTCGTCACCACCACGGCGGCGGCCCCGTCGTTGATGCCCGATGAATTTCCCGCGGTTACCGTACCGTCTGATTTGAAGGCCGGCCGTAGGGCGGCCATCTTTTCAAGCGACGTCGCGCGCGGGTGCTCGTCCACGGCGAAGATCTTGGGCTCGCCCTTGCGCTGCGGGATTGCAAGCGGGACGATCTCGTCCGTGAAGCGCCCTTCCGCGATGGCCTTGGCGGCGCGTTGTTGGCTTCCGAAGCTGAATGCATCCTGCTCCTCGCGGCCGATGCCGTATTTCTCGGCGATGTTCTCGGCCGTGATGCCCATGTGGTAGTCGTTGAAGATCTCAAAGAGCCCGTCGTGAACCATCAGGTCGACGAGCTGCGCGTCCCCCATTCGCGTCCCCCAACGGACCCGGGGCAGGGCGAAGGGGGCGGCGCTCATGTTCTCGACACCGCCGGCCACCACGATCTCGGCATCATGGCAGCGCACCGCCTGGGTCGCCAGGATGACCGACTTCAACCCGGAGGCACACACCTTGTTGACCGTCATGGCGGGAACCTCGATCGGAATACCCGAGTGCACCGACACCTGGCGGGCGATGTTCTGGCCCAGGCCGGCCTGCAGCACGCACCCCAGGATCGTCTCGTCCACCTGCTCCGCTTGCAGCTTCCCGCGCTCGATAGCCGCACCTACCGCTGTCTTACCCATTTCCACCACCGGCACCTTGGCCAGACTGCCGCCAAAGGTCCCGACCGCCGTACGCGCGCCGGACAGAATCACGACTTCATCGGACATTGCACTTTCCTCTCTGGTAGCTTGTCGAAAAAGAAATCACGGCCGCTCGACAATCAGGCTGACCGCCTCGCCGCCACCCAGGCACAGCGAGACCATGCCGCGCTTCAGCCCGCGATCTTTCAGGGCGTATATCAAGGTCGTCAACACACGGGCGCCCGAGGCGCCGATGGGATGTCCCATGGCCACAGCGCCGCCGTGTACATTTGTTTTCTCTTCGGGGATGCCCAGCTCGCGCAGCACTGCCACGGTCGAGACGGCGAAGGCCTCGTTGACCTCGTGCAGGTCGATGTCGGAAATAGCCAGCCCCGCCTTCTTGAGCACCTTGGGAATGGAGAGCATCGGGCTGACCAGGACGTCCTTGGGATCCTGGGCGGCCGCGCCCTGGGCCCCCACCCGGGCCAATATAGGCGCGCCGATCTCGGCGGCCTTTTCGGGCGTGGTAACAACCAGCGCGGCTGCACCGTCCGAGATCTTGGAACTATTGCCGGCCGTCACGCGGCCGTTCTTCATAAACGCCGGCTTGATGGCAGCCAGTTTCTCGAGGCTCGTCTCGCGGGGCGTCTCGTCGCTGTCGAACAATACGGGATCTCCCTTGCGCTGCGGGATCTCGACCGGCACGATCTCCTCGCGGAACTTTCCGTCCCGCTGGGCCGAAAGCGCCTTGTCATACGAGCCGGCGGCGAAGCGATCCATTTCTTCACGGGTGATGCCGAACTTGTCGGCAATCAGTTCGGCCGTGTAGCCCATGTGAAAGTCGTTGAGCACGTCCCACAGGCCGTCGTGCACCATGCCGTCGATGATTTCGCTGGTCCCCATGCGGTAGCCCTCTCGGGCCTTGGGCAGCAGGTAAGGACACAGGTTCATATTCTCCATTCCGCCGGCCACAACCACCTCGGCGTCTTCACAGGCAATGGCCTGGGCGGCCAGCATGACCGCCTTGAGGCCGGAGCCGCAGACCTTGTTGACCGTCAGGCATTCGACCGAAAAGGGCAGATCGGATGCGAAGCAGGCCTGACGTGCGGGATTCTGCCCCAGTCCGGCGGGCAGAACGCAACCCATGATCAGCTCGTCGACCTGCCCGGGCTCGATCCCCGCGCGCCGCACGGCCTCGTTGATGGTCAGCGCGCCCAGCCTCGGGGCGGGTATCTTTCTCAGGCTGCCGTTGAAGTTGCCGATCGGAGTCCGGCAAGCGGAAATGATAACTGCCTCACGCATCACGAATCTCCTGTCTTATTAATGGATGCCTCTTTCACGACAGGCAAAGTTAGCACCCGCACGGACGCGTCACAAGCGCGATTTTCGTGTAGTCTGTGTTTATTGAGAGGAAACTTCCAGGTCGAACTGGCCGGAGAGCCGGTCACCCCCGATGGCGGTGTCCACTATAAGCAGGTAGGTCCCGTCCGAGGGGGCTGTGTACGCGAGAATCTCGGTCTGGTTGCCGAAGACGGAATCCACGCCCGCCAGGCAGGTTTCGGCTTCGCAGGCATCAAGGATGATCAGCGCCGCGTCGAAGGTTGAGTTGATTTCGGCCAGCAGGGTTTGCCCCGCGGTGAGTTCCATGCTGTAGAAGACATCCTTGCCGGCGGTGCCCCACTCGGTGCAGGTCTCCGCGTCGAAGGCTGCACTCCCGCGGTATGGCGTGATGTCCACGTCCTGTGCGCTGAAGGGGAGTGAGGCGACCGAAATGGGCGCCGCACAGTCGTCACCGGGCGGGGCGGGAACGCAGGTGTAATTCGTGCAGCGCTCGTCGCCGGTGCACTCCGTGTCATCCATGCACCCGGGGACCTGGCACGTGAAATCGGCGCAGATCTCCCCCTGCTGGCAATCTCCGTCCGCCGCACACGCTACCAGGCCGAGATCGGATACGATCAGATCGTAGACTTGGCCGTCGTACCCGGGACGCAGGCGCACTTCCAGCAGGAAAGTGCCGGCACCGTCCGCGGTGACCACATGGGTGATTTCCACGCCTGCGGCGGACGAAGTCCCGATGGATACCGGGTTTTCAGTGTCGCCCGCGGCATAGAGAAACACATCCACCTCACCGTGGTCTTTTTCGAACGCCAGGTTGAAGCCATAGCGGTGCAAGGCATCGAGTTCGAAAGAGAACCAGTCCCGATCCGGAGACCCGCACAGGGTCAGCCCGGATTCCTGAACATCGTTGTTCACAGAAGCGGCCTGACCCGACGCGTCGTTGGGCTCGTAAGAGTCATCCATGCAGGAGAACAGGCACCGGTTCCCTTCGCAGCCAATAAACGGGTGATCCGGGCAATCACCGTCGCCGACGCACTCGACGCAATGACCCTCGTGGCAGCGCAGGTCATCCGGGCAAGGGGAGTCCTGACTGCAACTCCACTCCGCGCAGGCAAAGTCCCGGCAGACTTTTCCGGCGGGGCAATCGGCGTGTTCGAGGCACTCCGGATCCACGGCCAGCCGCAGGCTGTATCCGACAGAACCGGGTTGGTCGAGGAAGGGAAAGACTTGCAGGTAGACGGTGAGAGCTTCTGGGGCGGTGAACCAGGCGCTCTCGACCAACCCGGCGCCCACCGATCGATCCAGTATGGTCAAGTTTTCGTCAACGAGGATCAGGTCGAGATCCAGATCGGACTGATCCTGGATCAACTTTACGGCCAGGCTTGCTCCGGCCTCCAGGGGGAAAGAGAACCAATCCTCCGCCCCGCCGGGGTTGCAGAGTTTTAAAGGAAAATCGCCGGGTGCCAACTCGACGGCCGAGGACATGTTCTCGTTGGGCTCCCGGTCGTCGTCGTCGCAGAGACACCCGGACCAGTCCAGCAGGCATGCGCGGTTGCAGGCCGGCTCCCCTCCGGAGAAGCCGCGTTCGGAGCAAGAGTTTCCGTCGAGTTCGTCACCATCGCACTCCTCTCCAGCGTCCAGGGTGCCGTTGCCGCATGGATCCGGGGTTCCCTCGCAGCCGGAGACGTCGAAGAGGCAGCCGCCCGTGCAGGCGAGGGCGCCGCCGTCGTATCCCAGGTCCTCGCAGGTCTTGCCCGCTAGGTCGTTCTTGTCGCATTCCTCCTCGGCGTCCAGTGCGCCGTTGCCGCAGGGATTCGCCGGACCGCAGCCGGAAGTGTCGAAGTTGCAGTCGTTGGTGCAGGACAGGACCCCGGAGGTGAAGCCCTGGTCTTCGCAGGTCTGCCCGTTCAGACGGTCGCCGTCGCATTGTTCTCCCGTATCGATGCGGTCGTCTCCGCACGAATTGCCGGAGTCGTTGTCCGCCGCGCAGCCGTTCGCAGTCAGAACCAGGAGAATCGCAAAGATCGGTCGCTTGCAGAAATTCATGATCGCCTCTCCTCTTCCCCTCAATCCGGCAACAACATCTGGTACATGTCGCTCGACTGCTTGCCCAGCTCGTTGAGTTCGTTGATCTTGAGGCCGAATTGCACCGCCAGGGTTATGATCTCGGCCCCGTTGAGGACGATGATGAACTTGTGAACCGCTTCGGCCGCGTCATCAAGGGGCGGGTAGATCGCCGCGATGAAGTCCAGGGGCCCCGAGATGACCTCCAGCACTTTCTGCAGGAACTCCAGGCCCTCGGCCCAGTTGCCGATGTGCTGCTGGATGGTGAGCGCGTTGATGGCCGAGGTTTGCAGGTAGCTCATGCGCACACGAAGATCCCAGAAATCACTGGACATGCTACTCACCCAGTCGTCGGCATCTTCCCCCTCCGGAGAGTAGGAGCGGGCGTTTTGCAGGATATGCCCCAGGGACCGGGCCGCCCGTTCGGCGTAGTACCAGCGCAGCACCACGTTGTAGAGCCCGTGCTTGATCAATACCTGGACCACCCGGTCCGTGTCGATCTTGAAATTGACCAACTGGCTTCCGAAAGATTCCTCCATGTGTGGGACGGCCTCGTGGAGGAGGTCTTTGGCGAAGCCCATGAGAAAATCACGCACGACCGCGGGCACGCCCGTCCGGCGCATTGCATCCAGGGAACGATCAAAGACATCGTCCACCAAATCCAGAAGTTTCTCGCGGCCGCTCTCCTGCAAGTATGTGCCTAACCCGGAGGCGAACTTCTCCACGGCGTCGCCGAGGATCTGCATGCCGTCCCCCTCGTCGAGCGCAATGGTGGTCAGCGCCCGCAGCACTTCCTGGATCAGGCGCTTGATCTCCTGTTCCAGCGGATCATCCAGATCGAAAGATCCGAAGGCAGCCTCCACGAATCCGTCGGCCGCGAACCGGCGGACCTCGTCCAGGGCTGTGCCGATTCCCATGTGCATCGCCGCTTGCATCACACGGTCCCAGTCCGGGTCGCCGCCCCCTTCGCCGAAATTGTGCACCAGGCACTCCTCGAAGAGGATTTCCAGCATCTCGAACATATCGTTTCGGGGGAACTGGGCCAGGATGACCCCACGGATCTCGTCAACCACGTAACCGCTGGCGTAGTCGATGAGCATCTTCAGGCCCACCTGCAGTTGGGCCTCCAGGGCGGTGAAACGTCCCTGGGTGATCACCGCGTAGATGATCCGCAGCGCCGTGGATGTAATGGTTTTACCCCAGGACATCTCTGTGGATTTCTTCAGGTTGTCAATCCCATCCAGGACCGCGCGGAAGTCTTGGACGATATACTGGAAATCTTCCACCGCCCGCTCGGTCTCGAGCTGCGCGTACTCATTGAGGTTGGCGTAGGCCGACAGGGTCACGGTAAAGCGCTTCAGGGCAACCATCTCCGGCCAGGTCAGACCGCCCTGCTCGAGATCCTGAAGCCACAACTCGGCGTCTTGCGCGAACGACCCGAAGGGATCGCCGGAGATGCGCCAATCATCGAAATCGCGGATCAGCCCGCGGGCCAGGGAGAGAAAGGCGTCCGCGTCCGGGGGTCGCGGACGTAGTTCCAGGGTCAGCCCCTCTTCCGGCACCTCCACCACACGGCGGTCCACCAGCGACAGCGAGAAGTCCTGCACCGGACTCTCTCCGGTATCGGTAGTAAGTATATCGTAGCGTCCCGGGTATAAATTGAGGACATCCAGCACACCGTCGGTGGGCGAAAGCTGCCACTTGGCATTCCGGGTGGGACGGCCGTCCCGGAAGTAGCGCAGGGCCGTCGAGGTGTCATCCAGGGGATTTCCCTCCTCGTCACTAATGTGAATGACGAAGTCAACCGGATCCCTTTCCAGGGGCAGCTCCCAGGTCGTCTGCAGGGTTTCGCCGGGGGAGCCCGGTTTGGACGCGCGCAGGGTCATACGGACCAGGTACTGGTCGGCGGTCAGGTGCAGGTTGCCGACGGGATCCCACCAGTCCAGGCCGCTGGTCCAGGCCAGCAGGTAGCGGGAGCGAGAGGGGGGTTCGGGGCCCGGTGGGGGAAACAGCAGGTTGAAGAGCTCCTCTTCCTGAAAGGGCCAGCCGATGCCCACTGCCAATCCCGCCTGCTCAAGGGCCGGCAGGCCGCTGTTTTCGTCACAGGCCCGGTCAGCCACCGCCTCGCAATCGTAACCTGGGTCCCCACACTCGGGGTTCTGGCTGTAGACCAGCTCGATTTCATGCTTTTCGAGGAACTCCTTTGCTGACGAGAGGGTGGCGCAGGTGTTGCCGGCATGATACCAGAAGGTTCCGTAAACCGTCTGGGGGACGATATCGGTGACCAACACCGCCACCTTGCGGGCCTCCGGGCGCCAGCCCAGCCAGGGCGTGAACATGATCGCCTCGTAGGCGTCGGTGGCGCAAGCTATCCCCCCGGTGTTTCGGATCACCCCGGCCATATCATCGAGGAAGCGGTCCGCCTCCAGGGGGCCGTACATGAACCGGGTACGGTTGAAATTGAAGGAGGAGGTGAAGCTGACCGCGCCCAGCCGGAAGTCCACGTGGTTTTCCAGCAACCGGTCGACGAAGGTGGTGACCTGATCGCGAATGGCCGCTACGTAGTCACCCATGGAGCCGGTGTAGTCGGTCAAGAAGACGATATCGATCGGCTCGCCGCCGGTGGTAGATTCCCAGAATCCGGTCTCGGGGTCGTCGTCGGCATCCTGGGCGACGATGTCCACGGGCAGCTCAACGAGGGTGGCGTCGTCCTCGCGCCGGACCAGTTCCTCGGTCAGCTCGAACTGTCCGGGGGCGAAACCGGCCACCTGTCGGCCCGAAGAGTCCTCAACCAACAGCGAGCACCAGTGTTGCCAGGCGAGGAAGTCGGCTCCCAGGTAGTTGTAACCCCGCAGGTACAGCGGGTTGTAGACGTAATCTCCATCGGGGTGCAGCGTGCCCAGGTCAACCGGTCCTTCCCCCTCCGCGATGAAGTCCATCTGCAGCAGAACCCGGTCGTGTTTTAGAATCGTCAGGGAGTGCCGGCCGGTCAATATCTCCGCCTCGAAGCGGCCGTCGGGATCGGTGGCCGCCTGCACCGGATCGGAATAGATGATAACGGTCGCGTTAGGAACCGGCGTGTCGCGGCTGTCCACCACCCGGCCGATCACGGAAACCGCGGTCGGCTGTTGGTCTCCACCGCCGTCAAATCCCCCGTCCGGCCCCGCGTCTACTCCTGGATCCTCCTTGCTCCCGCAGCCAGCCAATGAAAGAAAGACGCATAGCATTGCAAAAAATGTGATTCTTTTCATGACCATCCCTCCATAACCGCCTTTTTCAACTGCATTCTTGCCGGAATAATCACTTTGTTTCAAGTCATCTAAACCGGCTCGCTGAAATGTGATCGGTAAAGCACGATTTTCCCTTGCTTCGGGCGGCCATCTTTGAAAATGATGCTAGTTGGAAGAACAGGAGGAAGAATGTCCACAGTCGAGGTCGGGATCGCCGGGTTGGGGAGCTATCTACCCGGGAAGGCTGTCGACGCCTGGGAGGCGGTTCGGGAGTCGGGCATCAGCCGCGAGAAATTTGAGCATATCGGCGCGAGCGAGATTCACATGGCCGCGCCGGGCGAAATGCCGTCCGACATGGCCGCCGAGGCCGGACGCCGAGCCCTGGCCGACGCAGGGCTTGAGCCCGGAGACCTGGACTTGATCATCTACAGCGGATCGGTCAAGGACCATTCCCGCTGGCAGGCCTCGAACAAAGTCCAGGCCGATCTGCAAGCCTTCAACTCGTATGTCTTCGATCTCTACCAGGGCGCCTGCGGCCAGAACCTGGCTCTGTCGATCGCCCGCGACATGATGCTTGCCGATCCCGAATTGAACAACGTGCTAATCGCCGCCGCGGAGCGCTGGGACACGTCGCTGGAGAGGCCGATTCTGGGACACTCCTTCGTCTTCGGTGACGGCGCTTCGGCGGCGGTGCTGACCCGCGACCATCCCCGGCTGCGCCTGTTGTCCTGGGCGCACACCACCCGCGGCGAACACCACCAGGCTTTTTGCATCCCCGACGTCGGAGCCGGCACCCACCTTACGCCGGAGGTGTTCGCGCGCGGCGGCCACCTGTTTCAGTTCTACCGGCCGCGAAACCGATCGGCCGACGCAACGGCGGCCTTCGTCGAAGAGTTCAACCGGCAGGGACGCGAAACGCTCGATCTCGCAGCCGGGAGGGCAGGGGTGTCCGTCAGCGACATAGCTTTCACCGTCATGCTGAATTCTTCGTACCGGCACAACAAACGTTTTCTCGAACTGGCCGGGCTATCGGCCAAGCGATCTTCGGCCGGTTTCATCGCTGATACCGGCCTGCTGGGCACGGCCGACGTTTTTTACAACCTCGAAAGGGCTCGCCTCGAAGGCCTGCTGCAAGAGGGTGAACCGGTGGCCGTCTACACTGTGGGCGGAGGCTATTCCTGGGGAGCGAGCCTGCTGCGGGCTTGAGATCCTGTGGCGTCTATGCTCTGCTGGCAGCCATAACGGGGTAAAAAAATGGCCAAGCAGTACACGCTCGGAAAGTACGAGTTGATCAAGCGCATCGCCGTGGGCGGCATGTCCGAGATCTACCTGGCTTCGCAGGGCGGCCTCGAGGGGTTCGAGCGGGCGGTGATCGTCAAGTGCATCCGTGAAGACCTGGACACCGAGAACGAGGTCAAGGAGATGTTCATAGACGAGGCCAGGATTGCCGCCTGCCTCAAGCACCCCAACATCGTGCACCTGTACGACGTCGGCCGCGACGGCGACACCGCCTACCTGGCCATGGAGTACATTTTCGGCCGCGACATGATGTCGATCTGCGACCGGGCCAGGTTTCTCGGCCGCGAGCTTCCCGTCCAGGTGCTGGCCAAGATCATGTGCGACGTGCTGGCCGGCCTGCACTACGCTCACGTAGTGGCCGAGTTCGAAGACCGGCCGCTGCACGTGATTCATCGCGACGTCAGTCCGCAGAACATTCTGCTGTCGTTCGACGGCATTACCAAACTGGTCGACTTCGGCATCGCCAAGGCCACGGCCCGGTTGTCCGAGACGCGGGCCGGCATCCTGAAAGGCAAGTACGCTTACATGTCTCCCGAGCAGGTCCGCGGCAAGCCGCTCGACCACCGCTCCGACCAGTTCTCGCTGGCGGTCGTCCTCTACGAGGCCCTGACTCATACCCGCCTGTTCCAGCGAGATACCGATTACAGCACCATGGAGGCCGTCGATCGCTGCGAGATCCCGCCGATCAAGGTTTTGCGCAAGGACATTCCCCGACGCCTGCTGCGGGTGTTACGCAAGGCCATGCGCCGCAACCCGAAGCGCCGCTTCTCGTCGGCCAAGGAAATGGAGCGTTCGCTTCACAAACTGCTCAGGGGCTCAGGCGTCGAGCAGACCGAACGGGTGTCGGATTTCGTGCGCGGCCTGTTCTCCACCGAGTTGCACGCCCGCGACAGGGCCATCCAGGGATCCTCTGGCGATGAAAGAGACCTGATCCTTTCGACCGGCTTCGAGATGATCTCAGAGAAGGGCACCTTGGTCAGGGCGGCTCCCGAGCCGCCGCTGGCCGTGCAGCGCTACGAGGAAATCCTGTCCGAGAGACAGGCGGCGGCCACCGAGATCAAGGCCAAGTTGCTCGGAACTCGCGCGAATGTGCAAGTCAGGGGAACCAAATCCGGCTCGGACGAGGGCGACGAGAACACCGATCAGCACGGTTCTTCGGTGGCGGCCTCGGAAGAAAGCACGGTCACCGGCAAGCGTTACTCGAACCTGCTAAACGATTGGCGTTTCCTTGTGCTCATCTTCGCTGCCGTCATGGTCGTTGCGCTTTTCATCCTGCTGTCGTTCGGCGGGCAACGGAAGATCGACGTTCCCCTGCCCGACATGGGTCAGCCGCAGTCCATGCACACGAGTGCCAGGCCGGGGGTGGACGGCTCCCTGTCCGTCTCGGTCAATCCACGAGTAACAGTGACGATAGACGGCGAGAGCATGGGCAAGGGGGCTTTCCAGAGACACCCACTTGAAATGGGTCTGCACAAGGTCAAGCTCACCGACCAGCCAAGCGGCAAGACACGCGAGATCATGGTCAACATCAAAGCCGACAAAAACTTCTTACTCAGCCCGATGGACTACCAGTAAGGGATGCCGCTCAGAAGGATAGTCAAAACAAAGCACTTTTTTTGGGCTTCCACCGATGGGGCGTGGGCAAGATCTCTTCTCCCGGTTTTCAGATCTAAGTGAAGCTGGTACTTCGGGCTAAGAGACGTTCGTAGTGAGGCAGACCTTGTCGAAGGTGAGCCCGGCCGGCTCAACGCCCGACATTTGTGTGCTTCTGAAGCCTACGGGTGAACCACATGAAGATCACCAGAAACGCCATCCAGCCGCCCGATTCCGCCGGGGACCGACAGCCGCAGGTTCCTCCAACGGTCACATCGTCGTCCGTACCGCTGCCGGCATCTCCACCGGTATCGCCACCGGCATCACTGCCACCATCGCCGCCGTCGGGGAGGGAGCCCGTGGTGATCTCGAAAGGGGCCGGTGAGACGACCACGGGCGAATCTGTTCCGTACTGCACGATACGCACCAGGCATTCACGGGAAGGCTGATCCGGAACCAGCCAGGGGTACTGGCCCCAGTCCGGACTGGTGGTGTCCACCGTGTAGGTGATCACGTTCCAACTATTTCCGTTGTCCGTAGAATACCGGATGTCGACGTCTTGAACCTGCACCGCCTCCCAGCGGATGGTCTGGGTGGAACCGACCGTCCAGACTTCGCCGCCAACCGGACCCAGCAGCAGGATGGTGGGATCTCCGGTCACCGTCGCTGTGAGGTCGTCGTGGGCCTGGAGTTCGCCGTCGTCCGCGGTCAGCCGCAGCACATACTCGCCCTTTTCCGAGAAGGTCACGTTGGTGGAGGTGTTGTTCGGCTCGGTGAAGGATGCCGTGCCGGGTCCCGAGACCTGGGACCATGCCACCGTGTACGGCCCGGGCAATCCGTCGTCTGTGACCGTACCGAAGAGGAAGGCCGATTCGCTCAAGTTGACCAGAACGTCGTCGCCGGCGTCGACCAGCGGCGGCTGGTTCTGCGGTCCGGAAGATTCCAGGATCTCGATCCCGCCCTCGAAGACGTCGCTGTCGTTGTCCGCGACCGCCACGATCTGGAGACCGTTGCCGTCGGCGACGGTTACTTCGAAGTCCATGACCAGGGCCACGAAGCCGTCTCCGGCTTCCACGCCGGGGGCCAGATCGTCGGTCACCTGCTGGCCCTCGATGAAGTAGTCCATGTACCGGGAATCGGAGGGGGCGTCGTCCCCGAAGTGGAACCGCACGGTGTAGTCGCCGTCGGGAATGTCCGGAAAGGAGAGAGTGTGATCCAGGTGCCGGACAGTCTGGTAGACGCTCTCGGGCGCCGCGTTAGCGGCGCTGGTGTCCCAGGCTCCGTCGAAGTCGTAGTCGCTGCCGCCGGTGACGAAGGCGTCGTCGTCACGCCAGCCGGCCGGTGTGTAGCCGTTGGAACCGCAGTTGACCCGGAGCGGGAGAGTCACCGGTTCGCCCACGTTGAGGGAGACCTGGTAGGAACGGGGCGAGTTGCCTGCGTTGGGGCAGGTGACCTCGACGGTGGCGCCGTAGGTCCCGGCGGACAGACCGGAGATATCGATGCTGTTGGTCAGCGACTGCTGGTTGCCCGACCCACCGACGGTAACGCCGAGCCAACCGGAGCCCTGTTGGTAGCTGGTCTGGGTGGTCACGGTGTCGAGGGTGCCCTGCCCGGCGTTGGTCACCGCCACCGGCCGGGGGGAGGGATTGGTTCCTCCCTCCGGGGCTGAGAAGGTGAGGCTGTCCGGGTTCAGGGCCAGCAGGGGCTCGGGCTGGACCGGCGTGCCCAGGAAAAAGTCCGATGCGGAGTTGGCGACGTTGACATCGGCTACCTGGACCCAGTCCCCGGTCGAGATGGTCAGCAGCCAGACGTTGTACTCGCCGGAGCCGTTCTTCACGTTGCACAGGATGTGGTCGTTCGAGTTCCCGGAGAACTGGGGGTCCAGGGCCTCGTTGGACGTGGGCGTGTCGATGTCGGCCACGTAGTTGCCGAAGTCTCCCCAGGCGCGCAGGTAGAATCCCCGGTGATCCTCACGGCAATTGGTGAGCCGGGTCCCGTCCCGGGAGATGGAGCCCCCACAGCGGTCGTAGGCGAATCCGTCGGAGCCGTCGTTCAGGTCGAAGGCATACACCGGCGGCATGCCGCCGTGCACCCCCCGCAGGTTTTCCGAGATGTCCAGTTCCCGGAAATCCTGGTCGCTGGAGAGAACCTGGGTGGTTTGTCCCGTCGAGAAGTCGTAGCGCAGCAACTGGCTGCCGCCATTGAGGTAGATGCTGTCGGCGTGTCGCCAGGAGCCTAGCGGGTAGGTGTCGCCGGCGCAGGTGGTGTGCTCGACGAGGTTGCCGCCGTCGAGGTCCATGGTGATGAGCTTGGAATCGGAATCGCGCACGAAAGCGATCCGGTTTCCGTCCGGTGAAAACTTGGGCTCGTGCGCGGAGCCCGTGTAGATCTCCGTGTCCGAGACCACCGAGCCGTTCGCATCGAGAGTCGCCACGTGGACGTTGCCCCCGCCGTACAGCGATCCTCTCGTGTACAGCACCATGCCTTCCTGCGCGGCCGCCGGGAGGGCGGCCAGGATCCCGACCAGCAATATGGAGAATCTCATGAGGCAATTCTACGCTCATCCCTGGGGATCGACAACCGTGGCGGCTGAGGAAAAAAGGGGGTCAGGGACTTCGTATGGATTACCAGTAAGGGATAGCGCTCAGAACTCCCAGCCCAATTCCAGATCGGCCAGCCAGCCGTGCATCGCCTCGTAGAAGCGGTAGCGTTGCTCGAGCCCGTCTCCCGTCAGGTCGGCGAAATCCTCGCGTAGCTGGAAGGTGTAGTGGTAACGAAAATTAATAAACAGGAAGGGCAAGACACGCATGCGGGCGGCCGCGAAGATTATGCGGTTGCCGCCCTCGGATGAAAACAAGTTGCCCAGGCTATCCATGGCCCGGTGGTGATAGGAAGTGAAGAACTGCAGCCACGAGAGCGCCGGAACCTCGAGGTGCGCCAAAAAATTGTTGCCCCCGTCGGCGTCCGAACCCTCCAGTGCCAGCGTCAGGGCCAGGTAGTCCACCAGCGAGTAAGTAAATTCGGCGTAGAAGCCCAGGTGGCGATCGCCTCCCTTGCGATCGATGAAGACGTCCTCGAACTTGGTGGGAGGCAGGCGGCCCTGCTCGCCCGCGTACTTCTTGTAACGTGACGAGTCTACGAACTTTTGAACCTCGTAGAAGGTGTCGAAGTATCCCGGCAGGTAGTTGGACGAGAAGGAGCGGAACTCGAGTATCGCCCGGATAGCGTTCACAGGATCGCTGCCGAAGTTGAAGCGACCCAGGATGCCGGCTGTAAATCCCCCGCCGCCCTCGGGGTCGGGCGGATTCGCCCCATCGGGAGAGGCCGGCATGAACCAGGAGTAGTCGACGTAGGGTTTCAAATCGACGCTGGCGGTCTTGAGCACCTTGATCTCCATATCGACACCGAGAGCGTGCAGAAAGGCGCTGGAATTGATCTCGGGGCGGTCGGTGCCCGTCAGGTAGTAACTGTTGGGAGACGGATCGGTGAGCGTCTTGAGTGTGACCGGGGCGTGGCGATCGGCGATATAGGTCACGCCAAGAGAGAGGCTGCGGGCGGTGGGATTATCCATAAAAAGGCTCAAGGGCTTGACGAAGGCGATGGCACCGAAGAGATCCCAGTTGACCACGTCATTGCCCACGAACTCGAAACCGGCGTAATCGTTGTACATGTCCATCTCGACGGCCAGGCGCGTCGAGTTGGGATCGACGTTGACGTTGTAGCGGCGCATCAAGGGTCCATGACCGATGGTAGTCGAGGAGTACTGACTCAGGTTGAAGAAGAAGTGATCTTCCTTGCGCCCGAAGCGCAGGTAACGAATGAAGCGGACGTACTCGCTGGGTTCGTTCCAGTCTTCCTTCCTGAAATCGCCGGCATCGTCGAATCCCACCGGCTCGTTCTTGCTATCGTCCCAGGCCCCGTCGAAGATCTCAAGTGCCAATGGCACTCCCAGGCCGAACTGGAACTTCCAGATACGAAAATCGGCCTCGGGATCAATGGTGGCGTAGTGCGCCAGGTTGACCTTACGGTATCCCAGGCGCACCCCGATACGGTTGTTCTTGGTCACCAGTTTATTACTGCCAATGAAGTCAGCCAGCTCACCCTTGATGAAATGACCACCTTTCGGACCAGCCGCTTCTTCTTTAGTCTTTTCTTTAGTCTCTTCTTTTTCTGCTTCTTTAGTTTCTTCTTTTACTTTTTCTGTTTCGTTGTTCTTTTCTTCCTTCTTTTCTTCCTTCTTTTCTTCGGCGGAGGGCGCCCTGAGAGGAGGCCTGGAGACAGTTGTAGGAGCCGGCTCACCAACAGGCCTGCCTGCTGTAGCTTCAGCGGAGGTAGGGGCTTCAGCCGGTTTATCGGCTGGCGCGGAGACAGGAGCAGTCTCCTCCTTCCGACACTCTCCCTTGTCGTCCATTGTCGTTCCCGGTGGACATTTCTTGGCACCGAGATCCCTTTTGAAATCATCCGGCACCTCGAAACCACCCAGATCCTGTGATCCGGCCCGGTTGGGCACGCACACAAAGAAAGTAATCACAAAAAGAGCGAACAAGCGCTGCATGAGTATCTCCCGTTCGACATTTAGTGTTCATGGGAGAATAACCTCACCCTGGGCGGGCGTCAAACCACTTTGCGATCTTGCCTAATCGCCGGGTTGGTGTAGACTTGTAATAAGGAGGCGAGGCTGTGAAATCGAGACGAGTCCTTTTTGTCGTCATTGTGATCCTGAGCCTGGCTGGCACGGCCGGCGCCGCCGAGGTATTCTATGCGCGCTCCAACGGCTCGCTCGAAAGCGGCGAGAAACCCGGTCGATACGGCGCGCTGAACATCCTCGACGACAATCACGGCACGGTCTGGTGCAGCGCGGGAACCGGCGAGGGAGCCAGGATCGAAATTGTCTTCTCGGAGAAAGTCGATATCGACCGCATGGTCGTCTTCACCGGAAACCAGGCCAGCAAGAAAAGCTATGCAGACTTCAGCCGGGTGCGCGAGATGCAACTTAGGGAATCCGACATGACGCACTCGGTACAGCTTGCCGACAAGCTCGGCCCCCAGCCTCTCGATTTCGACCCGCCCATCAGCACGCGACGCCTGGTGATCGAGATGCTTGCGGGTTTCAGGGGCAAAGACAAGCGTCACATCTGTATATCGGACATCGTGTTTTACAGCGGCAAGCGGGCTTTGAACGGCAAGAAGCTGAGACCATTCATCAAGAAAAGCAACACCTTCTTCGATTTCCTGGACACATGGGTCTCCGGCCCGGAATACGGAAAGAATCGCGAACTAGTCCTTGGCGTCAGGAAGACCTACACTTTCGCCTACGTGCCGAGCGATCCAATGGAGCAAGCGGTCATGCTGAATGGCGCCTTCCGCATCAAGAAGGGTGTGCCTGAATTGAAGATCAAAAAGAGTTGGATTCCAGTCAAGGTACTCCGCGACGACGTCGGCAAGGTACTGAAGATAAAGATAGAAGAAGGCAAGGAAGTCCCCCGGGGAGCGCTGGGCGTCTATACCCGCTTCCACCAAAAGGAGATTTACTGACCTTTTCATTCCGGTTGTCTCCCGATTTTTTTGGTGATAGTGTGAGCCTCCTTTTGGGATTACCAGAGGAGGTGACGTGATGGACATTCGCCGTGAAGTTCTGGATCGCTTTCTGAGATACGTGAAGATCGACACCCAATCACAAGAGGGAGTGGAAGACCGCTATCCTTCCACCGAGAAACAGCTCGACCTGAGCCGCTTGCTTGTCGATGAGCTCAAGCAGCTCGGGCTCGACGATGTCGAGATCGATAAACATGGATACGTGACCGCCACGCTGCCCGAGAACATTCCCGCGGGTGCCGCCCGGGCCAAAAAGATCCCGGTGGTGGGCCTGCTGGCACACGTGGACACTTATCCCGAGGTGAGCGGCAAGGACGTCAAACCGGTCATACACGAAAACTACCCGGGCGGCGATCTCGAGCTTCCGGCCCTTCCCGGCGATCCTATCCGGGCCGCGGACAACCCGGACCTGGCCTCATACAAGGGCGAGGACATCATCACCTCGGACGGCTCGACCCTGCTGGGCGCAGACGATAAGGCGGGCGTGGCCGAGATCATGACCTTGCTGGCCCTCTATCGTGCCGACGATTCGCTGCCCCACCCGTGCATCAGGGTGGCATTCACTCCGGACGAAGAAGTCGGTAACGGGACGCAGTACTTCGACGTCAAGGCTTTCGGAGCGGACCTGGCCTACACCATGGACGGCAGCGGCATGGGCGAGGTCGAGGACGAAACCTTCTGCGCCGACTCGGCCGTCGTCACGCTTTCCGGAATCGACGTGCATCCCGGCTACGCCAAGAACAAGATGGTCAACGCGGTGCGCCTGGCGGCCATGTTCGTAGACAGACTCCCCACCGAAGCCTTGCCCGAGACCACCGACGGGCGCCAGGACTACCTGCACGCCTATCAGCTCGACGGCAACGTTTCCAAGGTGACGATGACGGTGCTGGTCCGCTCGTTCAGCGAGGACGGCCTAGCCAAGATGGAAGACACCCTGCAGCGGGTGCGCACTGAAGTGCTCGAAAAAGAGCCCCGGGCGCAGATAGACATCCACATCAAGGAGTCCTACCGCAACATGAAGTACGTGCTGGACAAACATCCGCAGGCAGTGCTCCGCGGCGAGGAAGCCGTGCGCCGCGCCGGGCTCGAGCCCAAGCGCATGGCCATTCGCGGCGGTACCGACGGCGCTCGTCTCTCCTTCGAGGGACTTCCGACCCCCAACCTCTCGGCCGGCGGATACAATTTTCACTCGAAGAAGGAATGGATCCCGGTCAAGGGCCTGAGCATGGCCGTCGAGGTGCTGAAACACCTGATGGCGATTTACGTAGAGCGCTGATATAAACACAATGCCCGGCAGGTTCGCCAATCTGGACGAGTTTCTGGCCAATGTCCTTCGCGGGGCGGCCAAGATCCTCGGCTGTAACTCCACCAACCTGATCGTCTTCAACGAAAAGACGCGCAGCGTCCAGGTGCGGGTGGGCGTCACCGAAGTTGATTACCCAATACTGGCCCAGCTGGAACAACTCCTGGGCGTGAGTTTCAGCGGGTTATCGGTACCCCTGGATTTGGCCGTAGGCAGCCTGCTTTACCGCGTCTGGCGCCAGGGAGTCATGTTGGAGACCTCGTGCCTGGCTGAAGTCGTCGGAAGCGCCATTGACCTGGAAGTGATCGAGAAATTCGAGAGCATGATCGGAGAGCACCGCTACATAATGGTGCCGGCAGCCGGAGCCGGTCGTAACTTCGGCGTGCTGCTTTTCGAAAAGGGCGGTCAGCAGCCTTTCAGCCGCCAGCAGCGCGAGGTGCTGTTGCGTTACGCCCGGCGCATCGGCGACATCCTCGAAAACGATCTGCGCGGCCGTCCTCAGATGGATATCTTCGGGCAGCAGGACGCCGGTGAATCCTCGTTCGAACTACAGTTGCTACAGCTCACGCTGGGTGAACCTTCACCGGCCGTCTACATCGATCGCGATTTCGAGATCACATCCTGCAACGAGGCCTTCGAAAAATTGACCGGTCGAAAAGCCGAATCGTTGGCCGGCCTCGCGGTCGGCGAGCTGTTTCACGATCCGGCGCCGGTGGCCCGAATACTGAACCAACAGTTGATTTACCCCGGCACACCGCTGCACGAAGCCGAGGCTTTCATCTCGCTTGGCGACGGATCGCTCTCCGCCGCCTCGGTGGATGCACTGCTGCTGGCCGACAACCAGAAGAACGTGGTGGGCTTTCTGATGCTCATTAAAGTCGACGATCAAGGGCGGAGCCTTTCGCCGGAACGCATGATCCAGCAAGAGCGCCTGGCGACCATGGGCGAGATGGCAGCACAACTGGCTCACGAGATCCGCAACCCGTTAGTGGCAATAGGCGCCACGCTCGAGGGCCTCGGCCACGAAATGAAAGACCAGCGCCATGTGCAACTGTTGACATCCGCGGTCCGCGAGATCACCCGCATGGATATGATTCTCAAGAAATATCTCTCGCCCCGCGAGAACATGGCGATGGCGCCCGTCCACGTGCGCGAACTGGTCGAGGACGTGCGGCGCCTGCTGTCTGGCGCCCGTAAGCTGGCCGGCAAGAAGATCAGCGTGGAGATCGATCCCGGGCTTACAGTCCGTGGAGACTACGACGCCTTGAAACACGTCTTTTTCAACCTGATGCTAAACGCCTTGGAGGCATCGCCGGCCGGGGGCGAGGTGATCTGTCGATCTCGAATCGCCGACGGAAGCGCATCGATCTTCATAGACGATCGCGGGCCCGGGCTGGCCGCCAGTTCCCAGAGGTGTTTCCAGCCGTTCTTCACCGTCAAGAAGAACGGCACCGGGCTGGGCCTGCCCGTCTGTCGCAAGATCGCGGGGGCCCACGGCGGCGCCGTGAGCCTGTGCGACCGCGAGGACGGCGGCTGCCGGGCTACGCTGGCTTTGCCGTGCGGTTGACAGCCGGCAGGTACGCTGATAATTGGGCCATTAAATGGATGTCGGGCAAAAGACGCAGGACACGGGTTTCCGCGTTCTTCTGGTGGATGACGAAGAGCTGTATTGCCAGGCGATCGGCGACGAGCTTGCTCGTTGCGGAATCGCTTCGGACCTGGCCTTTTCCGGAGCGGAGGCCTTAGCGCGCGTCGAGACATCCGCATACCAGGCCATCCTGCTCGATCACCGGCTCCCTGACGCGGACGGCATCCAGATAATTCCGCGCCTGCTGTCGCGCCAGCCCGAGGCCGCTGTGGTCATGATGACCGCCTACCACACCATCCCCAACGCCGTGCAGGCCATCCGCCGGGGCGCCGAGGATTACATCGTCAAGGAGCCCAGCATCCAGCCGATCGTCGATCGGGTACTGGAGATCAAGCGCCGCGCGGAGGCCCGGGCCGCGGCCAACGGCTGGCACGAGCACGTGCGTGCGGGCCTGGCCGGGCGCTCGGCGGGCATCGTCCTGGTGATCGAGCAGTTGGAAAAAATCGCCAAGTCCCCTGACACGACGCTGCTTCTCAGCGGGGAGACCGGCGTGGGCAAGGAGGTGGCCGCCCGCTACCTGCACCGCATCTCTCGTCCGGCGAACAGCCCCTTCATCGCGGTCGACTGCGCCGCGCTGCCCGCCAATCTGGCCGAGAGCATTCTCTTCGGGTATGAGAAGGGCTCTTTCACCGGCGCCGACCAGACCCGGGCCGGGGCTTGTGAGGAAGCCGCCGAGGGCACGCTGCTGCTCGACGAGATCGGCGACATGGGACAGCAGAGCAAGTTGTTGCGCGTGCTCGAGAACCGTTCATTCCACCGGGTGGGCTCAACGCGCGAGATCCCTCTGCGCGCCCGGGTGGTGGCGGCGACTAATCAAGACCTGCAAGTAAGAGTCGAACAAGGCTCATTCCGCCAGGATCTCTACCAGCGTCTGTGCGTCTTTCCGATCCACATCCCGCCGCTGAAAGAGCGCGGCGCCGATATATTGTTGCTCGCCAACCACTTCATCGACTTCTTTGCCGGCAAGCTCGAAAAGGAAATCAAGCAGCTCGACCAGGACGTCACGCAGTATCTTCTGGCTTACTCCTACCCGGGTAATGTGCGTGAACTGAAGAACATCATCGAGCGGGCGGTTATCATGACCGAGTCCGGGCGCATCGAAATGCGCCACCTGCCGCGGCGGGTGCTGGCCGGGCAGGGCAACAACTCGACGCTGACAGCCTCGGTACCCCTCGATTTCCGGCCCGGCATCGACACCCTGGAAGACCTCGAAAAACGCATGATCACCCATGCCTTGCGGCAGGCCAACAGTGTAAAGTCTGAGGCGGCCCGCCTGCTGGGCATCAGCCGCTTCCAACTCATGCGCCGCATGGAGCGCCACGGCCTCGGCAAGAAAGATCATTCTGAGTAGCACACAGACAGACGCGGGTGTGCAGATGCGAACGGACGTGCGAAATCGAACACCAGGCGGTGCGCTCGTGATCCTGACCCGCTAAACAATCGCCATCAGATCAAGGTCTTTCGACTGAAGACAGCCGTGCCGATTGAGAAGTTGCTTGGCCCGAAACTTGCTTCTTAATCCCGTTTCACCACAATCGGCCCCGGGATCCCGTTCGCCGACTGGAACACGGAGAGTACTTTTGAAAACGCTGGCCCGCTGGATGATCAACCGCAGCAATGCCTGGATGGTGGTGATCGGGGTGGCCATACTGGCCGCGCTTGCCGGTCTGCAGGTCGGCAAGATCGAACACGACGACAATATCCTGGCCTTTTTACCCCAGGACAATCCGGACGTCGAAGCCTTCAACCGGGCCAACAGGCTCTTCGGCAGCCTCGATCTGGCGCTGGTCGGCATCGAGACCGATGACATCTTCAACCCCGACTTCATCTCCAGGCTGCGCCGGGTGACGAAGGATCTCAAAGAAACCCGCGGCATCAACCACGTCCTGACCTTGTCCAACGTGGTCGACTTCACGCCCGACACCGAGCACGGCGGAGTTGTCACCACCCCCCTCATACCAAGCGCACCCGAGACGACAGAACAGCTTGTGGCTCTGCGAGCAAAAGTCATGTCCCGCGATCACCTGGTGGGACACCTGGTCTCATCGGACGGCAAGGCGGTGCTGCTATATTGTTTTTTGGCCTACGGCAGCGACCCGCGCGACATGGCCGGCGCGATATCCAAAGTCGTCAACGACGCATTTCCCGGGCAGCGCAAGTACTGGGGCGGGGGGCCGTTCGTCTCGACCTATATCTACGATGCCACCCAGCGTGATATCCACCGCCTGACTCCCTGGGCAGTGCTGGCGATCATCATCATCATGACCTTGGCCTTTCGCGATATAATCGGCGTGGGACTGGTGCTGCTCTCTACCGCTTTGGGCACCTTGCTCTCGCTGGGCTTGATGGCCTTCTGCGGGGTGCGTTTCAACATCGTCCTGGGATCGATGCCGGTCATCCTCTTCGCCGTCGGCAGCGCCTATGGTATCCACGTCCTTGCTCGTTACTACAGGCTGGCCAAGAACTACGACCTGACGACGGCCCTCACCAGGACCATCGTTGGCATCGGGCCGGTGGTGCTGGCCGCCGGCCTGACGACGGCGGCCGGGTTATTGTCATTTCTAAGCATGGACATCAAACCGCTGAGAACCTTCGGCCTCTTCACCGCCATCGGCATCCTGGCCACCCTGGGTCTGTCGCTGACTTTCATCCCGGCCGTGATTTGCCTAGGACGCATGAAGCGCAAGGCTGCCGCATCGCGTTTCCTGCGCGAGCCGACCCGGCGCATGTGCGTCTATGCCCAGACGCACCGCCTGCCGGTCGGGGTCGCGCTGCTGGTCGTGGGCCTCTTCTCGGCCACCATGGTCGGACGAGTGCGCACCACCATGGATAGCGCTTCTTTCTTTTGCGAAGGCAGCCCTCCCGACCTGGCCGAGAAGTTTTTAGGGCGCCACTTCGGCGGATCGCATTTCATTCAGATCCACGTCCAGGGAGACATGCAGGATCCCTCTGTCTTGCGTGAAATCCGCCGCCTGGGCGATCGTATCTCGCTCATAGCCCACGTGACCGATGTCACGCATATCGGCACCGCCATCGCCCAGGCCAACCAGGCTTTCGTCGGGCGCGAGCGGATACCCGACACGCGTGCCCAGGTCGCCCTGTTGCACTGCTTGCTGTCTTCCGATCCCGCCGTTGAGCAGCTCATCACCCGCGACCGCCGCCAGGCGCTGGTGCAGATCACGGTCGACACCGACCGGGCCGAGGATCTCGAGGGATTGCTTGCGAACATCGAGCAGATCGTAGCCGACAAGTTCATCACTCGCTACTCTATCGTCGCGGCCTTGGAACACTCGGGCCAGGCCGATGCGCGCAGGCTCGACCTGATCAGCCTGCACATCCAGGCGCTGGCCAGGGAATTTCACGTGCGCATGCCGGCAGCCGGCGTCGAGCGCCTGCAGTCGCTGCTCAAGCAGGCCGGCGTCAAGGCCGACGCCGCACTTGTGCGCCTGCGCCTCGAGCGTCTACTGCGCTCTGACGAGTGCGCCGTCGACCTGGTGACGCTGGATGAGTCACTGGTGCCCAAGGTCGCCTCAGCGCTCGTTAGCCTGGGTCCAGCACCTTCAGATGAGCGCATCCTGGCTGCGCTGCGGCCCGTCCTTATGGGTGTGGCCCAGGGCGAGAACGCCGAACTGGCCGACGATCTGTCGCTGTCGATCGCTGTCCCGCTACGCGGCTACTGGAAAGAAGAGGCCGCCGCAGAGCGGGCCAAGAGCCTGGTAGCTAAGGCCGGGCTGCGGCGGCCATCCGGCGCCGAAGGCGATCGTTTCATTAGCGCCGTGCAAATGAGCATGCTGGACCTCGACAGTCCCACGATCATGCTCCCGGCCGCCGCCGGCCCAAAGGCAAGCACTCTCACCGCGTACGTAACCGGCCTGCCGGTCATGCACCGCGGCCTTTCGGCCAGCGCAACTTCGAACCAGGTAAAGTCTCTGATCCTCGCCCTGGTGTTGGTCATCCTGATCATGACTTTCTACAGCCGTTCGTTCCTTGGCGGCCTTCTCGTGGCTTCGCCTACCATGCTCACCCTGCTGGTGATCTACGGCGGCATGGGTCTGATCGGTGTCAGGCTGGATATCGGCACCGCCATGTTGGCCAGTTTGATTCTCGGAGCCGGGGTGGACTACGCCGTGCATCTTGTCTCGAGCTGGGAGGCCCCAGCCGGGGCCCCGTTACGCGAGGCCGCCTCCCGGGCGGCGGAGAGATCGGGCCCCTCGATCTGGACCAACGCTATAACAGTTGCGCTGGGCTTCTTCGTTCTGACGCTGGGGGAGGCCAAGCCGCTGAAGAACGTGGGCGGGCTGACGGCGGCGGCCATGATCGTGGCCGCCCTGGCTACCTTCCTGGCGATTCCCATCCTGGCCCGCAGGCGCTGCTATCGGCAGCGAGAAAGCACCAGTGAGACCACGGATACGAAGGTGGTCAAAAAAGTTTTAGGCAAGGCATCCCGTTAGCGCACATTTAAGGAGACTCCATGAAAAAAACGTTTTTTCTATTGACGACCTTTTTTCTCATCCAGGCCGCAGCGTTGTTTTCAGCGCCTGCCCGAGCCGACAGCCGCGGCCAGCAAATACTCGACAAGCTCGACAAACTGGCCACCGCACCTTCCGACCAGTACTTCGTGTTCGACATGACCACCTACGAGAAGGGAAAGGACCCCAGCACCATGGTCTTAGAAGTCACAATCAAGGGCACCAAGTTCCGCCTGGTACGATTCCTGGCCCCGGGCGACATCAAGGGCACGCGCATGCTGGTGCGCTCGTTGACCCAGATGTACATCTACCTGCCGGCCTACCGGCGCGTGCGCCGGATCGCCAGCCACGTGCGCGACCAGGGATTCATGGGCTCGACTTACTCCTACGACGAGATGGCCATCGTCCGCTACGGCGACCCCTTCGACTGCGACCTGGCCTCGGAGAGCGACACTCACTACAAGCTGAAGTGCAAGCGCAAACCGGGCAAGGAGTTCAACTTCCCGATCATGGAGATGGACATCCGCAAGGACATCCACCGGCCGGACGAGATTCGTTTCTTCAACGAAAAGGGCGTCAAGCTCAAGACCGACTACCGCACTAAATACGACTGCAACGCCGACAACTCGATCTGCAACCCGCAGAAGATGAAGCTCGTGGATCATACCCGGGGCAACATCTACACCACCATGACTTGCAAGAAGTGGAAGAAGAACACCGGGGTCAAGGACAAGTTCTTCACGGTGCGCTCGCTGCAGAAATAGATTTGGAGACTTGCGCATGAACAACCTGTCGAAGTTTTTTATTTTCAGCCTGGCATTGCTCTCGTGGCCGGCGCCCGAAGCGGGCGCCGACGAACTCGAATACAAGTTTGGAGGCATGATACAAAGCGACTTGCGCTTCAGGCCGGATGACAAGAGCGTCGGTTCCTATTACAAGCGCCTCGAGTGGCAGCCCGGAGTGGCGCGCAATGAGAACATCGTCAAGCTCAAGCTGGACGCCGGCTACGGCGACGTGTCCGCGAAAGTCGATATCGATTTCGTCTGGCTGGGCCACCCCGAGCAGATTATCGAAGTAGGCGAGCTTGCCGACCGGGCCCGGATCGATCCTTACTACCTGCAGACCCACGCGGCCTACATCCAGGCCAGCGACCTGTTCATCGAGGGATTGGACCTCAGGATAGGCCAGCAACTGGTGCTCTGGGGGGTTGGCGACCAGTTCAACCCGACCAACAACCTCAACTCCAACGACGTCGAAGATGTCTTGATGTTCGGCGAGCAGATCGCCAACTTCATGTTGCGTCTCGACTACAGCGTCGAGCAATGGAGCATCTCGGGCGTGCTGGTCCCGGTCTTCAAGCCGGCCCAGCTTCCCCACTCGGCCGGCCTCGGCCTGGCGCTGGTCGACCGCACGCCGTTTGCAGAACAGAGCCTGCGCCTGAGGAGCGACTTCGAAAACGCCATGTCGCAGACGTTCAAGTATCCCACCGTCGTCTCTCAAGTAAATACGCACATGCCCGAGCGCAACTTTGAAAACATGCCTTTCGCCGTGCGTCTTTCCGGCAACCTGTTCGGGCAAGACGTTGCCCTGTCTTTCTACCAGGGACGGCACGACTTTCCACTGCCTGTGAAAAATCACGTTGGCCAGACCTTCTTCGACGAGGCAATGTGCGACCCGGCAGTGGATCCTTCCGATCCGGCCTTCGATCCCGACAAGAACTGCATCGACGGCATCTTGGAAACCAATGTCGAGCTGGTCTACCCCAAGATGAAGGTGATCGGCTTCAACATGGCCGGCGAGATCCCGCTCGACTGGATCTCGAATTCACTTCTGGGACTCGGCTACCGCTTCGAGTTGGGAGTCTACTTCCCCGAGAAAGTCGACTACACAATTACCAAGGACGATATCGATCTCTTTGGCGACCCAAATTTGATACAACCGGGCGGCGAGTACGACTACCGCCTGGGCGGGCGCCGGCCGCTGATCGTGGACGACACGCCTTTCGCCAAGTGGGTCGTGGGGCTCGACTACACATTCGGCTCGCACGTCATGCTCAACCTGATGTGGGTGCACGGGATGTCAGACGAGTTCGGCGCAGGCGATTTCCTGAACCCGGGTTATATCGTTCGCCAGTCACAGGCAACCACAGACGATCCACTCACCTGCTTCTTCGAAAACTTCGACTTCAGCGATCCCGAAAACAGCGCCGTCACGGCCGCGTCTGTATGCGGCCAGCGCCACGTAAAAGAGATCTTGCACCCGCGCATCGGCGACTACGCGGTGCTGGGCGTCGACTTCAAGTTCGCAGACGATCGCGCCTTACTGCGCCTGTTTGCCATCTGGGACGTGAGCGGTTACTACGAGAGCTACTATGACGAAGCCGCCGGGAAGCGGGTCAGGAAATACCTGAGTCTATTCGACGGCGGCTTTTCGATGATCCTGTTTCCCGAGTTCAACTACAACTTCAAGAACGGCTTCGAGCTGGGCTGCGGTGCTCTTTTACAACTGGGTAATCGCTACACCAAATTCGGCGACCCGGCCGCCGGCGGGTCGCTGATCTGGACCCGCGCCCGTTACAGCTTCTGAGTCTGTTTTACAATCGCCTTGAGTTCGGCATCCTCGGCCACTTCTCGCACCTCTTTCAGCCAGCGCCGGCGCGGGCCCTCGAAACGATCCTGCCGAATCAGCTTCAAGGCAATCTCGAGCTGAGCGCGGACTCGGTCGAGGGCGTCCTCCTCTTCTATCTCCCACAGGGCGCGGGCGAGAAAGACGTGATTCAGCGGATGGCCGGGGTAATACTTGGTCACTTTTGTTAGCAACTTGATCGCCTTGTCTCCGTCTCCCACTCCCTGAGGCCAGGGCGGCGCAAGCAGGTAAAGCATGCCCAGTACTCGATACGGCCCGCCGCTGTCTACGTTAGGCGATAGCTGGACGGCCTTTTGAAGCTGGGCCGAGATGCGCTTGAGGTTCTTCACAGCCAGCGCCGTGTGTCCGTAGACCGCCAAGCCCAGGTTGACCGCCAGGTAGTAATGCACCGCCCCATTCAGGCCGGCTCCCTGCGAGACGGCGATTTCCGCCCAGCGTACGCCTTCTGCGGCCAGGTTCTCCCGGCGCTTGCTATTTTTCTCCCGGTCGGCGAGCAGAAAGCAGATCCGAGCGGGCAGATCGCCGCGGTGAACTGGAGCCGGCAGGGCGTCGCGTAGGATGCCCAACGCGCATTCCAGAAGACGCTTGTCGCAGTTCTGGTCGAACTTGCTTTCCGCAGCGGCCAGTACATCTGTGTCCCAGTTGGGACATTTCAGGTTGTCTTCAAAGCGCACGATGTCGCGGGGCAACGTCAACGAGAAGGGACAACCCGAGAAGAACGCTGCAGCCCAGCACCACAGTGCGATCTTTTTCAGTCGGGCGACGATGGTTACTTTCCGCCCTGGTAGAGGTCGATTACCGCCTGGTAGGTCTTGCCGCTCGATGGAACGAAGGCGTCAATACCGAACAGGGTGCACAGCTTCTTACCTTCGGCGTTTTTGCACATGGCGTCCAGGGCTTTTCTCATCCTGGCCCGATCGGCGGCGTCGGCTTTCTTCTCGTCGGCCACGACGCCCATCTGCGGCATCTCGTCTGAGGCAAAGGCCACCGCCAAGCCCTTGCCGAACGGCAGGGCCGACAGGCCGCCATATTGCAGCTCGTTGACGATGACCGCGTCCAGCTTGCCGCGGGACAGCTCGCGTAAGGCCCTCAGCGCACGGCGTGACGGCGAGAGCTTGAAGTAGCGAGCCGGATCGAGTTTTCCCTTGAAGACGATCCGCCGCAAGAACTCCGGCTCGGTAAGCCACTGGCCGCCAAGGGTCTTGCCCTTGAGGGCCTCGATGTTCGCATAGCTTCCCTTGCGCACCAGGATGCGATATTTATCGGTGTCGCGGCCGGAGATCTTGGGTCGGGCCAGCGGCACCAGGTGATGCTTTACCCGGTTCTCCAGAAACAGTCCCAGCGAGACTATGGCGAACTCGGGTTTCTTCTCGTCGAGCAGTTTGCGGCAGGCCGCGACCTTGGTCGTGAAACTTACCTTGATCGTGCCGGCCGGCCAGCCGCCGATTGATTCGATCACGGCGACCATGTTCTTCAGGGCCGGCTCTGCGTCCCTGGCGCGCACCGAACCGCCCGGGTAACAAACCAGAATATCGATCGTGCCGGCTGCCCGCGCGCCGGCGGGCGTATAAATAATCAGTAGGGCGACCAGACCCGCCAAAATACATGCAAGCATGTTTTTCATTTTCGTCTCCCAAAAAAAACTTCGCTGATGGCGGGTGACACCAGCAAGGCGGCCAGCACACAGCACAGCAGGCCGATGGTGACCGATATGCCCATATTGGCCACGCCCTTGTAGCTGGCCATGGTGATTGCGCCCAGGCCCGCCAGGGTGGTTCCCGCCGCCAGCAGGATGGCGCGTCCGGCCAGCCCGGCCACCTGCCAAGGGGCCAGGTCGGGCCGCTCCCGCCGCCTGTGGGCATACCACACCCCATAATCGATGGCCAGTCCCATCACCAGCGGCAGGGCGATGATATTGGCATACGAGAACTCCATGCCGATCGCGGCGATGATGCCGATCATCCAGCCGCCGCCTATCAAAAGCGGCAGCAGCGCGATGATGAATCCGCGCAGCCTTCGCAATATCAGCAGGATCCACAAGACGGCCACGCAGACGGCGACTATGGTGCCCTGGCGGAAGCTGTCGACCGCCATGTGCGAGAAAACCTGGTGAGTGGTTGGAAAGCCGGTGGCCCGCGGCGAGACGCCGTAGACGTCTTTCAGCAAGAGGGAGAGGTTGACGGGATCGTAAACCGAGCGGGCCGGAAAGGCGTACACCGCAACGCTTCCGTCGTTGGCGATGAAGCGGCTCTTGAGCGAAGCCGGAAGGTCCGATGGATCGAGCGGCCTGGCATCCCGCCAGCCCGAGATCACATCATATGAACGTTTGGCCGCGCTCCAAAGCGCCCGGGCGAATTTCTCGGTGCGCTCGCGGGCCCGCCCGGAATTTGCTTCGAGCTTGTTGCTCAGGCTGTCGATACGGGCGATGATTTTCTCCAGTTGCTCGACCAGCTTCTTGTGATTGGCCGAGAAGGCCATCTCCTGAGCGTCTTCTATCAATGGCTCGACCTTGGCGACGGACGAGCGTATTCGGGCCAATGTCTCATCGCCGATATTGATCTCTCCTAAATCGAGGATCTTACGCAGGTAGGCCGAGCCGACCACGGTGGCGCCGATACCACGGGCCTGCTTCACGCGGGCTTCCGCATCGGTGGGGAACAGATTGGTCACCGACTGGACCTGTGAGATGGTTTTCAGTTTGGACGCCTTGTCGCTGATAATACGCGCTTCGTCCATCGAGTCGGCCGTGAAGATGATCGCCTCGGCCTGGTAGTCGCTTCTCTTGACCATCTCGCGCTGGTAGTGGGCGGCCTCGCTCCCCGAGGGTAGCAGCGACAGCACGTCGTAGTTGAAAGGTATCTTCGTGCCGGCCACTACTCCTCCGATCATCCCAGCCAGGGCGACTACGATCAGAATGACGTTGACCGGGCGGGATATCTTCAATTCCCGGCCCGGCTCGGCTTGCCGCGAAGCGTCGGCTGGCCGCGCGGACAGCTTGCGCGAGGGAGGCAGCAGGGCGAACAGCGCCGGCTGCACGCAGAAAGTGCTAATCAGCACCAGCAAGACGCCGCTGGCCGCGACCAGTCCCATGTCGGCGAAGCCCGAGAAAGGAACCGTTGTCAGGGAGAGAAAGATCAGAACCGTCGCGCCGCCGGCGGTCAGCAAGGCCCGGGCGGAGGCGGCCACGCCGCGTCCGATGGCCTGCTTGAGATCGTCCACCCGGGCCCGCTCCTCCATGATGCGGGTGCTCATGAAGATGCCGTAATCGACCCCCAGGCCGAAGAGGACGGCGGTGAAGGCCGAGGTGATCATCGTCAGGTGACCGACGGTAAGGTAGGTCAGGCCGATATTCCAAAGCACCCCCAGGCCCATGGGCACGAAGACGACCAGTGCCCATGTCAGCGAGCGTAGCCAGGCGCCGATCAGCAGGAGGATCAGCACGGCGGCCGTAGTAACCGTGAAGACGATGTCCCGCTGGATGGCGTCGAACTCCTCGCAGGTCACGGCGGGAAGCCCGGTCAGGTGAACCCGGGGAGCCTCGCCGCCGCGCTTTTGGTATACGCTGCGGAGATCTTCGGCCGTCTTACGCACCCCGGCGATCAACGGCTTTATCACCATGAACTCTTCTGAAATCTCTTTAGGGTGCACGAACAGGAAGAACATCTTGCCGTCGTGCGAGGTGAAGTAGCCCTTACCGGCCGCGAGCCGCGCCCCGCCGTGACTGGCCACCAGCCGTTGCCAGTCGATGCCCCTTGGAAGCGTGGGCGAATCGATCCAGCGCAACCACTCGTCCAGAGCGAAGATGACCATGCGCATACTGGCATCGGCGGTCTTGAGATCGACATCCACGCCCGAAAGGGCCGGGGGCTCATCCAGCCAATGATCGAGGCGGCCGAAGGCCTCGTCCCAGGAGTCCAGAGCCTGCGGAACGGGCACCGAGATCAGCTTACCGAGCACCCGCTGAAATTGCTCAAGCGGCCCGGCCGGCACCAGCAGGTAGGCGTGCCGCAGGAAGAAGTCGATATCAATCTTCTCGAGCACGTCCCGGATGTCGTCCTGTAACCGCAGTCTGGCTGCCAACTCGCTGACGAAGCGCTCCAGGACGGGCCGCCGGGCGCCGTCGACGACGACGAAAAGGTCGGAAGCCGCGCCGAACTTTTCGATAAAGCTCTCGAGCCGCCGCGACACATCGGTGTCCCTGGGCAAGAGGGCCTTGCGCGAGGTAAAGAAAGGAATCTCGACCGCCCCCCAGACAGAAAGCCCGGACAGCACAACGGCAAAAAGCAAAACCCACCAAGGCCGCAAGGCAAGCCCGCGAGCGGTTTTCTCAACCAGTCCGGAGGGTTCCATAGATCTCCAAGTTGCACGACACTATTGCAGCCAAACCCCACCAAGCCAAAGCCATTTTCCGGGCTACGAACGTGGTTGTCAAGCTACCAGCCTTCTGATTCGGACGAAGCATTAGGCTGGAAGTGGCGGTCAACCGCGCGAGCAGGACTATTTTCGCGGCACTGCTCCCAACGGAAGAAACATTGGCACAGGTTGCGGCCTTTCCTGGAGATGTCCTTCTACTACAGTCATGGGTTCGAACCCGAGTTTTTTGTAGTAGTCGATCACGTCCGGCTTGGCGTCCACCACTACGCCTACACAACCGTAGCGCCCGGTCATCTGTTGAGCCTGGCGGAGTACTTCCTTGAGTAGCTTCTTGCCGATGCCGCGGCCCCGGGCGTTTTCGTCGGCGGCCAGGCGGGCCAGGCGCAGTACCGGGAGAGGATACCTTGCAAGACCCTTCTTTCTTCTCCCAGGCAGGTCATCGATTTCTATCCCGGCGGCCGCTATTGTCGCGAAGCCCAGAATCCTTACGCCTTCCACCGCTACCAGGGTGACGCCGATGTGGTGGCGGAACTGGTTCTGGCCCGCGTACTGTTGAAAGAAGCTATCGAGGTCGGGGTTGCCGCAGCGGAAGGTCGAGCGATCATCCGTAGCTCGAAGCGGGCGAATCTCAATCATCAAAGAGCGCCTTGATGGCGTCGGTGGGTTCGGGCGGGTTCTCGACGGCGGCCAGGATCTTCTCACCCGATTCTCGGGTCACTACCAGCCTGGGCGGTACGATCACATCCGGCGGAAGTTCTTGCATGGCCATGAGGTGATGCAACAGCGCGCTTTCTATGACGAAGGCCTTCTTGACCCCACGCTCCCTGACATACTCGTCCAGCAACTTCCGGGTTTCCATAGAGACGTAAGCCGATATCTGCACAGCCTCCATACATTCACCTCCATTTCTATACAATATTGTAGAACGAGCAACGTCGTGAAGTCAACCCCCTGCGAGCAAGTGAAGAAAATTCCGTTTGCCGGCCTGCCTTGTGTCGCGCCTTGTGCGATGTTATTGTCTTGTACGGCAACCCTCTCCACGAGCACGGCGCTATTGCATGGACGCACGGCGGACACAGGCCTGGTATCTCAAGCTGCACTGGCAGATCCTGGCTGCCATGGTGCTGGCGGTGCCTTTCGGGCTGCTGGCCGGGCGGGAGGGGGCCGGGGCCGTCAGCTGGATGGGCGAGCTTTTCCTGCGTCTTCTGAAAATGGTCGTGGTGCCGTTGATTTTGTTCTCCATTATTTCCGGCGTCACCGGGGTGGGCTCCATCAAGGGAGTCGGCCGCCTGGGGCTCAAGACCGTTATCTACTACCTGCTCACCTCGGCCGCGGCCATCCTGGCGGGGCTGGTGATGGTCAACCTTATCCATCCCGGCGACCCCGGCCTGGTTCACCTGGCGGGGCTAGGTGCCCCGCATCCCGGTGAGATCGCCAGCAGCGCGCCCTCGCTGCACGATCTTCTCCTGCGCCTGGTACCCGAGAACCCGGTCGAGGCCATGGTCTACACGGCGGACGATCCCCGCCGCGGGCCGGACATCCTGGGCATGATTTTCTTCTCGCTGCTGTTCGGCGCCTGCATCCTGGCGTTGCCCGACGAGCGCCGGCGGCGGGTGGGCGGGATGTTCGACTCCCTGTTCGAGGTGATGATGAAGATGACCGGTTGGGTGATCCGTCTGGCGCCGCTGGGCGTTTTTGCCCTGCTGGCCGATGTGATCGGCACGACCGGATTCGACACCTTTAGCGCCCTGGGAATGTACATGCTGACCGTGCTGCTGGCGCTGGCCATCCACGCTGGTATCACGCTGCCCTTGGTTTGCCTCCTGCTTGCGCGCCGTAACCCGCTGCGCTTCGCGCGTGTCATGTCGCCCGCGCTGGCCACGGCCTTCTCGGCCGCATCCTCCAACGCGGCCTTGCCGCTGACCATGGAATGCGCCCAAAAAGGCGCGGCCGTCTCCAACCGGGTGACCAGTTTCGTCCTGCCGCTGGGGGCCACCATCAACATGGACGGCACGGCTCTTTACGAGTGCGTGGCGGTCATTTTCATTGCCCAGTGCTACGGTGTTCAGCTAGGCTTTACCCAGCAGCTGGTGGTCATGCTGACGGCGCTTCTGGCCAGCATCGGCGCGGCGGGAATTCCCCATGCCGGCCTGGTGATGATGGGCATCGTCCTCGGGGCGGTGGGCCTGCCGCTCGAGGGAATCGGCGTGATCCTGGCCGTTGACCGGGTGCTGGACATGTGCCGCACCACGGTCAACGTGTTTTCAGATTCGATCGGCGCCGCTTGCGTGGCGCGCCTGGAGGGAGAACCCGTGGATTGGCCGCGGGCGTCCGCTCATGCGAGCGGGGAGGGTTGATCATGATCAGAAGATACATATTGTGGGCTGTTATCGCGCTTTTGGCCTTCGCCTGCGGCTGCGGAAACAAGAACGACGGTGAGATCCCGTGTACCGAGGCCGACGGGGGCAGCGGGTGCCACCCGGGTTTCTCGTGCATCGACGGCGTCTGCACCTGCAACATCGACTGCTCGCCCGGGACCCACTGCGTGTACGACCAGGTCTCCGACCTGGCGGTGTGCATCCCCAATGACAAGCATGACGGCGGCACGGTCGACTCCGACGGCGACGGCATCCCCGACGACGGGGACAACAGCGGCGAATCGGGTGACAACCCCTGTAGCGGGGGCGCCAACACAAACTGCGACGACAACTGTCCGCTAGATCTGAACCCCGCTCAGGCCGACCTGGACGGCGACGGCAGGGGCGACGCCTGCGACGGCGACAACGACAACGACGGGGTCGCCGACGAGCACGACAACTGCTGGGACGGCAATCCCGATAACCCCGATAACCACAACCCCGCGCAGATCGACAGCGACGGAGACGGCAGCGGCAACGAGTGCGACGACGACGATGACGGCGACGACGTGCTGGACGCCTCTGACAACTGTCCCCTGGTGGCCAATCCCGGACAGGAAGACGCCAACCAGAACGGAATCGGCGATGTCTGCGAAACCGACCGGGACGGCGACGGTGTCGACGACGTCGTGGACAACTGCCCGGACGTACCCAACCCGGGCCAGGGCGATCAAGACAGAGACGGGGTGGGTAACGAATGCGATCCGGATCTCGACGGCGACAACGTGCCCAACGCTTCGGACAACTGTCGCTGGCAGTCGAACGCCAATCAGGCGAACAACGACGGCGACAGCCTGGGCGACGCCTGCGACCCCGACGACGACAACGACGGTATCTGCGATCCGGGCCAGCAGGACGCATCCTGCAGCGGCAGCGACAACTGCCGCTACACACAGAACCCGTCGCAGGCGGACGCCAACGCCGACGGAGTGGGAGACGCCTGCGATCCGGACGGCGACCGGATTCCTTCCTACCGGGACAACTGCCCCGCTACCGCCAACCCCGAGCAGTGGAACAACGACCACAACTTCAGGTGCTGGAACGATGTCAACCAGACCTGGTTCGACTGCGGCGATGATCTCGGCGACGCCTGCGACGACGATGACGACAACGACGGCATCATGGACACCATAGACAACTGCTCCCTGGTTGCCAACGCCGACCAGGCCCTGCCCGACGGGGGAGGCTCGCGCGGCGCCGCCTGCCGCACTGATTTTGACGGGGACGGCATGCCCGACGACGACGACAACTGCCCCGGGGTTCACAATCCGAACCAGGAGAGCGGCGAGAAGAGCAATCTGGGATACGCCTGCGACCGGGACGGCGACGGCGTGGCCGATGACGTGGACGACTGTCCCGACGACGCCGATGCGGGGCAGGCTGACGCCGACGGCGACGGCATCGGTGACGCCTGTGATCTCGACGACGACAACGACGGCCTGGCCGACGGCGCGGACAACTGCCCACACGACTCCAACCCCGACCAACTCGATTCAGACACAGACGGCGAGGGCAATGCCTGTGACGACGACGACGACGGGGACGGCGTGCCAGACGCAGACGACAACTGCCCGTTGGTCGCAAACCCGTACCCGGATTGCTCGAGCGATGCAGAATGCGCCACTGCCGGCGGAAGCTGCGACACGGACGCGGGTCACTGCCTGGGCCAGGAGAACGTCTGCCAAAACGACCGTGACGGCGACCAGATTCCAGACGGCTCGGACAACTGCCCGAATGACGCCAACACCAACCAGGCCGACGGTGAAGGTGACGGTGTGGGCGATGTCTGCGACAACTGCCAAAGCGTTGACAACCCGACCCAGGACAACTCAGACGCCGACTTGCTGGGCGACGCCTGCGACAACTGTCCGGCCACAGACAACCAGACACAAGACAACTCAGACGCCGATTCCATGGGCGACGCCTGCGACAACTGTCCGGCCATAGACAACCAGACACAAGACAACTCAGACGCCGATTCCATGGGCGACGCCTGCGATAACTGTCCGACCATAGATAACCAGACACAAGACAACTCAGACGCCGATTCCATGGGCGACGCCTGCGATAACTGCCCCAACGACGACAATGAAGACCAGGCCGACAACGACAGCGACGGTCAGGGAGACGTCTGCGATGCAGACGACGATGATGACACGGTGCTTGACGACGGCGACGGCAGCGGCACCGAGGGCGACACAAAGTGTCCCGACGGGGTAACAACAGCCTGCGATGACAACTGCCCGCTTACAGCCAACCCGACTCAGGTAAACAGCGACGCGGACAGCTTCGGCGACGCATGTGACAACTGCCCCCTGGTCGACAACGAGGATCAAACCGACACCGACAGCGACGGCATCGGCGACGCCTGCGAGTGAGGCATGAGCGAGATAGATGAAAAAACGAAGGGCGCCGGTTCCTACCACAAAATTGTCAGCCAGGAGATTTCCTTCTCCAGGGCCACCGGCTACGACAAGGAGAAGACCGCCGTGGTTCCGCTTGCCCGGCTTGCACGCCTCGAAGAAGATCGCCTGCGCAAGCAGGAAATCGACGACCGCTGGCAACCTGAGGACGAGACCAGCCGGAACATGGTCATACCCGTGGGAGAGATCATCGACGTGCTCAGGGCGGCCCGCAGCGTCGAGGAGGTCGCCGGCGTGCTTGTGGAGATGGTGGCCAACCTTGTTCCGCGAGTGTTGCTGCTGTGGGAGCGCAGGGGCACCCTATACGGTTTCGCCTCCCGGGGGATGGGGCTCGAAGAGGTCAAACTGCTGACAATCGAACTGCCCAGGTCGTTTCTGCGCGATCTGACCTGCCTGAACCTCGAGCTTGACAGCTTTCGCGGCCCTCCCCGCATGACCGAGATGGTTGAACGCTTCTACGAGATCCTCGGCGGCCGCCCGAATGAGATCATGGTGCTGCCGGTCTACGTGACCAGCGAGGATCGCTGGATACTGTACGGAGACGCGCTCGATCAGCCGCTGCCCAGGTTCGAGCTGCGCCTGGTGGAAGTTATCGTCTCGCGCGCCGGAGCTCGGGCCGACCTGCTGCTGGACGGCAAGAAGTGGTGATCGAGCGGGCGGCAGAAAAGATCACTTGCTGCAATGATACGTCTTTGGAAGTATGCGGGAGGGGATGAGGCTACTGGTAACATTGGTTACCAGGAAGGTTGGTCAACCACGGTGGCTATCCGGATTTTTGAAGACATTTTTCAATCCGCATGAGTTTGACCGAACCAAAACCTTGCCATATAATGGTAAATTAGTGTTTTTTCCAGGGAAATAGATGGCATTCAGGCCCACCGCTTTTGGCAAGTACGTGCTTCTGAAGCGCATCGCGATTGGAGGCATGGCCGAGGTGTTTCGCGCCAAGGCCTTCGGGGCAGAGGGCTTCGAGAAACTCGCCGCCGTAAAACGCATGCTACCGCACCTGTCCAATGACAGCCAGTTCGTTGACATGTTCATCAACGAAGCCAAGCTGGCGGCCAACCTGAACCATGCCAACATCGCGCAGATCTACGACTTCGGCTGCATCGACAACCTCTACTTCATCTCCATGGAATACATCCACGGCAAGGACATAGCGGACATCATCCGGGTTCTCAGGGAGAGGAACCTGACAACGCCGCTCGAGCTGGCCTGCCATGTGTTCATCGACGTACTCAACGGCCTCGACTATGCACATCGCCTGAAAGACGCCTACGGCAATCCGCTGGGGCTGATCCACCGGGACATGTCCCCGCACAACGTCATTCTCTCTTACGAGGGAGAGGTGAAGCTGGTCGATTTCGGGATCGCCAAGGCCGCCTCCAGCACGGTTCACACGACCGGGGGCGTGCTGAAGGGCAAGTACTCGTACATGTCCCCCGAGCAGGCGCACGGCATGGCACTCGATCACCGCTCGGACATCTTCTCGCTGGGAATCTGCTTCTTCGAGCTTCTGACCTTGACCAAGATGTTTCACGCAGAGAGCGACTTGGGAGTGCTTGAGAAGGTTAGGGAAACCAGTTTTCCCCGGCCGTCCGAGGTCAACGAGAACATTCCCGAGGAGCTCGAGGACATAATCCTCAAGGCGCTCGAGAAGAACCCCGATGATCGTTATGCGACGGCGGGCGAGTGGCGTGATCGGCTCGAACGCTTCCTCTTCGAGCGCAACCTTCATTATTCCACCTCCTGGCTGGCTAGTTTCATGCGCGAGATCTTCAGGGAAGACCTCGATCACGAGGATACGGCTTTTATCGAGGAGGCGGAAATCGTTCAGAAGCTGCGCTCCGAAGCGCGACGGGCCGCCAGGATCGAGTCTTCCCCCCTTCCGGGCAGCGACACGGTCGTCATCAAGAAGGGCACCGGTGACTCGCGCAAGGATTTCATGGACGGCACCGGTGAACGGGAAACGCAGGAGACCGATTCATACTCCAGTGACACTTTCACAGGCAAGCGCCTACAGGGAGAACCGGACGAGCCGGACGAACCGTTGGAGGTTCCCGCTGACGAGTTAATGGAGGTAGGCGAGGAAGAGATCGAAGAACTCGAAGACGCTGACGACGAGTACCTAGAGACAGCCAAGATGGAGCGGCCCGACCCTGCTCTTTTCAGAAAATTCGCCGGCGATATTAATGTCGGGCGAAAACGGCGCTCGAGCGTTCCGTCGCTTGCGCCGATTCGCGAGGTACGCGGACCGGACTTTGACGATACCATAGATGATTCCTTCAGCGACAGCGGTGCGGATACCGACAAGCGCAAGCGTGACGAACTACGCTTCCTGCTGGACTCCACGGAACCAGAGCGCTCCAATAGCGCGGCTCATCCGCTCGCGATGCTCGATTTCGAAAAGAACCGCTCCACCGTTCCAGAGGGTAAGCAGGGCTACGTTTCCAAGGGCCCACTGACCGAGCGCAATGCGACACTATTCGACGGTCCGAAGTCTTCGGCCTTTCCATTCGGCATTCTTTTCACCATCCTTCTGGTTGCCGTGGTGGCCGGGGGCCTGGCCGCCTTCTACCTGCACTCGGGCCGCGGCGCCGAAAAGGATGCCATCGACGGCGGGGCCAATCCTTCTATCCTCGCGCAGCCCTCCGCAAGGCCGGCTATAGACGCGGGGCGCTCCAAGCTCGAGGCGCCGGCGGACGATGACGAGCCCGCCAGTCTAAATCACCCGGCCGCGCCGGACGCCGGGCAGACAGAGCAGGCCGTGGCCGAGGATGACGCCGGCGGCCTGGTCTCAGGAAGGGACGGGGGCGCCGCGGATACCAAGGCAAGCACCAAGAAACATGCCGTGACACCCAAGGCGGCCGTCAAAAAAGGCACAACAGCATCCAATCATGTCAAGAAAGCGCCGGTCCCTGCCAAGCGCAAGCACACCAAGCGGCTCAAACGCAGGCGACACAAAGTGGCTTCCAGGCCCGTGCACACGGAGAGCGGTTTCGGCAAGGTGGATGTGGGCATTTCCGGCAGTTGGGCTTACGTGTACATCGACGGCGAAAAAATACGTGCCACACCTCTATTCAACTACAGCATCAAGGCGGGCCGTCACGTCATCGAGCTGAAAGACGTCGAAAACAACCTTATTCGCCGCTGGCGCGTGAGAATCCGCGCCGACAAGAAGTTGAAGCTTCTTCACCAGTGACAGCCAGACCGCGAGGCGCCGGAGTTGAGCGAGGAAGCCACTAAAGAATTCGAACGTCTCCCGGAGGCCGTCACTCAGCGGACCCTGTTCGTCTCGGATAAGCAAGACTTCAAGCTGCTGCGCGCCAGCAAGCTGGTCATCGTTAAGGGCGATGAGGTCGGACGGGAACTGCTGGTCGAGCGGGAACGGGTGACCATCGGGCGCTCTAGTGTCTGCGACATGATGATCGTCGACGGATCGGTCTCGGGCATTCACTGCGAAGTGCTGACCACGCCGCGGGGCCACCTGTTGAGTGACCGCGATAGCACCAACGGCATTTTCATGCTCGGTCACCGGGTGCAGCAGGTGTTTCTGCGCCCCGGCAGCGAGTTCCAGGTGGGCAACAATCTGATCCGTTTCGAATCGCTCAACACCATGGTCAAGATCCCGCTCAGTACCCACGATCACTTCGGGCGGGCGCTGGGACACTCGGTGAAGATGCGCGAGATCTTCGCCGTGCTCGAGAAAGTGGCCGCCTCGGACCTGAGCGTGCTGCTGCGCGGGGAGACAGGCACCGGCAAGGAGTTGTTGGCCGCGGGCATTCACTCGTACTCGCTGCGCAAGAACCGGCCCTTCGTCGTACTCGATTGCGCGGTCGTCCCACCGAACATTATCGAAAGCACCCTCTTCGGCCACGAAAAGGGGGCCTTCACCGGGGCCGAACAAACCAGGCGCGGCGTGTTCGAGGAGGCGCACGGGGGAACCCTGTTCATCGACGAAGTGGCCGAGCTCAACCCGTCTCTGCAGCCGAAACTGCTCAGGGTGCTGGAACAGCATGAGTTGCAGCGAGTGGGAGGCGTGCGTCCGATCAAGGTGGACGTACGCATCGTGGCGGCCACGCACCGAGACGTGCGCGCTCTGGTCGACAAGGGGCTGTTTCGCGAAGATCTCTTCTACCGATTGTCGGTCGTCGAGGTCGCTATACCCGCCCTGCGGGAGCGCCCCGAGGACATCCCTTCGCTGGTACGGCGCTTTCTCGAAGAAGCCATCTCTTACGGGATCGCCGCCGGGCAGACGCCCAAGCAGATCGACAAGGAGGCGCTTTTATTTCTGCAGTCGCACTCCTGGCCGGGAAACGTCAGACAACTATACAATGTCCTGGAGCGCGCCGTTCAACTCGGCGAGGGCCCCTCCATCCAGAAGCAGGATCTACAGCTGGAAATCGCCGCTTTAGAAGATCGAGCCCACTGGCGCGTAGATTGGCGAATGCCCTACAAAGAAGCCAAGGCGCGGCTGGTAGAGCAGTTCGAACGCCGTTACCTGGCCGGCCTGATGGACGAAGTCGATGGCAATCTGTCGCGCGCCTCGCGCGAGGCAGGTCTGGCCCGGCATCACATCAGAAACCTGTGCCGCAAGTACAACATCGCCTGCGGTGCCGACAAGTAGGCGTTCGCCAATTTACGGCCTAATTCGCTTTTCTTGACCACAAACACTCGTCTCGATAATATATTTTCCGGGAGGCTGGCGGGATCTTGATTTATCGGCATTTACCCATTGTTCTCGCGCTGGCAAGTTTATGTTGCTTTCCGGCACGGGTTGCTTTTTCGCAAGCGGCTTCTGCGAAGGTGTTCGTGACCGTGCTGCCCCTGCCGGCCCGGGATATTTCCCCGCCCTTGCAAGACCAGATCCTGACTTCCGTGGCCCGGCAGGTTCGCGCGCAGTGTGCTGCCCGCGTGCTCAGCGGGAGGGCGGTGGGGCGCGCCGTCTGGGGAACCCTGGGCAGCGGCTTGGAAGAAGCCTCGATGCGCTTCAACTCGAAAGTGTCCGAGGGTCGACAGGCCTACCAGACGCTACAGATCGCAAGATCGCTCAAGGCCATGCGCGAGGCCGACAAGTACCTTGTTTTCTGCGGCCCGGAGATCCGCGACGGCCAGTTGCTGATCGATTCCAAGCTGTACGCCGGGTTGTCCCTTCTGGCCCAGGGCGCCCGGGACAAGGCGTTGGCCGAGTTCAGGCAGGCCGTCGCTTATGACAACGACTTCAAACTTTCGGCACGAAAGTTTCCTCCCGACGTCGTTCAGGCATTCAACAGCGCCCGGCAGCAACTTCTATCCGGCAACCCGAAGCTGGTTACATTCATCTCCAAGCCGGCCGGCGCGAATGTCTACATCGACGGACGCAGCCGCGGTGTCACTCCGCTTCAGGGCCTGAAACTCTACCCCGGGCGTCATTTCATCCGTCTCGAGCAAGAGGGTTACTCGCCCTGGACGCTGAACCTGCCCGACGGCGTGCCCCCGGCCCAGATCAAGGCGCTCATGGTTCCCTTGTGGTCGGGAGACGCGCCCGAAGATCTGCTCGGGGCGGCCATCGCCAACGATCAACTGGGCGAGCCGATTCTCGCGCAACTCAGGTTGCTCTCTGGATTCTTCCGGGCCGACGCCCTGGTGCTCATTTCGATCTCGCGCGAGGGACGTGACTACCATGTGGGCACTCGCCTTTTCGTGGTACGACCGGAAACCGTCTCGCGCGCGAGGCTCTTCAATCTGGGATCGGATCGGTCCGCTTTCGAAGGCAAGGTCCGCGGAGTGGTCAGCACCATGCGCGACCTGCGCAAGATCTCCGGACGGCAAGGCGTGGCCGCCAACGTCGTGCCCGTCGAGCACCACGATTTTTTGCCGGACGATCATGCTTCCTCTGGCGGCTCGAACAGCACCGGCGCTGCCGGCGGATCGGGTGGCGGCAAGACAAGCTGGTACACTAGCTGGTGGTTTTGGACGGCCGTGGGCGTTGCCGCCGCCGGCGCGGCCACGGGCCTTTCGCTGTGGCTCATAAGGCCCGAGAGCCACTGGACTCTGGTGGTCCAGCCGAACTAAGGCATCATGAGCCTGCGAATATTTGTGGATTTGGATGAACGGCTTGCTATATAAAATCGCCGCGTGTTTTACCCTGGCAGCCGCTTTTTGCGGGTGTGGCGAAGGAAATGCAACGGCGGTCTTGACGCTGGTCGCCGGGCAGGATCATTTTCCTTGTCTGGGCGTACGCAGGCTCAAGATAACCGCATTCAGGAACGAGGTGGACGGGCGTAGCGCCGAGGTGTTTGGCGAGTACTACGACATCGACGGAGGCTGCAACCTGCCGGCCGGCCTGCCGCTTGAAATCGCCGACCTGCCCTACGGCAGCCGCATGTGGGTTCAGGTAGAAGGCTTCGACTCGAGTAACAGGCGCCGTATGTGCATGGGACAGACGGAAGTGCTTTTGGCGGACGAAATAAAGGGCGGCGATCTTGGCCGGCTGACCATCGAGCGTGAACGTATCGCAGGCGGTTACGCCGTGGGTACTCTGGTCATCTCGGCCTTGCCGGGAATCGACGGCCTGGGCCAAATCGACGAGCTGGTCTTCAACGTCAACTACGGCACGCCCGACAAGATCAACGGATCGTTCGCGCTCGAGCCCGGCAAGCACTGGGACGAAATGAAATTCGTGCTTTCTAATATGTTGCAGCGCCTCGACAACAAAATCATGATCGTGGCATATACGGGCAACTCGCCCTTGGCTACCTGGGAACAGACCGGATTTGACATCGCCGAGGGTCAAATGTTCATTGACTTGAGCCCGGAGTTCAAAAATTGATCGCCCGTCTTGCCATGCTTGTCCCGGCCGTTGTACTCACCTTGGCCAGCGGCTGCGGTGGGTCCAACCCGCAGGTGTGGTTGCAGATCGAGGAGGACGGATCGCTTCCTTGCCTGGGCGCCTCGCACATGCGGGTCGAATTGCATGCCCCCAACAACGATTCCGCTGACTTCACCTTTGACGAGTTCGGCCTCTTCTTCGATACCGACAATTTCAACTGTGTCATCAGGGGAGGCTTCAGCTTTCCAGACTTGCCGCTAGGCTCGGATTTCTCGCTGGAGATGAGCCTTTCGGATTCGACCACCGAGGACAAGGGTATCCTCTCCCGAGGCACAAGCGTTTCTTTCAACGTCTCATCAGGGTCACCCACCCAAGAGGTGACCATCGGCCTCTACCGCACGCCGGGCGTGCAGCAGGGCACCCTGGTGGTTTACAAGCCGGACGATTGGAACAACGTCTCCGGTATACAGATCCTCCAGTTCAGGATAACCAAGGACGGAGAAACCACCCCGGCCCGGGCCTACTACCTGACATTTGATCCTGTCAGCTATCCCGATCCCTTCCCGCTGGTGATCTCGAACCTTCCCACCCCGATTGATATGGAGATGTACAACTTCACCCTGGAGGGCCTGGACGGCCAGCAAAACGTGCTTCGCGCCTGGAGGAGTATGGTGGGACTCCAGACCGGTCACTTATCATTCCTTTCGCATCTGTCCGGCTGATTGAGGATACGGCGCCTACACCCTGCGAACCGAGTGTTGCACGACCACTTGCCCCGCTGGTGGTGTAGTGCTCGCAGGGTGCTAGGGGATCTTCTTGATCACCTTGCTGGTCTTGCCGGCGACGATCTTTACCGAGATATTCAATGTCTTGCCGGTCTGGGTCTTGAAGGTGATCTTGTGGGAACCAGAGGAAAGAGAGAGCTTCTTGTTGGCCGGAATGGGGGTCGACAAACCGGTGTCCTTGCCGTCGATGAACACCCGGGCCCAGGGAGTGGTGTTGGCTATCAGGAAACCTTGACCACCCCCGGCCGGGACCGGGGCCTTGGCCCCCTGCTCTGATTTCTTTTCCAACTTGGCGACAACCGTCACCTGCTTGCTCCCGGAAAGCTTGAGCCCATTGAAATAGGGCTTGTAGCCGGGCTTCTTGAGCACGATGAAGTAGTTTCTTGATGGCTTGAGACCCGAAAACGACTTGGGGGTATTGCCCGACTTCTTGCCGTTAAGCAAGATCTCGGCCCCCGACGGAGTGCTCTTGACTACAATGCTCGGCCCATGTTCATGGACAGCGACTTTTTTCCCATGCCCCGTTTTCTTGGTGCTCTTTCCCCGAACTCGATGCCGAGAAATTTTTTTACCCGCTCCAACAACAGCCTTGGCCACTTTTACCGGTTCTTTGACCAGTTCTTTCACTGGTTCTTTGACCGGCTCTTTCACTGGTTCTTTGACCGGCTCTTTCACTAGTTCTTTGACCGGCTCTTTTGCCGGTTCTTTGACCGGTTCTACGATTGGCTTTGTGACTGGCTTTGTAATCGGTTCTGCGACCGGTTCTGTCTCGTCAGCCATGCCCGGGCGAATAACCAGGAAATAACTGATCACTCCGGCTACCAGGATGCCGGCGGCGAATGCCAGTATGGCGCCCAGCGATCCGCCCTTCCTCGGTGGCAACACCGGGGCTCCGCGCATCGGCTCGGTGCCCGTCCGTCCCTTTCGGGGATATGCCCGATTGGACGCCCGCTGGCCCATGCGCGTACTGGCCGCCTCCGGGCGCGGTCCCGCGCCTCCCGGGCGCCGGGGCCGATCCCGCTTAACGCGAGCCGGCCGATCGTCCATCGTTTGCTGGGCGCTTGGCTCCGGCGCCGGCCGGACGTTTTCTTGCGCTTCCAGGAATAGGCCGGGCACCACCATGGTGGCTTCTTCCCCGGCGTTCACCTCGACCAGGGCGGAGGGCCTTTCGGGTACGGGCGCCGGGGTCGAAGTCTCGTCCGAGGAAAAAACCACGGTGGCCTTAGCACCCTCTGCTTCGGCTTGTTCAGATAGATCCGGAATTTGGTCTAGACTCCGGTCGTCGCCTACTTTCTGGTTCTCATCCAGAGCCGCGTCCATCCAGGGATAACCCTTGCGGCGGTAGATGGCCAGGCGTTCGTTCTCTTCGGTAATCTTTTTGAAAAAAGTGTCGCGCATGAAGGCGGCCAAGCTCTTGGTCGTAATCAGCGATCCGTCCTCGAGCAGGAAGCCAGAAAGATCTTCCTGCATGTCCGCGGGCCAGTCGTAGCGCTCTTCGGGCTCACGGGCCAGCGCGCGCATGACAATTTTCTCGAGCTCTTTGGGTATCTTGCGATTGTAGGTGGTCGGGGGCGTGATGATCGCGTTGCGAACTTTTTCCAGCGTCCCGAAGTCGCTCTCGCCTCCGAAGAGGCGTTCGCCGGTGAGCAACTCGTAGAGCAAAATGCCCACCGAAAAGATGTCCGAGCGATGATCGAGCGGCATGCCGCGTACCTGCTCGGGTGACATGTACCCGAACTTTCCCTTGAGGGTGCCGGCGGTGGTGCGTCCCATGCGGTTCTGCGCCTTGGCAATGCCGAAGTCGATCAGCTTGACGCCGCCGTCATAGGAAACCAGTATGTTGCCCGGGCTGACGTCCCGGTGGATGATGTTCAGACTGCCGCCCGTCGAATCGATCTTGCGATGCGCGTAGTCGAGCCCTTCGCAAACGCGGCTGATTACCAGCACCGCCAGCGGGATCGGCATCTTCTTCTTGTTCTGCGTCATGTGCTCGTAAATCTTGGACAGATCCTTACCCTGGATGAACTCCATGGCGATGAAGTAGTCGTTGCCCTCCTTGCCCAGTTCGTTTATCTGCGCGACGCAGGAATGGTTGAGGGTCGAGGCGATGCGAGCCTCGTCGATGAACATGGTGATGAATTCCTGGTCTTCGGCCATGTGCGGCAGGATTTTCTTAATAACCAGCAGGCGCTCGAAGCCGGCGGCACCGAAGGATTTGGCCAGGTAAACCTCGGCCATGCCGCCGATGGCCAGCTTCTCGAGCAGGTGGTACTTGCCAAATGGTGCCGGTAGATCCAACTCGTCCCTTCCTGTCTGCTGTGACGCGCGAGAAAGCGCATTCGCCTTGTGCGCGGGAGTTTTTCCCGACTCCCGACCAGCAATAGTAGCATGAGATAACGGCTCCATCAAGAAGTCGCATCATTCAAGCACATGGAAAACCTTGACATTACACGGATCAGCCCGTAGTTTTCGGGTCCGTGACCTGTATGTACCCAGGGGGCATAACAGTTTTTCGATCGCGGTAAGGCCATGAACTATAAAAAGACTTTGAACCTTCCCCGAACCGATTTCTCCATGCGGGCCGGGTTGCCCGATCTCGAGCCGCGCCTGCTTACGCGCTGGAAGAAACAGGATCTCTATGCCCAAATCCAGAAGCAGGGCGACGGAAAATCCACAAGCTTCATCCTCCACGACGGGCCCCCTTACGCCAACGGCCACGTGCATCTCGGCACGGCGCTGAATAAGATCCTCAAGGACTTCGTGGTCAAGTCGCAAACCATGATGGGGAGCCGTGCGCCATACGTGCCCGGCTGGGACTGTCACGGCATGCCCATCGAGCACAACGTCATTAATGATCTCGGCCAGGCGGCCGGTTCGATGTCCAAGCTCGAGATACGCAAGCGCTGCAGGAAGTACGCCGGGCGTTTTTTATCAATACAACGCAAAGAGTTCATCCGCCTTGGCTGTTTCGGAGACTGGGATCAGCCCTACATAACCATGAGCCGGCACTACGAGGCAGAGACGTTGGGTGCCTTGGGGGAACTGGTGGCGGCCGGCTACGTCGAACGCGGCCTGAGGCCCATACACTGGTGTCCCACCTGCCGCACGGCCCTGGCCGAGGCGGAGATCGAGTACCACGAGCATACCTCGCCGTCGATCTACGTAAAGTTCCCGGTGCGCCCGGACGATCAGAAGATCATGGAACTCGGTCTGGATCCGCAAAAGACTTCCGTATTGATCTGGACGACCACGCCCTGGACGATCCCGGCCAACCTGGCCATCGCCCTGCATCCCGAGTTCAGCTATTCATTCATCCAGGTTGGAGACGAGGTCTTGCTGCTGGCGCGCGATCTCACAGAGCCCGTGCGGCAGGCCCTCGGCTGGGGCGAGATCGAAACGCTGTGCGAGGTCGGCGGACGCCAGCTCGACGGTGTGCGCTGCAGGCATCCCCTGTACGAACGTGACTCGCGGGTAATAATGGCCGATTACGTCACCCTGGACGCGGGCACCGGCTGCGTGCACACCGCCCCTGGCCACGGGGCCGAGGACTTTGAGTCCGGTAGGAAATACGGCCTCGAGATACTATCGCCGGTCGACGACGCGGGCCGCTTTACGCACCAGGTGCCCGACCTCGAGGGCCGCGGGGTGTTCGAAGCCAACGAGGTGATCAACGAGCGCCTGCGGGCTTCCGGCCACCTGGCGGGGCTGCAGGCGATCAGCCACTCCTACCCGTTCTGCTGGCGCTGCAAACAGCCGGTCATTTTCAGGGCCACCGAGCAGTGGTTTTTAAACGTCGACAGCAACAATCTCAGGAAGCGAGCCTTGGCCGAGATAGACAAGGTGCGCTGGATCCCTCCCTGGGGCCGCCTGCGAATTTTCAACATGGTGGAATGCCGCCCCGACTGGTGTCTCTCTCGGCAACGGGCCTGGGGCGTTCCCATCCCGGCCCTGCGCTGCACGAGTTGCTCAACTTCCGTCCTGCGGGCGGAGGTTATCGAAAAGGCGCGAACGCTGGTCGCCGAGCGGGGCACCGACGTCTGGTACGAAGAACCGGCGGCGAGCTTCTTGCCCGCTGGTTTCGTCTGCCCCGAGTGCGGAGGGCGCGAATTCGAGAAGCAGGAGGATATCCTGGACGTCTGGTTCGACTCCTCGGTCAGCCAGCGGGCCGTGTTGGAGCACCGCCCGGAACTTGCCTGGCCCTGCGATATGTATCTCGAGGCCACCGATCAGCATCGCGGCTGGTTCCAGGTTTCGCTCTTGACGGCGATCGGGACGCGCGGGGCGGCTCCCTTCAGGCAAGTGCTGACGCATGGGCTAATCCTGGACGAGTCGTCCAAGAAGATGAGCAAGTCGCTCGGCAACGTCGTGGCGCCGGACGAGGTGATCGAAAAGTATGGCGCCGACGTGCTGCGGCTTTTGATCTCCTCTGTGGACTACACGGCGGACATCACTTTTTCACGCTCGCTACTCGAACCCGTGGCCGACGCCTATCGCAAGATCCGCAACACCCTGCGTTTCATGTTGGGCAACCTGAGAGATTTCGATCCGTCCCAGGCCCTGCCCGAGGCAGATCTCGAACAGGCCGACCGCTGGATCCTGGCCAGGATGCGCGAGCGCGCCGGGCGCATCCGTGAGGCCTACAGCAACTACCAGTTTCACATCATTCATCACCTGCTGCTCGACCTGTGCACCGTCGACTTGAGCGCTTTCTACATGGACATCGTCAAGGACAGGCTCTACGTCGCCGCCCCCGACGACAAGACCCGCCGCGCCGCACAGACCACACTTTACAGCCTGGCCGTCGATCTTCTGGCGATGCTGGCCCCGGTGCTTTCTTTCACCACCGAAGAGGCCTGGGGGCACTTGCCCGCGGACGACAGGCGCCCGGCCTCGGTGCACCTGGCCGAGTTGCCCGCCGGAGAGGCGCTCGAGAACGACGACAGTCTGATCGAGCGCTGGGCACGCCTGCGCGGGCTCAGGGCCGAGATGCACAAGGCCCTCGACGCGGCCCTAAAAGCGGGCCGCGTGCGCTCGAGCCTGGACGCCCGCATATCCATCCAGGCCGAGGGCGATATTCGCGAGTTTCTCGAGTCATTCGGAGAAACGCTTACCGACTTACTGAAAGTGGCCGGCCTCGAATTCGTCGAGCAGACAGGCACTGAGGCCTTCGAGTCCAGCGACATCAGCGGACTGAAGATCGACGTCGATGCGGCCCCCGAAGAGAAATGTGCCCGATGCTGGAACCGGCGTTCCGACGTCGGCAGCGACGCTGACCGGACCGATCTGTGCGCGCGTTGCATCGACGTGCTAGACAGGCTCGAATCGCGAGCGTGAAGAGAGGGTTGCGTGAAATTTCCCGTTCTCAAAGGCAAGAACCTGATTCTGGCGCTGACCGTCCCGCTGGTGGTCGCAGCCGATCAGATCACCAAAATGCTCGCGGCCGCCAATCTGAAGCCGCTGATCTTCGAGGCCGATCCATCGGCGCGTTACCTTGCCGTGATCGACGGTTTCTGGCGATTCAAATACGCCGAGAACACCGGAGCCGCATGGGGATTGTTTCGCAGCACCGATGCGTCCTTTCGCGTGCCTTTCTTCATCATCGTCTCGCTTTTGGCGATCGGCTTCATTCTGTGGTTCTTCAAGCGCCTAGAAGCGCGCCAGCGGCTGCTTCCGCTGGCCGTCTCGCTGGTGCTGGGCGGCGCCTTGGGAAACCTGATCGACCGCATCTACATGGGCAAGGTGATCGACTTCATCGAGTGGTACGTAAAGTTCGACAAGCCGCTCGATCTCGGCCTGTTAACGATTTCGGCCGGAGAAAAGCACTGGCCGACCTTCAACATCGCGGACGCCGCCATCAGCGTCGGAGTAATCCTGTTAGTGATCGAAATGTTCGGCGCCAAGAAAAAAGAAGAACAAGCCGAGTAAGCTGCGACGTTGCCGTGAATCACATAGTAACCAAAGACCAAAATCGCGATGCGCCCCTGGCTCTTCCATATCGGTGACGTCGGCGTTCCGGCCTATTGGGCCATGACGCTTTCGGGGTTCGTGGCCGCCGTCTACATGAGTTTTCGCCTGGCACGCCGGGCGGGGATCGATCCGCGGCAGATCCTCGATCTCGATTTGATCCTGCTGGTGGTGGGCGTATTCGGCGCCCGCCTGATGCACGTGTTGGTCGAAGACGATCCGCTCAATCCCGGCCGGCGCATTCTGGGCCACTACATCGAGCACCCGGCCGAGATCTTCAAACTGTACAACGGGCTGGCCTTCTACGGCGGCCTGATTGCCTGTATACCCGTCGCAATCTGGTACCTGCGGCGCAAGAAGATCTCGCTGACCGTGACAGCCGATATCTACGCCGTCTGCATCCCCCTGGGGCTCTTCTTTGGACGCCTGGGGTGTTTCTTGGCCGGCTGCTGCCACGGCACGCCCACCGAGTTGGCCTGGGGCGTGACCTTCAGGGATCCCCAGAGTCTGGCCCGCCCGTTGGGCGTGCCGCTGCATCCGACCCAACTGATCAGCGCCGCTTTTGCTCTAATACTGTTTGTCTTCTTGTGGTTGCTTTATCGCCGCCTGCGCCAAGGCCAGGTGTTTCTGTCATTCGTGGTGCTTTACGGAAGCGGCCGCTTTTTGATAGAGTTCCTGCGCGGCGACAACCGGGGCATGTTCTTCGGCTGGCTCTCATCTTCTCAGGTCGTGTCACTTTTCCTGATAGCCGCCACCGGAGTGTTTTTAGTAATCGCCAAAAGACATAGCATGCGCGAAAACAAGGCAGGCGTATAGACATGTACCCGGTTCTCTTCTCTTTCAGGTTTCCCGAGTTCACAGGCCGGCTGGGCTGGATCGAGATCGTTCTGACGGTTGTCGCTATGTGTGGCCTGTTTCTCTGGCGCAGGCGCAGCCCGTATTTCTCACCGACCGGGTTTCTGTTGGGCATGGCCGTCTACGCCGGGCTGCGCGCCTTGGTTTGGCATGCCGGGGCGGGCTACCACTTTCAGCTTCACACCTACGGGCTGCTGATAGCCACGGGATTCGTCCTGGGCATCGTGCTGGCGGTGCGCCAGGCGCAGCGCGAGTTTCTCGACCCCAACATGATTCTGGATCTTTCGTTCTGGATCCTGGTTGCCGCCATGGTCGGCAGCCGGGTGTTCTATATTATTGTCAACATCAACGACTATATTGCCGATCCGCTTTCGCTTCTGAAAATCTGGACTGGCGGGTTGGTCTTCTACGGCGGCTTCATCGGGGCGGTCGCCACGTCGTGGTACTTCTGCCACCGAAAGGGAATTTCCTTTCTGCGCATCTCCGACGTGATGATTCCCTCGGTGGCCCTGGGTCACTTCTTCGGCCGCCTGGGCTGCTACTCGGCCGGTTGCTGCCACGGGTCGGCCACGGGTTCGAATTTCTTCGGGTCGATCTACACGGCCCCCGGCACGGTGGTGGCCCACTCGCACTTGCTGAACATCCCCATCCACCCCGCACCGCTGTACGAGGCCCTGGGCGAGCTTTCGATCTTCGGCATCCTGATCTGGCTGCGCAAGCGCAAGCGCGTAAACGGACAACTGCTTGCCGCCTGGCTGATGATGTACCCGGCCTGGCGCTTCATGACCGAGATGTTCCGCGGCGACATAGAGCGAGGGATCTTGTTTCCGATAGACCTCTTCGGCGACTCGATGCCGGATCTGCTCTCTACCAGCCAGGTGGTCTCGGTGGGCCTAATGGGGTTGGGGATCTTCATGTGGCTGAAGCTGCGAAAGGGTATTACGGACAGACACGTGTAAGCGAATCACTCGCGTGAATAAAGGGGTGCGGGAAGGAGCCATCTGGCTCCTTCCCCCCGGCAATCGTCTGGTCCGGGTTGCCCCTTGTTATTAAATTCACTTGGTGCGAGTGGTCTTCTTGCCGATCAGGTTGCGGATCTCGCCACGCAGGCGGTTGATCTTGCGGGTGATGGACTGGATGTCGGTCTTGGTGGCCACCCCGATCGTCGCAAACGCCTTGTTGCCCACGTCGGCCGAGAACTTCTCGACTTTCTTGCGAATGGGTGCGATCTTTTCGTAAGTGCCGGTGATTGTCTTTCGCGCCTCGCCCTCCCAGGTGGTCAGCTTCTTATGGGCCCCGCCGACGATCTCCTGGATTGCCTTGGGCATCTTCTCGATCTGTACCAACTGCATCTTCCACCTCCTGTTTTTCGCCGTGTTTATCGGCGTCTTTGCTTTCAAACTGTAAAACTCCGGTTCTTGGTAACGCTTCATGTTTCGCAATCTAACGCGTCGCGTCACAGATGTCAAGGGAAAAATGACGCGCCGCGCAAAATAATATTTGCCCTGGGTCATTTTCGACCCCTAGCACACCGGCCGATAAATTGTTATTTTATAGCTCACTGAGAAAATTACCGGGAGGTTCTCATGAGCAGATTGTTTTTCATGATCGTATCTGTGGGCATCTGTCTTCCATCCATGCAGGCGAGTCCAGCCGGATCCTCCGGGATCGCATCCCAGTACAAGGCAAATCTAAACCAGGATGTCTGCCGGGCGATGACCCGCGCTGCCGATTTTTTGGTGGCGGTCCAGAAGCCCGCAAAGCTTGGAGCGGTCGGCTGGTCTTGGCAGGTCAACCAGGGCCCGGTTTCCGGAAACGTCGCCGGGCTGGCGGCCATGTCGTTGCTTTCTGCGCACTCGACCTCTGGAGGGGAGACCTACCTCGCGGCGGCTCGCAGATACGCCGATGGCCTGGTGACCGGGAAGGGCGGCTGGACGCTCACCAATCTGCCCTACAAGGCGGATGTTCAATTTCTCGCCCGCCTGGCAAGCGCCACTGGAGAGACGCGCTACCGTGACACCGCCCTGGCCGCTTTCGAGTTGATCCGCGGGCGCTCGCCGGACGGAGCGCGCGAGGTCGCCCGCATAGCCTCCGGCCGTGCGAAGACGCCCGCCTTGCTGGGCTTCGACGCGGCACTGGGAATCAGGGCCGCGACGGCGGTATCCGCCAGGCGCTATGCCTATCAGATGGCGGACGCGGTGCTTGGGCGACTTTCCGACTGGTACCTGCCGAAGAAAAACCCGCGTTTTTCACTGGTGTCCGGCGCGGCTTTAACCGAGGCGCTCGACGATCTCGACGCCGGCCACTACCGTCAGTACATCGAGCGCTTCCGGGCCGATTTGCAAAAGGCGCAGCAGCCAAACGGCGCCTGGCTCTCCAACGAGACCCAGCCGAGCGCCTATGCCGTCATGGCCCTGGCCGGGGGCAACCCGGCCCAGCGGGCAGCCGGCCAAAAGGGCATCGACTGGATCAAGTCCACCATGCTCAAGAAGGGCTCATACGCCGTCTACAACGATTTCATGCCGGAGCCCTTCGTCGGCCAGGTCATCTCCGAGGTGCATGCCGAGGCACTTTCGGCCCTGGCGTTGGCTTGTAAGACCGATTGATCGGCGTCTGCATGCGTTTCTGGTTTTCATTGCTGATTTCGACCAATGTCCACGTCTGGACGGTGGCGCTGGTTTCGCTCGCCTGGCCGCATTCCACGCCCACCCTGGAGCCTGTGCCGATCGAAGTTCGGATATTAAAGCTCCCGGCCTTGCCGAAACCCGGGGACGGAGGCGAGGTAATGAAGCGCATAAGCCGCATCAGACCTCGACAGCGAAACATACCCAGCGTGGAATACCGGGTTACAATTTCCACGAGCGAACCTCCTCCAACTGCCCCTTTCGAGAAGTCAATCAGCGGCGAATTCGTAGCCCACAGCGAACCGGCAAGGCAGGAGATCGAGCGACAGGCCGTGCAGCTTTCTGTAAATCCCAAAGGAGGAGTAGAAACCCGTAAGGAAGATCGCTTCGATCTCGATCCGGGTGGAGATCCCCGTCCACTGATCGAGATCATCCAGGCACGCATCGACGAAGTCACGCCCTTGATCCATCGCACTTCGGGCCGCTGCCGTTACGAAGAGGGAGTCATTAAGATACTTTTCCGTATCAGCCGCTACGGCTACACCGACGACCAGCGTATCGTGCGCTCATCCGGCCCGTCCTGTCTCGAGGAAGCGGCGGAAAAAGTCCTGCACTTGGCCGAACCATATCCCTACGTGGCCGGCTGGGTGCCGGTTACCATCAAGTTTACCCTGTAAAGATCAAGATCGGGCCGCGACCCGTTTGATGTTGTATACGCCGATGCCGGTGGCCACGGGCTTATCGGCCTCACCGGGATGATAGGCCCGCAGGTTGACCACGGCCACCTTGTTGCCGGCCCGAATCACTTTTGCCTCGGCAATCAGGCGTTCCTTGCGGCCGGGACGCAGGTAGTCCACCCGCAAATCGACGGTGCTGGCCCGCTCGCCGACGTCCTTCATGGTCGTGAACACGGCGGCTCCTCCGCAGGTGTCGAGCAGCGCCGAGATGACTCCTCCGTGGAGGGCCGGCCTGAAAGGATCCCCGATGAACTCGTCGCGAAAAGGAACTTCCATGCGCGCATCGCCGTCTCCAAGATGCACGACCTTCATGCCCAGGAACTGGTTGAAGGGTATCTGTTGTTCCATGAACTGCTTGACGGCATCGACGATCTCTTCTGGAATCACTTTGTTGCCTCCTGGCCCAAAAAAACACCTAAGCCGACCCAGGGTCAAGCTCGCCGTCTCAGCAAAGCAATCGGGCGATCCCGTCGGCCTTGAGATATCCACTACGCGTAGGCCGCAAGCGGCCCTGGCTTTCCACCACCAGTCCCTCCGCCAGCAACCGTTTGACATTTTCATCGGCTCCGGGATTTTCGAAAATCACGCCCAGGGCAACGCCTTCCGCCGTGCGCATGCCCAGTGCAATGGTCTCCAGTCGAGCTTGCTCGCTCGTCAGATCCTCGAAGCCCTCCAGCGGGCGCCGCCCGGACTCGATCGCTCGGTTGTAGCCGTCGAGATCGCGCAGGTTCCAGGAACGCCTGTGACCGTCGAAGGAATGCGCCGCCGGGCCGAGGCCCAGGCAGGGAACCCGGCGCCAGTATTTCATGTTGTGGCGTGAACGCAGACCGTCGTTGCGCGCGAAGTTGCTTACCTCGTAGTGTATGTAACCGGCTTGCCCGAGAATGTCGGCTGTTTCCAGAAACTGGTCAGCCGTCTCGTCTTCGTCCGGCAATATCAGTTCAGCCCGCGCGCGCAGCTCAAAAAAAGGCGTACCTGCTGCAATCGTCAGCGAGTAACATGACAGGTGCTCGGGCTCGAAAGCCAGGGCCTGTTCCAGGCTACGGTGCAGACTGGCTCGATCCGATCCCGGCAGGGCATGAATCAGGTCAAGCCCCAAAGCGGCGAAGCCCGCCCGGCGAATCTCTTCGATGGCCCGCCGCGCGCGGGATCCGTCGTGACGCCGGCCAAGTTCTTTCAGTTCGCCGTCGTCGAATGACTGCACACCCAGGCTCAGCCGGGTGACGCCCGCCTCCCGAAGAACATCCAGCAGCTCGGGCCCGACGTCGGCCGGGTTCAGCTCGATGGTTATCTCCGGCTCGCCTTCGGGACCGGGCGCGAGTAAACGTCCGGCGACGTCAAGCAGCCGGACGAGCGCCCCGGGATCGAGCGAGCTGGGCGTGCCGCCGCCTATGTAGAGGCTATCGAAGGGGCCGGCGGCGGCGGCAAACAACTCGGCCTCGCGGCAGACGGCATCCAGGTAGGCCGGCGCCTTTTGGGGCGCTACTTGTGAGAAGAAATCGCAGTAAGGGCACTTATTTTTGCAGAATGGAACGTGGACGTACAGGCCGGCGCGTTCGGGCTGTCCTTGCTCTCGTCCCTCAGGTATCATCGTTTGTCTTCAGCACTGCCACGAAAGCGCTCTGCGGGATCTGCACCTGGCCCACCATTTTCATGCGCCTCTTTCCCTTCTTCTGCTTCTCGAGCAGCTTGCGCTTGCGGGAGATGTCGCCGCCGTAGCACTTGGCGGTGACGTCCTTGCGGAAGGGAGAAATGTTGCTGCGCGCGATGATAGTAGCGCCGACGGCCCCCTGGATGGCGATCTTGAACATCTGGCGCGGGATCTCTTCCTTGAGCCGCTGGCAGATCGCCAGCGCCCGCGGGCGGGCCCGGTTTCTGTGAACCATGGTGGCCAGGGCATCCACCGCCTCTCCGTTTACCAGGATGTCGAGCTTTACCAGATCCGAACGCCTATAGCCGGCCAGCTCGTAGTCGAATGAGCCATAGCCATGGGTGACGCTCTTGAGCTTGTCGTAGAAATCGAAGATCACCTCGGCCAGCGGTATATCGAAATTGATCTCTATCCGCCCGGGCACGGGGTATGAGAAGTTGGATTTCTCCCCGCGCCGATCGAGGCATAGCTGCATGACCGCGCCCATGTAGCGCTCGGGGATCAATATGTTGGTTCTGATATAGGGCTCTTCCGAAAATTCGATCCGCGTGGGATCGGGAAAAAGGGACGGGTTGTCCACCACCACTTGTTCGCCGCCCTTGACCCTGAAGCGGTAGCGCACCGACGGCATGGTCATGATGATCGACTGGTTGAACTCCCGTTCGAGCCGCTCCTGGACAATCTCGAGGTGCAGCAGGCCCAGGAATCCGCAGCGAAAACCCTGCCCCAACGCCACCGAGCTGTCCTTCTGGTAGATCAAGGCGGCGTCGTTGAGTTTGTATTTTTCCAAGGCGTCCACCAGCGAGGGATAATCGTCCGTCGAGATCGGGTAGATCGACGAGAAGACTACCGGTTTGACTTCCTTGAAGCCGGGAAGCGGCTCCGCCGCCGGACGCTCGTCGAGCGTGATCGTGTCTCCGATTCGCACGTCGGAGACTGTCTTGATGCCGGCCAGCAGGTAGCCCACGTCCCCGGCGGCAAGGCGTTTAGCCGGTACGCGCTTGAGGCGAAAGTGTCCGATTTCCTCGACTTCATGAACGGACGCGTTGTACATGAAGCGAATGCGCTGCTTGCGATCTAAAGCGCCTGCCATCACGCGGAAGGAAACCACCGTGCCGCGGAAGGGATCGTAGTGGGCGTCGAACACCAGGGCCGAAAGCGGTTCGTCCTCGTGCCTCTGTGGTCCGGGGATGCGCTCGATGATGGCCGCGACGACGTCCTCGACGCCCTGGCCCGTCTTGGCCGAGCATAGCACGGCCTGGTCGGGATCCAGGCCCAGGTCGTGCGCGATCTGCACGCGCACCATGTCGATGTCGGCCGAGGGCAGGTCGATCTTGTTGATCACCGGCACGATCGTAAGATCGTGCTCCAGGGCTGCGTAGAGGTGGGCCATGGTCTGGGCCTCGACGCCCTGGGCGGCGTCGATCAACAGCAGTACTCCTTCGCAGGCGGCCAGTGCCCGGGAGACCTCGTAGGTGAAGTCGACATGACCGGGCGTGTCGATCAAGTTCAGCACGTAGGCGGTTCCGTCGGGGGCGGTGTAGGGCAAACTGACCGTGTTCGACTTGATGGTGATGCCCCGCTCGCGCTCGATGTCCATGTCGTCCAGGATCTGATCGCGAAACTCGCGCTCACCTACCAGCCCGGCACGCTGGATCAGGCGATCGGCCAGGGTGGACTTGCCGTGGTCGATGTGTGCCACGATGCTGAAGTTACGTATCTCGGTCATCACTCTCTCTCGCGGCCAATGTATTACAATTGCGCGGCAGTCTCAACGATTGCGGATCGCGGCGTTCAGTATTTTTTCATCCGCGGAGAGGCAAACGAAAGTCGCCGGGTCATGACCTTAACGGCTTGCGGGTTGTTGTCGATCAGCACGGCGTAGCGGCCCAGGCGGGCCGCCGCCTCGCCCAGCGTTCCCGAGCCCGCGAAGAAATCAAGCAGCCGGTCGCCCGGGCGTGAGTGCACCTTGACGATGCGAGTCAGGACGCCGAGCGGTTTCTGAGTTGGGTAGCCGGTGCGCTCCTTGCCGTTGGTGGGCACGATGGTATGCCACCAGACGTCGGTAGGCGTCTTGCCGCGGGCTGCCTTCTCCTTGGTGACCAGCCCGGGGGCCATGTAGGGGATGCGATCCATCTGGTCGAAGTTGAAAGTATAGTTTTTCGGGTCCTTGGCGTACCACAAGATATTGTCGTGCTTGGCCGACCAGCGCTTCTTCGACCTGGCGCCGTAGTCGTAGGCCCAGATGATCTCGTTGATAAAGGAGTCGCGTCCGAAAATCGAATCGAGCAGTACCTTGCAGTAGTGCGCCTCGCGATAGTCGATGTGCAGAAAAAAGCTGCCGGCAGGCTTCAACACCCGGCGGGCCTCTTCGATGCGCGGGGTCAGGAAGTCGAGAAAGTCATCGAATTCATCTGCGAAGTTGAGCGTGCCGATTTTCTCGGTCCGGTAGCGGCGGCCCTTGAACCCGACCCGGTCTCCGCCAGAATGATCTCTGACCGTTCGGATGCGGGTGCGACTCTGCTGCTTGCCGGTATTGAAAGGCGGATCGATGTAGATCAGATCGAATGACTCGTCCACAAAACTCTTCAATACAGCCAGGTTGTCGCCAAGAATAATCTCGATGTCGTCGGTCTCGTTCTGGGGAACGTTGACAATATTTGCCCGCATACACGATAAGATAGATCGCAACCACGGGCAGATCAATCTGTTCGATGCAGAAGGCAGCGGCGAGGGCGGGCTGGCACTGAACCATTTCTCGGGAAGGCAGATGACTGACTTAAAGTATAACCAGCACGAGATCGGGCGCCGGCGCACGTTTGCGATCATCTCGCACCCTGACGCCGGCAAGACGACGCTAACCGAAAAACTACTCCTTTTCGGCGGGGTCATTCAGCTCGCCGGTGCGGTCAGGGCGAAGCGCGGGCGTGCGAATGCCGTCAGCGACTGGATGGAGATGGAGCGGGAACGCGGTATTTCCATTACAACCAGCGTGCTGCAGTTCCCGTATCAAGGGCTGCAGATGAACTTGCTCGATACTCCTGGTCACGCCGATTTCAGCGAGGACACCTACCGCACGCTTCATGCCGTCGACGGGGCCGTGATGTTGCTCGATTCCGCCAAGGGCGTCGAGTCGCAAACGCGAAAGTTGTTCCGAGTCTGCAAGCACAGGTCGATCCCCGTTTTCACCCTGGTGAACAAGATGGACCGTCCCGGACGCGATCCTTTCGACCTGGTCGGAGAAGTGGAGAGCATCCTTGGGATCGGTGTCTTTCCCATCACCTGGCCCGTTTTCCGCACGGGGATCTTTCGCGGTATCTACCAGCGGATCGCCAGGCGTGTGTACTTATTTGACGAAGGCCCGGCGAGGTCGAGCGCAAGCCGCGGTGCAGATGTCGCTCCTTTCAAGATCTACGGAGTCGACGATCCCGCGCTGCGCAGGAATCTCGACCAGGCAGGATACAAGCAGCTTCAAGATGATGTCGAGCTCCTGGATATCGCCGGCGACGAATTTGATCGGCGGCGGTTTGAAGCCGGAGAAATCTCGCCCATGTTTTTCGGCAGCGCCATCAACAATTTCGGTCTCGGGACATTCCTGGAGAGCTTCTGTGATCTGATGCCGCCGCCTGGTTCGCGAAGGACAAACACTGGCACCATACTTGCCACGGAAACCGAGTTCAGCGGTTTCGTTTTCAAGATTCAAGCCAACATGAACCGGGCACACCACGATCGACTCGCTTTTTTACGGATCTGCTCGGGGCGATTTCATCGTGGAATGAAGGTCCATCACGTGCGCAGCGGCCGAGATATCCGGCTTGCCAATCCAGCCATATTCCTCGCGCAGGAGCGAAGTCTCGTCAACGAAGCATTTGCGGGCGATGTCATCGGCGTCTTCGACACGGGCATTTTTGAAATTGGAGACACGCTCACCGAAGGTTCGAAATTCGAGTTCGAGAAAATCCCAAGCTTTGCCCCGGAACACTTTGCACGTCTCGTAGGGCTGGATCCAATGCGCCGCAAGCAACTGACTCGCGGCGTCGAGCAGCTTGCGCAGGAGGGTACTGTTCAGCTCTATCGTCCTCCGCGCGGCCGCGCGGGCGAGATTATCCTTGGTGCAGTGGGAGAGCTGCAGATGGAAGTGACCAAATACCGCCTCCAGAATGAGTACGGCGTGAATGTGAGGCTCGAGCGACTCGATTACCAGATGGCTCGCTGGGTCTCGCCCAAGAGCGGCAAAGCGCTCGATCTCGAAACGCTGCGCAGGGAGTGCTCGGGACTCGTGGTGCTCGACTTAAGGAATCGGCCCGTGGTTCTGTTCGAGCGGGATTGGGCGGTCGGCCTCGCCGAGGAGCGTCTTCCGGACGTCGCCTTTGCAGAAACGGCGCAGGGTGTTGTGGTTCGCGACGGCCAGTAGCCGTTCTCACCCCTTACGAAGTGGGTGGCACCTGGATTAGGATTTTCTGGATGATCTGATCCAGGGCGTCCAAAAATCGAGAGCGATCCTTCCCGGCCATGGGCGGCGGGCCGCCGGAGATCCGGCCGGATTCCCGCAGGCTGGACATCAGTTCACGGGTGGCCAGAGCTTCTCCAATGGATTCCTCGGAGAACGGTTTACCGCGTGGACCGAGCGCCGAGGCTCCCTTTATGAGACAGCGCGAGGCCAGGGGGATATCGGCCGTGATACAAATGTCCCCGGTGCAAATGTTCTCGGCGATCCAGTCGTCGGCGGCATCGATACCGGGACCCACCGCAATATTGCGGATCCCGGCCTGTCCTGTGGGAACGTATATGGGTGTGTTGCTGACGACAATGACGCGCAGGCCGCATCGATCGGCAACCTTGTACACTTCCTGCTTTACGGGGCAGGCATCTGCATCTATGTAAATATCGAGCATTGCACCTAGGCCTTCGGCACCTCGCTGATCGGAATGCCCAGTGCGCTGGCCACGCCCTCGCCGTAGCCAGGGTCGGCCTTCATGCAGTTGCCGATGTGGCGGATCTTGATCTCCTTCGGTGCATCCCCCATGGCCCGGGCGGTGTTCTCGAACAGCGCTTTCTGCTGCCCGGGGCTCATGGCCAAAAACAGCGCACGGGGCTGGGAATAGTAATCGTCATTGTCCTCGCGGTGGCTCCAGTGGTCGGCAGGGCCGGTGAGCTTGAGCGGCGGCTCGCGGAAGTCGGGCTGCTCCTGCCACTCACCGTAACTGTTGGGCTCGTAGGCGATTGTGCCGCCGTAGTTGTCGTCCACTCGCATGGCGCCGTCACGGTGGTAGCTGTTGACCGGGCAGCGCGCGCGGTTGACCGGGATCAGGTGATGGTTGACGCCCAGGCGATAACGCTGGGCATCGCCATAGGAGAAGAGCCTGCCCTGCAGCATCTTGTCCGGGGAGAAGCCGATACCCGGCACGATGTTGGCCGGGTTGAACGCAGCTTGTTCGACCTCGGCGAAGTAGTTTTCGGGGTTTTTGTTCAGCTCCATGATCCCTACGTCGATCAACGGGTAGTCCCCGTGCGGCCAGACCTTGGTCAGGTCGAAGGGGTTGAAGGGAAACTTGGCGGCGTCCTTTTCCGGCACTACCTGGATCTTTACGTTCCACTTGGGGAAGTCGCCCTTCTCGATGCTGTCGAACAGGTCGCGCTGGTGACTCTCCCTGTCCTTGGCGACGATCGCCTCGGCTTCCTCGTCGGTCAGGTTCTTGATCCCCTGCTGGGTCTTCAGGTGGAACTTGACCCAGAATCGCTCGCCCCTGGCGTTGATCAGGCTGTAGGTGTGGCTGCCATAGCCGTTCATGTGGCGATAAGAATACGGGATGCCACGCTCGCTCATGGTGATCGTGACCTGGTGCAGGGCTTCGGGCAGGCTGGTCCAGAAGTCCCAGTTGTTGCGGGCGCTGCGCAGGTTGGTTTTGGGGTCGCGCTTGACGGCCTTGTTGAGATCGGGGAACTTCATCGGATCCTTCAAGAAGAACACCGGCGTGTTGTTGCCCACCAGGTCCCAGTTGCCTTCCTCGGTGTAGAACTTCATGGCAAAGCCGCGGATATCGCGCTCGGCGTCGGCCGCCCCGCGCTCGCCGGCCACCGTGGAGAATCGGACAAACATCTCGGTTTTCTTGCCGACCTTGGAGAATATCTTTGCTTTGGTGTACTTGTTGATATCGTGGGTAACCGTGAAGGTTCCATAGGCGCCGGAGCCCTTGGCGTGCATACGGCGCTCGGGAATCACCTCACGGTCGAAGTGAGCGAGCTTTTCCAGGAACCAGACATCCTGGAGAAGCTGCGGACCGCGAGGCCCCGCGGTCATCACGTTCTGATTGTCGGCGACGGGTGCGCCGGCGTTGTTGGTTAGTTTCTTGGTCATGACTTTCCCTCCTCTTTCTTCGCTGTTTTGTTTTTGGGCTTATGCCCTCAGAATATATACCGATCTAGGAACAGAACAAGAAATAAAGACGACGTCGAGCGCGACTTCGCACTAAAGGCCCGAGACGATATCGCCCAACCGACGGTTGATGTTGGTGCCGAAGATCGTCGAGAAGATGTTCGCCAGTCTCCGGCCCAACGACGGTGTGCTGTTGTCGGGCAGGAACTTGTCGAACACCACGATCCGGCCATTGGTCCTGAGCACGCGCAGAGCTTCGTTCAAGCACAGCGCGGGGTCGGGAACGACACTGAGGATTCGGTACACAAAACGATTCCAGCGGTTGTTCATCTTCATGATCACCCCTCCACCGCAGGTCTCTTTCGCAGCTTCAGCAGCTCGAACCACAGGACGCAGGTCAACCCGGCGCCAAGGCTGAGGACGAGGTCCTTGGGATGAAGAGGGGCAAAATGAAACAGGCGCTGGGCAAAGGGAACCAGAAGCACGACGGCGAGCAAGATGCAGGTTCCGAGCACGACCCAGCGCAGCGCAACGTTGGGGACTCGCATCATGGCCAGCGCCGATCTGGTCCAGGAGCGGTTGACGAGGATGATGACGACGAAGGCCACGACGAGGGTCGCAAAGGTCAACGCGCGCGCCGCCTCGGGAGAGTGATCAGCGCGGGAGAGGAGAAACACGCCCAGACAGACGGCTAGCACGCTGAGCCCCTGCATCAGGGCGACGCTGATGGTCTTCATCGAGAAAAGCCGCTCGTCCGGGCTCCTGGGGGGGCGCTGCATGACGCCGGCCTCCGCGTCCTCTGCCTCGAAGATGAGCGAGCATGAAGGATCGATAATCAGCTCCAGGAACACGATGTGCACCGGCAAGAGCAAGAGTGGCCAGTCGGCGAAGAAGACCGGGATCATCGACAAACCGGCAATCGGGACGTGCACGGCCAGGATGAAGGCAATCGCCTTCTTGATGTTGTCGAAGATGCGGCGACCCAGACGGATCGCGGCGACGATGGACGAGAAGTCGTCGTCGAGCAGGACCAGCGATGCCGACTCGCGGGCGACGTCTGTTCCGCGTCCCCCCATGGCGATACCGATATGCGCGCTCTTGAGTGCGGGAGCGTCGTTGACCCCGTCGCCGGTCATGGCCACGATTTCCCCGGCTGCCTTCATGGCGTTGACTATTCTCAGCTTCTGCTCTGGTACGACCCGCGCGAAGACCTGGACGGTTCGGACACGCGGCGCCAGATCCTCTTCCGATATGGTGTCTAGCTCCGGACCGGTGATCACCTCGTCACAGTTCGCTAGCCCCGCTTGCCGCGCGATGCTCTGGGCCGTAGCTGGATAGTCGCCGGTAATCATCACCACTCGCACCCCGGCGGTGCGACACTCGGCCACGGCGGCCGGCACGGTTGAGCGCAGCGGGTCTTCGAGCCCCAGGAGTCCAACCAACTCGAGCTTGAGGTCGTGGTGCTTTTCGGGAAGCTGCTCTTTGCGCGTGACGCCGCGGGCGACACCGAGAACTCGAAACCCTTGGGAGGCCAAGGCGGCGACCTCCCGATTCAGTCTTTTCTGTTTCTCTTCACCCAGATGGCAGAGATCGGCGATGGCCTCGGGAGCACCCTTGGCCGACACCACCACCTCGTCATCGATTCCGGTGCGCCACGCATGGCTGACCGCAAGAAGATCGGGAGTGAGGGGATATTCCTTGGCCAAGAACCAGGCAGGGTGCAGGTGCTCAGTGTCCTTGATCAGTCGATCCCCGGCTTCGTGCAGCGCCCTCTCCATGGGGTCGAAGGGGTCACGTTTGCTGGCCAAGATGGCGTTTTCCAAGAGGTTATGCAGCGCTTTGGGGAGTTCGCCCTGAAGAGTTACGAGGTCGACCGAGTTGTCCGCTATCGAGAGCCTGCGCAACGTCATGCGGTTCTGCGTCAGCGTGCCCGTTTTATCGACGCACAGGACGGTGGCGGCCCCGAGGGTCTCCACTGCAGGCATCCGCCTAGTGAGCACGTTGTTGCGAGAGATCCTCCAGGCACCGAGCGCAAGGAAGACCGTCAACACGACGGGGAACTCCTCGGGCAACGTGGCCATGGCCATCGCGATCCCGGCGAGGAAGCCCTGCTTCCAGACATCCGCTCCACCGCCCCGTAGCAGCGCAAAGCTGATCACGACGAAGGCGCAGGCAAACAGCGCGACGCTGGCGAAGGTGCGTACCAGGCGCCCGGTCTCCTTTTGCAGCAGGGTCGCCTCCGGTTCGACTTTCTGCAGCGCTTTTCCGATCTTGCCGAGCTCCGAGCGCATACCGGTGGCTACGATTTCGGCGATGCCTTGGCCCGCCGTGACCAGGGTCCCAGAGAAGACCGAGGGCAGATCGTCGCCACCGGCCTTGTCCATGGCCTCCGCATCTTGGGACGGCGCCTTCCTCACTGGCACCGACTCGCCGGTGAGCAGCGATTCGTCGGCCGCGAGGTTGATGCCCCGACGCAGGATGCCGTCCGCAGGGACGCGGTCACCCTCGGAGAGGACGACGAGGTCTCCGGGCACCGCCTGGCGCCCTGGGATGCGGCGATGCACGCCGTCGCGGATAACGAGCGCTCGAGGGCTTGAGAGATCGCGTAGCGCGTCGAGGGCCCGCTCGGTCCGGCGCTCCTGGATGATGGTAATGGCCATGACAACGACCACAAAGCCAAGCAGCATCGCGGCGTCTGCCGGCTCGCCCATGAAGAGGTAGAGGCTGCCGGCGGCGACGAGCATCAGGAACATAGGCTCCCGCGCCACCTCGAACGCAATGGCCAGTATGCCCCTCGGCTTTTCGCTCGGCAGCTCGTTTGGCCCCTCGGTGTCCAGGCGCTGTCGGGCCTCGGCTTCGGTCAGTCCGTCCATCCCTTGCAGGTCGAGGGTGGTTTTCAACTGAGTCTTTCCTTTGTTCTCTTCGCCGCTCATCTGCGCCTCACCTTGATCTACCTTCAGACGGCATTACTCATTGTAATTACGTGCCGATTGACAACAATTGCATTATGAGCAATCCTTCAGGTTGTGTCTACTCGCATTACAGGCGGGTCCAAACGAAAGGCCCGGGGGCGCCTTGAGCCTAGAAAGAAGCCGGTTCAGCGCCGCTCCAAGGTCACCGTGGAGCAGATCCTCACCGCGGCCGCTCAGGTTTTCGAGGTCTTTGGGTATGCTGCCGGGACCACGAACCGGATTGCCGAGCGCGCCGGCGTCTCAGTCGGCACGCTCTACCAGTACTTTCCGAGCAAGGCGGCGGTGGCCGTCGCGCTGCTCGAAGGGCACATCAATGAGACGACCCGCAAGTTGCATGAATGGGTCGGCCACATGGTCTCCAAACGGCACGGGCTCCGCTCCGCCCTGCTGGACTATGTTCGTGGGATCATGGCGGTGCACGAGGACAAGCCGCGATTGCAGCACATGCTCCTCGAAGAGACACCGCTGCCCGACAGGCTGCACGAGGTGCTGCTGGGTGCGGAACGTGAAGCGATAGAAACCATGGCCGGCCTGCTGCAGCTTTATCCGGAAGTTGGCCGTGACGATCTGAATCGGTCGGGCTACTTCGTCATACACACCGTGGAGAGCCTGACCCACCGGTTCGCGGCTCATCCCGACGAGCAGCTCATCGAGCAGAATGATTTCATCAAGGAGCTGGTAACGATGCTGGAGGCGTATCTGACATGCTCGGACAGCAGGAAGGGAAAGCCATCATGAATCGAATCCTGGTATGGGATCTTCCGACCGATGACGACGACGCTTGAGGGACACTAGATTCGTGGCTGAGCTTGTCAAAATGACGAGATCGTATTCGGAAGGGACGGCATGTTCGGCACCGTCCTGACCGTCGCGTACACGGCGCTGCTTGCTTATGTCCTATGGCGCGCGACCTCGGCCCCACCGTTCTCGCGAAGGTTTTCGCGCAAATGGTTCCTCGTCTTGGGCGCCGGTCTTTGGATGACCTTCGTCTTTGGACGGTTCATCGGGCATGACGGAACCGGACCCCTAGCCGCGACGCTCGAGTTCGTCGGCATGACCCTGCTTGGCACCGTGTTTCTCACCTCGGTCGTACTGTTCGTCGTCGACCTTGGAACAGCCTTCGGTCGGGTGTGTTCGAGATGGGCGCCGACGTTGCGTGGCTGGGCAATCGTGGCGGGCGGGTGCCTTTCCCTTTTTGCGCTGGTACAAGGTCTTCGAGCGCCCGCCGTGTCTTCCTACGACGTGACGCTTTCCGGCCTGCCTGCGGCGCTCGACGGACGAGTTCTGGTTGCGTTGTCGGATGCCCACATCGGTTCCCAGCTCGGCGAGCAGTGGTTTGCAGAGCGGCTGACGGAGGTGCAGGCGCTGCGACCGGATCTCGTTGTCTTTCTCGGAGACATGTTCGAGGGCCACGGAAAATCGCCGCAAGATATTCCGGCCTTGCGTCGGCTGACCGCGCCGCTGGGCAAATGGTACGTAGACGGAAATCATGAGTCTCATGGACACGGTGAGAATGGCAACCCCGACGGCTCGCCGCTGGAGCGAGGCGGATTTCGCCGTCTCGCCAACGGGTGGGTCGAGCCAGTGCCTGGGTTGGTGCTTGCCGGAGTGGACGATCTGACCAACCACAAGCGTCGAAACCTCAATGGCGATCCCCTCGCTATCGCGCTCTCGAAACGACCGCCCGGGGCTACGATTTTGCTGTCACACACACCCTGGCAGGCAGAGAGGGCTGCTCGGGCCGGCGTGGGGCTGATGCTCTCGGGCCACACCCACAGCGGGCAGATATGGCCGGTTGGCTACCTGGTCAAGGCGGTCTATCCGCTTCTCGCGGGCCGCTACGAGATCGAAGGCATGCCGGTGATCGTGAGTCGTGGAACCGGTACCTGGGGCCCGCGCATGCGCTTGTGGCATCGAGGTGAGATCGTGAAGGTAACCCTCCGGAGCAGATAGCACCGGAGTGGCGATCCGCTCTAAAATCTGGATCTCGCCGCTCCTCGCGCTGTCCGCCTGCTGGGAGGAGAGTCTGGCCGCTCTGGCCGAGCGGAGGAACACAGGCTGCCTCAGGAAAGTGCCTGGAGGCTCGGCATCGGGGTTCCCGGCGTGTATCTCCCTGAAGCTCCTGAGGCGCTGACCGAGGGGGACATAGTAGTTCTCCCACCATCCCACCTCGGGCAGCACGAATTCACTCTGGAGATGAAAATGGCTCCTTCGGACCAGATGACGTCAAACGACTCGACCTGTATGTTAGAACTCGCATTCGCCAGTACACCCTGGCCTCTCTCCTTGTGTTGACCGAACTCCAGAAAAAAACCCACATCATCAACTATGTGGGCTTCGAAACTCCCCAAGATAGACGATTATCGAACCGCGATCATGGAGATGTTGCGCCAAGATGGAGCGGTCGTCAGCGGATTGGGCCGCAGCATGTGGTCAACCCGGCGGGGCTTCTTCTTCCTTCTTGGGCTTCTTTTCCCTGGGTGGCTTCGGGGCCTTGGGCCGGGCAGCCTCTTTAGCGGGCTTTTTAACCTGCTCGACCTTGAGCGGCTCCCTCTGGCGGGATTCGATGGATCGCTTGACCTTCCGAGCCTCGGCCAGAAGGTGACGCATCATCGAATCCTTCTTGATGAACTCCTCATCCAGTCCTTTCTCCTTCAGCACCTTCTTGCGGGCCTCAGCCTGGGCCTTCACCAGGTTCAGTCGGTTTCCCCGCGCTTCCAGTTTCCTGCCCTTCATGGGTGACCTCTCTCGCGAAATAATCGACGTTGAAAAACGCCCGACACTATGACGATCACGGTTGGCTTGTCAAAGCCTTCCTTGCCCGCCACGAAGAGGATGGCACCTTAGGGGGTGACGACGGCGGGGCGCTGTTAACAAAAAGGCCCGTCTTGCGACGGGCCCGAATGATTTTGGCTCGCCAGAGCACCCAACATACAACCGCGCTCTCTTGAAAAACGCAAGATCGGGAACTCGTCTCAAGCTGTGTAGGTGCTGATATTGATTGGTGTTGCGAAGTGCTATCGAATCGCAATGCGGTTCTGATGATCAGACGCAACCTCTCCGACGACACGGCTTATAGGTCGCGCGTGGTCCCTTGGCGCGCGCTCTCGCGATTCTCTGGGTAGGTCTGTTTTACAGCCGCGCACAACCAGCACCCAGAGCCCTTCAGCCAGGATCTGGATCACCACCTCGCGCGGGGTCGGCGGTTCCGGTACGGGCAATTGGATCATGGTTCACCTCCTCGGCCCGGGGGAAAGGGCGTGCCACGGTGACCACACCGGCGTTGTCGGGTGATGAAGGCAAGGCAATGCGGGAGCCAGTTCGACAAGTATGTAATATAAGGTGTTTCATTGTGATTCTTGGCGAATTCTGGTAATTCTTCCAAGCAAGACCAGGAGGAACCCGCATGGCGATGAGCGAGATCCTGAACATCAGGGAGGTGGCTGATCTGCTGCGCATCGGCGAGAAGACGGCCTACACCATGGCCAAGGATGGGGCGCTGCCCGGGTTCAAGGTCGGCGGCCAGTGGCGCTTCCGCCGGGCCGACATCGACGCATGGATCCAGCACCGGGTCGGGCGGGACGCACCACAGGGCATGGCTCCAAACGGCACCGAACCGCCAGGGAGGAAGTGAGGCCGATGCCGCTGCGCAGAAAGCTGCTGCTCGCGATGTTGATTCCGGCCGTGCTACTCGGGATGGTTGGTGGAATCGGGATCTACTCGCTGCGCCACCTCGAACAGGCCGCCGGCCGCATCCTGGCCGACAACTACCGGAGCATCCAGGAAACCCGACGGATGGAGCGCGCCCTGCGCCATTTGGAATCCCGCGAGGGACATGGAGCCGCCGGACTGACTGACGCGGGCCCCGAGCAGATGGTGGCGACGTTCGAAGAATCGCTGCACCGCTGTGAGTCGAATATCACGGAGAGCGGCGAAACCGTGGTGCTCGAACGCATCCGGTCGAAATGGAACGGCCTGCGACCCACGCTCGCTCAACAGGAAGAGCTCCCTCCCGAAGCTCTGCGAACCCTTCGCGGAGCGGTCGAAGCTCTCTACGAGGACCTGGAGGAGCTGATCTCTCTGAACGAGCAGGCGATGATCGAGTATGAACAGGAGACCCGCCGCGTGGCGCGCATGATGCTTGGCGCCGTGGCCGGAACCGCCTTGGCCGCGATGGTCGCCCTCGCGTTCTTCGCGCTGTTCTCTGCCGGCCGCATCTCTCGCCCGGTCACGCAGGTTGCCGACCGCTTGCACGTGGCACTCAACCCGCACGACGGCACAGACAAAACCAACGGTCGACAAAACCTCGACGAGATCGGACGCCTTCGCCAGGAGCTGGACGCCCTACTCGAGCGGCTGGCGCGTTACGAGGACGAGCAGAATCGCAAGCTGTCCCACCTGCAAGGTCGCCTGGCCTTTGTGATGAACGAGGTGCTCGAGGGCCTGGTCCTCCTCGACGACCAGCACCGGGTGATGACCATGAACCGTGTCGCCCGCATGGTTCTGGGCCCCGGCAGCATCGAGGGCGCCCGACTCGACGCGCTCCAGCTCCGCGAGGATGTCCGCAAGGTGCTCACGCCGTTGCTCTCGGGCGAGTACCAAGCCGAACGAGACCTGGGTGAGCTGCTTTACGAGATCGACGGCGAAGAACGCATTTACAGGCCTCGGGTGCTGACAGTGACCTCCGGTGACGGCTCGGTGGAGGGTTATCTGTTGCTGTTCTGGGACGTGACCGAACAGCGGCGTTTCGAGGAGTCGAGGCGGAGGTTCATCTCGATGCTCTCGCATCAGCTCAAGACGCCGATGACTTCGCTCTCGATGTCGGTCAATCTGTTGCGGGAGAAGCTCAAGGAACTGGCGCCCGCCCACGCCGAGCTTCTCTCCATCGCCACAGAGAACTGCAACAGCCTTTCGGCGCTGGTCTCAGACCTCATCGAGGCTGCTAGGGATGTGACGCCGGACCTGGCGCTCAAGACCCGACGAGTGAACATCGTCCGCCTGTTGCGCTCCGCCCTTCGGCCGCTTGCCCCGCAGGCCGAGGATAGGGGCATCGAGCTCGTGGTGCCGATGGAAGACCGGCAGATCCTGGCCAGCGTGGACCCGGTCAAGTTCCCCTGGGTCATCACCAACATCGCGGGAAACGCGCTGCGATACACCGATCGCGGCGGCCGAATCGAAGTCACGGTGGAGCGAGTCTCGGACTGGATCGAAGTCACCGTCAAGGATACCGGTGCGGGGATCTCGGCCGAGGACATCGACCAGATTTTCCAACCCTATGTGTCTCTGGACGACGAACCGCAGCCCGGCACGCACGGCCTGGGTCTCGCGATTGCGAGAGAGATCATGGAGGCACACGGTGGCAGCATCAAGGCCGAAAGCGAGCCAGGCGTTGGCACCCGGTTCCATATCAGGCTTCCGGCATGAAGGGAGTGTGAGCGATGAGCAGAATACTCGTGGTCGATGACGATCCGCACATCGTGCGGACGCTCGAAATCATGCTTCGCGACGACGGTTATGAGGTGGTGACGTCGGCGAGCGGCGAAGAAGCGCTGGAGCGACTGAGCCAGCATAGCGTGGACGTCGCCCTGGTGGATCTGCAGCTTCCGGGCATTAGCGGGACGGACGTGCTGCGTCACCTGCGCGACAAACACCGCGACGTCGAGACCGTGATTATCACGGCCCATGGCTCGATCGAGACCGCCGTCGAGGCGATGAAAGAGGGGGCCTTCGACTATGTGACCAAGCCGTTTTCACCGGACCAGGTCCGGCACCGCCTGCGCCAGATCGAGCGCGTCCGGCAGCTCCAGTATGAGGTGGCCGGCCTGAAGCGCCGCGTGGGTGAGCTGCCCTTCAAGGCGGACTTCGCGACTCAGAACTCGGCGACCCTGCACCTGCTCGAGGTCGCTCGCGAGGTGGCCTCGTCGGAGGCGACGATACTCATCACGGGTGAGAGCGGCACGGGCAAGACGCTGCTCGCCAGGCTGATCCATGCCACGAGCCCCCGAAGCCGGGGACCCTTTGTCACCGTGGACTGCACCTCGTTCCAAGAGTCGCTGCTCGAGTCGGAGCTGTTCGGGCACAAACGAGGCGCCTTCACTGGAGCCGTTTCGGACAAGACCGGCAAGGTCGAGACCGCGCAGGGCGGCACGTTGTTCCTGGACGAAATAGGTGAGATCCCCCTCCACCTGCAAGGCAAGCTCCTGCGGTTGGTCGAGGACCGGACCTACGAGCGACTCGGAGATCCAACTCCTCGCTCAGTCGACGCGCGCATCATCGCGGCGACCAACCGAGACCTCGAGGATATGGTCCGCGAGAAGGTCTTTCGCGAGGACCTTTTCTACCGCTTGAGTGTCGTTGATCTCGCCATCCCGCCGCTGCGCAACAGGCCCGAGGACATCCTGCTGCTGGCCCGTGACTTCGCATCCGCGTTCAGCCGATCGCACGACCGGCGGGTGACGGGCTGGGAACAAGAAGTCGAGCAAAGTCTGATCCGATACAACTGGCCTGGCAACGTGCGCGAGCTCGCTCACACGGTGGAGCGCGCGGTCTTGCTCTGCCCGGGGCGGACCATCCGCATGAACCATCTGCCCGCTCGGATGGCAGAGGTCCCAGCGACGAACGGAACCGAGGACGAGTTGCTGCCGCTCGTGGAGCTCGAAGAACGGCAGATCCGCAGGGCCCTGGCGCTTGGGTTACCTCTCGAAGAAACGGCACACCGCCTTGGTATCGACCCCTCTACGCTCTGGCGGAAGAGAAAAACGTACAGTATTTAAAGGGTGTTACCTGTACGCCTTGCAGCCTGCAAGGTGGCTTGCAGCTCGCAATGCGCAACGAATACTGGAGGCCGGCCAATATTGCCGTCTGTGCCACCACATCTGCACGGGCCGCCACCGTTCATGCTGCAAGCTGTTCAGTTGTGGCATTGGCCGCAGGAACGCTTAACCGTCCGTTGTCAATGGCTTTTCCTGTTCGGCACACTCCGTGCTTTTGAGTCTCTCCGGGCGACTTCGCCTGGAGCAAGCATGGAGATTTGGACCCGACAACGAGAACAGCTGGGATGGACGCCGTGGCCCGATGTGCCAAGCGGGTTGGCCAGCCTGGTGGACGTGCCCGACGCCCAGGTGCTCCTCCGTACGGAGGCGCCTGATGTCGAGCACGATCTGCTCGTCGCGACTCTGAGGCTCGTCCAGGCGCTGGCCAAGGATGGCAACGTCGTCATCGCGAGTCCTCATCCGTCGGCGGACTGGGTCGAGTCGCTCAAGCCTTTCAGTGTGGACCAGGCGTGGGTGGTGGAACGGCGAGGCGCCAGACGTCCTCCTGCCATCGAGAACCTCTCGGAGCTGGTCCAGGGTATCTGTCCCCATTTGCATACCAAGACCATAGACGGCACCACGCTCTCGGTCTGCGGTTGTCACCTCGACAGAATGGTGCTCGCGAGGCACCACCTCGATCGCTGGTGTCTGTTGGGCGACAGCGAATGCCCGCATCGACGCCCGGGAGGCTCCGATGTTTGACCGCCTCGCCGACATCCGACAGGCCATTGCCGACCGTTCACCGGAGGGACTGCTGGTTGGCGGCTTCGGCGCCCTCATTGCTCTTGGGACGCTGCTGCTCTGTCTTCCCTGGGCTCATCGGGGGAGCGTGGGCTTCTTGGATGCGCTGTTCACCGCGACCTCTGCGGTGTGCGTCACTGGCCTCGTTGTTGTCGATACCGGCGCCGACTACACGGCGTTCGGGCAGATCGTCATCCTGCTGTTGATCCAGGCCGGCGGCATCGGCGTCATGTCCTTTGCGGGGCTCGCCTTCCAGCTCCTCGGTCGCCGCCTGTCTCTGCGCGCCCAGGCTGCGCTGTCGAGCTCCATGTTGCAGCGCGAGGTGGCCAGCGAATTCCGAGGCATCTTCAAGAGAGTCCTCTATTTCGTGCTGACCGCGGAAACGGTTGGCGCCGTGCTGCTCTTCGTCGGCATGTTGCCAACCAAGGGCGCAGCACATGCCGCGTATTCTGCGGTCTTTCATTCCATCTCGGCCTTTTGCAACGCGGGCTTCTCGCTCTACTCGGACAGTCTGACGGGTCTTCGCGGCAACCCGCTCGTCATCACGGCGGTGATGATCCTCATCGTCATGGGCGGCATCGGGCACCCCGTGATGGTCGATGTCTGGCGAAGGCTCGTGCCACCCAACAAGGGCAACGGAGAGGGACTTCGGAGGATCACCTTGAGCTCCAGAGTCGCGCTGTGGACAAGCGCGCTCCTGGTCCTCTCAGGCTTTGCGTTTCTCCTTCTCTTCGGTCTCACGTCGGCGGAAAGCTCCTGGTCAGATCGCATGTTCGGCGCTCTGTTCCAGTCGGTGACGGCGCGGACTGCGGGCTTCAACACCGTGGACATCGGCAGCCTTGGGCTGGCGCCATTGTTCTTGCTGGTGATGTTGATGTTCATCGGAGGCTCGCCGGGGTCCTGCGCCGGCGGTATCAAGACTACGACCTTCGCCCTCTGGTTCGCCAAGCTCCGGAGCCGTTTGCGCGGAGACAAGTCGCCACGACTGTTCGGGCGTCATATCTCCGGTGAAATCACGAGGCGCGTCTCGATGATCATTGGCCTTGCTGTCGTCTGGAACCTGGTGGGCATCTTGTTGCTCCTCGCGACCGAGGGCTCCCGGCCCGGCGTCGGCATGCATGAGGTTGTGTTCGAGCAGATCTCCGCATTCGGGACGGTGGGGCTGTCTACGGGGTTGACCCCGAAGCTGAGCGTCGTCGGACAGCTTTGGATCATCGTCACCATGTTCGTGGGGCGTCTCGGGCCGCTCACCCTCGCCTTGTGGATGTTCACCCGCAAGACGCCAGGGGTTCGATATCCCGAAGGAAGGGTCATGATCGGATGAAGAGAAACAGCAGACATATCTGTGTCGTCGGTCTGGGGCATTTCGGCTCCGGTCTAGCCCGTTCGTTGGCTCGGCACTGCGAGGTCCTGGCGCTCGACAATGACATCAATCGGGTGAACGCCATCACCGAAGACGTTCAGCGCGCGCTTTGTCTCGACGCGCGCGACTTCGCCGCGCTCGCATCCGTGGTGTCGTCCGATTTCGACGAGGCGGTGGTCAGCATCGGCGAGAGCCTGGAGGCCAGCATCCTGTGCACCCTGCATCTCAAGCGCATTGGCGTGCCTGTGATACGCGCCAAGGCGGACAGCGCCGACCACGCGGACATTCTCAAGTCGGTGGGTGCGGAGCACATCGTGTTCCCGGAGCGTGAGACCGCAGAACGGCTCGCCCTGCAGATGCTCAACCCGAACCTGCTCGACTTCATCCCGTTGGCCAAGGACTACCGGGTGATGGACATCGCCGCACCGGGCGGCTTTTGTGGGCGGTCGTTGATCAGCTTACAGATCCGCAACCGATTCGGCCTCTTCGTGATCGCCATCAAGAAGCATCAGGGCGAGACCTTCGTGTTCTTGCCGGGGCCAGAGCAGGTCATCGAACAGGACGATGTGCTCGTCATGATCGGCAGGGAGTTCGACATCCTGAAGATGCGGGAGGCTCCTGGTGAAATCGAAAAGTCGGTCGCAAAGAACGGCAACACGCCACCGGCCACCAGACCTCAGGACGTCGAGCCCAAGGCTGCGCTTTCTGCCATCGCGGCTTCTGCAATGGAGGCTGCTGGCCCCAGTGTGAGCCACCAGCCCGCACACCCAGCACCCGAGCGCCGGCCGACCCCGGCGACACCCACGCCCGCACATGCACAACCACCCCCGACGACTCCCACGAGTGCGTCACCGAATACGGCCCCGTCCGGTGTTGAACCAGGCAATTAGGCGTAATCTGCAGAGATTTCCAGAAGATTTCATGTTCCAACTCACCGATGAGGAATTCGATTCTTTAAGGTCACAAATTGTGACCTTTAAAGACCGGTCGTGGGCAGCACCGAAAGTACTTGCCCAGGGTTTTCACCGAACAGGGTGTGGCCATGCTCTCGGTGGCGATCCATGACGAAAGCATCCGGGCAATCTTCGACGCAATCCGGCGTCTCATTTAGGAACCGGTCTTACCAAGGAGGCGGATCGGATTCGGCGTCGAGAAGGGTGAGCGAACTCAATAGACAAGAAAAAAGCCCGCCGGGATTGGTGGACTTTTTTACTCCCGAAAGTGGACGATTATCGAACCGCCATCATGGAGATGGTGGCGTGACGCTCGCCATCTGGAAGCAAGCGCGGGCTTCCCTCAACGAGTTGAGGCACTGAAGACCAAACCGAAAAGGTGTTGAATAGTGGTTGCGTTGGATATAATCCCAACCGGATTCATGGAAGCAAGAATTGGAAGGCCCAGAAAGAGACAGACGCCCTTGTCCAGGTGGCTGGACAAGTCTCGGTTCTCTCGCGATGAATTCGCCGCCAAGCTTGGGATTACCCGTACCTCTCTTGATAGGCTTTGCAGGGCGGACCGGCGTCCATCCCTGGCGCTCGCGCTAAGGATTGAGGAGGAAACCAGCGGCGCAGTGACTGTCCGCGACTGGCAATCGGTGGAAGCGCATGCCGGGGATTGACAATAA
>DATKYQ010000029.1:0-27583 GCA_035528415.1 Myxococcota bacterium | reverse complement strand
TCAACTTCGCCCATCAACTCTTCTCGTCGAGGTCCAGAGGCTCCATCGGTATCCCCAGGAGCTCGGAAGTTTTTTTTTGTATCTCGAGCATCAGCTCCAATTTGTCGTTTCGCCGATTTAACCGGCGCACCTCTCGTTCCAGCTCCTTCTCCCGCTGGGACTTCTGTGGTTTGCCACTGCCCTTGCGTCCACGCTTCTTTGGCCCCAGACCCTGCAACTGGCCCTTCTCGCGCTGCTTGCGCCATGCTGCAACCTGGGAGGCGTACAACCCTTCTTTGCGTAGCAACTCGCCCAGGGCACCGTGCTTGCCCTTACAGGCATCGGCTTTCTCGAGGATACGCGCCTTGTACTTCGCGGAAAATTGCCGACGAACTGCTTTCTCCTGCACCTCGGGATTGGGGGCCGGGTCAGGCGGCGCGACGTCCGGGGCGTCGCTGCGTTCCGGCTCGCTTCGCTCGCCGCCACTCCGCGCCACCCCGGACGTGGTCGTGGCTTCTTCTGAAATGCCAGCCTCGTTGCCTTTTTCCACCGTCATCTGGGATTACCTCCCCGCCCTTAATGTACACTATTATCAACCTAGGCGAGTGTCCCACTATCATTGGCAGAGAGGGTGGCGTGAACAGTTGTCATTCGATGAGTCGGCCCAAATGATAGCGGACCGACTTCAACCATTTCTGATTCGGGAGAAGGGAACCAACGAATGGCCAGGCACCCGACTTTTCGAACAAATGGCCACGGTAAGATATTACAGATCGACTCAAGATTCGTTAGCATTATTAAAAGACAAAACATCTCTATTTAGTTGGATCGCGAGTGCATTGCCGGAAGACCTAGCGTTCTACAACGAGTCTGAAACGTGTGCCTTCGGTTCCATTTCGCACGAAAAGGATGCTTGGTTCGACGAAAACTTGTTTAATGCTGAGGATATTAGGACGTGTATTCCAGGGATCGTGTTGCGGAAAGATGGTGCCTAACGAATCGCTTCAGCGGACGGTCCGCTTTGCGTCCCGCCGCTGATCTCAAGCGTTGGAAGCAAGAAGAATGAAAGCTCTAATCTTTCTATCGGTGATTCTTTTGGCGATTGGATGCCAGCAAGCGGGCTCCCCTAGTCCTGACGCTAATGACGCGCCCCTGGCGCAAGAATCCTCCATCGTCATAATTAGCTGTGCGCCCTCATTCGAGTATGAACCGCGTCCAGAGTTCATCGTCACTAAACCTAACGGTGATAGAAGAGATGCGTCTGCCCGTTTCATAATTATCGCCAATGCGGAACGACGGTTCCGGATTCCCTGGGGCACATCACCTCTCTCTTTTGGCCCGGTGGCTCTCTCGGCCGACAGAACGTATACCTTCACCGTCAGCGCACCCAAGAACACGGTCCTTTCCATATCGGAAGGAAATGCGGTTATTTATGCGTCTAAGAACGAGTAAGCGCTTCCAACAAGGGGTTGCAGTTGACCCTCGCTTACGCTCGGGCAACTGAACCCCGCCGTCAGAAGGACAGCGAGATCCCGTCGACGGCGGACGATCGTGCGCTGAAAAAGAACACGGCCAGGGCCGGCGCCCAGATCCATGCGCGAGTTGTGAGAAACCGAGCCCGCATATTAACCAGTCTACCTACCCTTGTTGTCCGCTGACAAACATGGGCCGCCGGTTGTTCACCTGCGTGTCGTGCGGGGCGTCAGTCTTCGTTGACCGTTATTTCGATGGTCGAGCCGGGCCTGGCCTTGGCGTTTTGTTCGGGGTCTTGCTTGAGGACAATGAAGGCCCCCCAGTCTTCGTTGTAGCCCCATTTGATCGCGCCCACCTTGAAGCCCGCATCCGTAATGACCTGCTTGGCGCTGTTGATCGGCAGGCCGATCAGGCGCGGGACTGCTACTGCCTTGGGGCCGTCGGAGGGGGCGACCACGATGGTGCGCCCCGGCTCGTAAACCGTGCCGGCCGGCGGCACCTGCTTGGCGATATGCCCATTGGCGACCGTGTCCGAGGGCACCGCCTGGCCCACCTGGATTTTGAAACCGGATTGCTCGAGCAGGACGGTTGCCTCGGCGATGGTGCGCCCGCCGAGATCCGGCACCATCGGCGCCTGACCGGCTAAGGTGACCGAGATCGTCGTGCCAGGCTGCACCTTGCCGCCCGGGAGCGGCGTCTGGGAGATGACCGTCCCCGGCGGAGCTAGCCGGTCGGCTTTCCTGCCGCCGATCATCAGCGTCAGGCCCTTGGCTTCCAGGTTGACCCGGGCGTCGGCCTGGGTCAGGCCGCTCAGGTCCGGCACCATTATAGTATCGGACGCCGGACCAAACTGGACCTTGTTCATGACGATGACCGTGATCACCGCCGTCACCACCGAGGTGACAATCGCGGTCAGGATAACGGACGCTATGCTTGGACCCTCTCTCATGGCAACCTCTCCAATCAGTTCTGCTAGAAACGTGACCACAGGCTGCGCGCCTGCACCCTGGCGCGCGCGGCGACTTCCGCGGGATCGATGTCCACCGGTACACCTTCCCTCAGGCGCACCTTGCCGCCGACTATAACGGTGCTTGCGGGGGTGCGGTAGAAGCCGAACAGCAGGTGCCCGGTGAAGTTCTCGGGCTCGAAGGCCGTCGGCGGATAGTAGCCGTAGACCACCACATCGGCCGCGGCGCCGGGAGCAAGCACTCCCAGGCTGCGCCCGAACAGGTTCGAGGCGATCCTGCGATTGGCGGCCAGCAAGGATTCGATCTCGCTCCACATCGTGCGCGGATCGCCTGTTGCGTGATGTCCCAGCAGGAAGGCCGCCCGGATCTCCTCGCGCACGTCGGCCTCCATCCCGTCGGTGCCGATGCCCACATCGACCCCGTTCGCGATCATGTCGCACACCGGCGCCGCGCCGACGGCGTTGTTCATATTCGATTGGGGATTGTGGACAACGAAGGCGCCGGCCTTTTTCACAAGGGCCCATTCCTCGGGGCTGGTGTGGACACAGTGGACAGCCAGGCTGCCGGGGGTGATCAGGCCGCGGGTATGCAGGCGCGAAAGCGCGCCGGTATAGCCGCGGTGACGCGCGTCCTCGGCGTCCGGGGAGGCCTCGGCCACGTGGACATGGAAGGCCAGCCCGGCCTCGCGCCCGGCTGCGGCGCACAACTCGAGGCTGTCATCGGAAAGAGTGAACGAGGCGTGCAGGCCGAACATGGCAGCAAGCATCGGATCGCTCTCGGCAGCCCGGGCGAAGCGCACGTTTTCTGCTATGGCAGCCTTGAGCGTCTCGGGGCCGTCGCGGTCGGAGACCTCGTAGCAGCTGGAAAGCCGCAGTCCCAACTTGCGCGCCGCCCCGGCCAGCACGTCCAGCGAGCCGTCAATGGCGTTGTTGCTGGCGTGGTGGTCGATAATCGTGGTAATCCCGGCCCGCAGCGCATCCAGGAGCACGACTTCTGCGCCGGGCCCGAGGTCTTCCAGGGTCAGGGTGCGGTCCAGGCGCCACCAGAGCTTGTTGAGGATCTCGACGAAATTCTCCGGCGGGCTGCCGCCCAGCGACAGGCCGCGGGCGAAGGTGGAGTAGAGGTGCATGTGCGCGTTGATGAAGCCGGGCACCACCAGCCGCCCGCCGGCGTCGATGGTTAGCGCGCCGTGTGCTGCCGGCTCGAGATCCGCGTCGGGTCCCACGGCAACGATTCTGTCGCCATCGCAAAGCACCCCTCCCGCGAAAACCCCCGGCTCGTCCCCGCCGGTCCAGACCAGGCCGTTTCTGATCCACACTTGCTTCATCTTCACGATCCTCGTTTATGAGATCCGCCTCAGTCTAATGGCAAAGAAACCCCCCGGGCAAGAAAATGATGCTTCTCGCAATCATTCGATCGAAAAATGGCGCCGGACGGCATGGATGAAGTATTATAAGGATCGATAAGGAGGGGGATGACAGGGGCGAGTTTGATCCAGAAGTTTGGAAAATATCATCTGCTCAATCGCATCGCCGTCGGCGGCATGGCCGAGATTTTCGTGGCCCGCCGGGATGGCATGGAGGGGTTTCACAAGACCATCGTCATCAAGCGCATCCGCCCGCACATGTCCGAGGAGCCGGCCTTCGTCAATATGTTCCTCAACGAGGCCAAGCTGGCGGCCGAGTTGAACCACTCGAACATCGTTCAGATCTTCGACCTGGGGCGCATCGGCAAGTCGTACTTCATCGCCATGGAGTACATCAACGGTCACGACATGCGGGCCATTGTGCCGCAGGCCGAGAGGATGGGCATCCCCTTCCCGCTCGAGTATTCGCTCAAGATCGCCCGTGAGGCGTGCGAGGGGCTGTACTACGCCCATCGCAGGGCCGACGAGCAGGGCAACCCGCTGAACATCGTGCACCGCGACGTGACACCCGAGAACATCATGGTCTCGTTCGACGGCGAAGTGAAAATCCTCGATTTCGGGATCGCCAAGGCCGAGAACCTGGTGTCCGAGACCCGGGCCGGGGAGATCAAGGGCAAGTTGGGTTACCTCAGCCCGGAGCAGATCAAGGGCAAGCCCGTCGATCAACGCTCCGACCTGTTCAGCCTGGGCGTTGTGCTCTACGAGTGGATTAGCGGGCACAAACTGTTCTCCGGTCGCTCCGACATCCACGTTCTCAAGAGTGTGATCGAGGGCAAGATCTATCCCCCGACCTACTTGAAGGAGGACGTCCCGGAAGCGGTCGAGAAGATCCTGATGCAGGCACTCGATAGAAACCGCGAAGAGCGTTACCAGTCGGCCTGGGACATGCAGTATGACATCGATCAGTTCCTGGCGCACCACGTCTTCTCGCCTTCCAATATTCACTTGTCGAACTTCATGAAGCAGATCTACGCGGACGAGCTCGCCGCGCCGAAATCAGTCGCTGCGCCGTATGGCGAAGAGCATGACTCGTCAGAGGAAGGCACACTGCTTGTCCAAACGCCTGTCGATCTGCCCGAGGGAGTGAGCGCGGGCCGGAGGGAAGGATCCGGACTCAGGCAAGGCACCCAGGCAGAAAAACCGCTCTTGCTGAAGAAGGCCAAGACGCACCCCGGCCCGGAGAACGCATTAGTAGACGAGATCGCAGGCTCTGCCACCGGTGACGGTCATACGTCGATAACCCTGCAAATCGAGAACGCTCGCTTCGAACGTCTGCGTAGGATAGCCGAGAGCAACGAGATCAGCCTGGCCGATTTCATCAACGACGTGCTTAGGCACTACGCCAAGTATCTCGGCGGACCGGAGAAATGAATCGCGAGGGAGAACAGTCATGCTGAGAATACCGGGCTGCGCCCTGCCAGGGCTTACTGTGATTGCGCTTCTCATGCCGTTTGTCGGCGCCTGCCAGGATTCGGGCGGCCGCCACTGCGCCATCAATGCCGATTGTCCGGCCGGGCAGGTGTGCATCGAGGGGCGCTGCGGCGGGGAAGGGTTGGACGGTGACGGGGGAGCAGGAGATGCGGACGGCGACGGCGGCCAGCGTCCTGACCGCGGTGACATGGGGACCTTCGACGGCGGTGGGCTGGTCGAGTGTCAGAAGCAGGCTGATTGCATCGATCCGCAGGTTTGCTTCAATGGTTTCTGTGTGACTGTCAGCCCCGATCCGGACTGTATAGAGGGAGACGGGGACAAGTGCCGGAATGACGAGTACTGCGAGCCCTCACTGGATGGCTGCGTCTCCTGGGACGTTCATCCCGATCCGCAGCCGGCTTGCGAGCACATTCCGCCCGAGGGCGAGTTCACGCCGGTTCAACAGTGGGCCTGGGAGAACCCGCAGCAGGCTCCCGAGTGGGACGAGGTGATGATGACTCCGGTTGTCGTCGATCTCAGCGGGCAGATCGGCGGGGATGTCTTCGTCGTACCGGCGGTAATCTTCAACTCCTTCCGCAAGGATCGCGGCTACTCGCAGGACGGCGTTCTGCGGGCGGTCAGGGGAGACAGCGGCGCGCCGCTTTTCAGTGTCACCGACGAGGCCTACTACACTCACCCCGTCTCCAACATCGCCGTGGGAGACATCGACGGCGACGGCCTGCCCGAGATAGTCACCGGCAAGAGCGGGGGCAAGGATCTGATCTGCTTCGAATCGGACGGCACTTTCAAGTGGGCCACGACGGGCGAGCAACTGGTGGTCGGTTGGGGCGGGCCGGCCATCGCCAACATCGACGGAGTGGGGCTGCCCGAGATCGTCATCGGGGCGGCGGTGGTTGACGCCGACGGGACCATCCGTTGGCACAAGTCCGGTTCGCGTGGCGGCCAACCCGGCACGAGCACGACGGCTCCCTTTGCGATCCCGGTAGACGTGGACGCTGACGGTGTCATGGAGATTGTCACCGGCGACACCCTTTACGATGCCGGCGGCGGCGAAATCTGGAACACCGGCAACGGTGACGGTTTCGTGGCCATAGGTAACTTCAACACCGGCGACCAGCCCGAGATAGTCGTCGTCTCGCGGGGCGCCGTGCGCCTGCAGAGCTCGATCAATGGGGAGATACTCTGGCTGCGCACCGCCCAGGAGTTGAACCAGTTGCCCGAGTGCGTGCCAAACTGCGGTCTGCTGGGCCCGCCCACGGTGGCCGACTTCGACGGAGACGGCAAACCGGATGTCGGCGTGGCCGGCGCCGACGTCTACATCGTGCTCAGGGGAGCCACCGGCGAGGTGATCTGGAGCGTGCCCAGCCGCGACTCGAGCTCCAACATAACCGGTTCGGCGGTCTTCGATTTCGAGGGCGATCGGCGGGCCGAGGTGGTCTATGCCGACGAGATCTCGCTCAAGGTACTACGCGGTCGTGACGGCGCCGTTCTTTACGAGCAGCCGCACTCGTCGCTGACCGCCTGCGAGTACCCGGTGATTGCCGATGTCGACGGAGATCACAACGCCGAGATAGTCATCTCCGAAAATACCCTGATGGAGGACGCCCCCCACAAGTTCAAGGGCATTCGCGTATTCCAGGACGCCCAGGACAACTGGGTGGACACGCGCCGCATCTGGAACCAGCACGCCTACCATGTGACCAACGTCAACGAAAACGGCGTCATACCGACAACTGCCCCGAGCAACTGGCTGGTGGCCGGATTGAACAACTTCCGCCAGAACGTCCAGGGCGCGGGAATGTTCAACGCCCCCGACCTGACCGCCCGCATCCTGGGTTTCGACGCGGCGGCCTGCATGACCGCGGGTATTGTCATCTGGGCCGAGGTCAGCAACCGCGGCAGCCAGGACACCCCGCCCGGCGTGCCGGTCTCATTCTACCTGGGTGATCCCGCAAGCGGCGGAACACTATTGGGTACCGAGTACACGACCCGCATGCTGAAACCCGGCGACGGCGAACAGGTGCCATTCGTCTGGCTGAACCCACCGCTCAACCAGCCGGCCACGATCTACGTAGTGGCCGATGACCAGGGTTGGGATGCCGTCGCCGGCAAGCCCTCCGGTATGCACTCGGAGTGCCGCGAGGACAACAACATTGGTTTCCTGGAGGATGTTGTCTGCACACCGGAGACCTGAAACTGAATGACTGATCGACCGAACTATTGAAGAAAACCGACGGTTCCGGGTACAAATAGGTATCTCTACCGACTTGCCCGGAGGCAAAGATGCTGCGCCGTTTGTTTCTTTTATTATCGCTCTTAGTTGCCTCGAGTTTCCCGGCTATGGCCGATCCTGGTTTTCCCGATGCCGTCGGGGCCGAGCCGGCCTGGCCCGATGGGCCGCCTGGGGCCTTCCATCCGATCCAGCCCGGTCCGGGCGATAGCTACTATGTTGATGGCGGCCTGGGATCGGACACGGGCACAGGTAGCACGGGTGATCCGCTCAAGACAATTGCCCGCGCCCTCGAACTGGCCGGGGCGGGAGACACTATCATCGTGCGCGACGGCGTCTATCACGAACAGGTTGCCCCTGCCGACATGAACCCGCTGCCCTCGCGCTCGTTGCCGCTTGTGATCATGGCCGAGCACCCCGACGGGCAGTCGGCGGTCATCGACGGCGAGGGGGTGGTTCCGGTTACCGAGGGCAGCCTGCAGAACCCGGCCGGGGTGAGCCTATTCCACGACGGCGTGGTCGTCGTCAGTGGCTTTTTGATCCGCAACTTCACCGGTTACGGCTTGGCCATCCAGCAGAGTTCGGACGCTGTCGTTAGGGATTGCACATTCGAAAACAACGGCTCCGAGATGGCCGACTCTGTCGATCTGGTGGTGATTTCCAGCATCGCCGCGCGAGTGCTGGGCAACAGTTTTGACAGCGCCAGCGAGCGCGCCGTCGACGACCGGGCCACGGACACCTGGATTGCACTCAATCATTTCAGCTCTCACCGCAACCATGCCGTCCAGGTCGGCCCTTATCCAGAGGGCACGGGCTGCCGTATCGAGCACAACATCTTTGAGGACAATCCCGCCATCCAGGGCGTGATCTACATAAACGAGGCCCGCGGCGTGAGCGTGCTGCGCAACCTTATGATCAGGGGAAACCTGCAGGGAATAGTCCTCGACGGCGCCGAGGACACGCAGGTGCTGCTCAACACCGTGGTCGGTTTTCAAGAGGCGATCGAAATCAGCCGCCTGGCCGGCTGCCGCATCGAGGGCAACATTTTCGCTTCCAACACCGTCGGGGTCGAGATCCTGACGCTGATGGCCGATACGGGCCTTTCCGCCAATCTCTACTGGGACAACACGGCCGACGTTGACGGGCAGGGAGACGCCGGGCCGGGCGCCATGTACCAGGATCCCGGCTTCACCAATTCGGCCTCCGATGACTACTCGCTCGCGCCGGGTGCCTTCGCCCTCGAACAAGGACCTGCCGACTTGCCCGTGCCGCTCGGCGGTGGCGGACAGGTCGACCTGGGCGCATTCGAGAGCGGCGCCGGCGAGCCTCCCTGGGACTACCAGACGATCGGGCAAGTCGCCGACCTGACGCCGGCCTTCGTCTGGAGTTACACGAGTCGTGGGGCCGGTGATTCGCAAGGTGCCTTCCGCGCGCAGGTCGACTCTGTTCCGAGTTTCGATTCGCAGGATCTGATCGATTCGAACTGGATCCAGAGCGCCGAAAGCTCCTGGATCGTGCCCGATGGCTTCGAGTTGAGCGAGGGAGACTGGTACGTGAGGGTCAAGACTCGGGACGCGGCCGGTGCACAAGGGCCCTACAGTGACCCGCACCTTCGTGTAAACGCGACACGGCCACCCGACTGTATGAGCCTGGGTGGCACCGCTTGCGCGACTCTGGATGCCTGCGACGGTGACTGGCTGGTGGCGGACGACGAACCGCGTTGCTGTTTGGGAAGCTGTGTCGCCTGTCCCGATGCCGACGCGGACGGTTTTTTGGACGAGGCTTGCGGCGGCGACGACTGTGACGATAACGCCGCGGCCGTCAATCCGGACGCCGAAGAAGACTGCGGCAACGGGATTGACGACGACTGCGATGATCAGACCGACCTGGACGACTCCGCCTGCGGCTGTGTCGATCACGACCGAGACGGCTACGGTGAAAACTGCCCGGCCGGTCCCGATTGCGATGACGGCATAGCTTCGGTCCATCCGGACGCCGAAGAGCTTTGTAACAACGTAGACGACGATTGCGACGATGAGACCGACGAAGGCTTCGATCTGCAAAGCGATCCGGACAACTGCGGCGAGTGCGGCTGGGCCTGCCGCACGGAGCAGGTTTGCGATCTGGGTGAGTGCGACAGCGAGTGCGGCCCGGGGCGCTCGAACTGCAACCGGGCCTGTCTGGACACCTCCAGCGACCTGGAAAACTGCGGCGCCTGTGGAGCGCGCTGCGACTTGCCGAATGCCGCCCAGCGCTGTACGGAAGGCCAGTGCCTGCTGGTAGCCTGCGAGACAGGATTCGTGGATCTGGACGGCGATCAGACAAACGGTTGCGAGTACGCCTGCACTCCAGATCCCGCGGGCCAGGAAATCTGCGGTAACGGCTCCGACGACAACTGCGACGGCCAGGTGGATGAAGAATGTGCCGCAGGTTGCGGCTGCTCGACGTCCGGCCACCCGGGCCTGGCTCTGATAATCCTGCTCGTATTTCTGGCGGCAATAACGGTGCGGCCGCGATGACGGCCGTCATCCCGCCAGACGCGCCTCGATCCAGTCGGGCAACAGCGGCGAAGCCCGCTTCCAGGTGACCAGCCACAACTGATGGATGGCGCGGCTCATGCCCACGTGAAGCAGGTGCCGGGCCTGGGGTGTGTCCGGGTAGTTCACGCCGTCCGTGCCCAATAACACGACATAGTCGAATTCAAGCCCCTTGGTCTGGGCAACATCTGAAATCTCTATGCCCGGCCCGAATGAGAAACGCTGGTCGAGCACCAGGCTCAACTCGCTCAGGTCGTTACGCCGCAGCCCGCGATAGGCGCGCTGGGCCTGATTCTGGTCGCAGGTTAATATTGCCACCGAGGCTTTCGGCTCACGCTTTTGAAGGTCGCCCAGGGCATCTCCCAGGAAAGTCAGAGCAGCTCCCGAGCCGCCGAAACGCAGCAGCTCGACCGGCTCGCCGTCTCTAACGGTTTTGGAAGGTTCCTCGGGCGCCAGCGGGCCGAGCACCGCGTTGGCCAGTTCCATGATCGGGCGCGTGGAACGATAGCTCACCTTGAGGGGCGATACGAGCCGGTGATCGAGGCCGACAGCAGTGAGCACCTCCGACCAGTCGGAGAAATCGTTATCGGTCAGTTTCTGTGCGCTGTCGCCGGCCAGCGTCACCGATTTTCCGCGCACGGTCTCCATCAGCACGGCCAGTTCCAGCGGGCTGAAGTCCTGGGCTTCGTCGACCATCAGGTGATCGTAGGACAGTTTGCGTCGCTGCGACCACATCAGCCGCCCTCGCAGGAGCTGATGCAAGCGCAGGAGGATCATGGAGTCCTCCTCGTCGTAACAGGGCTGCTCGTCATCGGCGCCGGGGCCGTCGGCGCGGGTGAACTGCAGGCGGGTGCACCAGGTGTGGATCTCGTCGATGGCTTCCTTGCTGAAGGCTCCGGGGGCGTATCGATCGACCCCGGCCGCGATCCAGCCGTGATCGGTGAACAGCTCGTCGAAGACATCGGCCGGCCGGGCGCCGGGAGCCGTGCGCGCGGCCTCGGCCAGCATGGGTATCATTATACGGTGGGTCTTGAAGCGTACGACACTGGCCGGGGTGAACGAGGTTGTTCGGCGCACCAGCGCGGGGAAGTGTTTGTGCTGTTGACCCGCCGCCCAGCCGGCCAGAGTCCTGACCGGGACACCCTTGACGCCGAGGGCGGGAAGCACCCACGAGATGTAGCGCGCTAAAGCCGTCCCGAATACCAGCACCTGCATGCGCCGGGCCCGGAAACGCTCGGGATCCGAAAAGTGCAGGTAGGCGATACGATGTAGCCCGACGGTAGTCTTGCCCGATCCCGCACCGCCGGCCACCACCAGCAGTCTTTCGCCGTCGCTGGTGAGCAGATCGAACTGCTCGCGGTCGAGCAAAGCGGCGATCTCCGGCAGATGTTTATCGGGCCGGAGCTCGCGGCCCGAGCCGGGCCGCCAGCCGCAGAGACCAAGCGAGAGGGGCCGGGCAGTGTCCGGCCGAATGGCAGACCCGGCCCCGCCCCCGAAGGAGGCGGTGCTCGAAGAAACTTCCTGCCAGGCCCCATCGGAGCGCAGGTACGTCCTGCGTCCCGCCGCCACCCTGAGCAGTCGGCCACCGACGATGGTGATGGTGCGCCGGGCTAGAACCTCGCCGGACATCCTGCGATCGGCGATCTCCTCGACGAAGGCGTCGCCCTCGCGGTAACGGTAGAAGACCTTGCTGATAGGGGCGTCCCGCCAGTCGACGATGCGTACGTTGCCGTGAATGAAGGTTTGCTTGCCGAGCAGGACGTCACGCTGCTGGTCCTCCTCGTTTGCAAATGCCAGATGGGCGAAGTAGGGGCTGGCGGGATCGACCTGGCCGGGAGTGTAACGAGCCCGCGCTGTCGAGATGGCCGCCAGGCGATCCATCTGTTCGAGAAGCCTGGCGCGATCGTCGGGCAGTTTCTCCTCGACCAGGGCGTCGCGCAGCCTGACCAACTCGCGATCGTAGTGCGAGATCGAGACGGGTCGCGGCGCCGAGGCAAGCGTTTTCAGCACCCCGGCCAGGAGACGTTCCTCCTCGGCTACTATTCGTGGCTTGCGCGTCCTCATGGGGCCCTACGGCCTGACGTCGACGATGCCTGGGTCTCCGGGTAGACCGTCGTAGCCGGGTTGCTGGGGCTGCGGATCGAGCGAGACGCCTCCGGCCCCGCCGAAAACGTCGTAATATCCCTGGCTGTCGTCGACCGTTCCACTTCCGGAGTCAATGATGATACGACCGCCGCCGCCACCACCTCCGCCGTCCGAGCGGTAGGCCGGACCGCCGTCGCCGCCGCGAGCCGAAAGAGTGTCTTCGATGATAATCGAGCCGCCGGTGGTGGTAATCACGATGCGCCCGCCAGAGCCGCCGCCACCTCCGCCGGTGCCGACATGGCCGTTGCCGCCGCCGCCGCCGTCTGCGAACAAAGCCCCGCGAATCGTCACCGTGCCCCCGTCGAGCGCCGAGATCACCAGCACGCCGCCGCCACCACCGCCGCCCCCGCCGCAGTTCGGACCGCAAGTCGATCCGCCGCCGCCGCCGCAGCCGCCGTTGTAGTCAGAGCCCATGGCATTGGCCGCGCCACCCGCGCCGCCGCTGCCGGGACCCGAGTCGCCTCCTCCGTTGCCGCCCCCGCCGCCGAAAGCGCCCCCGCCGCCGGCCTGGCCGCAGCCGCCCGAGATGCCGGCGCCGGCCCCGACTCCGCCGCCGTCTCCAGAGGGTGTCCCGGTGCCGGAAGCCTGTCCCCCGCCCGCGCCGGCCGGAGCGCCGTCGCCACCGGTGGATGGCATCGTCGAGTCGCCGTCGCCGCCACCGCCGCCACCGCCGCCTCCGGGACCGGCCCGGCCGCCGTCGGCCGGATCGTAGTAACCGTTCACGCCGTCCTGGCCCGAGACGATGATCTCGCCGTTGACCGTCACGTTGCCCGTGGCCAACAGTTGCAGCGGAACATTCCCCGTGCCGTATACAGTGGCTCCGGTGCCGATGGTGATGTTGTGGTAAGCTTGGACTCCTTCCAGGTAGACGACACCCGGGCCGTTGATCACCAGGTCATCGAGGGGCTTGTTCTCGACGACTTCGAACGTTGTCGTGGCGCTGCCGGCCGCATTTGTGAGAACAACCTGACCCATGCCGGGCGCCGCGGCCGGACCGATGTCGAAGGTCGCCCCGAGCTGGGTTCCGCCGGGGTTGCAGGCCAGCGCGCTCACCGTGATGTCCGGGTTCTCGCAGGATACCTCGCAGCCCAGTAGCCCGCTGCCGTAGAACACCACCCGCAGGGACGTGCCTTGCAGGCCGCTGTTCGGCGAGAGGCTGGTGACGTTCGGAGGGTCAACATTCCCCACCATGACCGTGGCCGTGTCGGAAAAGCCGGCCAGGCGGGCCGTGACCGTGACAGGTCCGCCGGCGGAGACGGCCCATGCCTCGCCCGTGTAAAGGATACCGAGCACGCTCGGGTCGGACGATTCGTAGGTCGTTCCCGCCTCCGGCTCTGTCATGTCCCGGCTACCGCCGTCCGAGAAGTATCCGGTGACGGTGAACTGCAGCGTCTCTCCGACCATCAGGCCGGCCGTGTGCGGGGAGATCTCGATCGACACCAGCACCGGGTAGTTGACCTGCACGGCGCAGCTATCGCCGAGCCCCATGAAAGTGGCGCTGACCACCGCGTTGCCGGGACCGATTGCAGTCACCAGCCCACCGCCCTGCACGCTGGCCACCAGCGGCTCGCTCGAGTCGTAGGCCGCGCGCTGGGTTACATCTTCCTGCGAACCGTCCGAATAAAAGGCGCGTGTCGAAAGCTGCAGCGAGCCTCCGATCTCGAGCACGGCGCTTGCGGGTGTGACCTCGATATAATCGAGCCGCGGCTGTTGCACACGCACTGAGCAGGTTGCCTCGAGGGCCGCGAAGCCGGCCGAGACCGTGGCCGCGCCGGGGGCCAGCCCGGTGACCGTTCCGTTGACTTGCACGGAGGCTACCGAAGGATTGCTGGACGAGAAGACCGATTGGGCCGTGACATTCTCGGTGTGTCCGTCCGAGTAATGCGCGCGAACGCTGAGCGCCGCGCTCTGACCGATCTCCAGATCGAGGCTGGAAGGCAGGATTTCGATCGAAAGCAGATCGACGTCACCGACCGCCACCGAACAACTATCGAACAGGCCTCCGAACGAGGCGCGTACGCCGGTCGCTCCGCGGGCCAACGCTTCGACCAGGCCGCCGGCGTCGACCGCGGCCACCGCGGGATCGGAAGATTCGTAAGCGGCCAGGCCCGTGACATCCTCCTGCCCGCCGTCCGAATAAGTGGCACGCACGACCAGCTGAGCAGTCTGGCCGACGTCGAGTTGCAGCACGGAGGGCTCGACTGTGACGTCCGTCAGGGCGGGACCGCTGCCCACCCGCACAGTGGCGCCGGCGCTCAAAGAGCCGTGCCTGGCGGTGACGGTTGTCTCACCGGGGCCCACGGCCGCAACCAGTCCGCTCGAATAGACCGTGGCCACGGCCTCGTCGGCCGAGACGAAGGATGTGCCCGCATCGGCCGTCAGGTTTCCGGTTGAGCCGTCGTCGTAGGTGCCGACAACGTGAAGCTGGGCGGTGCCGCCCGCGATCAACTCGACCAGCCCGGGATAGACATCGAGGCGCGTAAGCTGCGGGCCGCCGATGACCTCGACCGCCAAGGCGTCTGTGAAATCGCCGTGTTTCACGCGCACGGTCGTGTTGCCGCCGGCCAGTCCGAAGACCATGCCGTCCACCGTCACCGTGGCCACGGTCTGGTCGTCGGACGAGTAACTAGTGCCAACGGCCGCCTGGGTGAGGTCAATCTGCGAGCCGTCCGATAAATTGCCGTAGACGGATAGCTGCCGGTAGTCGGATGGTTCGAGAACGAGTGTATCGGGTTGGGCGTCGATGCCATCGAGGACGGCGTAGGAGACATCGACCGTGATCGAATACTGCCGTCCCGCGAAGTCGGCCAGCAGCCTGGCGCTGCCGGCCTCGCGGGCAATCAGGCGTTGTCCCTTGAGAATTCCGATGACGTCGGGTTGGCTGACACGGAAGGCCAGGCCCGGCTGGCCGGTAATATCGCGCACGGACTCGGTCCACTCGTCCGCATCGTATTCGAGGAAGACGCCCTCCACCCTGAGTTGCACGATCTGGCCGATGTACATTTCGGGATCGTCAGGCAGGATGCGTATCGAGAGCAGGTCGCCAGCCTCCAACAGCGATGACCTGCCGCAGCCGGAGAGGGCCAAAGGAAAAAGGACGCAGGCGGTAACAAGACTTTTCATCAAGCGAGACATCTCTTCGCCTCCGGGTTGTTGCACTGCCATACTATCAGAAAACCACCCCGATAATACAATACCGGCAGCGTTTGATATTGGTTGCAACATTGGATATATTTCCCGAGTGGGACCACGAGCGGAGGGAGGTTTCATGAAGGTTCTTTATGTCGAAGACGATCCGGCCAGCCAGAAGCTTGTTCAGAAGGGTCTGGCGGCGGAAGACATCGAGGTGACAGTCGTCGGGGACGGCAGCCGCGCCATAGAAATACTGAAAAGTACTCCTTTTGACGCCTTGCTGCTGGATATCATGTTGCCGGGCATCGACGGTTTCCAGGTTGGCCGCGCGGCTAGACGCGAAGCCTTGAACAAGGACATTCCAATAATTCTCCTGACGGCCCACCCGTACTCGCTGCGCGAGTACGATGCCAAGCGGCTCGAGCCGGTGGCTGCGCTGACAAAACCGATCAATTTCGACAAACTCATAGCTGCGCTGAAGTCGATAGACGCATGAGCCAGGAACCCGGAGAGAATAGGCGCCGGGTACTACGCTTGCTTTATATGCCCTATACCTATTTGGTGTACTTACCGTTCCTGGGTATCTTCACCGTGATATGCGGCGCAATCGCGGTTGCGATTTGCGCAATCAGCCCGCGGGCCGCCTTTCACATGGGCACTTTCTGGGCCTGGACGCTCTGCCGCGTCAACCCTGTTTGGGTCAAGGTTCGAGGGCGCAATAACGCCGTCCGGGGGCAGTCCTACGTTGTGATGATCAACCACCAGAGCCATTTCGACATTCTTTCCTTCTACGGCCACTGGGGGCGGCAGTTCAGGTGGGTGATGAAGGAGGGACTGCGCAAGGCTCCCGGACTGGGCTGGTATTGCTCTGCGGGCGGGCATGTCTTCATCGATCGTTCCAGCCGAGAGAAGGCTATCCAAAGCCTGAAAAACGCTAAATCGCAGATAGTGGGTGGTATCTCGGTGGTCTTCTTCCCCGAGGGCACGCGTTCGAAAGACGGCCGCATGGGGCAATTCAAGAAGGGCGGCTTCATGACGGCGCTGGACATAGGGATACCCATCCTGCCGGTGTCCATCTCCAACTCCCGCCACGTCCTGCCGGATCGCACCTTGAAGCTGCTGCCGGGGAAGATCGACATCACGATTCACCCGCCGATAGACCCGGCCGCATACGGCCTGGAGGGTCGCGATCGCCTGATGCAGGACGTGCGCGCGGCGATCGCTTCTGGATTGACCGCCTGGGAGCGGGGAGAAGAATCGGAAACGTAACCCCGAGTTGTGGTACAGTTGTTCTTCGGGTTATTATCAATGCGTGATCATGAAAGCGAATATCTCCTGGTGTGTCGGCGCGTGTGTGCTTACCTTGCTTGGCGCCTGTGTATTCACGCCGCCGCTATCGAATCACGGATATCCCGATTGTCACCCTGACGGTTCCTGCCGCGAGGGGTGCAGCTGTCTGGCAGGGCAGATCTGCGTGCCCGACGAGTACGGCTACGGCCCCGAGCGCTGCCGGGAAGAATGCAGTACTGATAAGGATTGTCAAAACGGATGCCTGTGCAATATGTACCAGTGCGTGCCACCGGTGCAGACGGAAGATCCAGACTACTGCACTGTTTCCACGAAGCCGACCTGCATGCCCCCCGACATCTGGGTAGACACGAATCTGGACGACGACAACCCTCCGGCGGGAACGATGACCTTGCGGCAGGCGCTCATCAATGCGGCCGAGACTCAAGGCCCGCATCGGATTGCCTTCAACAATCCCGGGCGGTTCGAATACTACCGGGTAAGCACAGCCAAAGGCCCACTTCCCCCGATACCCACACTGACATACCTGGACGGAGGAGATGGTATCATCTTGCGACCCGAGAACGATGCGGGTTTCACGGGCCCCGGCCTGACTGTCGGCGGCGTCGGAGCGGTCGTGTCGGACATAAAGGTGGTCGGTTTCCCAACCTGCGGCCTGCGTATCTCCGGTGACGCGTCCGACGTGCATTTATTCCGCATGCGGATTGGCGATTCAACTCCGGGTTCGGTCAACGGCAACGGGATAGAGATTGACAACGGCGCACACGATGTAACCATCGGGCGCGGGCGCGAGTTGGATTGCGTCCCGCAGAACATCATCCCACTTGCCAATCCGCCCGGCATCGATCAGTACGATCTGAACGTGATTGTGGCCAACAATGGAGACGGCATCCACGCCAGCAACGTGGACGGTCTCAATATCTACGGAACCTGGGTGGGCTTCGACAATATCGACGATCCAGGCCATCATGATTTCAGCTTGGGCAACAAGGGAGTGGGCATCTATCTCGATAATGTCAGCCGAGCGGTAATCGGTGCCCAGAAACTGACAGACGGCGAAACGCTGGCCGGCCCCTATGATCCGCTGGCCGGTTTCGTGGGAGTCGGGCGCAACGCGGGCGGCGGCGTGTGGGTGCTGGGAGGGGGAGACATCAGCATGCCCGGTTTGATGCTGGGCGACACGCCGGTCATGGACCCCTACGACGAGAACCTGAACTTCAACCTGAGGATCGAGGCCAACTCCAAGCCGGTCAGTTACGGGCCCGCGCCCGCGGCCGACGGGCCGGATGCGCTTTACTTCGGGCTGGTCTATTCAGAGAGTGCCGTGCCGATTTGGATTGTCAACAACGAATCCGAGGTCTGGATCAGGGGTGTGCAGAACGAATGCTTCCAGGATTCCGGTTGTCCTCCGTACGGCGTAGTCATCGAGAACGCCCATGCGCCGGTCAAGTTGCATCACCTGACTTTCGTTTACGACTTTCCGGTCGCCGGCGTAAAAATCGAAGGTTTGTACGACACGGACTCGAGTGTTTCCCTGGTGAACAGCCTACTCTTCCGTATGCAGGCCGGTTCGGCGACTGCCATCGAGGTTGTCGGTTCATTGCCCGGAAAAGTGCAGCTTCGTCACAACATGACCTATCATTTTGGAGATTTGTGCATGGGCGAGTGCGAAGGTATCGACCTGAGCACAAACACGCAGCATGATACTTTTATCTGCAACTCCAACAAGGCCATCCCTAGGGATCCCGATTGTCCCAACGTCGACGCCGGGGAAATAATAGATGTGAATGGTCATCCAATGAACCAGACCGGAGATCCGAACCAGCGATATTTCGGCTGCCGGCCGGACATCGGCTTCATCGAGTGCGATACTCCAGCCTGCAAGAATGTGACGGTTTGCGACTGAGTTTTCTGGATTCTATTCGATCTGGTCGCGCCAGTTCTTTTCGAGCTTCACAAGCGGCAGTCCGTACACCTGTTGTATGGCTACATCGAGCGGCGCGCCGGCGCGCATGACGGCCAGCAGCACGAAAAGGTGTTGGAAGTCGAAACGTTTAATTAGCCAGCGCACGATGCTTTCCGACTGCAGGTAGATAGCCTCCACGCTGGCCGGGTCGTTCCAGTCCTGATCGAGACGCCGGTCGAGATCGTTCCATGGGGCGAGGTGCCCGTTTTCGGAAAGGGCATATAGCCGGCGGCCGTCACTCGGCGTCCACTCGCGGCTGGCCCGCAGGGCAATGCCTTCCGACAGCCAGCGCGGGGCGTTCGAGAAGGATAGCTCGTCGACGTAGCGGTGAGCGATCTCGTGAACCAGGATCTCGATCCACTTGGCCCGCGGGCGACCGGGCGCGTCGAACACCAGCAAGCGGCCGTATGCGCAGCCGCCCAATTGGCGGGTGTTGATCCGCGGGCCGGCCTGCTCGATGAAGGCGCGCCGGTTGGGAAAGATCTTCACGTCGACGGGACCGTTGAGTCGATTGGGGAAGAAGGCCATGCTCAAGGCATTGGCGCGCTGCAGCAAGTCGAGTATCTCTGACGGATCGAAGTCTTTCGGAATTTCCAACTCGGCCTGAACCGATCCGAGCGGTAGATCGATCCTGCGCGATGACGTGTCCAGGAGGCGCGTGTCGTAGACGCGCTCGGCGATCTGGGCCGGCGTGAATGTACCCGCAGGGAGAGCGCCGGCACGCTTGAAGGCCTTGCGAGCGCCCGAGTAGTCCCTGGCCTGCATCAGTAAATCACCAAGGGCCACCTGGGCGCCGACACTCTCGGGTTCGTTTTCGAGTTTCTCTTTCCTGCGCTTGAAGTCCACCTGGCTGCGGGCCAGAAAACCGAGCAGTTTTTGCGACTGGGCGGCATAGGCCGGCACCAGCCGGGCGGCTTGCCTGACGAGTTCCCTGGCCCGGGCGAATTGAGCGGTGTTATGGGCGTCCAGTGCCCGGTTATGGTAGGTGGCCGCCAGGTTGTGCAAGCAGCGATCGGTGTTCTTGTGTATGTCTTTTCTGGCCACCGCGGAAAGCTTCTTGTTGTGGGCCAGCGCCAGGTAGCGCCGGTGAGCCAGATCGAACCAGTTTGCCGCGGCGATCCAGTCGCTGGCGGCAAACAGCATGCGGCCCAGTTCGAGGGGGATCTCGGGGTTGAGGGGATCGAGGAAGGTCGCATCACCATAGGCATCCTCGGCGGCTTGCAGCATCTCGATCGCCTTTTGATAGTGGCCGGTGGATCTATAGTAGGTCCACAGCGACGAACGGATCTTTCCCAACGCACGGCGGATGCTTGCGATGCGGGGCTCGTGCGCGACCGATTTCTCGAGATCGCGGACGGCCCCCAGCAACAGCATGCTGGCGCGGGCAAAGTTCGAGTGGATCACGGCGTCTCGGGAGAGCGCCCCGGCCAGGGTGGCCCGGGCGAAGAACAACTCCGGCGCCGCGGGGTAAAGTGAGAGTGCCCGCTTCAGGGTGTCCTTGGCCTTGTCGACGTCGCCGCTTTCGACTAAAGCCCTGACCAGCAACGCCCAGCGCATGGCGTCTCCCGGACCGTCTGCAAGAAGGGCCTCAAGCCCGGTGACGGCCAGGCCCGGCTGGTGAGCGAGGATCAGGTCGACGCACAATCGTTGCAGCGCCAGGCGGGCCCCGGTGCCCACCGCTCCCGGACCGGCGTCTTTACCGCCGGTTGCCGGCAACAATGCGACCAATCCGCGCAGGGCGGGTTCGTTGGCGTCGTGTTCGGCGAGCCGTATGCATGTCAACAGGAGACCCTTGAGGAAGGCGGCCCGTTCATCAGGTCGAGCCGAATCGATGCGTCCGAGTTCGTGCAGGTAGAGATCGAGAGCCAGGGCGTCGGCGCCGCGCCGCGAGATAGCCTGGATGCGGGCCAGGCTGTCGGACAGCCGATCATCATCCGCGGGCGCTTGAACCGAATACAGGCAACAGGCCGCAAGCAGCACACTGGCGAGCGTGATGTGACGTGAGATCATGAAGGCCTTTCTCCTGTCGGTACGAGCACCAGCTTACAGTAGCAGAAGGCTGAGCGCCATGATCGCCATGCCGGCAATCAGCCCGTAGATGGCCAGGTGTCCGCGGCCGTATTTGCGAGCCGTGGGAAAAAGCCCGTCCAGCGAGACCGACAAGAAGCGGGTGTTTGTACGCTTGGTGAAGAAAGCCATGGCGCTGCCGATGCCGGTAGACAAGCCAGCCAGCAAGGTCATTGAAAAGGCCAGCAGGAGGTTCTCGTGCATGGGTGACTCTTATACACCACCCAAAAGAGGATGGCGAGGAAACGCTTGACAGCCACGGAGCCACTGAGATAATGAGCCTCTGCCGATGTGGCCAGGTAGCTCAGTCGGTAGAGCAACGGACTGAAAATCCGTGTGTTGACGGTTCGATTCCGCCCCTGGCCATTTTCATGTTTTACCAAGGCCCCGCAAACCCTTGCGGGGCTTTGCTTTGCGCAATCGTGTTCCAGATCGGAAGATCGAGCATGGTAACGCAAAGTAGCCCAAAGTAGCCCGATTACTGGCGCGATCTAGTACAAATCTAGCACAAAGTACCATACGTTTTTATGGCCCCTGGGGGTTATCTCAATACGTGGTTGCAGGCTTACAACGTCACAGAGGCCTTTTTTGACATGTCATTATGATCAACCACGTTTTTTTGGTTACCATGTCAGCCAAAATTAATTTGCCGCTCTCGAATGTTGGCAAAATTCCCGTGGAAGTACAAAGCGCGTTGGATCCAAAAAGTAAATTATTCCGAAAAATACAGTTAAAATTGATTTGCTCTGCATAACTCCCGGATGCCATCTTCATTGATGTGATCGGATCATAGGAACATTTGAACTGTACATCCCCGAGAGAAATCTTGCCGCCACTAGGCATAACAACAAAGCTCTTCGCCTCATTGTCAGGGTAAACAATTTTCATGGACCACTCGAATGTGCCTGGGTAGATTTGCCCCGGCTGGTATGCAATTACTGGAGTTGGCAATACAAGGAATAGAATGTAAAGCAACATGGCTTCCCCTTTTATGGATTTGTTGTATGTCCTGAGTTTATAGACAAGTGAAAATGTGTCAACGTCTGTGCCTGGTTTTGTTTCGTCGGGTCGGCATGGGCGATCCACAGTTCGAGCCGGCTTGGATCTTGACATTTTACCACAATGTTGCTATTCTCCGACAACTCAGGATGGAGGCCGCCTACTAAAGCAGGGTAGCCGGTTCACCGTCCGGTGCGCACCTCGCCCTGAATAGGTAAAGGGCTACGCTGGGCTACCTAGCCAAAAAAGCCGGTTGGGGACTCAGGAACAAACGCTGCGTTGTTCCGGAGGTCCCATGCCTGCACGCCCCGTTCCCGAAAGTGATAGATTCCAGATCGACCGTAGGCGTCTGCGGCTGTATTCCCTAGCTGCTGGCGTTTCTCTACGAGAGGTTGAACGCCGGACAGGGTTGTCACAAGCCAGCATAGGTCACGCAGTCATTCGCGGCTGGATTCGCCGACGCGTCGCGGAGCGGATCGCGTGGGTGCTGGGCTGTGACGCCTCTGCCTTCGAGATGCGGCGCGGGGTGTCGCCATGAGGGGGCGCCTTCTCTCGTTATCAGAAGCCTGCGGGCGCGCCGGCGTTGCCGTGAAAACGGCCCGAAGCTGGCTCTATCGGGCACCGATCCAAGATCCCGATCTGCATGATTCCGGCAAAGGCTTTACGGCTATCACCGGCAAGGTCGGATCGCGGCTAAAGATCGACGAAGCCGATCTTAATTCGTGGCTTGCGTCCCGCCGACGTGGTGCCCGCACGTCACCGGCCGGCCACGCTGAGAAGGATCTACTCGGCACGATCACAAACAACCTTTTTGCGCTTCCACATGGGCGACGGGAAGTCGCTGCTCAGGCCGTGGTAGCTCTGCTCGAACTGGCCGGCGACCGGGGCGCATCATGAAACCCTTTTTGTTTTCGATCGCCGCAGGACTGCGCCGCATTGGCTATCTTGATGCCGCGATGATCGCTGCCCGCATTGGCTGGCGGCTTTCGTTGTTCATCGACGACGATGGCCGGGCGGGATGGTTGAGATCATGACTGCAACCGAAAAAGTCTTGAGCGCCTTACAAGCCCACGGCTCGAAGACGCACCGCGAGAAGCCTGGGCAATGGGCGGCGCAGTGTCCATGCCACGATGATCGCAAAGCGTCGCTTGCCGTCGCCGAAGGGCGAGACGGACGGACGCTGGTTCGATGCCTTGCCGGCTGCTCGACACCCTCCGTGATCGAAGCCCTAGGGCTGAAGATGTCCGACTTGTTCAACGACAACGGCAACGGGGGGCGCGGGCGGATCGTCAAGAGCTACGTCTACCACGACGAACAAGGCAATGAGCTTTTCAGTGTATCGCGATTCGAGCCAAAAGACTTTCGACAGAGCAGAGAAGAGAAGTGGGGTCGGGTCTGGTCACTTGACACTTGGGACGGATTGAGCGCATTTATCGCATATGCCCCGCGCGAAAAGAGAAGACTACCCAGGAGCCTGGCACCACGTGATGAACCGCCTATAGGGGACTGAACCTAAGCATCCTGCGTGAGTTCCCGATGCCTCTTCCTCCTCTCGCCGAACAACGTCGAATCGTTGAGCGGGTCGGTGAACTCATGGGCTTGCTCGACTTGCTAGAACAGCGCCTTGCTTCTAAAACCGCAACCCACGACGCCTTCGCCGCCGCTGCCGTCTACCACCTCGACGCCTGATACTGGAAGCATGAGCATGAAGACCCGTCTTGGCCGGCAGTCCGATCCCATTCGAGAAAATGGGGGATATTGCGGCAAATGGGGGATGTACTGTGCCACCATCCTGCTGCCGCCGAGCGTCGTAGAGTTCGTGGTGGTCCACGAACTGATCCATGTAAGAGAGGCAAGCCATACTCCGGCGTTCTGGACCCAACTTGAGAGAGCCATGCCGGATTTTGAGGTCAGGAAACTGTGGCTGGCGGAGAACAGGGTTTATTATATACAAGTTTAGTGTTAGAGGGTGAGGTCGGAATGGGGTAGACATGAAGAGGGGATTAGGATGAAAGCTGAACGCATTTCTGTGGAGCTAAAAAAAGATCATCTCGAACGGCTCGCCGCAAAGAAGAACCCGATCCAGGCAATAGCCGAACTAATCTGGAACTCTGTTGATGGCGACGCCACGCGGGTGAACGTTGCGTTGGTTGAAAACGACATGGGCGGGATCGATGAGATTCGCGTGGAGGACAACGGTGTTGGGGTTTCTCATGATCTGGCCAAGTCAACCTTCGGTAGTCTTGGTTCATCTTGGAAGAAAGGCAAATCGTCTAACAAAGGACGAAGGCTCCATGGCTCCGAGGGTGAGGGTCGATTCAGTGCATATTGTCTTGGCTCGAAAGTCGAGTGGATTTCTCGTTTTCAAGAGGACGGTAACGGGGTCCGCGAGTTCAGAATCACTGGATCCGATCTCGACATGGGTGTCTTTGAAGTCTTTACGCCAGAGAAGTCAGATCAGGACACCGGTACCACCGTTGTTGTGACGAACATAGGGAAGAACCATCCCTCCTTGTTCAAGGAAAGGGCCGATATCAAGCTCACAGAGATATTCGCCCTGTACATGCGAAACTACGGCGACATCCAAATCAAGTATGACGGCAGGAAGATCGATCCCTCTCAGGTTGAGTCATACTCGGCTGACTACGAAATTGGTCCGGTGGCCGTCTCTGAGGGCAGAAGTGCCGTAGGAAAACTTACGGTCATCGAGTGGGATCGTCGAGTTGAACGCTCCCTGGTCCTCTGTGATTCAGGTGGATTTGCACTGGTCTCTACGAAGCCTAGAATTCAAGCGACAGGCTTTTATTTCTCAGCATACCTCCAGAGTGCCCTCGTTGAAGAGTGCAAGGAGAAGGGGACCCTCGACATTGCCGACCTGGACACGGACCTGCAACTGCTTATCGACGCGGCCAGGGACAAGCTGCGGGCTCACTTTCGAGAGAGAACAGCCGCACTGGCAAAAAGCGTTGTTGGTCAGTGGAAAGAGGAGAAGGTCTACCCCTACGAGGGCACACCGAGAGACGTTGTCGAGGAAGCCGAGAGACAAATGTTTGATGTCCTGGCACTGAACATCAACGATTACCTTCCCGATTTTTCTGACTCTGACAGGAAATCGAAAAAACTATCACTCCGGATGCTCAGAACCGCCATCGAAAGCAGCCCCCAGGAGGCCCGTCGAATCATCCAAGAAGTACTGGACCTCCCTAAGGACAAACAGGAAGAATTGGCAGACCTCCTGGAGAAAACCACCTTGTCTTCAATCATCAACGCGTCGAAGGTCGTCGTTGATCGCCTGGCGTTCATTCAGGGCCTTGAGGTGATTCTGTTCGATCCAATCGGTCGCCAGAAATTGAAAGAACGAAAGCAACTACACCGAATTCTCGCCAAGAATACCTGGATATTTGGTGAGGAATTCAACCTAAGCGTGGACGATCAGAGTCTGACTTCTGTTTTGAAGAAGCACTTGGCACTTCTGGGCAAAGACAGAAAGGAGCTTGCACCGGTAAATACCCTGGATGGAAAGAAGGGCATCGTTGATTTGATGCTTTCAAAGCGGATACGCCAGCCAAGGCCAAGGGAGATTGAACATCTGGTTGTTGAACTCAAGAGGCCAAATCAGAAAATCGACTCGGATGTAACTACCCAGATCAAGAAATATGCGCTGGCAGTTGCCACTGATGAACGATTCTACAACACAAATGCGAGGTGGACTTTCTGGGCGATTTCAAATGACCTGGACACGGCTGTCGATATCGAGGTGAACAGGCAGAAGAACAACCCGCCCGGGCAATTGATGGATCTTGAAACCCCGTCGATTGTCGTCTGGGTCAAAACATGGTCGGAAATTCTGAATGACTGCAAGGCCAGGCTTCAGTTCTACCAGAAGAATCTTGGTTACTCGGCCGACGCGGATGACGGCTTGGCTTTGATGAAGAACTACTATCAGAAGTACCTGCCTCAGGAACTAAGCGAGGAGGGAGACTGACTCAGAAATGCATATAGAACATGTAGGGGAGGCATGATGTCCGACGCAACAAGGTTCTGGAAGCCGTGGGAAAAATCAATTCGGTCTTACAGCGGTATCCACAAAATAATCGATGGGATATTCACGGAGTGGGCAGGAGAGGGTCGCCTATTTGCGTGGAGAGGTGTCGCTGACTCAAGCAGGCCCTTGCATAGCTCACTCTACCGACGACTACTCTGGACCAAGATATCAGAAGACCCAAATGCATGTCCCCCAACCGAGGCAGAGCTTTGCAGAGAGGAGAAAAGAATTTTTCTCAACATCAAACAGTGGAGACTTCACAACACAGATCGGGGTAGATTATCAGCACTTGAACAACTCGCAATGCTCCAGCATTTTGGAGCACCCACCCGCCTGATTGACATCGCATTCAATCCCTATATTGGGCTTTGGTTCGCGGTTGCGGACGGCCATGAAAAGAAGGATGGCAGGCTTTTTGCCGTTGACGTAACCAAACGACTATTGAATAGTCAGCCCAAATTGCGTGATTGGGAAAACGAGAATGAATGCCCCTGGATTGGTAGTGGCAGACCAAAGGATTGGTCAGTCGCGACATACGCATGGCGGCCGCCACCCTTTGAACGGAGAATTGCTGCACAGAACGGTGGATTTTTGTTGGGTGGTGTACCGACATCCGGGACAAACAAGAATCCAAAACAGTGGCCCAAGCAACCTCAAGGTAGATCAAGTTGGTGGAAGATTGAAGAAGTAAGAGGCTTCACGTCTGTAGCCCTCAGAACCCACAAGATACAAAAACAACGAACAAATGTTCAGCCTGTGTATACGATCAGGATCCATGCAGCCGCCAAGACGGAGATCCGTGCTCGACTTGAACAGCTTTTTGGCTACACGCACGCAACGATCTACCCTGACTACAGCGGATTTTCTGATTTTGGTACACCAGGGCTGGTTAGGTATCCAAGTAGATAGTCAGCCGGACTAGTCGCATGAGGAAGAAGACCGCCACAGTCAACCCGCACCCCCGTCATGATTCGGCCATCCAAGAGGATTTGCCACCGAAGTCACAGCTGGTCGCCAAATTCCGCAAGCTGGAAAAAGCAGAGGGCGGAATCGACGCAGCCAGAATGCTCCTCACATCGATCGTCCTGGATCATTTTCATGATCAGAATGTGAAAGCAGCCAATGAAAGCGAGCTTCATCCGCACAAGGAGCAAGTCAAAGAGGCACTGGAGTCAGAGACTTTGTCCTACATCGCCAGTTTTGGACGGATACGCAAGCCTACTCCGGGCTTGGTGGCAAAATACGTTCTGCACCTAATCACCACTAGAGTTCTGGGTGAACTCATGAGGGAACTCTCATTGAAAATGGTCCAGTTTTTGGGGGCAACGTCACTCACCCCTGCCTCAGCTTCTGATCGGTGATACCTCAGCCAGATCCTAGGAATAAAGAAGCTCAGAATAAGGAATCCTAACGAGATCAGGTATGTAAGATTCCAGAGTTCTCCAATCATCTACAGTCCCTCCTGGCTCCGACCTTTCCATGTATTGAGCTTGACGCTCACGCGTTCCCCGATTGCCTACCAACGATAACGACCGATGTTTCGATCATAGCCGTTAGTGTCTCATTTTGGCAATAATCTCGTTGTTTGCTGGATCGCATAGCTGAAGGCCCTGTTTCGGATGATTTGAGACCAATGGTCCATTGAGCCACTCCCCGCCACGCTAAAGAGAAATGACGCAGGATTCTGAGCTTTCTCCTCGCAAAATTGACGCGTTGGACCTCATCGGGCTCTAGCCTGTTGACGGCGGTGTAAAAGCGCCGGATGTTGGTGGAAAGCGCAGATTAGAGCCAGACGACAGATCGATGACAGTTCATGCTTGGATTTCGTCATCTGCGAAGATGTCGAGCGGTGGGTGTTCCTCCCAGTATTCGCAAAG
>DATKYQ010000028.1:0-9925 GCA_035528415.1 Myxococcota bacterium | reverse complement strand
GACAAAAATGAGTGTCTCTACCGAAGCCCTGGTGCAAACGCTCCGCTCAAGCAGCAGGGAATCAAACTCCTGGAGAGACGCCCTGCCTGCGGGATCCTTCCTAACCGTACCGAGGAGGTGCAGTGTGAAGCGTAACCCTTCACCTGCCAACAACGCAAGTGCTGACAAGAAAAAGCTGTTGCCAGGGGCTTTGATAGGCTGTCAGCACCTGTGCATCCTCAAAACTCCGTTCAAGCATCAATTGGTCTCGCGATTCGAGGGTTGAAGGCGAGTAGATCCAAGTTGGCTGATCATGACGAATGAGCATGAAGGGTTGGCAACCAAAGGTCACCCTGAAAAGATAGGGCCGTACACAACACGGACGATTTCAACTTCTACGAGGTTTTGAGAAGGGACAGGCGATAAGCGTCAGATAGACCGTTCACGTAGTCAAACACAACTTTTGACAATATCTCTTATTCTTTCCACGCGTACTTATTTTCTGATTTATCTGGGTAAAACAGCTGAGTATTTCCGCAGTAGTTGCAGATCATAACTAGAATCTTTGTTGAAGATTCCGTGCCGGGCACTCTTCGCCCGAAGCTCGGTTCAACCGAAAAGGGGACGGAGTAGAGCCAAGAACTGAAATCGCAGATGATTGGCAAAAAAAGCCGTGTTGCCCGACAAGGCAACACGGCTTCAGGATCGACCCGCCTTCGCCCCCCTGAGGGGAACTACGGTGGGCTAGCGGGGTGGACGAGACTCGAACTCGCGGCCTCCGGCGTGACAGGCCGGCGTTATAACCAGCTTAACTACCACCCCAATTCGTCAAAGAACAATCGACACGATAGGCGGAACAGGGTTTGAACCTGCGACCCCCGGCTTGTAAGGCCGGTGCTCTCCCAACTGAGCTACCCGCCTGCATCGGCCTCGCCTCGGTTGTCAGACAACATACCTGCCACCGCCTCGCGGCGAGGTTATACGATTAACAAAAGTCTGGTTGCCTGTCAACAAAAACGTGTATTGGAGCTGATTGGCCCGGGGCCGGGCGTCAGTTCACCACCGGCGCTTCCTCGGCCGCTTGGACGGGCTCTATTTCGCCGGCCGGACAACTCTCTTGGGCCGTTTCGTGGAAGAACTGATCGGGGTTATCCAGCTTCAGCGCCAACCGCAGCACCTCGTCGGTGTTGCTTACCGTGTGGAAGACCAGCTGGTTGCGGATTATCGCGGGAATGTCTTTTAGATCCTTCTCGTTCTCCTCGGGAATGATTACCGTCAAGATCTTGGCCCGGTGGGCGGCGATTATCTTCTCCTTCAGGCCGCCTACCGGCAATACCCGCCCGCGCAGGGTAATCTCCCCCGTCATGGCCACCTCGCGCCGCACCGGGATTCCGGTTAGCGCCGAGACCAACGCGGTGGCCATCGTTATACCCGCCGAGGGACCGTCCTTGGGCGTGGCGCCCTCGGGCACGTGGATGTGCAAGTCCTTTGTCTCATTGAACTTGGGATCGATGCCAAAGCGCTCCGCCCGCGAGCGCACGTAGCTCATGGCGGCCTGGGCCGACTCCTGCATCACCTCGCCCAGATGGCCGGTTATTATCAGCTTGCCCTTGCCCGGCATCACACTCACCTCGGTCTGCAGCAACTCGCCGCCGACTTCCGTCCAGGCCAGGCCGTTCGACAACCCGACCTGGTCTTGGTCCTCGAGTTGGCCGCGGCGATACTTGGGAATGCCCAGATACTTAGTAACGCCCTTGCCGGTCACACGCACGCGGATATCCCGGCCCTGCTTGAGCACCTTCTTGGCGATCTTGCGCATGATGCTTGCGATCTCGCGCTCGAGGTTGCGCACGCCGGCCTCACGCGTGTAATTATCCATGATGCGTTTGAATGCCGAATCGGCGAAGGAAATATCTATCTCGTCAAGGCCGTTCTCTCTCCGCTGCTTGGGCAGCAGGAACTTCCTGGCGATGTTCATCTTCTCGAAGTCGGTGTAGCCCGGCAGGCGGATGATCTCCATCCGATCCTGTAAAGGCAGCGGTATGCCCGGCAGGGTGTTGGCGGTGGTGATGAACATCACCCGGCTGAGATCGTAATCGACGTCCAGGTAATGATCGTTGAAAGTGTTGTTCTGCTCGGGATCCAGAACCTCGAGCAGCGCCGCCGAGGGATCGCCTCGGAAATCGGTGGACATCTTGTCCACCTCGTCCAGCAGGAACACCGGATTCCCCGTGCCGGCCTTCTTCATGTGCTGGATGATCTTACCCGGCAAGGCGCCGATGTACGTCCGGCGGTGGCCGCGGATCTCGGCCTCGTCACGCACCCCGCCCAGACTCAGGCGGACGAAGTCGCGCTCCGTGGCACGGGCGATCGAACGCGCCAGCGAAGTCTTGCCTACGCCGGGCGGCCCGACGAAGCACAGGATCGGCCCCTTGATCTTCTTGACCAGCGCCTGGACGGCCAAAAACTCGGTGATGCGCTCTTTGGGCTTGCGCAACCCGTAGTGATCTTCCTCGAGGATTTTCTCGGCCTGATCGATATCCAGCTTCTCCTCCTTGTAGTCGTACCAGGGAAGGGACAGCATCCAGTCGATGTAGTTGCGCACTACGGTGGCCTCGGCACTCATCGGAGACATCATCCTGAGCTTCTTGATCTCCTTCTGGGCCTTCTCCATGGCCTCCTTGGACATCTTCTTCTTCTTGAGGCGCTCATCGATCTCTTTCAGTTCGTTCTTGTAGTCGTCCTTCTCGCCCAGCTCCTTCTGGATAGCCTGCATCTGCTCGTTGAGGTAGTACTCTTTCTGGGTACGTTCCATCTGTTTCTTCACCCGGGTGCGGATCTTGCGCTCGATCTGCAGGATCTCGATCTCGGCCTGCATCAGCTCGTAGAGTTTCCCGAGACGATTCAGGGTGCTCTCGGTTTCGAGCAAGACCTGCTTGTCGTTCAGCTTGAGATTCAGGTGAGCCGCCACCGTGTCCGCCAGGCGAGTAGGATCATCGATGCTGGCGGTGGACATGATCATCTCCGGCGGGATCTTCTTGTTGAGCTTGACGTAGATCTCGAACGAGCCGTGAATCGAGCGCATCAAGGCCTCGATCTCGGCCGAGCTCTCGACCTGTTCGCGGATCTCTTCGATTTCCGCTCGGAAGAAAGGATCGGTCTCGACAAACTTGCGAATACGGGCGCGCCGCTTACCCTCGACCAACACCTTGACAGTGCCGTCGGGCAAGCGCAGCAACTGGATGATGCTCGAAAGCGTGCCGACCTTGAAGATCTCGTCCGGGGAGGGGTCGTTGGTCTTGGCCTTTATCTGCGCCGCCAAGAGGATCTCTTTCTCGTGGTGCATGGATTCTTCGAGGGCCTTGATGGATTTCTCGCGGCCGACGAACAGCGGCACGACCATATGGGGAAAAACAATGATGTCCCGCAGCGGCAGCAGAGGCATGACCCTGCTGGTTGGAATCGGCGGCGGACTGTCTTTCTTGTCATCGTACTTGAACAGCATGATTTTCTCCGGTCCTATACAGTGCGCTCAGGCGCTTTCCACTTGCTCTTCAAACAACAGAATCGGCTTCTCGCGGTGTTCGATCACGTCCGCGCTGACGATCGCCTCGCGGATGGCCGGCCGCGAGGGAATCTCGTACATCAACTCCAGCATGGCGTTTTCCAGAATCGATCGCAGGCCGCGCGCCCCGGTCTTGCGCGCCATCGCCTGCCGGGCGACGGCCCCCAGGGCGTCATCCGTGAAGCGCAGGGTGACATCGTCCATCTCGAAAAGCCGTGTATACTGCTTGACCAGCGCGTCCTTGGGCTCGATCAGGATCTTAACCAGGATCTCCTCGTCGAGTTCGTGCAGCGTGGTCACGACCGGCAGGCGGCCGACGAACTCGGGGATCAAACCGTACTGTAGCAGGTCTTCGGATGCTGTTTCCTTGAGCAGTTCACCCAGAGAGCGCTCCCGCTTGCGAGTCTTTTCGCTGCCGAAGCCGATGGCGTGCTCTCCCAGGCGGCGCTCGATGATTTTGGACAGCCCGTCGAAGGCCCCGCCGCAGATGAACAGGATGTTGGTCGTGTCGACCGGCAGGAACTCTTGCTGGGGATGCTTGCGTCCTCCCTTGGGGGGCACGTTGGCCACCGTGCCCTCGATTATCTTCAGCAATGCCTGCTGCACTCCCTCGCCCGAGACGTCGCGGGTGATCGACGGGTTCTCGCTCTTGCGGGCGATCTTGTCGATCTCGTCGATATACACTATGCCGCGCGAGGCGCGCTCAACGTCATGATCGGCGGAGTGCAGCAGGTTGACGATAATGTTCTCGACATCCTCGCCGACGTATCCGGCCTCGGTGAAACAGGTGGCGTCGACGATGGTGAAGGGCACCTGCAGAAAACGAGCCAGCGTGCGGGCCAACAGGGTCTTGCCAGTCCCGGTGGGGCCGATTAGCAAAATGTTTGATTTCTGCAGCTCGACGTCGTCAACCACGCCCTTGGTGGCCACGCGCTGGTAGTGGTTGTGCACGGCCACCGAGAGCACCTTCTTGGCTTCGTCCTGGCCGATGACGTAGGCGTTCAGCTCATCATGGATCTCGGCCGGCTTGGGCACAGCGATGTGCGGCTTGGTGCCTTCTTTCTCGAGATCTTCCTCAATGATCTCGTTGCACAGGGCGATGCACTCGTCACATATATATACCGTGGGGCCGGCGATCAGCTTGCGCACCTCTCGCTGGCCCTTGCCGCAGAAAGAGCATGACAGGAAATCGGGCGGATCTTTTCTTTTCTTTGGGCTCAAGCACGCTCCTTCACTTGCCCGGGCCGGGCTTCCCCGTGGGCTTGCGCGTGACCACCTCGTCGATCAGCCCGTACTCGACCGCCTCTTCGGAGGTCATGTAGAAATCCCGGTCGGAGTCGGCGATGATTTTATCGATCGGCTGGCCGGTGTGACGGGCGAAGATATCGTTCAGGGTCTGCTTCAGGCGCACGATCTCCCGGCTCTGAATCTCGATGTCGCTGGCCTGGCCCTGGAAGCCGCCCATTGGCTGGTGGATCATGATACGCGCGTTGGGCAGGGCGTAACGCCGCCCCGACTGGCCCGCCGTCAGCAGCAGGGCTCCCATGCTGGCGGCCTGTCCCATGCAGATGGTGGAGACGGCCGACTTGACGTACTGAATCGTGTCGTAGATGGCCATGCCGGCCGAGACCGAGCCTCCCGGGCTGTTGATGTACAGGTTGATGTCCTTGGCGGGATCCTCGCTTTCGAGAAACAGCATCTGGGCGATGACCAAGTTGGCCACATCATCGTCGATCTCGGTGCCCAGGAATATGATACGATCCTTGAGCAGGCGCGAATAGATGTCGTATGCACGCTCACCGTGATGCGACTGCTCGACAACGATTGGAACCAGTGTCATTTTTTCACCCACAATCAGTTAGGTTCTGAATCCGTGGCGCCTACGCCGGTTTCATCATCGGCCGCCTTTTCGTCCATGTTAGAAGGTGTCAGTAAAATATCAAGCACCTTGTCCTGTAAGACCTGGTTGCGCAAACGCTCCCTCGCGGCCTGCTGGTCGTAGAAGGCCTTTATTCTCGCGATGTTTGTACCGCTCTTGGCGGCCAACTCCTTTATCTGGGCCTCTATTTCGTCTTCCGTCAGCGAGATCTTTTCCCGCTCGGCGATGGCGGTCAACAAGAGCGCCGTTCGGATCTCCTTTTCCGCTCGTTCGCTCAGGTCCTTCTTCATGCGCTCACGGCTCAGGCCGGTCTTCTCCAAGTTAATACCTTGTTTGGAAAGGTAAAGCTCCATTTCCTGTGCCAGCACATCCTGCTGCCTGTCGACCAGCGTCGGCGGCGCGGGAAAGGGATTGGCTTCGCACAATTTATCGATCAGCTTGTCTTTCACCTCGCGGTCGATTCTGGCCTGCTCCTGTTCGAGAAGTTCTGCGCGAATCTGCTCGCGCAGCTTTTCGAGTGAATCGCAGTCGGGCCGGCCGAGATCCTTGGCGAAATCATCGTTCAACTCTGGCAATTCGCGGCGCTTCAAAGCCCGCAGGCTGACTTCGAAGCGCACTTCCTTGCCAGACAGCATTGCCGGGCCCCAGCCCTCTGGAAATGTGAGCTCGAACTCCTTCGACGAATCCACCTGCATGCCGACAATCTCGTCGTCGAACCCCGGCAGCGATTTGCCGGCGCCGAGTTGCACGGGGTGGTTGGTCATCGAACCGCCCTCGACCGGCTTGCCGTCTTGACTGGTGCTGTAGTCGATCACGGCGGTATCGCCCTTGCGAGCCGTGCGGCGATCGTCTATCGGCACCATCAGCACCTTTTTCTCGCGCAAGTTCTGAATCTGTTCATCCAGCATTTCGGGCGTCACCTCGGCGACAGGCTTTTCAAGCTCGAAGCGGATCTGCTTGATTTCGATCTCCGGCGCTACCTCCACTCGGGCGGTGTAATGGTAGGGCTCACCCTCCTTGACTGCGCCCCGCTCGAATTCGGGCTTGGCAACGGCCCGGATGCGGTTCTGGACGAGGGCGGCGTCGTATGAATCGGCGGTCAGGCGCGCCAGAACATCGTCCTGCGCCTTCTTGCCGAAGCGTTTCTTGATGACGCTTTTCGGAACCTTGCCCGGGCGGAAACCCTTCAGCTTGACTTGGCCGGCCAATTCCTTGAATGAGCGTTCGAGTTCGTCTGCGATCATGTCCCAGGGGATCTCGACCTGAATAGCCTTGTGCAGTGGATCGGGAGACTCGACTGTAGTTTTCATTGATTGTCCTTTTGCTCGTGCGCGCCTCTGGCGTAGCACCGCAAGTTGAGTTCAGAATTCAATCGCTACTCCGCCACCAACTCCGGAAGAGAAGACGAACTTGGCGGTGAAAGGATCCTTTATGTATCTGCCGTCCCCGATAACCACCACGCCGATCGGTCCCCAGACGGGGATCTCGACGCCGGCCGAGGCCAGCACGCCCAAGCCCAACTTTGACGAAGGCCGGCTGTCGCCGGCGAAGCCGGTCACGAAGGCACTGCGCAGTACGAAACCCAGGCCGACCAGTATACGAACCGGTCCCAGCGGAATGCGCCCGCTAAGGTCCAGGCGGGTATCGAGCGTGACAAAGTCGGTGCTTCCCAGCTGATCGCTTCCGGCAGAAACATCCGCCCCGACACCGGCCAAAAGCCCGCGCCAGCCGACCAGGCGGCCCAGGTTGACGCCCACATAGACAAACCCGGCCGGCATGAGCTTGCCTTTCTGTGAGACTAACATACCGCCGCGCGCCTCGACGACAACCCAGGGTCCCGCAGGCCCAATCGCAGCCGCTTGCGGTTCGCGCTTCGGCGGTTCGTCGGGCGCGGCCACCGGAGAGACGATTGACGGATTGTCGCTCTTCCCGGAGGCTTTCTCGTTTCCCGCCGGGGGATACATTACCAGCGGCGGTTTCGGAGCCACCTTGGGCGCCAACTCGGGCGGCTGTTCGATGTCGGGCGACTCCTTGGGCTGCTCACGATCACCCGCTGTGTCCTCGCTAGTCTTGTCGGCCTTGGGTTCCTTGGCCTTGGGTTCCTTGGCCTTGGGCGTCTCGGCCTTGGCTATCTGGACCTTGTCTGTCTTGCTCCCGGCCGCCGCGGCCGCCACGTCCTCCGAGCCCCATTGCTCGCGCCACTCGTCTTCGTCGGAATCCCGCTGTGCCCGGGAGAGGGCGAAGCAGCCCGAGAAGGCAAGGGCAATAGCGAGCATCCAGCACGGCCTGAGAAGCAAGGGATCCTCCAAAAAAACATGCGAGAGGGGGGACTTGAACCCCCATACCCGGTGGGTACCAGATCCTAAATCTGGCGCGTATACCAGTTCCGCCACTCTCGCACGAGGCGCCGGGGCAGTAGTTAATGACACGAATATGCAAATGAATCAAGGTGCGAAACCCGGGACTTGCCCTGGGACCAGAAATGCTCTAGGCTGCCAAGTTGTTGTGAAAACGGGGCGTAGCGCAGCCTGGTTAGCGCGCCTGCCTTGGGAGCAGGAAGTCGGCGGTTCAAATCCGCCCGCCCCGATAATCATTTTACTCTGTGACTCTCTATAGGGGCGGGTCATTTATTTGCGTTGGCTCTTTCAGCCTTCCCCGCCCCGATAATCACCATATGGAATCGCGCAGGGAAAGAACGCTCAACCTTGGAAGACGTGGCCGCACCAGTCGCATCTTTCTGGCGGGGCGTCGCGGTCGGCCTTGATCACTGCCTGGCAGTTGGGGCATTTCACCTGGTAGACGACCGCTTCGGGATCGGTGGGCGGCTCCATCTTGAAGCCGGATTTCTCCACCTCGGAGATGGCCATGTGGTAGTCCTGCAGCAGCGGGTCCTGCTCGCCCAGGATTCCGCGCTTAACTAAAACATCAAAGATGCCATCCACAGATTTGATCAAGGCGCCCAGCGTCTGTGAGACGAAGAGCATCTTGGTCTTCAGATCGGCCGTCTCCTCGGAAAACTGGGTATTGATGCGCAACTGCTTCTCGGGAAGCCTGGCCATCTCGCTCTCCTCCAACCTGGTTGTCATAGACTGTGCCAAAAACCGTACAATTCGTCAATCGAGGCAGGTCTTGAAACCGGCGCGCGGGGCTGCTATTTGTGCATGCTGGAAAGCGTGGAGGCATACATGGGTATCAAAGAAGAGATAGACGCAGTGGTAATCAACCAGGAAGTCGACGGCCAGCCTTCGCTTTTTTTGCTGCTTGCGAACGACGGGACGGTAAACCGTATCGGCACCGGCGCCGCCAACAACAAGGAAAAGGCTCTTTTCATAGGCCAGACTCCGGACGAGTTGTTTTTGCGTTTCATGGATCAAGTGGACGAGGCGATTTTCCAAAACGCCGGAGTCTACAAGCATGCCGATCCCAAGGGTGTCCTATGCAAACTGGAACTGGCCTTCCGGCGCCCCGGGGGTCCGCTAGGCTTCGAGTTCCACTTCGGTACCGAAAGCGAAGGCCCGCCCGAAGAAATATCCGCGCTGGTAAGGCAAGCCATAGAGCTGACCGAACCCTGGTATGAGGCCCAGAAGCAACAAGCCGCCGACGAGGCGTCAAGAAACCTGGAAGACGATTGACAGTCCTGGTACCATGGAATATGCAGTGAATATTGATGCGCCTGTAGCTCAGCCGGATAGAGCAACGGCCTTCTAAGCCGTGGGCCGCAGGTTCGAGTCCTGCCAGGCGCGTTGTGGCGAAAGGACTTCTTATTTATCTTTAGGAAGTCCTTTTGAATCTGAGCCAACAGCTGTACTCGAGCTTACAGCGGCGTGCGCTTGACGAAGTCAAGTGCCGCCGCTGTTGCGAGGGTGCGCGTTTTGGTGCAAGCACGGTAAATGCAACTACTAACGCCGATTTCTCCATCTCGACGTTGGGCGTAAGTTTTAACAACCCCCACCGTAAAGGAGACAGACGATGACCGACATCAACAAGGAAAGGCTCACGGTTGATCTGAACCGGCGGCTCGGAAGAGAACTGACCTGTCCATTGTGCAACAGTCCCAACCTGATGGTCGGCCAGAAGGTCCTGGAGCTCGACATTCACGTTCCCATGCACGAAAACCGTCATGATTTTTCTACCGAGGCCATGGCAGTCGCGCCGGTTTCCTGCATCAACTGCGGGCACGTCATGCTGTTCGACACCCACATGGTAGACAGCTGAAAGGGTGAAAATCATAGACGGAAGTTGCCTAACTGCACGCTTTCCGTGACAATTTAGCACCTCCGTCTATGGAAAAGCCTGTCAAGAGAAAAGATCCCTCCTGAGCTGCCGAAGGCAATTTGATTCTTTGGCAGTGCGTCCTTTCATGGCTTCACACAGGCACAGATCCGCTTTGCCAAGTGTTACCTTTCTGGAGGTGACGCTTATTAGAGGATCCTCTGGCTGCCTGGCCGAACTTAGAGACGTTCATCCGTCTATCTTGCTCTCAACCGCCTTGAATCCTTCGA
>DATKYQ010000027.1:0-102978 GCA_035528415.1 Myxococcota bacterium | reverse complement strand
CTGCCTATATCCTGTGGTCGCTCGAGCAGGCGGGAGACAAGGGCGGGCACATCGGGCGCGCGGTCGGCTATATCACCAAGCACCTAGACGACGCCAAGGGAGATCTGTACACGCTTGCGCTTTCGGCCAACGCGCTGGTGTCGTGGAACAAGAGCGACCCGGCGACGCTGAAACTACGGCCATGTACTCGCGCGGAGTGCAGCAACCCGAGATCATCACCGTGACCAAAGACTGAGTTCGCCCGGAGTTTTTGACAGGTTACGATTCAGAGGCAGTCGTAGTAGCCCTGCTGCGAGTTCAGGCCGCACTGTGAGCCGTGCGAGGAGCAGTTGATCGAGTTCACCTTCTCGTTCTCACACCAGACAACGGTGTTGCCATCGCAGCGCCCATTGAAGGTTTCACCGTTGCAGGGATCGTCGTTGGCCGGGGGCTGGTCATCCGCGGGCGGTTGGTCGGCCGGTTGTTCGCGGCAGGCGAAGTACTGCTTACTGTCGTCGAAGACGCAAACCTTGCCTTCTGAAACGCAGTCTTCGTTATGCACCTGGTCGTTCTCACACCAGACAACGGTGTTGCCGTCGCAGCGGCCATCATAGGTCTCACCGTTGCAGGGATCGTCGTCCGCCGGCGGCTGATCGTCCGCCGGCGGCTGGTCTGCCTGCTGTTCGAGGCAGCCATAGTAGCTGTTCTGGTCGCTGTAACCGCAGCTTTTGCTGCTAGCCAAGCAGTCCTGGCTTTGCACCTGGTCGTTCTCGCACCAGATCGCCGTGTTGCCGTCACAGCGACCCTCGTAGGTCTCACCGTTGCAGGGATCGCTGTCGGCCGGCGGCTCGTCCGCCGGCTGGCCGTCGATGCCGATGAAATCCAGGTAGACATCCACGCGCGTGTCTACTCCATAGGAGGCGCAACTGTAATCCCCGTACGACGTCACCCCGGCCAACAGGTAGTTGCCGTTGGCATCTTGAAAAAAGGCCGGTCCGCCCGAGTCGCCATTGCAGGTGTTTTTGTTTTTTTCTTCATAACGGAACTGGCTGTCCATGACGTTCGAAATCGACATCCATACCGCCCGTTTGATTCCGGCGCCGGTTTGCTGGTATCCGTTATCCACGCCGTAGCCGACAAAGAATAGATCCTTTCCCGCCCACGACGAATCCATGTGCTGCAGCATGCCCAGCGGCTCGATCGACGCGTCCTTGGCCAGCGTGACAACGCCGATGTCGTTGGTGATGGACTGGCTATTGTAGTTGGGGTGCGCCTGGATGCTCTTGGCGTTGATCACCTCCTGGGCCTGGCCGATGCTGGGGCCGATGACGAACTGCATGCGGCTGGCGCTGAACCCCGAAACACAGTGTCCGGCCGTGACCACCGTGTGCGGGCCGACCAACGTTCCGGAACAGTGAGCATTGCCGTCGTATACCAGGGCCCCGGCGGCTGGAATACCGTCGAAGGTATATCCGCCGATGATATCGCTGGATTGTCTGTTGACTACGGGTTGCTGCGGTTGATCGGGAAAGATTGTGCCGTCGGAGCAGGCCACCGACGCCAGCGGAAGTGCCATGCTTAGCAGTACGAAGATGATCTTGCGAGACATGTTTTCCTCCAAACGCAAAAGTTGAAACGACAAGACTGCTATCATGCATTTTGTGCGCCAACACGCCACAGGTGACCCAGTGCGTAATAGCCTTGTTGTTACTGAATAAAATCGCCAGAAATAAGAATATCAGCTGGTGCGATATTGACATAGAGACATGTTGTCACACTAAGCTATGCTTCCGGCTAGTGCCGTCTCGCTGCAAAAACCTTTCGTATCGGTCAGTTGACCGATAGACAGTCTTTTTTGCGCTGGCTGGGAACAGGTGTTACCAGGGCAGGTAAATGATCTATCGTTGGATTAACTTCCTGGAAGTACAACTCTTTCAGTTACGAATGCAAGCAGCTCGCCTATACTTTCGGCGTAGCGAGAGGCCGAGAAGCACTTCAACTGGTCAGCAGCCCGACGAGAATAGATCGTCGCCTTGTCCAGCGCCCGTTTCAGGCTCTTGGTGGCAAGAACGCGCTCGACAACCATCAGACACTCGTGCTCATCCGGTTGGCGTGCGGATATATCCTCGATCAGTGGATGTAACCCGGCGTCCTCCTCGCAGGCCAAAAGCAGAGGCAGTGTGGTCTTGCCCTGCAGCAGATCGTTGGCCAAGTCCTTGCCGCTCTGCTCGGGAGGCGCAATGTAGTCGAGGACGTCATCGGTGATCTGGAAGGCCATGCCGAAGGCCCGGCCCAGTTCCGTCGCCGCCTCGATATCGTTGCGTCCGACTCTCGCCAGACTGGCCCCCGCCCGGCAACACCAGGCGAACAGGCCGGCCGTCTTGCCCGAGATTATCTGCTCGTAGCCGGGTAAGGACAGCGTCGCCCGCCCGGAGCGGACGAGTTGTAAGACCTCTCCCTCGGCCATCGAGCTTATCACCCGGCTCAATTCATCCAGCAAATCGACATCTCCATGCTTGACCACGATACCGAAAGCGCGCGCCATCATGAAGTCTCCGACTAAGACGCTTGCGGCATTGCCGTACACGCGCGGGGCGGCCGGCACGCCGCGCCTGAAGTTGCCCCGGTCGACCACATCGTCATGCAACAGCGACGCGTTGTGGAACAGCTCGGTGGCAACCGACAAGTCGATCCCGTCTCTTGCCTCGGCCCCGGCCGTTTGCGCCATCAGCAAAAGCAGAGTGGGGCGAATGCGCTTTCCGCCGGAATCAATCAGGTGCTTGGCGACTTCGGGCACGAGTTCGACCGTCGAAGCAACTGCCGCCTCGATATCCTGCTCGACTCGACGCAAAGCCCCGGCAACCAGGGCATGGGCCCGGGAGACAGGCGAGAATGGTAAAATCTTTGGTTTTTTGAGCGCTTCTATCATTCGCCGGTAAAATCCCAAAAAGGGAGTTGAATAACTAGCATCGGCCGACCCATGTGTCAAATCTGAACGGCAATAGCCGATTTTCCACCCTCCGAGAGAACTTTCCTTCGAATATGCCGTCTTTAGTATACTGGGTGCAGGGAGATCGCCGGATGGTTCGAATGAGCCGACAAATACCAGCAACACAGGAAATACCGACGCGTTGTCGAACAGCCGAGTGCAAGCCGTCCGACGAGGAGTTGCTGGAACGCTACCGCGGGGGAAACCATGCGGCCTTCGAGGAGATTTTTCGCCGCTACCGCCGGCGTATCTTTTTCTTCGTGCTGCGCTTCCTCAGGGACAAGAACGCATCCGAGGACGCGGTGCAGGATCTCTTCCTGCGCGTGATCCGCGACCCCAGCCGTTTCCAGGCCCGGTCGCGTTTTTCTACCTGGCTGCACACAGTTGCTCGCAACCTGTGCATCGACTTGCTGCGCAAGCAAAAATACCGCCGGGCGGCATCGCTCGATCAGCCCAGGCAAACCGGGGACTCCGGGCGACCGGGGACTCCCCTGGTCGAGGAGATTCGCAGTCCGAATGACTCTCCCGAGCAAGAAGCCGGGCGCGGTTCTACCCGCCTGAAATTGTTGCATGCCATCAAGGCCATCCCGGATGAGCAACGTGTCGTCTTCCTGCTGCGCGAGGTGGGTGGGTTGTCTTTTGCGGATATAGCACGAATAGTCGGTTCTCCCCTGAACACGACCAAGAGCCGCATGCGCTACGCGCTTTGCAACCTGCGCAGGGTCATGGGCGGGCAGTTTCTTCCCGACGAGATTGACAGGCGAACGCTTGATCCATAGTATGCTTCCAAAATAATTGGAGGCATGCATGCGCAGATTCACCTTGCTGGCACTGGTATTCATCTTGTCTGGTGTGCCGGCCGGCCCGGCCCGTGGCGGACCACAGCGGCTGTTCGGTTACGATAGCTGGTCTGTCGGCACGGCCAACGCACAGAACGTGTTCGGGGCAGGCATCGGGGTCCTGTACAACAACCCGGCCCTGCTTTTGGATCTCGACAACCAGTTCAGCGTGAACTTCATGGCCCTGCAACCGCGGGTTACGGCCCGCCTGATGGGACGCCCTCAGAATGCCGATATTCCCATCACCTTTTACGACTCGGACGTGGGAATCGAGGGTTCCAACCTGGATCGCCCGCTGCCAACCGTCGAGTTGCCCAACCCGCGCGGCGACAACCGGCAGCAAGGGTTTGGCGGCTACGTCGGCGTGGGGCTAGTGCACTCTCTGGGCATCGACAATTTCCGCATGGGCCTTGCCCTGCTCGTCCCGACCTCCGGCCTGGTTTCTATCAAGACCAACTACCCGGACGAGCGCGAGCAGTATTTCTCGAACACCGTGCACTTCGTGCGCTTCGGGGAGTGGAACAAGGTATTCTCGTTCCTGATCGGCGCTGCTTACCGGCCGGCCGAGTTCTTCAGCCTGGGCGCCTCGGTCGAGGGCGCACTGAGCACGGGGGCCGTGCTCGACGCCTACGTGCCGGAAGCGACCGTCCAGGACTATGCCTTGGCCAACATGGAGATGGACGTCAAGCCATCACTGCGCAGCATCATCGGCATCACCGGCCGCCCCCTGCCCTGGCTAAGCTTGTCTTTGATCTGGCGTGACCGGCGCTACTCCAAGGTGGACGCAGAGGCGCTTTTGAAGCTCTGGAACTACCACGAGACAGGCGACAGCACGGAGCCCAAGCGCGTCGTGCAGCATCACATGTTGGCATTGGATTTCGAACCCATGGAGGTTACAATGGCTGCCGGCGTTAGACTGGGGGCCTTCACCGCCGAAGCCGGCCTGACCTGGAACCGTTGGTCCGACTATCTCGATAACCACTACCAGCGCGGGCAGGAAACCGCCGTGTTCGAACCCACCAACCCCGATGACCCGCCAGTCGATGGTGACAAGTTCGCTTTTTCGGACACCTGGTCTCTCGCCGCATCGGGATCCTGGGAGTACCTCGATGGCTTCACCGCCACCGTGGGGCTGTCCTACCGACCCACCCCTGTTCCCCCGCAAACGGGCCGCACGAGCTACGTAGACAGCGACGTGATCGGGGCGGCCGTGGGGCAGCGTATCGATTTCACAGTTTGGGATCGCAAATTGCGTGTCGACATCGGCCTGCAATTTGCTTACATGCTGGATACCACCGTCTATAAGGACCCGGGCCAGATCCGCGACGAGTTCGCCGATCGCGCAACGACTTTGATAGGCGGCCAACCCATGTCCGAGGCCGAGGGGCTGCAAACCAACAACCCCGGATTTCCCGGATACGACTTCGGCGGCTGGACGCTGGTGGGTTCGGCCTCATTGAGCTACCTGTGGGGCCCCTGAAGTTCAAGCTGCGAAAGATGGTCCAGCGGCACGGGGAGGTGCAGCTCTATTTCCTCGGCGATCTGGAACTGAACGCAGTGGTCGGAAGAGAGATCCGCCTCCGGCACACCGGCCACATCGCCTGCGTCAACTGCGGGGCCGGGATTCGCAAGACCTACGGAGACGGCTACTGCTACGGATGTTTCTCGACTCTGGCCCGCTGCGACTCGTGCATCATCAAGCCGCAAACCTGCCACTACCTGCTGGGCACCTGCCGTGAACCGGAATGGGGCGAACGTCACTGTCTCGTGCCACACGTGGTCTACCTGGCCCAGACCAGCCAGGTAAAAGTCGGCGTGACCGGCGCCGATAAAGTACTGGAGCGCTGGGGCGATCAGGGTGCCCTGCAGGCTGTGGTGATGGCCAGAACTCCCGACCGCCTGACGGCCGGGAAGATAGAGCACGCCTTGGCCAATCACATGCCCGATCGCACCAACTGGCGCAAACTTATCACCGGCCTTGCCGATCCCGAGGACCTGCCTGCATACGGACTGAAGGTCGCCGATCTGGTGGCCAAGAAGTACAGACAGTACCTGGCAACCGGTGAGCCCGTCGTGCGCTTCGTCTATCCCGTCAAGCGCTTTCTCGAAAAGGCGCGCTCTGTAAATTTCGATAAGCTGTCAGAAATCGGCGGCACCCTGCTGGGCATGCGCGGCCAGTACCTGATAATCGGTGAGGCGGCCTTCAACGTGCGCCGCTACTCGGGCTACGAGGTCGAAGTCGACCTGGGAGGTTTGTAAATGGCGGAAAACTTCTACGTCGTTTTGGGGGTATCTTCGGATGCGGAGCCCCGGCAGATCAGGCGTGCCTACCGCAGTCTGGTGAAACTCTACCGCCCCGACGTTTCCGACAAACCGGAGCAAAAGGTCCGCGAGCACAACGACCGGCAATCGGAAAAGCCTCATCACCCGCCCCCGGGCAGGCAGATCGTGATTTCGTGCAACTCCCGCCGGCCGCGGGCAGTGGCCCGTTCGCGCGTCGTTGGGCATACACTTGAAGAAGAAACAGATGGCCTCTTCTGCCGGGTAGACGAGTTCTTCGATGGCTGGGTTCCGGGTCTGTTTTCCCGCACCGGGCTCAAGGCCACCCACCGCAAGAACCTTTTTGTCGAACTAATACTGGAGCCTAATGAGGCCGTTGCGGGAGGACTCTTTCCGCTGCACGTCCCGACAGAGCAAACCTGCTCAGTCTGCTCGGGCCGCGGCTCCGTGGGCGGGTTGAGCTGCGCTGCATGTCACGGACGAGGACGAACGGTTTCCTATCACGATATCGAGGTCTCGGTTCCCCCCGGCGTTGGGAACGGCACCGAGGCGCGCATCTCGCTGGGTGATATAGGCCTTACCGGAGTGGATCTGTTCGTCCTGGTCTCGGTCAGGCCTTGAGGTATTTCGCTGCCAGGCTATCGAGGGCCGCCTTCAGGCCGTCGTGAAGCGCGGCTATTTCTTCTTTTTCCCACTGGTCGGCATCTTTACGAATGAAAGACGTCTTGTCGACACGGTTGTCGAAGCGGGCGACAGGCAGATGGAACCTGCGGCCGTGTGCCTCGACGGTCAGCCTGCCTTTCTTGTCTGCCTTCTGCTCGAGCCAGTCGAGATCGTCACATCCGTAATCGCCCAGCATGACGTCGATCGGCACGCCGTGGTGCAATATCGAACCGGGATCGTTCGGATCGGCCCGGGCTTCGTTCTTGCGACGCGATTCTTCCGGGCTGACCCAGATGTAAAGTACAACTGACTTTTCGAGAATCTTTTCAGACAGGTGGCCAAGCGAGTGGCGATAGCCATAGAACTCGGGCAACGGCATGGCCGAGCCCTGCGGCCCGCCCCGGGCGAACTCGATCACCAGCGTCTTGCCGTTGAGCGTGTCTGGATAGCCGCGTAGCTTGTCTGCCAAGAGATCCGCGGCCTCGCGCTCGATCTTGTCGCACAACTTCTCTCGCGCACCGTCCGTCAACGAAGCAAGCCGCTCCGGCGCGCCGGCAAGCTTCGCGGCCGCGTCGATGCGCTCGATGATCCAGGCGGCCGCAGAGCGAGGTGCACATGCTTTTTTTACCAGCAGATCTTCGTAGTCTTCGTTGATCAGCTCGATCAGGGTAAGCCAGTCACGCGTGTCGCTAAACGGCTTCTCCGGCGACTGGAAGAACAACCGCTTTTGCCCCTGCGCCTCCAGTTCGTCGTCGATGCGGCGCATCATGTGCACGTACGGAAAATCATCGAGTTGTACCGTCGGCCCCATGTGAAAATCTCGGCGGCATTCCTCGGCCGGCAACCAGTCGAGGTACTTGCGCACTTCCGACTTACCGGAGGCGGGCAGCGCCAGCAACAACACGGTGTCCAGAGTATCGCCCATTTCTGTCTCCTTTTCGCAGTTTAGAAACCTTAAGATAACAGGCTGGCGTCCGGCTTCGCAAGAAAGTAGACTCGTTCCTGGAAAATAAAGGGAGGTGTCCATGCCAAACGATCTTAGCGCAGCGGAGCTAGTGGCTCTCGTTGGCCGCGTTTTTAAGCCAGGCGACAAAGACAGGGCAATTGCGGTGCTCGTCGATCTGCCAGATTCCGAGGTCCCCGACAATCCCCACTGGCGCGAGCGCCGCCTGCTGGCGGCCGATTGGGCCGGGCTTCTGGCCGGGTCGAAAAAGGAACTCGGACTCGACTGTGACCTGGTGCTGTATCGCAACACCCGCATGAACAACGCTGACTTGCCCGAGCGTGCCTGGATCGCCTCGGGCGACTTGCCCGACTCGGCCGATGCGCTCGACCCGGCCGAATCCGTTTCTACAGAAGCGATCCTGTCTTCTCATTCAATCCTGCTGGCCCCAACCGAGTTCTCGGCAACGGCGCCTTTGAAGATAGCGGCTCCTTCTTCGGGCTTCAGGGCCGCGACCATGCCCGGGTTCGCAGTCCAGATGATCCCAACTTTGCGTCTCGACTACACCGAGATCAACCGGCGCGTGGCACACATGAAGAAACTGCTCGATCGGGCATCTTATGCCGAGATCGAATTCCTTATAGACGCTCACGAGCGACGTAATTTGCGGCTCGACCTGCGCCACCGCACGGCGCACGCCTCGGGCGGCCTGTTTCCGGATCCGGGCACGGCGGGCAACCTGCCCTCGGGCGAGGCCTACATCGTCCCCTACGAGGGTGAACTGGAACAAGATCCATCGCAATCCGCCGGCGAACTTCCGGTTCAGTTCGGCGACGAGATCGTAGTTTTCAACATCGAGGAAAACGTCGCCCGAAGCGCAAGCGGCCCGGGAGCGGCCGCTCGAGAGCAGGCCGAGTTGCTGGCCCGCGAGCCGGCTTACGGCAACCTGGCCGAGTTGGGGCTGGGAGTGCTTTCCGACTTCGGCATAGAGCCCTGCGGCTCGGTTCTGCTGGACGAGAAACTCGGCCTGCACATAGCCTTCGGCCGCAGCGACCACTTCGGCGGCCAGGTAGGCGCTAAGCAGTTTTCGCGTCCCGAGGCGGTGGTGCACATAGATCGTGTCTACATCCCCAGCCTGCAACCACGAGTACTAATCGAACGCGCAGATCTGCTCATGCCAGACGGCTCGCACCTGCCGTTGATAAGGCGGGGGGAATACGTGATCAACCTGAATGAGTGATAACCCATTGAAACAAAACGTTTACAACATCTTCAGTTTGTTTGTCCGACAACCCTGTATAGAAACAATTGACAACATTCTTGTTGTTTGTCATGACAATCAGCGAAATAGTTGTGGATTGTAAATCCATGAGACCAGTTCACGCACCGTTCTTAATCCTGCTTACCCAATGTCTGGCGACACCGGTCGCAAGCGAAGAGCACAGACCCGTGGTGGCGGTGTTCAACATCCAGGTCAAGCGGATCAAGCGCGCCCCTGCATTGCTGGACGGACTGAGTGAGCACCTGGCCACCCGGCTGGCCGAGACCGGCAGGTACCAGGTTGCCCCGCGCGATCAACTCAAGAAGCGTCTCAACCAGCAAAAGAATAGATCCTACCGGCTTTGCTACGACCAGGCCTGCCAGATCGAGTTGGGCCGGGAGCTGTCCGCGGAGAAAACGCTGTCCACAAAGGTGATCCAGATCGGCGGCAAATGCAACGTTAACGTGACCCTGTTCGATCTCAAGCGCGCGACCGCCGATGCAGCCGCATCGCACCGCGGGGGGTGCAAAGAGGAAGAGCTGCTCGAATCGCTCGACGCGGTGGTCGACAAGCTGGTCGGCAAGAGACCGGCCCGCGGTCCCGGGGTCGCCAAGGTGAGAGGAAAGGCCGATCCGGTGGACATGTTGCCGGTCGGGCCGGGCTGGTTCTGGGCTGGGTGCCAAAAAGGCGAGGAAGACCAGTGCGCATCCGACGAAAAGCCGGGACGCAAGACCTATTTGGATGGCTTCTCCATCGGCAAGTCCGGTGTCACGGCCAGGCAATATGCCAGATGCGTCAAGGCCAAAAATTGCAGTGAACCCGGACACGGGAAGGGCTGCCGCTGGCGTGTCGACGACCAGGCGGACCAGCCATTGAACTGCGTCAGCTGGTACCAGGCCGAGACGTATTGTACCTGGGCCGGAAAGCGGCTTCCCACCGAGGCCGAATGGGAAAAGGCGGTCCGGAAGGCCGGCCTGCAAGGTTTACCCGGAGATCTGCGAGAATGGGTGGCCGACTGGTACGTGTGGAACTACTACGTCATCGCCGAAGAGAAAAATCCCCAGGGACCCGGCTCAGGCTCAAACCGGGTGGTGCGGGGAGGTCCGTCACCGGACGACAAACGCCTTCGCGATTCGCAGCGAGAACGCAAAGACCCGGTCTCCCGTTTCGAGAAGGTGGGATTCCGCTGCGCCCGATCGGTCGGGCCCTGATACGAAGACAGGACGTGAAGGAGGAGTAGCTAGCGCTGCAGGCGTCCGCGCACGCAGTTGACCGCGTCGGAGTCGGGCATGAAAACGCGGCCGTGTGGGTCCCAGGAATCCCCGCCCCGGAACTTCTGCATCTCCAGTTTCACCTTGTACTGCAGCGGCGAGGAACTGTCGATCGAGGCGATGATCCGGGCGCGTAGCTTGCGCTGGCGCGGATAGCCGTAGTCCTTGACCTTCCAGGCGGTCTTGAGGTACCCGGAGCGGCCGTCGAGGGTCTCGAGATCGGAGTAGGAGTCGTTGACGCAGGAAACCAGCTTCTGCCAGGCTTCCTCGTGCTTGTAGTTGCCGGCCACCGGGATACGGACGAACTTGTTGGCCACATCCAGGTCGACGGTCTCCTTGAACGACGAATCCAGCACCAGCTTGACCGGGAAACTCTTCTGCTGGGTGTTTCCCTTGACATTGAATGTCTCGCAGAAGTACTCGGGCGGTCCGCACACCTCGACTGCGTAGAGATTGTCCTCCTCGGGAAGTACGACTTCGACCACGCCCGATCCCACCGGCCGGCCGTCGAGCCTCACGGTGGATTCGGAGGGCTCCGGCATGACCTTGATCTTGGTCTTGAACAAACCGCAGGAACACAGAATCGCCACGCAACAAACCAGTACGATCCAGATTGCTTTCTTGGTTTTCATCCGCAGCCTCTCTCTCGTCAAGTCGTCCGTCATGAAAACACTTGCGCTATCCTTCGGAATCTGCGGCAGTCTAATGGACTGACGCTGCAAAAGTCAAACCTGGCAGGATCGTTGGGCAGCCGAAAGCCGTGATGGCTATGGCAAGTGCGTTGTAGGCCTCGATCACAGCGTCCTGGCGAAGCCGCCACCCATGCGGCCGGTCGACTTCAAGAAAAAGCCATAGCCCTATCTAACTTCCACTTTTCCCAACCTCGGCGTCAGATCGGCGGCCAGACGCGCCAGATCGAGCGAGTGTGCGAACGGTTGGCTGTCGCCGTCGCGGCAGTGTTGCAAGACGAGATTGCCGCCGCCGAGTTCGTCGATCTCGGATGCCAGGTGATTGATGCTGCGGCCGGACAGCAGCGGCGGGTAGACCGTTGTGCGCAGTTCGTAAGAGATCCCGGATGACACCAGGTGAGCGAGCGACAGGCGGGCGCGGGCGCCTGAGTCTGCTTGCGCCGTTACCGTGGGGTAGTCGTCAAAAGGCGCCTTGACGTCGAAGCCCACCCAGTCTACCAGTCGCCCGGAGAGGATCTTTTCCAGTTGCGCCGGGTAGGCACCGCCCGTGTGCAGCGCGGTTTTGAAACCCATGGAACGCACCTGCCCGAGCGCGTCTTCGAGGCCGGCGTGCATGGTGGGCTCGCCGCCGCTGAACACCACGCCGTCCAGGAACCCGCGGCGCTCTTCGAGGAAGGCAAGAACGTCCCGCCAGGCATGGGTCTGTCCGGCGACCAGCTGCAATTCAGGATTGTGACAGTATGGACAGCGCCAGGGGCAGCCGCGCAGAAAAAGAACCGTCGAGAGCATCCCGGGCCAGTCGATGGTCGAAAGGGGCGCGAAACCGCCCACCGGAACCCCGCGCCGGCTCACCGGTCGCCTCCGACGTCGAAGTACTTGCGCTCGTTGTACTCGGCCCGCTTGCCGCGGTTAAATCCCGAGACTGGCCGGTGGTAGCCCATCACCCGCGTCCACACCTCGCAGTCGGCGCCGCAGGTCGGGCAAACCGGCTGTTCGCCCGCCAGGTAACCGTGGGACGGGCAAACCGAGAATGTCGGCGTGATTGTCAGGTAGGGAATGCGGAAACGCTCAAGCACCCTTTGCACCAGCTTCTTGCAGGCAGCGGCGCTATGGATCCTCTCGCCCAGGTAAAGATGAAAAACCGTGCCTCCGGTGTACTTGCGCTGCAGCTCTTCCTGCAGCCCGAGCGCTTCAAAGGGATCGTCGGTCGCGCCGGCCGGAAGTTGTGAGGAGTTGGTGTAGTAGCAGGCCTCTTCCGTCCCGGCCTGATATATTCCATTGTAGCGCTTGCGGTCCTCGCGGGCCAGGCGGTGGGTTGCGCCCTCGGCCGGGCTGGCCTCGAGATTGTACATGTTACCGGTCTCTTCCTGGAAAGCGACCAGTCGCTCGCGGATGTGATCGAGAATCTCGGCTACGAAACGCTGCCCTTCGGCATTGGAAAGGTCGTAAAGGTCGGACGAGAAGTTGCGCACGCATTCGTTGAGCCCGTTGACCCCGATGGTTGAAAAGTGATTGCGCAGCGTGCCCAGGTAGCGTTTCGTATAGGGCAACAGGCCCGCGTCGATCTGGCGCTGGACGATCTTGCGCTTGATCTCCAGGCTGGTCCGGGCAAGGTTCAGCAGGCGATCGAGCTGCTCGATCAACCCGAGGCGATCACCTGAGTAGAGGTAGCCCAGCCGGGCGCAGTTGATTGTGACCACGCCGATCGAGCCGGTCTGCTCGGCCGAGCCGAAAAGCCCGTTGCCTCTTTTCAGAAGCTCGCGCAGGTCGAGCTGCAGGCGGCAGCACATCGAGCGCACCATGTTCGGCTTCAGATCCGAATTTAGGAAGTTCTGAAAATAGGGCAAACCGTACTTGGCGGTCAGCTCGAACAACGGCTGGCAGTTGGGATGATCCCAGTCAAAGTCCGGCGTGATGTTGTATGTCGGGATGGGAAAAGTGAATACCCTGCCGCGCGCGTCGCCCGCGCCCATGACGTCGATATAAGCGCGGTTGATCAGATCCATCTCGGCCTGCAGATCTCCGTAGCGAAACGGCATCTCCCGGCCACCGATGAGCGGCTGCTGGTCGCGAAGATCGTCGGGGCACACCCAGTCGAAGGTCACGTTGGTGAAGGGGGTCTGGGTTCCCCAGCGGGAGGGCACGTTGAGGTTGTAGATGAACTCCTGGACGTTCTGCCTGACCTGATCATACGAGAGGGAGTCCTTGCGCACGAAGGGCGCCAGGTAAGTGTCGAACGAACTGAAGGCCTGGGCACCGGCCCACTCATTTTGCAACGTGCCCAGGAAGTTGACCATCTGCCCGACGGCGCTGGAGAGGTGCCGCGGCGGGCCGGCCTCTACCTTATTGGGCACGCCGTTGAACCCCTCCTGCAGGAGGGTGCGCAGCGACCAGCCGGCGCAGTAACCGGAGAGCATGTCGAGATCGTGAATGTGAAAATCGCCTTCCCTGTGCGCCCGGCCGACCTCCGGCGGGTAAACGTGGCCGAGCCAATAATTGGCAATCATCTTGCCCGAGATGTTCATGATCAGTCCGCCCAGCGAGTAGCCCTGGTTGGCGTTGGCGTTGATGCGCCAGTCCTGGTGATCTAGGTACTCGTCTATGGTCTGGCGCACGTCCACCAGGGTACGCTGCTGATCCCTGAGGCGCGCGTGCTGGTCGCGATAGGCGATATAGGCCCGAGCGGTGGCCAAGTGGTTCGATGAGATCAGCACCTGCTCGACGATGTCCTGGATGTTCTCGATCTGCGGCGGTCCATCCGAGTGCCGGTAGCAAAGAACCTTAGCCACCTGGGCTGTCAGCAATGAAGCTTCTTGCCCGTCGAACTCGCCGGTCGCCGTGCCGGCCTTTTCAATCGCCGCCTGTATGCGCTCGGCGTCGAAGGCAACCCGCGCGCCATCACGGTTGACGACGGCTTCGGGACTCCTGGACACCGGCCGGTTTATGGGAGAAGTATGGATCTCGGTACTGACTTGCATGATGCGACTCCTCGAAAACTTCTAGAAAACAGGCCCTAGCGCTCGGAAACATCTGATGTTTCACAATCAAGGATGCCACAATATATTGGGGGTGGAATTGCTTGTCAACACAAAATATTGTGGTTCAGCAATCGGCCGATAGATCAAGAGCCTATGGCGAGTTAAAATTCGAATTGCCCCGGCCGGCCGGAACACGGGCAAGAACGACCTGCTGATCCCGGTTCGCTGAGTTGAAAAAAGTGCTTTGCGATGCGCGGAAGTTCGATTATGATTCCAGGTTCTAAGAATTTTGGGGAGAGTATCCCGGCGACAAAGGAGAGCTTGTATGGCAGCACGAAAAGGTACCATCAACGGTCTGACGGCAAGTCAGGTCAAGGAAATGAATAAGGTGTTGACGGACAAACGCCGTGAACTCAGGCTGTCGATCGCGAACCGGCTCGATCGCGATGCCGGGGTGGACCCAAGCGAGATCATCGAGGAACTGGAACAGGCTTCCACCGGGCAGCACCAGGACGTGCAATTGCGCATCCTGGACAAGGAGGTCAAGCTGCTTCGTGAAGTCGAGCGGGCGCTGAAGAAGTTCGAGATAAAGGAGTTCGGCCTGTGCGAGGGGACCATGGAGCCCATCGGTTATGCCCGCCTGAAGGCGCGCCCGTGGGCCCGTTACAGCGTCACTCACAAGGAAGAGCTTGAACGACTGCAGCGCGAGCAGTCCACCCTCCGCCCCGGGCGCTAGCCCCGCTTGGTGGCACAATTCGTTTGCGGGGCATTGCCGGCGCAAGCGGCATATCGCTTGCGTTTATCGTAGTGGCCCTTCTCTGTTCTCCCTGTCCTGCCGCAAGAAACATCCTCGATCGTGAAGCCTATGAACGCGATCTGATCGCCCGCTCGCTTTCGGCACTAGAGCTGGAACTCGACGAGCACCCGCAGGGCAAAATCATCGAGCGTGTGCACATCGTGCGCCAACCGGTAATCGAGCCAAGCGATCCCTGGCCCGATTTTCTGAACATCTTTCACGTCACCACCCGCGAGCACATCGTCCGCCAGGAACTGCTTTTCAAAGAAGGAGGGCCTTACAGCGAGGCCTTGATCCGCGAGAGCGCCCGCAACCTGCGCCTGTTGCCGATGCTCTTCTCGACCGTGCGCATCGTCTGCGCCCGCGGGACCGAACCCGGCAGGGTCATCGTCGTGGTCATCACCAAGGACATCTGGAGCCTGCGGCTCAACTCCAAGTTCAGCATCGGCGGCGGTGTGTTCAACTACCTGTCGCTGATGCCGACCGAACAGAATTTCCTCGGCTACAACCAGCAACTCAGTCTCTACACCTTCATCGATCGCGACACCTACTCATTGGGAGAAATCTACAACGTCCCGCGCCTATTCGGCACCCGCCTGACGGCCGGGGAGAGTCTCAACCTGCGCATCAATCATATAGACAACTCGACAGAGGGGGGCTTCGGCAGCCTGTTTTTCGGCCTGCCGCTGTTCTCACTCGAGTCGAAGTGGGGTTTCTCGATAGGCGCAAGCTTCGATCTTGGAATATTGCGGCTCTACCGTGGCGCCCGGCCGCTGCAACAATGTTATTTATTGAACGGCATCGAGCATTGCCTGGATTGGAAGTGGAACTACAACACCTTCGCGGCCGAGGCGCTTGTCGTGCGCTCGTTCGGAAAGCACTACAAGACCAATCTCGAATTCGGCTACAAGCTGAGATCGAGAACCAACAGCCTGCCCGAAGACTTTCCCGAAGTGCCGACCGAGGTTCGCGAGGCGTTTGTCGAAGATGTCCTGCCACACGACGACCGGGCCGGCGAAATAATGGCCAGGCTGGTTTTTTTCGAGGCCAGCTACGCGCGCCTGGCGAACATACAGACATACGGGCTGACCGAGGATTTTCGCCTCGGCCCGCAACTTACGGCCGAGGCAAGCTGGGCCAACCCGGCCTTCGGCTTCGCGCAACAATCTGTGGGCTTGAGCCTATTGCTGGGCTACCGGTTCTTACTGGGCGGGCAAGACATTCTGGCGTTGAGCGCAAATCTAGCGGCCCGTTACTGGCCGGGTCACCTGGACGCCGACGCACTGGCCACGGGCACCGACTGGGTCGATCGCCGGGCCGAGTTCTACATCGAGAACGTCTCCCCGATCATCCTCGGTCTGGGCAGGCTGCTTACCAGGTTCGACTACGTCTACAGCCAGTACAGCGCGCAAAACACGCTCTTGTCTCTCGGCGGCGACAACACACTCAGGGGTTTTACTTCGGGCTTCAGATCGGGCGATCGTTTGTTGAACGTCAATGTCGAGTTCCGTTCGGTACCGATAGTACTCTGGACTCTGCACTGGGGCTTCGTGATTTTCTACGACGGCGGCGATGCCTATGGCTATAAGCAGGCCGATGACTTCAGTTACCACCAGAGCCTGGGCCTGGGCATCCGCGGCCTGTTTCCGCAGTTCGATCGCCAAGCCGTGAGGCTGGATTTCGGTATCCCGCTAGGCAAGGATTTCAACGACAACGTAATCGACTGGGTAACCATCAGCTACCGGCAGGCGTTCTGAAAGCAGCCGAGGCCGGCATCATGAGCCTATGGTCGCATGGCCTTGCCGGTCATGGGAACGAAGCGAACCGGAAGGCTGTCGATTTCTACCAGCCTGCCATGGCGCTTGATGTATGTCTTGAGCTTCTGGTTCCAGTCGGCGCCCAGCGGGATCACTAATCGCCCTCCTTCTTTCAACTGGGAAACCAACGCTGCCGGGACGCGCTCGGGCGCGGCCGTCACGATTATTCCGTCGTAGGGCGCATGTTCCGCCCAGCCGTCGAAGCCGTCGCCGACCTTGAGGCGGACATTCTTGATTCCAAGATCGGCAAGCACTCGACCGGCCCGGGCCGAGAGTTCTGGTAGTATCTCGATCGAATAAACCACGGCGGCTAAGCGGGCCGCCACCGCGGCCTGGTAACCCGAGCCGGTCCCTACTTCCAGAATTTTCTCATTGCCTGAAAGTTTCAAAGCCTGGGTCATGTAGGCCACGATGTACGGCTGGGAAATCGTCTGCTCCTGGCCTATCGGCAACGGATGGTTCCGGTAGGCCTGGTTCAAATAGTCAGCGGGGATGAAGCGATGCCGCGGAACGGCGGCCATGGCGGCGAGCACCCTCTTGTCGGTGATCTCCTTGTCCAGATTTTTCAGCAAGGCTTCCCGGCGCCTGGCCTGGGCGGCCTCGTCGGGCGGCTCGGCCGCCTTGCACATCGACCCGGATGGACAACCCGCGGACAAGATACAAGCCATGACGATCAGTGTCGCCGGCACTCCGGCTCTTCCGCGGGCTTCCCTAGATTCCGACTTTTGCATCAGCCTAAGCCCCGTGTCTGCAGTCGTCTGCAAGTGTATCACAGTCGGGTTAGAACTTTTCTTGCAGCTCGGCACAGGAGCTCAGGCCGCTCTTTTCTATCGTGATCCCGGTATCCGTCGAGACGTCGAAGCTGAAGGTGTCTTCGAGGCCGGCGGCGCCCGGCGTGCACAGGTTCCATAGCGGCAGGCGATATGTGTGCCGTGCTTCGTCCCCGGCCAACTTGAAAACTACGCTCAGCGGAATGGATCCTTCACCTTTTATCCGGGGTGCGATCAGCAGCGTGGCCTTGCCCGCCCCGTGTGCAATTATCTCGAAGAACACCGGCTCCGGCAGGCCGTCGCACAATTGCGCAAGGCCCTCTCCCCGCAACTTTCCAAGGAATAATGGAGCCAAGCCGTATTCGAGCGGCCGGCGCGCGCCGGGGGCCAGCAGGTTGTTGTAGCTGCGCCCCAGGCGCGGGTCGGATCGGGCGACTATCTGGTAAGGACCAATTTCTCTTGCAAAAGAGTAGTTGCGGAGGATGTGGGCATCCAGCCTGTTGAAGATCAAGGTGTAGGGCGTAATCTGCCAGAAGGCCGGATCCCGCATCGTCCTGAAGACGATTCTCGACGGAGACAACTCGGCCAGCTTATCGACCACCCGGGCTTGCTCTCGCGGGCGGTAGGCCAAGTGCATGGGGACGAATTCGACCGGCAGCGGGTTTGCGGTCACGAACAGATCCAACAGGCTGTTCGAGGCGTTGAAGTAGGCTCCTTGCTTGCCGAAGGCTACCAGTTCGCGCCAGGTCTCGAGATCTTCCGGCGGCATGTTAATCGGTCCGATGCGTTCTATCTCACCGGCCGCCTGCCACCCGGTGGGAGGCTCCCGGCCAGCCAGCCAATTGGCCGGCTGACGACTCAGCCCGGCCCCGGTCAAGACCAGAAGCGCAAGCAACGCAAGCGTCACCGGAGAACGCCCGGCCCGGCAGACAACCAACGCCGAACCCAGCAGCAACAGATCGATTATGATCGTCCGTTCGAGCCGCAGCGGCTCGTCGGTAAACAGAGAAAAAGTGACGCCCGCCCCAGCCACAAGCAATAGCACCAGCAGGCGCACCCTGTCCGAACGCGGCCCGGCCCTGATCAGTGTCACCATGGCGAAGGCCAACACTCCCAGGTGAACCAGGAGGTGTCGCTCCAGCACGTCCTGGGCGGGCCAGCGCGCGATCAGTTCGAGCGCCATGGACCGCAGGCCCGACACCCAGCGCATGAACCCCGCTAACATTCCAGCGGCGAACAAGATCCCAAAAAGCGCCGCAAGCGTTGTAAAGAAAACCAGCACGGCCTTCTTGCTCCACGAGCGATCTGTCTGCAAAGCCATCACCAAAAGCGCCCCGGCCGCGACCGGTATTCCCAACTCCGGGGACAACACGGCGCCGAGGGCTGCCGCCGCCGCGGCCAGGTAGGCGTAGACGCGTTTGCCGCTGATATCAAAGCGCAAGAAAAAAAGAACCACTGTCAGCGCCAGATCCAGCCTGAAGGCGTCGTTGGCTGCCACCACCTGTGTCGCGCCGCCCAGGGCGGCAAAGATCCATAAGACTATCGCCAAGCCGCGGCCGAACAGTGCCGACAGCACCAGCCAGACGAGTAAACCCCGCAGGGGGCCGGCGACGAAGCCGAGCATTTGCCTTTCAGTGTGCAGCGAAGGCTCGGCGATCGAAAACGCCAGCCAGTTGGGCAAACAGTCCGTGATCAGCGAATGGGAGATCTCGAAATCCAGAAACGGCAGCTTGCCCTGTTGCATCATGGATGCCGGCAGAATGTCTTCGGCCTCGTGATGCGGATCAATGCGGGCATGGATGTTGATACCCGAAAGGCCGACCACGGCCACGGGAATCGCAAGCGACCAGGCCAACTTTTTTATTCGCTCTGCGAGAGTCTGACGTCGGAAGGCCCTGTACAAAACCGGTAAGCATCCCAGTAACAAGAGCGCCAGCACGACCGCGGCCGGCGCCCATGGCCACTTTATAAACGGCACCAGCGCAGCCGTGAAGATCAAGGCAACCATCGCAGCGGGCGGCTCCCCGTGCAGCCATTTTCTTACCCGTGCGACAGCCCCCGAAAGCAAGAAGCCGCCCACAACCGTTAAAGATGCAAAAACCGCCATTATCAGCCTGTTGACAGGTTTTGCACTCCAGGACTGCGCGGCGCTCGAGTTCCCTCCCGCCAACATGAAAAAAGGAACGCTCGCCACAACAATCAAAACGCAGACTCTGGCCGGACTGGCAAAGAAGCGCCGGCAACCTGCCACAACATTGGCGCGGCTTGCGACCAGGCCCGCGGCTACCAGAAGAACGAGCAGGCCGAGAGATCTCAGCAGACCGGTGACGGGGCTGGTTCCGGTGACGGCGGGATTGCCGAGGGCTCCGCTCGAGGGCAGGCAGTATGGAATCGCGACAAGCGGCTGGATGAATGCGCCGTATACCCAGACAATAAGCCATACCGCGACCACCCACATCAGGCAGCTCGCCGCCGAACGCCAAACCGAACGCGCCGGGATCGTCTGCGGTGTTTGAAGCGAATTGATCATCGGGATAAAACCATTATTATATGTGCGAGGCGCAGATGGTTTCGTATCACGTGTGAGTCCAGATGACGAAAGCTTTTCTGAACAGAAACTGGCCGCTTGTCCTTACACTGCTGCTGCTGTGGGCGGGGCTTGCGATCTGTCTTGCGATTTGCCTCGGCTCGAGCGGTGGACATCTGGTCTACCCTCTCGACGATCCCTACATCCACATGGCCATGGCTAAAAACTTCGCCCAGCACGGAGTCTGGGGCGTGACCAGGTACGAGTTCAGCTTCTCATCATCGTCACCGTTGTGGACGGCCTTGTTGTCGGCGGCGTCTCTTGTCTTCGGGACAAGCGTCTGGGCGCCGCTGGTAATCAACGCGATCCTGGCCTCGCTTCTGTGTGTGCTGCTGTACCTTCTGCTGCGCAGGGCGGGAGCCGGCCCCTGGTTGCTGGCTGCGATCTTGCCGGCGATCGTGTTTCTGACACCGGTGGTAGTGCTGGTCGCAAGCGGCCTCGAACATCTGCTGCACACCTCTCTTGCGATCTGTTTTGTTTACCTGGTCGCCTCGCGACTGTCCGCAAAAGAAACAGGATCGCGCGCCTGGTGGGTGCCGGCCGCAATCGGAGCCTTGCTGGTATTGACCCGCTACGAGGGGCTTTTCATGCTTTTTGTCGCCGTGGGTCTTTGCGCCATGCGAAAAAGGTGGACGCAGACGTTCATGCTGGCCGTGGTCGGCCTGTTGCCCATCAGTCTCCTCGGACTTTTCGCGGTTTCGCGTGGCTGGGGTTTCTTCCCGAACTCGATCCTGCTCAAGGGCAACTTGCCGATCTTTTCGTCGCTGCCCGGGTTCTTGCTCTTCAGCCTGACCTGGGCGCGACAGTTGTTTGAAAATCCCCATCTACTGGCTCTTCTGGCACTGCTTATACTGATTGTGTTTGCTCGTATACGTCGCGGCCTGTTCTTCGAAGATCGGCTGACACTGATGATTATACTCACTGTCGGCACTCTGTTGCTGCACCTGCAATTCGCCAGGACCGGCTGGTTGTTTAGATACGAGGCCTATCTAGTGGCCTTGGGTTTGTTCCTTACGGCTTGCGCGCTTGCGGATCCCGGATCGAGCGGCCTGACAAGTGTGAACCTCAAGCGACTCATGGTGGCGCTGGCCGCGGCCTTCGCGGCTTTCGGCTCGATCCGTGGAATCTCCGCCCAGCGCCTGCTGCCGCTGTCTGTGAAAAACATCTATGAGCAACAGATCCAAACCGCTCGTTTCCTGCGCCGCTACTACCAGGGACAAACGGTAGCGCTGAATGATATAGGCGCGCCGAACTTCATGACCGACATTCGGTGCCTCGATCTGTGGGGCCTGGCTAGCCGGGAAGTGGGCGAGTTGAAAATGAAAGGGCGTTACAACACCCAGGCCATCGCCAACCTGGCCCTAAAAAAGTCCGTCACCATCGCCATCGTCTACGAGAAGTGGTTCGCAACCAGATCGACAGGTGGCCTGCCCCCTGAATGGATCCTGGCAGGCCGCCTGAGAATCCCGATCAACGAGGTATGTGGTGACGACACGCTGTCTTTGTTCGCAGTCGATCCCGCCGCGGCCGCGAAGCTTGGCGCCAACCTGAAAAGCTTCGTTCCGCTTCTGCCGGACGATGTCGAGGTGTATCTCCCCTAATTTGTGCCCGTCCCAAAACCCCGTTTTCCGAAGACGGGCACTACGAAATTATTGGGTATTTTAATGGTGTTCGATCAGTTTCGAGATGGACTCTAACTAGACGGGACGCAGACGTTGTTCGAGTCGCAGGCGAAACCCGGCGGACATCCGCCTGCCGGACAACTCGTGAGTTCGAGCACGTTACCGAAAGCGCCGTCGAGCCCTATCGAGCCGCTGGCGCCCGGGCCGACCGATATTCCACCCGCTCCGCCGGAGCCGCCGGTCGGCACGCTGTCATCGTAGACGAAGTTGTTGTTCGCGGCGTAATCGTCGACCGCCACGTTGAACCCCAGCACGCCGAAGGAAGGACCCCCGGCAGACGCGCCTCCGCCGCCGCCGGGGCCGCCGTTGCCCCCGTCGCCGCCCTTGCCTGCTTGCGACGAGATCCAGTCCGGCGGACCTCCGCCGAAGCCGCCGACTCCGCCCAGGCCACCGATCCCGCCGAACCCGCCGTCACCGCCCCGCCCGCCCTGACCGCGTTCGATCAGGTTGTGGCTCAGTTCGGGAGGCCTTGTTCCCGGCGCACCGGGAGCGGCGCTGACCAGTACTACAATCGAGGCGCCGCCCGCCCGGCCCGGCAGGCCTCCCCTCCCGCCGCATCCGCCGGCCCCGCCGCCTCCTCCGGAGGGGCCGATCTCGTACATGGAGCAATCGCCCAAGCCCGTGTAGTAACGCGCGGTGCCGCCGCCTCCGCCGCCTCCGCCGGCAATGTCTCCGTCGGCACCAGGCGTGCCGGTCCCGGCGCCAAAAGGTGCGGCCACCCATGAGGCGCCGGAGATCGAACCATAGCGTCCGCTTCCGCCGGCGCCGCCCTGTCCATTGGTCCCGTCCGCGCCGTCTTGCCCGTCCTGTCCGACATTGAGTTCTATTTCAGTCGGGTAGCCCGACTCGGTCGCGTGTGAACAGGAACTGCCGCTCATATAGTCGAAGCTCCAGTCGTGTCCTCCGAGACCGTTACCGGAGGCCCCACTTAAATACTGAGCCCGTGTCCCTCTGTATGGATAGGAGTCCCAGTCAAACTGCGGGCAGAAAGTCGTGCCCCCGGGATTTCCGTTCGAGCCCTGGCAATCGGCGTTGACTCCCCCGCTTCCGCCGGCCCGCTCTGTTCCGCTGCAGTTGCCCGACAGGCGCAACCCAACCAGCCCCACGGCGCCGTCCAGCGCCGTCGAATCCTGACGTCCGAAACCCGCCTGGCCCGAGCTTCCTCTCCCGCCGTCGGCGCCCCTGCCGCCGATCATTATGTTGCTGCGCAGAACCAAGGCGTCGTCGCAATCGCTGAGCACCACAGCCACCGAAGCCGGGCCGTCGTGATCGACGTCGGCCGCCTGGCTCAACTCGCGACCGCGGATGACGAACCCCGAAAGCAACGTTCCTACACCGACTATCCCATCGGCCCGGACGGTGTGATCCGCATCCTGTCCCTGGATCACCGACTGGTACAACCAAACATCGCGGCTTTTGAAATCGGCCGAGTACCCGCCGTGCAGCTTGACCCCGGGTTGCAGGCTGATGCTCTCCTGGTAAGAGCCCTCGGCTACCAGGATGTAGCTCTTACCGGACGAAGCAAATGTTGTGATGGCCACGGACAAGGTTGCCAACGGATGATCGAGGCTGCCGTCTCCACCGGGCGGGACGCCTGCACTGACGAACAGGGCGTCTTGCACCACTCCGTCGATTCCATCACAGTTCTCGTCCAAATACTCGTAACCCGGCTCCGGCTCGGCGATCAGATCGGGAAGATCGCTGGTCGTGTTTCCCAACACCCGCCGGCACTCGCATCCATCGTCGAAGTCCCCGTTGACATCCACCCATTCGTACTGAACACCATTCTCCACTTCTATGGAGCACGGGCCCATGATGCACTCGGGCATTCCCGGGGCATCGACGTCGCACACGCCAATTGTGTGATCGACCGGCTCCGACCAGTAAGGTCCACAGTCGTTGTTGCAGAAACCGCAGTGTTCGTCGCTCTCGTAGCGGCCGGTCGCCTGGTTGAGGAACCCCTCGTCGATCTGCCCGTCGCAGTTGTTGTCCAACCCGTCACATATCTCGACGTTGAAATCCTCCACGTTGCAGGCTGACCACTCGAAGATTCCTGCAATGAGCACACACTCCTGGTAGCCCTGGCAGGTGTCCAGGCGGCACGATCGAACAGATCCCAGCGTCGACTCCGCGCACAGACAGGTGTCGTTTTCCGGCTGGCACTGCAGCCCGGCGGAATATGAAAGACAGCTATAGCCCTGGGGACAACCCGGCCCGTAGGGTGAGGTGTTGGAGCAATCCCGCCCGCAGTACTTTTCGGTCCCATTGACGATGCAGACTGAACCGGGGGCCAGGCAATCCTGGTCGGTGTTGCACGGCTGGCAGAGATTGTCCGGCAGGCCCAGGCAGGCAACCCCCTCTCTCCAAACGAAGTAGCCTTCTTCGCATGCAGTGGCGCGGCAGACCGGCTCGCCGCCTTCCAGGCGACATTCTGCCCTGGTGGCGTGCGCGATCATCACCCCGCAATCGATCTCGCAGCCTCCGCAGTGCTCGTCGGTCACGTATCGGCCCTGGCCGTCTATGAAGCCTTCGTCGATCTGTCCGTCGCAGTCGTTGTCGAAGTTGTCGCAGTCTTCCGGCCCGGGCAGCTGTGCCGAGCAAACCCAGCCGTCGAGAGCGTGGCACTCGTAGACCCCGGGGCAACTGCCGTACTGGTTCTCTTCGCTGCAGGCCTGGCCCACGAGATCCTCGTCCACCAGGCCGTTGCAGTCGTCGTCCAGGCCGTTGCAAATCTCCTGGCTGGGCGCCAAGGCCGAGCACTCGGTCCATCCCCGGGGAGGATCGCAAGCTTCGAATCCCGTACAGGTTCCCAACTCCGAGCTGCGCTGGCAACCGCGCACCATGCCCTCTGTTTCGGTTGTGCAGCTACAGGTTCCTCCGCCCGGTATACATTGACGCAATACCTGGTCGGTGTACTCGACGTCGCTGCACAGATAGCCTAAAGGACAGTTTTCGTACCAGCAGTCGGCCGCGCAGTAGCTTCCGTCACCGATCTGCAGACACAGATCCGATCCGGCCGGGTGACAGTCGCTGTCGCTCGCACAAGCGCGGCAGAGTTGGCCCTGGTCCATGGCGCACAACCCCAAGCGGGTCGGGCCGCCGTGGGGATCGATCACCTGTCGGCAGGACCACGAAGGCGGACAGCCCTCGTCGCAGGTACGGGTGCAGAATCCGCCCTGGGGATGGGGCAGGCAGTAGGTCGATCGGCACTCGTCGTTGTCATCGCAGCGCTCACCAAACTCTTTCAGGCGCATGCCGCCGTCAGACTCGCCGTAGTCTGTTTTGATGCAACGTCCGTTGAAGCAGACGTAACCGGAGATGCAATCGCTGTCGAAGACACATGCCCCGGCGCCCTCGGGCAGCCAGTCGCGCCCGCAGCCGGGCATAAGCAATATGCCCATTATCAAAAGCGTCCATACCGGAATGAGCAGAACAGGTTTCATGGCTTTGCCCTCAATAGATCCAGCTGTCGCCCGCGGCGCCCTCGGCACCCGCGCGGCCTTTATAGCTTTCGCCCATCGGCGAAGGTCCTCCAACACCACCGGTACCACCGGTCTGCTGTGTGCCGGGCGACTCGAACTGGTTGTCGAGGATGAAAGGATTGGCCGGATCGTCCACCCGGTTGCTGGTGACGGCGAAGGAAGCGCCCCCGCATCCTCCGCCTCCACCACCTCCCGCTCCGCCGTCTCCGCCGCGACCTCCCCGGCCGGCGCTCCCTGCGCACCAGGCCGGCAGAACGCTCTCGCCGCCGAGACCGCCTTGGCCGCCGAGGCCGCCCTGGCCGCCTCCAGCGCCTGCTCCCCCGGCTCCGCCGAAACCGCGCCTGATGCGATTAGCCCGGACCTTGGGAAAACTTGTGGGCGCGGCCGAGAAATACAGGAACACGCCGAACGAACCGCCGCCGCCTGAGCCCGAGCCGCCGCCCACGGCCCGGCAACCCCCGGCCCCTCCTCCGCCGCCCGAGGCGCCCAGGTCTCCAAACGGGTTTCCGACGTTGCAAGGCGGCGATGTGTTGTAGTTCGTCACCGATCCACCGGCGCCCCCGCCGCCCCCGCCGACACCGTCGCTCCCGGCCGCGCCCGAATTGCCCGAGCCCGCGGCGTATAGTCCGTTGGTGACCGTGCCGCCCCCGGACGTGCAGCCCGTGCCTCCGTTTCCGGGCGCTCCGTCCGATCCAGCGCCGGCGTCCTGGCCGTTACAGGGCCGGTCGGCCGCTCCCACCTGGCAATCGTATTTGCACAGCGCGGGATCCGGCGAACTGCCGTAGATGCTGTCGCTGCCGCCGGCGCCGTTGAAGCCACCGAAGCGATAGTCCTGGACGCAGTCAGCATTGGCGCAATAGGCGCGCACCGTGGCGCCCGCGTTGCCGCCGGCCCCGCCGCAACTTGGGTTACTGCCACCGGCGCCCCCGGCCCTGGTCCGGCCGTAGCAGTCCGCGCTGCCCGGGCACTCCCAGGTGTCCTGACCGTTCGCCCCGTCGTCGCCGCTGTTGCCGGAGACACCCGGCGAGCCGTCCGCGCCGCGGCCGCCGCGGCCGCCCACGATCAGATTGTTCATCAACACCAGCTTCGAGTTGCAGTCGCTGATGTAGACGGCGTAAGTGCTTGCGGCCGTCTGGCCCTGTGAAGCCTGGGAATTGACGTCGCAACCCTGCACGGTGAAGCCGGCCAGCACCGTGCGCCTGAAACTTATCCCGGCAACATGGACGGTGCCGGGTGGCTGGCCCGGGCCGGGCTCGTTACCCCTGATGATCGTCGGATAGAGGACGACATCGCGCCTCGAGAAATCGTTCGAGTAGCCGCCGTAGAGGCCTATGCCCTCGGCCAATTCGATGTTTTCCTGGTAGTATCCCGCGGCGACCAGGATGTAATCGTGGCGCACGGAGTCGAAGGCCGCCAGGGCCTGGTTGATAGTGGCGAAGGGATGCTGGCGGGTACCGAGGCTCTGGTCGCTTCCAGATCTGACGAACAGCGCCCGGGCCGCGTCGCCATCAATCCCGTCGCAGTTGCGATCGACGTATGCCTCGCCCGGCTGCGGGAACTCGTCGGCCAGGTCGGGTTCGTCACCGGCACCCGAGGCCGAACCGGGACACTCGCACCCATCCGTGGGTTCATCGTTGGCATCGACGAACTGGATGCCCATCCCGCAAGAATGCGAACCGGCGTCGCAGCTATAACCCGGGCCGTAGCTAACGACGCAGTCCTGATCGTCGCCGCAGGGCACCCCGCAGTACCCACCCGGACATTCACCCGGGTTGTCCGCCAGGCAGTGATGGTAGAGCGAATCGCAGTGGCTCCCTGCCTGGCAGTCGCCATCTTGACGACAGAGACCGAGGCCGGATATGCGCTCCGTCGTGCAGGCTACTATTTCGCAATCCAGCGAAGCGTCCTGCTCTATACATCCGCCGATGGCGTGCTGGATCTCGCGGTCCCATTGTGCGAGACAGTTGTGGTTGCACTCCCCGCAGTGCTCGTCGGTGTAGTAGCGCCCCTGTTGGTCTACAAAGTCCTCATCGATGCGGCCGTCGCAGTTGTTGTCGAGTTGATCGCACACCTCCACGACCACGTCTGAAGGCTCGCAGTCGCTCCACTCGAGTATTTCCGCGCCCGCGATCCTGCAGGTTTGCTTGCCCTGGCACAATTGCGAGCCGGCTCCGCTCAGGAAACACGACCTGGTTGCCCCGACTCTCTCGGCGTTGCAGGTACAGCTGCCGGCCCGCGGCGCGCAGAACAAGCCGCCGTGAGCCTGCCGGCAGAACTGATCCGGGGGACAGCATCCCTGAACTCCAGTCTCGCCGCTGCAACCTTCATAGGGCGAGGCAGGGTCGCAGCTCTGGGCGCAAAAAGTGCCCGGATCTTCGCCGACATTGACGCAGATGTCCGATGAGATGCGGCAGTCGGAGTTCTGCCCGCATGGCTGACATGCCGACGAAATCAATTCGGCGCAGGTAACCGGAGCCTGCTCGGGGAAAGGATACAGACCCGCCGCGCACAGGTGCGGCACGCAGACCGGCAAGCCGCCGCGCACCAGGCACTCGACCGCTCCATCCGCTGCCTGGCCGTCGTCATTGAGCAGCAGGCCGGGCACCATCCGGCGGCAATCGCCGCCGCACCCGCCGCAATGCTCGAGATGCACGTAGCGACCCGCGGCGTCGATGAAAGGATCGTCGGCGATTCCGTCACAGTTGTCGTCCCGCCCGTTGCAGACTTCGTTCTCCGGATCGGTGGCCCCGCACTCCCAGTGCCAGACTCCGTCGTCCCCGGCCAGGCACAACCAGCGGCCGGTACAGCTTCCAAGCTGGGATCCCTTGCGGCAGTTCGGATAGGGAGGGTCGTCCGGCAGATCGTCGGTTGTCACACTGGGATCTTCAGCGTCGGTCAAGCCGTCGCAATCATCGTCGAGACCGTTGCAAACCTCGCGCTGCGGGATGTTTGCGTCGCACGCTCCCCATTCGGGCAGCGGCTCGGCGTCCAGACAGGTCTGTGTCCCGAAGCAGGTTCCCTGCTCGTTGGACAAGGTGCACGAGCGAGTCAGGCCGATCGTCGACTTGCTGCAGTCACAACTGCCCCCCTGCGGCAGACATTGGCGGCTGATGCCCCCAGTCACGCTATGAGAGGTACATTCGTACCCCGCGGGACACTCGGCCTGGCTGCAATCCGCCGCGCACACGAATTGCCCGCCGACTTCGAGGCACAGGTCTCCGATGGCGTTACACTGCGAGGACACCGAGCAGCCGAAACAGAGACGGTTCTCGATCGCCTGGACGCACAAATCAATGCCGCCGCTGCCGTCATCGGGAACGTGGCGCTTGCACTCCCAATTGTCGGGGCAGGGCTGCTCGTCACAAGCGCGGGTGCAAACTCCGCCGTTACCCGGACCGCGCGGCAGGCAGTGTCCCGAGATGCACTCCTTGTCGCGCAGACAGGGCGAGTCGAACCCTTTCTTCGGAGGCGGCGGCGGGATCAGCCGGGAACATTGCCCGTTGATACAGTCCTGGTCCTCCGGACAATCCTCCTTCTGCAGGCACTCGCACTTTCCGGACGTGATGCAGTCGCCATGTGTCTGGCTGCAGCCGAAAACACCCAGGACTGCCAGCCCCGTGAAAATACATACCAGCAGCAACGATCCAAAGCGGCGGACCACATTCATCACATGCCTCCCTCCAGTTCGCTACATTAGCCTACTCGCTATCACCCGCCGTCGTAAACCCTGTTTCGATCTCTTGCGCCTGCACCAGCATCCGGGCTATCTTGTCCCGAGTCAAAGGAGGGCCTCCCGATGCACCTGCGAGACTACCTCGATCCCGACATGGTCATGACCGACCTGACGCCCGCGAACGATCGCGAACTGATCTCCTCTTTGGCGGATCATATCTGCTCCCGGCGCTTGGAACTGAACCGGGAAGATGTCTTTCAGGGACTGTGGGAGCGCGAGTTGAAAATGTGCACCGGGCTGGAGGGGGGTATCGCAATTCCCCACGCCATGATCGCAGGGCTCAAAAAACCGGTCTGTTTCGTCGGACGCCTGACTGAACCGTTGGATATGGGCACCCAAGACGGCATACCGGTTCAGATCGTCTTCTGTCTGCTGAGCCCCGCTGGCCAGGTCGGCACCCACATCCGCATCCTGGCGCGCATCGCCCGATTCTGCAGCATCCGGCCCTTCCTCGAACGCATGCAGCAAGCCACGGACGCCGCCGCCCTCTACTCCATCGTCGCCGCAGAGGATGACAAACATGTCTGAAGGGGAGAGCGGATTGCAGTTGCTTTTTGTGGTGGTTAAAAACCACCATCAGCGGGACATGATCCTGGAGGGTTTCCTTGAGTTGGGCATCACCGGAGCCACGCTGATCGAATCGCGCGGGATGGCCCAGGTTCTCGCCCGCGATGTTCCCATCTTTGCCGGCCTGGTTTCACTCTTCCCGGGAGGCAACACGGACAGCCACCTGATCCTGTCGCTGCTGGAGCACGACAAGCTCGAGCCCGCCATCCGTCTCACCGAGGATGTCTGTGGAGATTTCTCCGCGCCCGGATCCGGAATCCTCTTCAGTGTCCCGGTAACAACCGCTCGAGGACTGGCGGGGGAGATCCGTTGAGAAGCATTCTCGGCCTGATTGTAATCGCCGTCTTCGCCTACCTGGGCGCCGCGATGTTCAGAGTCGCGCGAATGCCGGTGCTGCTGAAGTCCTTGATCTCCTCGGGCCTTGGTTTTTTCGCGATCGGTCTGTTGCTGGGGCCGCAGGCCGCCGGGCTTTTCGATCGGCAGGCGCTATCCGGACTGGACGTGCTCGTTAACCTGGGTATCGGCTGGGTGGGTCTGCTATTTGGACTGCAGTTCTACAAAACCGATCTCAAGAAAATTTCCGGCTCGTGTTTCGAAGCGGCCGCTATCGAGTCTTTAACGACAATGCTGCTGGTCGGCGCGGGTATTAGCGCGTTGCCCTTCTTTATCTCCGGTCAACCCGACTGGTTGCCCGCGCTTCTCCTGGCCGCAATCGCCTCCACTTCCTCTCCGACCATCGCATCGCAGGTGACGCTCGACATTCGCGGCTGCGGCCCGCTGACGCGCATGGTGCGCGTGGTGACCAGCATCGACGCCTTGCCGGCTGTCATCGTCGCGGGCGCGGCCCTGTGCTTCTCGTCCCTGCACCCGGCCGGCACGGGCCTGCTGAGCAGTGGCTGGATGTGGCTTGGCGCGACTTTCCTGTTCAGCCTGGCGCTGGGCATCCTGTTCCACCTGATGACCTTGTTTCGTTACTCCGACAGCCAACTTTTGGTGGTTGTGCTGGGCCTGGTGGTCTTCTCTGGCGGCGTGGCCCATTACCTGGCCTTGTCTCCACTGCTTATTAACATGCTGGTCGGAATCGTGGTGGCCAATCGTTCCCCGTTGCGCAGCCGGATTTTAAGTTCTCTGTTGCGGCTGGAGAAGCCCGTCTACCTGATCCTGCTCACCATGGCCGGAGCCATCTGGAGTCTGCCGCCTCTGTCGCTTCTGGCCCTGATTCCTCCCTTCATCGTACTGCGATTCGGCGGCAAACTCCTCGGCGGCGCGCTGGCCGGCAGGCGTGCTGCTCCCGGCAGCGGACTTTTGGGAATCGGGCCGGGGCTGTTGCCGCATGGTGGCATGGCGCTGGCGATCGCCCTAAGCGTTGCGCAGTTTTTCCCCGGCCCGCTCGGCGACCTGGCCCTGACAGCCACAATCGGCAGCGTTTTTACGGCCAGCCTGACAAGCCCCTGGGCCATGCGACGCCTGCTGGCGAGCGAGGGGAACCCGACGTGAGAGTTGTTCTTCTGGGTCTGCTATTCTTTCTGATGGTCGCGGTCCAGGCCATCGGGAGCGGGTCGGCCGCGGGAGTCGCCTCCCGGGCCGCGCTTGCTTTCGGATTCTTGTTGTTGTTGGGCTTTTTAGTGGGCGAGATCCTCTCGCGCTGGTCGATACCCAGGATCAGTGGATACCTGCTGGTCGGCATGATCGCCGGTCCTTCCGGGCTGGCGGTCGTGGATGCGGCGGTAATCGAGCACATGAGACTGATCGACGATCTGGCACTGGCTTTAATCGCCTTTACCGCCGGAGCCGAACTGAGAATATCCCGCCTGCGGGCGCGGGCGCGCAGTATCTTGTCGATCACACTAACCCAAACCATAGTGGTTTTTTTGACCAGCGTCGCCGCTTTGTGGTTCTTGCAAGCCTGGCTCGGTCTTTTTCCGGGTCTGGGCCAGATGCAGTTTCTGGCCGTCATCTCCATTTTGGGTTTGATTGCAACCGCGAATTCTCCCTCGACGGCCGTGGCTGTAATCGTCGAGGCGCGCGCCAAAGGCGAGATCACCGATACCGTGCTCGGCTGTACCGTGCTCAAGGATATCGTCGTCCTGGTGGGCTTCAGCCTTGTTTTTACCCTAAGCCTGCCCTTGTTCTCTTTCGCCGCCGGGAATGTAGTAACGCACTCGGTGTTTCGGGCACTGCTCGACGTTTCGCTGTCACTTGTTGTCGGCGCCCTGTTCGGCCTGCTGATGATCGTCTACCTGCGAGTCGTAAGGCGCGAGAAGATCCTGTTCGTCTTGGCCGCGGCCTTCCTGACGGTCAGCCTCTCGCGCACTTTTCACCTCGATCATCTGCTGCTGGCGGTCTGCGCCGGTTTCGTGGTCGGCAATTTCTCACGGCACGGCCGGAGTCTGCTCGAAGGCCTTGAAGGAGCCGGCGCACCAGTCTTTCTGATCTTCTTTTGCCTGGCCGGCGCCGGATTGGATCTCTCGGTTTTTCGCACTCTCTGGCCGGTGGCCCTGGTCTACGTTCTGGTGCGCGGGGTGTCCACCTGGGCCGCCACCGGGCTGGGTGCGCTGGTTGCCGGCGACCGTGGGCCGCAACGCCGCCTGGTCTGGACGGGCTTCATCGGCCAGGCGGGTGTCAGCCTGGGGCTGGCAGCCATCGCCAGGAAGGCAATCCCTGGAGTCGGGGCGACGATTTCCGACCTGGTCATCGGGGGCATTGTCATCAACCAGCTCGTGGGGCCATTGCTTTTCCGCTGGGCGCTTTTACGCTCGGGCGAGGGAGAGCGGCAGAAAGAACTCTCTGTCATAACCGATGGCTTTGACTGATTCTCGAATACTCGATAGCATCAAGATGTGTCTCGCCACCAGGGGCAGGAACCATGCGCCTTTGCAACTCGGCAGTCTTGCTCGTCATACTGAGTGTCTTTACCGGTTGTAGTGTCGGCATTATCGAAGTCGACAACGATGCCTCAACAGGTTCTGACGCCGACGCATCGACAGACACCGACCTGGACGCCGGCGGCGACCCTGGAGCAGACACGGGCAGCGACGTTGGAGCCGACCCGGGAGCCGATCCGGGACATGATGCCGGGGCCGATCCGGGAGCCGATCGCAACCCGGACGCCACTCTGATCGAACGGCTCAACACGGTTGACGTAACGATTCCCGAGGGCGTCAAGGCGGGCGTTTCCAACTGGAGAATCTGGGGCATGGGCTCGCTCTATGTCGCTCCGGTCTTCAGTGTCCCGTTGGCCAATTGTCAAACCTTGGTCGGTTACACGACCGCCGCGGGCGGCAACCTGACCGCCCGGGCCGGTCGTCTCGATCAAAACGATCAGCTGATAAATACCTTCGATCTCGGCACGGGTTTCGAGTTACGCGGACTGGCGGCAGAGCCGGACGGCCACTTCGCCGCCCTTCTATGGAACGACAGCGATAACAAGATCTATGTTCGGCGCTTCGACCTGACCGGCGCGGAGAACTGGACCACCGAGCTGACCAACTCGGACAATGCTCCCGACGACTTTGGAATCGGTGACAGCCGCATGGAGTACGGCAACGGCAAATACGGCGCCTACTACCACGTACACTCCAACTCAGGCCACGAGGGCGACACTCTGAAATGGGTAACTACCGCAGGCGTCGAGTCGACCGCCTGGAGCTGGGGCTGCTCTCACAGTATGAGCGACCTGCTAAGGTTCAATCCGGCTACCAATAACTTTCTGCCGGTCTGCGTGACCGACTGCTACCCCGGTACCTCGGGCGACTTTGCAACTAACTCCCAGGGCGGTATCTACCTGAACCACAGCAGCGGCAAGGTAATCGACCTGGACGCCGGCTGTAACGGCAGCGTCGCCGGGGAAATCGGAGGCGCCGCGCTTTCGCCTGGCGGCTGGGCACTGGTCTTCAACACCCACCAGAACCCGATGACCAAGGGCCAGAACTCTTATAATTCGTCCAGCATGAATCAGGACATTGGCTTTGCGGCCGTCGCTCAGAATCTGAGCGCCGGCGCCGTTGTCTGGCTGACAGACACCGATTCGATCGATGAGGCCGATTCGACGATTGCGCGCTGGCAGCCGGCTGCCGATTCGAGTGAGCAGTATGTTGTCGGGTGGAACGCCTCCGGGGTCTACTTGCTTGCGCGAGTAGACGTCGCGGGTAGTTTTCTCGAAGGCCCGCTGGACATATCATCACAGGCCCGCTGGGGCCGCCGCGACGATCCGATGCGCCGGCATTTCAACAAGGATATCGTCTGGGCCTGGTTCGACAGCCCCGGGAGCACAACGCTCCATTTCGCCCGCCTGAGTTCCGGCGCCGCATACCAGTGCGCCTCGTTCTGAAACCCCGGGTCTCTCGTCGCAGTGTCCGTCGAACTCACTCCCGGCAGGGGCCCAGTTCCGGGTTGTGGGCGCAGAAGTTCTTGCGGATCGTGGCCGCGTCTATACCATTGAACTTGTAGCGGCCATTTACGATCCAGGTGGGACTGCCACGAATCTGGAGGCCCTCGGCCAGTGGAACGTCCTCGCGCAACAGGCGCCGGCCCTCGTCCCCTTCCGCGCAGGTCTTCACCAACACGGGATCTATGCCGTTTATACCGGTGCAGACTTGCCACTCGGCCGAGCGAATGTCCTTGTTGCGGCACCAGATGTAGTCCATGTATTTGTGGTTCTTCGGATAGTACTTAATAACGCACAGCTCGCGGATGTTCTCGGCGACTTCGGCAGGGCCATGAAGGGATCTGAATTCGCCACCTTCGGCGGTGGCAACGAAATGGATCTCGAATAGTATATCGCTCCCGATGACATCGAGAATCTCACCCATGGCGTTCAGGCCGCGAACGGCGAAGGGGCATTGGGACATGATGAAGACTTCGAGCTGACCGGGTTTCTCGGGACGACAGACCATCACATTGGCGCAATCGGGATCGGCGCAGTCGATCTTGCCGTTGCCGGTGTCGTCCTGGCCGTTATCGCAGATCTCCCGGGTGGGATCGAACATCGACCCGGCGCGCAACAGCAGGAATTCTCCTCGCGGCACTAGCATACGGCTGAGCCTGGCGTAGTTTTCCGCCCGCTCGACCTGCCGGCCGAACAGCAGGGCCGGTAGGAGCACCCGCTCGGGTCCGAGCGATGCGTAGAGGGTTTTGCCCTCGCGACTCGTGTAGTCCAGCACTCGGATCTCGGCGCCGGGAAAGAGATTTTCGCAGACCGCCTTGAAACGATCGCTTTTACACTCGCGGCAGCGACTGTCTGTCAGGATGGTTGCCGGTACCGCCACGGGTTTCGGCAACTCGGCGCAAATGGCGGGCAGGTCCGTGCTCATGGCCAGGCAGATCGCCCGGGCCAAACCCTGCTCGCTGCGCGGCCCGCTGTATTGCTTGCCGGAGATGAACATGGTCGGGCTGCCCAGTGCCCGGCGCTCTCGGGAACGCATGTATGATCCCCTGAGCATGACCGTCCCGTCTTCTCCATCGGCGCAGGCGGCAATCGGTTCGGCCGCGATGTCGGCCCGGTTGGCGCATGCTCGCCATCTATCAGGAATGGCACGCTGGTTCTCGTTCATGCACAGGATCAGATCCAGGTAACGCTTGGGAAACAACTTGGCCGCACAGAGCTGAATCTTGTCGCCCTGCACCTCGCTTTCCCCGTGCATCGCGCTCAGCCGGCCGTCTTTCTCCGTGCCGATGTACTCGAGGCTGAAGGCGACCCGCTTGCCCATCCGGGCAAGCAACGGCGCGATCAGATTCTCTACCTGGGCGCCAAATGGGCACTTGGACATGACGAAGAACTCGACCGCAACCGGCGCTCCGGGTGTCGGCGCCGGCTTCTCGACCGGGGCCGGCGCGAGAACCGGGGCCGCTGCCGGAACCGGGGCAGCGCCGCAGGCCGGCTCTGGTGTGCGGCCCTCATCCGGCGCCATTGCCGTAGCCTTGGCAACCGGCCTGCTCCCGGCGCAGGCCGCAAGCCAAGTTGCACAACCCAGGCCGACCGCAACCGCTATTATCGGAGTTCCCCTCATATTTGCCCTCCTTCTTGGCCTCGACTGGATTTTCTTGTATCATGCTTTATCGATTCAACCATTATTTTCTGGAGCGTGCCCAATGACTGGATCCTTCGACTATGCCCTGGCCAACCCGCTGGCCAAGATGCTCGACAAACTTCCTTCGGAGTTCACCCGGGCCGACCTGCTGCGCGTGATCGAGGAGCGCAACCTGGAGCGCATCGGTTTTCACTACACCGCCATGGACGGCAAGTTGAAGGAGTTGAAGATCCCCGTCGCCAACCGCGCCCAGGCCGAGATCGTGCTGGCCGAGGGCGAGCGGGTGGACGGCTCGTCGCTTTTCGCGGGGCTGGTCGATTCATCGCTGTCCGATCTGTACGTGGTACCGCTCTACCGGACGGCTTTCCTCAATCCGTTCGAGGAGGGCAGCCTCGACTTCGTCTGCCGTTACATCACCAGCGAGGGAGAGCCCGCTCCCTTCGCCCCGGACACCATCCTGGCCAGGGCCAGTCGCCTGTTCACGGAAAAAACCGGACTCGAGCTATACACTCTAGGAGAACTCGAGTTTTTCCTGATCGGTGACAACGAACCGGGCATCTTCATCGCCCAGGGGCAGCACGGCTACCAGGCGGCGGCGCCGTACATCAAGAGCGGGAAGATCCTCAACGAGATGGTGCGCCACATCACCCGCATCAGCGGTCTCGTCAAGTACGCCCACAGCGAAGTGGGTTACATCGACAGCATCCGCAGCGACCTGCCCGAGATCCGCGGCAAGGTCGGTGAGCAGCTCGAGATCGAGTACCTGCCCCGGCCGGTCACGGAATCGGCCGACGATCTGGTCTTGGGCCGCTGGTTGATCCGCAATGTGGCCTATCGTCACGGCTGCCTGGCCACTTTCGCACCCAAGATAGAAGAAGGCGTGGCCGGCAATGGCTTTCACATCCACACGGCCCTTTTCAAGGAAGGCCAAAACGTCATGGCCGACGAAAACGGCCGGTTGTCGACAAACGCCCACCGGCTGATCGGAGGATTGTGTCACTACGCCCGGTCGCTGACGGCGTTCGGCAACACGGTCTCGTCCGCCTACCTGCGCCTGGTTCCCAACCAGGAGGCGCCCACCCGTGTCTGCTGGAGCGATCTCAACCGCAGCGCCATGATCCGCGTTCCGCTGGGCTGGACTAAGCTTAACAACCTGGCCCGCATGGTGAATCCCGGGGAAAGCGAGAACTTCCAAAGCCGGCACAAGCGGCAGACGGTTGAGCTGCGCAGCCCGGACGGCAGCGCCATGGTGCACCTGCTGTTGGCCGGCCTGACCATGGCGGCCGAATGGGGCTTCATCGATGACTCGGCACTGGCGCTAACCGATCAATGCAAAGTTGTCGGCAACGTTTTCAAGAACAAGAACCTGACGGAGAAGATCCCCGCCCTTCCCGGAAGCTGCCTGGATTCGAGTCGTATACTATTGGAACAACGCCAACTCTACGAACGCGATGGGGTTTTTCCGCGCAGTATAATCGACTATGTGGCCGGGCTGCTCGAGCGCCAGAAGGACGAATCGATGAACCTGCGCCTGGCCGACCTGCCCGCCGATGACCGCCTGCATGAAACCCGCCGCATCATGCACCAGTGCCTGCACGAGCAATAGGAGGACAACATGCGCCGTTCCCTTGTCCCGCTCATCACCGTCATGGCCGCCCTGTGTATGGCCTGCCCGGCCCCGCGGCCGGCAACTCCCGGGGACATGCTGGCCGCCAGCGCCGATGCGGACACCATTTCCATGGTCGAGGCCGCCGGAGACCGGGCAATGGTCGTGGTCGTCCTGCATCCTGCGCGATGGAAGGCGGCCGTCAACACCCTTGCTCCATTGCTCAGCGGGCTGGATCCCAAGCTCGATCGGATCGTCGAGGCTGTCGACTTACGGCAGGCGCTCTCGATCATGATCGGCGATGATTCCCCCCGTAAGGAAGATCTTGCGGGCTGGGATGCGACCCGGCCGATCGTGGCCGGGCTATTCGAACCTCAATCCAACCAGACTATGCAGGCCACCCGGGCGATGATCCCGTCCGAGGATCTCATCCTTCGCGCCGGAGTACCGGGTGTACGCCACCGGGTGCTCATTCCGGCCTCCGATCCCCAGGCACTTGCGGCCTCGCTGGCCGGGCTGATGCAAAGAATCGGCCTGCAACCGATCGGCACGAGCAGATCCGGCGACGCGAAGATATTCGAGATGCAGGGATCCCGTGGCTTCGTCGCCATCCTGCCGTCTGCCGATAATCCGCGACCAGGCTCAGGGGCGCTTGTGCGAATCGAGATCATGACCGGTGAACTCATTCGATACCCGGACGACAGGGCTCGCCTGGCGGCCTGGATGGATATGATCGAGAAAGCGCCGCCCGGCTTTCAGGCTCCGGTCACGCCCGCCCTGCTGGCGGCGGTTTCACGCCCCGACCTGCTGGTGATTCACCTGCGGCCCTGGCTGATGCCCGATCTGGCGTCTCAACTGGGAACCGGCATGGTAGTGAGCGCCATCGGCTACGCGGATCCCTCGATGAAATCAATGCTGCTGGCCAGGGGCCTTTCCGAAGTGGCCCTGAGCAGGTTGTTGATGTCGCCTATCGGAGTCGAGATGGATGACATCACGCTGGCGCTCGACGTGGCCGGCGGCCTGCGCCTGGCATGGATCGCAAGTCTCACAAGACAAGGCCTGGCCGTCATCGAGGCCGGCAGCAGCGCTGCTGTCGATCCTCCGAAGCCGGCCCCGGGCCACCGCTTTGCTACGCTCTGGTCGCGCTTCGACGCCGATGCCGCGACGCGTGCCGCGGTCGTTCCACAGGGTCTTTCTGAAATCAACAAGCTCGATGAATTGGCGGAGTCTATTAACGAGTGCGGTTACTTCTGTCCGCTGCACTTCCTGGCCAGGGCGCCCTTCGGCCTGACCCGCAAGCTTATGAGTCTCGCGCCCGAAAAAATGCCCAGACAGCTTCCTCGATCACTGACGCTGGTCGTAGACGACATCAGCCCGGATCTCGTGTCGCGCATGGCCGTGGCCGCAGTCATGCCGGCAACGGCGGATACCCGTGCGCTGCGCGGTCTGCTGGCGGAGACTTTCCAGAACGCCAAGTTGTTCATCGATCCGTACGGAAAGAACCAGTTGTTCAGCCTGGGGCTCGGGTGCGATCCACACGATCTCTTTTCTAAAACAGCCATGAGATCCGGCCCGGGAGTTCTCGGCGGAATGCGCGTCGATCTCGGTCCGCTGGCGAACGGCATCGCGCCCGCCAGCCCCGTCGCGGCGGCGCTTTTGGATCGTATCGGTCCGCTGAGAGGCCGGGCGGTTCTCTCGGGCCGTGCGCTCGGCGGCGAGATCCTGGTCGACATCAAGGGACTGGCGCCGCTTCTTTTCGGGACGCTCGATGGAAATTGTCCGGCCTGGGAATCGCCCGGCGCCGCGGCGGCAGGCAGGCGGGGAGCCCGCTGCATGCGTAAGGTGACCGGCTCGATGATCAAGGGCTTCGCCGCTCTGAGCTGTGTCGATCCCAGGCAACGTTCGATTATCCTCGCCCACATGGCCGATGAGGTCGACCCGTCCCTGCGTTGCGCCCTGGCCGAAGCAGATACCCGTGAGGTTGCCGCAACCACCCAGACCGCTCTCACCTTGTGGGTGGCCGAGCTTCTCGAAAATGAAATGCGCGAAAGAGACGAGATCGCATTGCTCGACCGGGTTTGCAAACAGGGTCGTCAAGAAGTCTGCAAGAAACTCGCTGCCGTCAGGGCACAAGCGCCGGTTCGACTTCCCGAGATCGCAAGCGAGTGCGCCTGCTTACCGGTAAGCGGCAGGCCGATAATCAGGATCGCGGCCGGACAGGAGAACGGCGCGGGGTCCAAACCCGGCCGTGAGTGCCCGGTCTTGGCCGTAGACGTCGGCGTTCCGTTTTCCAGGCTGATGCAAGTCGCAGGCGAATCGGCCGAGGGCTGCCGCGAGGCCGTGATCCTGGTGCGCCGTACCGGCAGCCTCGAGGGGCTATCGGTATTGCCTCAGCGGCGTCCGGGACAGAAACCCGCCAAGACGGATACCCCCCTCTCGCTCGAGCATTTTGGCGATCCATATGTAATCGGTTCCAATCCGATCGTCATCAAGCAACACGGCTCACGGCTCGATCTTCTCTGCGCAGGGCAGAGCATGTCCTTCGAGGCCACCCGGGACTGTCCGGCCGAGACATCCTGTATGAATATAAAGGATCTTCATGCGAAGCTTGCTGATATTTTCAAGCAATCGGGCCGGGTGGATACGATTTACTTCGAAGCGGACCCGGATAATACCATCGAGCAACTAGCTCCCACCCTGGCCGCGGCTGCCTGCGAGCCGTGCAAGGGCGACTATCCCGGACGGCAGGCGCGAGTCGTGCTCGGCCCAGTCCCCAAGGATGTCATGGAAGCCGCAAGCAAGAGTCCCCTGACGATCACCCCCGGTAAATCAGAGGTGCTCGGTTCGCTTTCCATGAGTGTCGTTCGCCGTGTGGTTCGCAAAAACACCAACGCCGTGAAATATTGCTACGAGAAGGAACTCATCAAAAACCCGTCTCTCTCGGGCAAGGTAGTTGTCAACTTCATCATCGCCGCCGACGGGCGCGTGCAGCAGGCACGCATCGAGTCGTCAACCATCGGAAGCAAACAGGTGGAGAAGTGCATCATCTACGCCGTGCGCCGCTTCAAGTTCCCCAAGCCCAAAGGCGGCGGGGTGGTCAACGTCAACTACCCGTTCATATTCAAGAGCAACTAGAAGAGCACAACAGATAGGTGTGTCATCGATAAAGCGACCCCTTTTACTCAGACCTCGTCCATTTCCCGCAGCAGCAGCCTGAGCCCGTCCTGGTCCTTGGGAGAAAGGTTGAAACGCGGGCCGGCCTCGGCAAGTAGCATCGCGAGCCTCAATTGCGGCTCGGCCCGCTTGCGCTCCGCGACCCAGCGCACGGCCCTTTTCAGCTCTTCCGAGTGCTTGACGATGGTCTTCGACGACATGCCGACCTCCGGCGGGAATCTTACGATTCCGCTCCCCGAGCGTCAATCTTGTCGGGCAAGAAAATGGTGCCCTCACGGGCCATGTTGGTATATACCATGCGCAGCAATGAAGGTGAACGAGGAGCGAACCATGCAGATCGAACCCATCGGGGTCATTCACACGCCATTTCATCCCGACGATTTCTGCCCCAGCCAGCCCGTCGAACGCGAGGAGGGCCGGGCGCGGATCGAACTCGACCCGCGCTACCAGGAGGGCCTCGCCGATCTCGAGGCATTCAACTACATCTACGTCCTTTTCGGGCTTCACCTGGCCGGTAAAAAGATATCCATGCGGGTCAAGCCCCCTTGGGCCGGCGGGCGCGAGGTCGGGTTGTTCGCCAGCCGGGCTCCAGATCGCCCGGCCCGGATCGGGCTGAGCGTCGTCAGATTGATCGCCATCGAGGGCAACGTCCTGACGACGAGCTTGATCGACGTCTACGACGGCACGCCGCTTCTGGACATCAAGCCCTACATAGCCGAACTCGACTCCAAGGCCGACGCCAACTACGGCTGGATCGAGGGCATCGAGGGGCACCGTCATCTCCTCGAACACGTGCGCGGCATTTCCCACCGGCACCATGACGACTGATTAGCGAGACGAGACCATGCTCGATCCAGCCACACAGCTCCTGACAGCCAAGATCGCCGTCCCGGGCGTTTTTGGTGTGGCCGCCCTGTGCCTCCTGTATCAGTACTTCCGCACCCGCGGCCGGTATGCCTGGCCACAAACCGAAGGCCGCCTGCTTTCGGCCCGCGTCGCCCAGGGCACGCGCCCCGGCCGGCGCGGCAAGCTTTTCGATGCCTTCTGGGTGGAAGTGAACTACGGCTACACCGTCTCCGACATCGAGTTCAGCGGTTCACGCATCGCCGCCGACACGACCTATTACACCAAGAGCGGACCCGCCGAAAACATCGTCAAGGTCTTCAAGCCGGGCCAGCAAATCCCTGTCTACTACAATCCTAAAAAACCCGAGGAAGCCTTCCTGGTGCCGGGCGGCGTGGTGGGAGGAATGCCCTTGCTGCTTCTGGGCGTAGGCTTGGCCGTCGCAGACTTCGCCCTAACCTTCTGGTTCCTATCCCTGGACTGAACAGGGCTTTATTATTCTTTACCGCAAATTGATTTTCAGATAGGTTTCCATCGTCTCAACACATGAAACCGGGAGGTAATGACGTCATGAGATGGTTTTTAGCCCTGATTGCCGTTTTGTGCCTGTTTTCCTCGCCCGCCTCCGGCGGCGATAAGAAGCCTCTTGAAGTTACAGCCAAGCTGGTCGATATTCCCAGCAAGTTCCCGCCGGACGATCTTTATGACTATGCCTTCGTCATGAAGTACGAGGTCCAGGGCGGAAAGATGGACAAGCAAACCATCCTGGTGGCCCACTACAAGCCGCGCCGGCCACGCAATAAGATCAAGGGCAAGATGAAGAAGTTCGTCGGTGGCAAGCTCAAGCGCTTCAAGGTGGGAGATGTACACAAGCTATTGCTCGATCCCAACCTTGAAAAAATTTGGAAGGACGCAGTCATCGACGACTACTTCGCGACCGACAGAAAGAGCACACGTTACTGGTGCCTGAAGGCGGACCCGGCCTGATCGTCTCCCAGTCCGCCCGCTGAATGGTCTTCACCTCTCACATTTTCGTCTTCTATTTTCTTCCGGCCTGCCTGCTGGTCTACTACCTGCTGCCGCGCCGATTCCGCAACCTATTCTTGACCGTCGCCAGCTACCTGTTCTACGGCTGGTGGAAGCCGTGGTTCGTCACCTTGATGATGACCTCAACCATGGTCGACTACGTCGCCGGGCGGGTGATCTCCGCAGCCGGGGCGAGCAAGCGCCGCCGCAAGCTGGCGCTGATAGTCTCGATGTGCACCAACCTGGGCCTGCTGGCGGTATTCAAGTACGCCATGTTCACCCAGGAAAACCTGAATACCATGCTGCATCTTTTCGGGGCTCAAGGATTCGAGGTACTCAGGATCACGCTGCCTATTGGCATATCTTTTTACACCTTCCAGACCATGAGCTATACCATCGACGTCTACCGCGGGACGGCCAAGCCGGTGCGCCGTTTCGTCGATTTCTCGTGTTTCGTGGCACTGTTTCCGCAGTTGATCGCCGGACCGATTGTGCGCTACAACACCATCGCCGAACAACTCGACAACCGCCGCCACACCCTGGATCTTTTCTCATCAGGTGTGATGCTGTTCATACTCGGCTTCGCCAAGAAGATCTTGCTGGCAAACCCGGTCGGCGCGATCGCCGATGCCGCCTTCGCCGTCAACGGGCCGAGCGCGCTTGTCGCCTGGCTGGGCGCGCTGGCCTTTACTTTTCAGATCTACTTCGACTTCTCGGGCTACTCGGACATGGCCATCGGGCTGGGGCGTATGTTCGGGTTCGAGTTCCCCAAGAACTTCAACTCGCCCTACCAGTCCGAGTCGATCACGGACTTCTGGCGCCGCTGGCACATCTCGCTGTCCACCTTTCTCAGGGACTACCTTTACTTCCCGTTGGGCGGCAACCGGCGCGGGGCCCGGCGAACGTATTTCAACCTTGCTACCGTAATGTTGCTGGGCGGGCTATGGCACGGGGCCTATTGGCAGTTCGTTGTCTGGGGCGCCTACCACGGCGCCTTGCTGATCGCCGAGCGTCTGATCGGCAAGAAAAGCTACTACGCCGGCCTGCCGCATCCTGTGCGGGTGGCAATGACATTCGGGCTGGTGGTAATTTCGTGGGTTCCGTTCAGGGCCGACAACATGGGCCAGGCACTTAGGCATGTTGGATCCATGTTCGGCCTGACTTCCTCAGCACCATCAGCCGGTTTGTTGTACGGCCAGTTGCTGTCTTTCAACTGCCTGTTCATGCTGGCCGTGTGTGCGCTGCTTTCAGGTTTCAAGACCCAGGCATGGGACTTCGCAGAGAAGTTGAGTTGGGCCAAGGTCCCGGTGTTGGTTGTCTTGTTCGTCGTCTCCTGTGCTGCCATGTTCGCCCAGGCCTTCAACCCGTTTCTCTATTTCCAGTTCTGAGGGGAAGCGTGTCCAATCTCAAGAAAATCGTTCTGGTCGCCTTGTTTTTAGGCATCATCTACGCCGTGCCGGTCACCCAGGCCATCCTCGACCTGGCCGCCGGCGACAGTCCGCAGGTGATCGAGCTTTTCAGAGAGGCTCCCACCGAGAAGCACTTGCGCTCCTTCGAGGCCGATCTGGAAGACTACTCCTTCTTCGAAGAGACCGTGCGGCCACCTTTCCAACTGGTACGCTATTTCGCCATGGGTGACATGGGAGCCAAGGCGCTGGCCGGCCGGGACAACTGGTACTTCTTCCAGACGGGCGTCCGTTACCTGACGGAGCCCTACTTCCGCGATCTCCCGGGCGTCAAGATCCAGGCAAGCGGAACGGTTGTCGGCTCGGGAGATGCCGACACACAAAAAGGCGGTGATCCCGTCGAGATCATTGCCGATTTCGCGGGGCAAATGAATGAGCGCGGCATCAAGCTGCTTATAGTGATCATGCCCGGCAAGGCCGGCATCTATCCGGACAAACTCAGCCGTTGGGTGGCACCAGCTACCCCTGTCTATAAAAACAGCATACGTTTTATGGACGAGCTTCGAAAAAAAGGGGTCGAGTCGCTGGACATACACACGTTGCTGACAGCTGAGCGAAAAGCCGCCGATTCGCGGGGTGAGCCTCTCTACATGACAACGGACACGCATGTAAGCGGACTGGGAGTGAGACTCGTCGCCGCGGCCATAGCGGCGCGGGTGAAGCAGGAGCCCTGGTACCAGGAGCTTGAACACCGGCGACGCTATGTGCGGAATGAGACAATCGTGAGCCGGCCGGGAGACATCCCGCGCATGACCCGCCTTCCGCTGCAGGAATTCCTGTTTCCCGCAGAGACCACCCGTTGCTACCAGGTAAGCGACAGCGAATCCGGTGAACTCTACACGGACGGCGACTCGCCTATTTTGATGTTGGGAGACAGCTTCTCGCGTGTGTTCCAGACCGACGAGCCCGGGGCGGCCGGAATTATCGCCAACCTGGCCTACGAGTTGCAGCTTCCGCTGTCCTCCATTGTCAACGACGGCGGAGCCTCCACCCTGGTTCGCCAGCAACTGGCCCGCAAGACAGACCTGTTGGCCGGCAAGCGCCTGATTATCTGGGAGTTCGTGGAACGCGACATCCGATTCGGCATGCGCGGCTGGCAGATAATTTCCTTCGCAGCCGAGGCGGCCGAAACCAAGACGCACGGCGATTGACAACTTTCGGCCGGGCGACTCATAATGATTCCTATCAGGCTCATGACTTATTGAGGCGGCAACATCAAATTGGAGGTTGAAATATGATACGATTGCGAAAAAGGGTTTATGCGCTTTGCGGTTCGATTGCTCTTGGGTGCCTTCAGCTTTCCGGTTGCGGGGGCGGCGACGGTAACGGCGACGAGTGTGCGGACCACCAGGGTGATTTCTGCGTGGCATCAGCAGACCATGCGCTGGCCGACAGCTATAATAAGTCTTTCGACTGGTCCACGGACAAGATAGCCTTACGCTACCTGACCGGGCCCACCCGCTGCGAGGCCGAGAAGGCGCTCTATTTCCGCAACCCGGGAATCTACAAGAATACGTCTTCAGAGCCGCACATCACGCCTGACCCGCTGCCGACACTCGATCCGGCTCCGGCGGGATTCGACTTCGCGCTGTCCGACCTGGCCCCCAACCAGGGCCAACAGTTGCTGGACAACACTTCCATTGTCGACAGCCTGGCCGAGACACCGATAACGGCGGCTGAGCAGTCCAACGCGCCACTGTGGTTGCCGGCCGTGATGGTCTATCTGGCTGTCGACTGGGATTCGAGCAAGATCCTGAACCTCTACTACGGCTACAACGCGGTCAAGGGGCAAAAGTGGGGTGTAGACGGCGCCACTCTCCCGCCTCAAACCATCCAGCACATATACCTGCACTCCGGCGAGATCTGGCTGGAGATTGTTTTCGAAAACTACGTCGATCTGGGCGCGGGGATCAGCGACTCGGACGGAGACGGCTACAAGGAGATCTACGGCAAGATCGACCCGGCCCATTTCACATCCGAGGTTTTCGACCAACTGGTGAACGCCTACGTCACGCCCAAGCTGTCGGTGGCCGACTTGAATTCGCTGATCGACAACAAGATTCTCGACGACCTGTATTCCGACTTCGACATGCGCCCCGCAAGCGGATTGGGAGAGGCCTTCACCTCGAGCGGCATCGGCACTTTCCAGTACCCGTTCAAGGTGATCCAGGGCGTCTCGCCCAAGGACGATATCTTCATCGTCCTGCTGGTTGAGCCGTGACGTAGAAAATAAAGAGGAAGGGCATTTGCAAAGGCCAACGACAGCAATTCTATGGGTCGTCCTGACGGCCGGCAGCGTCGCGGCGTCGCCGATCACGCCCAGCGCCCCGGAGCAATCCGCTCTCGACTCGCTGTCGGCCCGTCTGCCGGACGCACGCTTGTTGTGGGTCAATGAAGATCGCATCTTCTACATGACCATCGGCGATCCCAGCCCGCAACTGATCTCACCGGCCGGCGCAACCGAGGGCAATCCGCGCTGGTCGCCGGACGGCACCAGGATCTTGTTCGTCCGCGATCCCGAAGGCGTCTTCACTATGGACGCCGATTTCAGTAATGCAAGCCTGGTTATCCCCGGGGCGGACACCGCCAGTTGGACGCGTAACGGGGCGGCGATCACCGCCGTGGCCGGCGACGGCTATCGTGTTTTGAAATACGATCTGGCTTCCGGCCAGACGAGCACGATTTTTGACTCGAGGGATGCTCCCTACAACGGTCAGCAGGTTTCACAGGCGGCCGAAATGCGTCGCGGCGGGCGTTTTCTGCTCACCTTTCGCCTGACTCCCGAACACACCACCGAAATCGTCGACCTGCAGGAGCAAACATACATTTCAAACTCGATGATGCAGCGCGGAGATTGCAGCCCGGCCTGGGCGCCGGACGGCAGCTACTTAATGACCACCGCCCGGACATCGAACCGGCCGGTTCTCAAAACCGACTTCGACGAGGGCGGACCGTCGGTCGGAGAGTCGCTACACTTCATCGGAGTGGAGAACACCTGCGATTGCAGTAGCTTCTACATCCACGGCCAACGCGTCTCGAACGACGGGAACTGGGTGGCTTTCGGGGCGATAATCTTCGATGGGTCGAAGTCCAACGGCACTCGCGAGATCTGGCTCTGGAAAATCGGCGAGGCGCAGGAGTCGGCGGTACGTGTGACTTTCGACAGCGGGGAAGATCAGTCTCCCAGCTTGTACATCCCGACAGGCGTCGTTCAGGACGGCGGCGTCGATGGAGACGGAGGGCACGACGGCTCACAGCCAGACGCAGGCTCAGATGGCTCGGCCACGGACGCAGGCTCCGACGGCTCGACCAACGATGCGGGTTCCGACGGCTCGGCCACTGACGCGGGCTCTGACGGCTCGGCTACGGACACGGGCGGAGACCCGGCCCTGGTGTCCGGTAGCTGCGGCTGCACTGCCGCAAGCGGTGCCGAAAGTTTTCTGTCCTATGGCTTGCTCGTCGTCCTGGCCGCCTGCTTCATAAGACTCAAGAGGAAAAATGAAAGTTAAACTTATTCCAGTCATCGCCATCCTGGCATCGTTCGCCACCATGGCCCGGGCGGATCTGCCGACCGGCTACCTTGTCTGGACCAAGGGCGAGGAGCGCAGTCCCGAGAGCCGCAAGATCTATCGCATGACTCTGCCCGAAAAGTCGGACATCAAGCCGCTCACCAGTGGCACTCCCGGCGAGGACATCGAGTGCCAGATAAGCCCCGACGGAAAGTGGGTGGCCTACGCCAAGGCCAAGCTGCCCGGCCAGAGTTACCACCAGACCAAGATGTGGAAGCTCTACATCGTCTCAATCCACGGCATCGGCGACGGGCGTGAGGAGATCAAGATCGACGACAACGGCTATTGGCCGAGTTGGGGCGAGGGCGGTGAGATTTTCTACTCCCAAGTGGACGAGGAGGGCGGCAGCCAGCATACGCGCATCATGCGCGTCACCCTCGATGAGTACGGCGCCGTGCAGGAGAAAGTCTCCGTCTTTTCGACCCGCGAGCATTTCGCTTACATCACCGACATGAACGAGTGCTTCATGGCTCCGGACGGAAGTTGGTTCGCGGCCCGGACCCGAGGCGAGGAAGCCTACGCCGGCGTGGGTGCCGTCAGCCTTCATCCGCCGGCATTCCATCTTCTGGCCAAGGCCGGCAGCGTCGGCTGCATGCCCTGCGTGGCCCCCAGCGGCGACTGGGGTCTGATAGCCGGGCGCGACCACGGGATCCGCTGGGGAGAAGCGCCTGATGTTCCCAATCGCCAGGAAGACCAGCTACTGATCCCACCATTTTCCGATCAGGACCTGTGCTACCATCCCGGCATATCGAGCGACGAGAAATGGGCGCTGGCTTCCCACTCCACTGACGACGATCACAACGCGGGACCATACGACCTCTACATCTACGCACTCGACAGTAAGACGGCCGGCGAGGCCCAACTTCTGGCCGGCGACGGCTTCAACGGCTGGCCCGACCTGTGGGTCGGTCAACCGAGTGATCCCCCGCCGCCCCGCCCGCACATCGATTCATTCGCCCCCGACCGCTGGACCATTGAAACGGGAGGCCAGGTTCAACTCGCCTGGCAGACGAGCTTCGCAGATCAGGTCACGCTCGACAGCCAGCCGGTTGAGGTAGACGGCGGCAGCCTGGTTACACCTACCAGCAGCACGACATACCGTCTGCTCGCCGAAAGCAATCTGGTCGAGCAGAGCGACTCAGCCAATGTGGAGATCGTGGTCAACCCCGAGGCCCGGGCGGTTACCATCGATACATTCACTCTTTCGCCTGACACGATCGTCACGGGCGACAGCGCCATCCTCGAATGGTCGGTCAGCGATCCCTACCAGCTTGACATCAACGGCCAGCCGGTAGCGCCCACAGGTTCGATCGAGGTCAGCCCGGTTGCCACCACCGACTATGTGCTGACGGTCGGCGGCCACGAGGGACCCGTCAGTCGAACACTCACCCTGACCGTCACCGAACTCAAGCAAGGTCTCGACGACCGGGGCGGTTGCTTCTGCGGGTTCACGACTTCACCCGGGGGTTTGGCCGCGCTGGGATTGCTTCTGCTTTGGTTTTCGCGCAGGCGCAGGACACGCGCTTGAGGCGGGCGGCGTGGGGCCGGCCATGAAGCCGACGCCGGCATGGTATTTGTTCGCCGAGCGTTTGCTGGTGCCTCTGCTTTTCATCTTCTCCTTCTTGGCCGTCATGTTTCCACTGACCGGCACCGACGTCTGGTGGCACCTGGCCGCGGGACGCGAAATCTTTCGGACAGGGACGATTCCCACAAGCGATCCCTTCTCTCTTTTATCACTGGGAAAATACTGGACGGATCTGCACTGGTTCTTCCAATTAGTGGTCTACCTGCTCTGGCGAATTGGGGGAAATGTTGCGCTGGTCATCAGCAAGTGCCTGCTGTTTTCAGCCTCGGCCGTGCTGTTGCTGAAAGCCGCCGAACAGCACTCCAGTGTATCGTTCCGCGCACTGCGGCCTCTGGCGGTTTCCGTGCTTGCATTGCTGGTATTCGCGGGGCGGGAGTTCGTTTTCATGCGGCCGGTAGTCTTCAGCCTCTTTTACATGAGCCTGTTTCTCTATCTTATCGGTCGTTACCTGAATGAACGCAGGGCGCGCTACCTTGCCGCGCTGGTTGTGATTCAACTGTTTTGGGCCAACAGCCAGCCTCTTTTTCCGCTCGGTCCGCTAATCGTCGCCTGTTTTCTTGCGGGCGAGGGCCTGGGCCTGCTCGCGGGACGGCTCAGGCTTCCGGGATTCACCAGCGGGCCGCCATTAAAGGCGCTCGTACCCATGGGCATTACCTTGCTCCTGCTTTTCGCCGCCTCGCTGGTGACGCCTTTTGGTATCGACGGGATCGTCCTGCCCTTCAAGTTGTTGTTTCGCATAGGGCCCGAGGCGTCCAGCCTTTTCAGCTACAATGTTTCTGAAAATACGTCTCCCTGGCTGCTAGAACGAACTGGGGCAGGGACGATCTCGATGTTTGCATGGGTCCTGGGTGCGGCACTGGGATCTTTCCTGCTGAACGTGAGGCGAATATCGGCGAGTAGGCTCTTGCTGCTTCTTGCCATGTTGCTCCCGGCTCTTTTGGCCAATCGCAATTTGCTCTTGTTCTACTGGGTAGCGGGTCCTGTCATTCTGGCCAACGTGGGCGCAGCCATCTATCGCACGCGTCACGCAGAAAACAGGCGCTTCTTTCGCCGGTTGCTTGAAAGCCCCTTTTTCGCCGGTCTGGTTCTTGCAACAATTGCTTTTCCACTGGGCTCATCGCTGACTGCGCAAGCCGGGCTAACCGCTCCGGCCCCGTTTCGCGTCCCCGTCGCGGCAAGCACCTTGGTAGAAAATCTGCCCGCGCGCGGAAACCTCTTCAACTCGGTGCGCTACGGCGGATACCTGATCTGGAAACTTTTTCCTGAAAGACGTCCTTTCATCGATGGACGCCTGGTGCTGTGCACCACCCGTCAATTTGCAGACTACCTCGATGTTCTCGATCACCCGGAGCGCTTCACTGAATACAGCCGAACACACGACCTGCGGACGGCCGTACTGCCTGTCGCCCTGCCCGATCGCTATCGCCCGCTGATCGGCGCTCTGTATCGAGATCCCGACTGGAGCCTGGTGTTTACCGACGGCACGCAAACGGTCTTCACCCAGGGTAATGACGGTCCGGATCCGATAGACCTTTCCGATCGACAGACCGTGACGCGCATTGCGAGGGGGCTTTCCGTGCGCTTTGCCGACGACCGGCCCGCCGAAGAAAGAGCATTCATCAACCTTGGACTGCTGCTCGATGTCAGCGGTAACTACGACCGGGCGTACGAGATCCTGGCGGATCGTAAAAGCCGCATGGCGCGGGTGCTGCTGGCCAGGAGCTACTACCTGGGAGGGCACATCTCGGAGGCTCTCGAGATCTCCCTAGCACTTCTCGAAGAAAAACCCGATGACACTGACAGCCTGGTACTTGCTTCGCAAATTGCGCGTGAATCCGACAGGCTCGATCAAGCGCTCGAACTTGTCAGGCGCGCTCTTGATGTCGATCCTTATAACCGGGCGGCGCGGCGCATCCTGCTCGACATTCGCCGGGCGGCCGCAACCGGTCAAGGAGCGGGAAAGGAGTAAACGGTGAAGCGCAAAAAAATCCTGTCCGTCGGCATGGCTCTTATCGTCGCCTGTGCTGCCGTTGCGCTCGCCGGAGAAGCACAACCCGAGATCGAGGTGCCCGTTCCGCAAGACGGCGACATCGTGGTTTTCCTGGGAGACAGCATCACCTGGCAGAATCTCTACACTGCTTACATCGAGGCTTATTTCATTCGCCGCTACCCGGAGCGGAAGATTCGCTTCATCAACCTGGGAGTGCGCGGCGACACCGCGGCCGGCGCCGCAATGCGCCTGCAGCGCGATCTTTTTCCGCTGCATGCGAACCTGGTGCTGGTCATGCTGGGCATGAATGACGGCGGCTACCGCGGTTACAACGGATTGCTGCTGCGCTACTACCTGGCCTACATGAACGAGCTGGCAGACCAAATCGGGGAAAGGACGCAGGCCAGGCTGGTGTTTGCAACCTCCACTTGCGTCGAGCCGCTCGACTACAACAAGAAGCGCTACAACCGCATGCTCACAGCCATGGCCGCGGGCCTGCGCGAGTTGGCTGCGCGGCGCAAGGTGCCGCTGATCGACATGTTCACAAGTTTCGACTTGGCCCTGGCCCGGGCCGGGTCACTTTCCGTGCCCGTGCGCCTGATGCTGAACGCTATTCACCCGGGCCCGGCCGGCCAGCTCGTCATGGCCGGAGTGCTGCTCGACAAGCTGGACCCGCGCGGCGAACGCAAGAACATGCGGCTTTCTTTCGATCTTAGCGGGGCAAAATGGAAGCACGGCCGAACCTGTCTTTCTTTCAGCCACTCCCACGACAACATCTTTCTGCCGAAGGCCGCAAGGGACGGCCTTCCGTTCGTGCCGCAAGCAAAGCGTTTTGCCTCCCGCAGGCTTGCGATTGCCGGACTTAATAAACAGGCGCGCGTCTACATAGACAAGCAGGAACAGGGCGTCTTTTCCTCCCAGGAACTCGCGGCCGGCCTCGATCTCGATCTACTGCCGCGGGCCCCGTGGGTCAAAGAGGCCGCCCTGCTTCTGCGCCTGCTGCAGGAGAAATGGCGCCTGACTTACTACCTATGGGATCCGCGCGGCCTGGGTAAGGACGCCTGGATCCAGGTCAACCCGCAGGGCGAGCCTCTGATCGACAAGGACACTGCCTACCGTAAGCTACTCGATGTGTCTGGCAGGATAGAATCGCTTCGCGCCCAAGGTCCGCACAATTACACACTGTGTCTGAAACAACTCACGAAAGATAAAACTTCCCAATAAGCGCTGCGTCTACGACCACGTCTGTGGTAACGCCAACTACAACCGGGGATGCACTCTGAAGAGCAGGAGGGACAGGAGGAAGATAAGAAGCAAACAGTTGGTTGAGTTGTTCTTGTTTCTGGCAGCGGCCCGAGGACTGCAGCCGCAGCCGCCGGAGGTTTCCTCTTTGGATTCGTCGGCACCCGGGGCGGGATCGGAACCGGCGTCCTGGATCTCGTCTGTGCCCGCGTCGGTGCCCACGTCGCTTCCTGCGTCGCTTCCAGCATCGCTTCCGCCGTCGTCAGGGACGGCTGCGGTGGCTCCCTGGCCGAGGGCGGGAAGAACGGATTCGGCCAGATTACGATCGAAGTTGAAGATGATGAAGCCGCCGGTGTCGAGACGTCGTGTGGTCGAGACCTGAACTATCACGCCGTCGGGGCCGAAGGAACTGGAGGAGGAGCTGGCACCGATGCCGGGGTAGATGGGAATGCGGTCCAGGGAGTAATCCAGCTGCTCGCTGACCAGGTTCTCGAAGCGGTCGAAGTCGTTGGTGTAATCCATGGGACACAGAAAGTCGACGATGCCCCGATTGATCCAGTCGACCCAGTCCTGACCGACGCCGTCCTTGCAGTAGGCGTAGCTGGAGAAAACGGCGGCCGAGACTTTCACGTTTGGCTTTATAGCTTTTACACCCTGGTAGACGGCGGAAACCAGGTTGGTTATCTGCTCACGGCGCCAGTCTAAAAAAGCGGACTCCAGCGGCCCACCGTCGACCACATCGTCGGGCCAATTGGTGACCGTGCTTCCTGTTTGTTGCTCAAAGCGGTCGCGGCATCCATCGCAGTAGCAGTTATTGCCACTGGGGTAACGGATGTAGTCGAAATGGATGCCATCGACGTCATAGTTCTGGACGACTTCGAGCATGGAGTCGCGCTCCAGGACGAAATTTTCCTGGTGGGATGGACAAAGCCAGTCGGCGGGCTCTCCGTAGCGGGTGACCTGTGTGCGGCCGGCCGTGCGCATGTCGTCAATGAAGGACTGCGAGGCGTTGGAGAGATTCCAGTTGACCTTCCAGACATGGACCTCGATGCCTCTCTGGTGAGCGGCTTCGATGCAGGCGGCGATCTGATCACCGTAAGTGTCGAACTTGTCGGAGTGGGGCAACAACGCGCTGTCGTAGTGAGCCAGGCCGCCCCAGAGCATGTTTGGAAAGATTGCGGTGAAGTGGTTGTCGGCCAATGCGTCTATGGCGAACGCCCAGTCGCCGGGGTATGGGCCGGTGCCGGAATGTTCCCAGACGGCGCGGAACTCGGGCCACGTCGGTGATTGAGACAGGTAGTAAGCCTCCAGCAGGTGCGAGCGGGCATCGCCGGCGACCAGGACGGTCTGAGCATGCTCGGCGGCGGCGAGCAGCGCGATGGCATTTTCGCGGAGTGAGTCGGCCTGCGCGAGTTCGGCTTCCACCGACTGGGCGCGGGGCGTCTGGGCGCCCCGAACGTGGATGTCGGAGACAGCCTCGTCGTAGGAAAGGTAGTCTGCGATCTTGCCGATGTTCTCGATAGCCGAGTTCGAGACGGCGGGCCAGATCTCCGGGACGTAATGTCCAATCAGCACCAGGAGCATGTATTGCTTGTTCGCGGCGTCGTCGCCGATGATGACGTGAGACATGAACAAGCCGTGGTCGCTGGCCAGCCAGGCAGGGTAGCCGGTTGGCAGACCCTGGTTGTCCTGCCACTCGGCGATGGCCCGGGAATTGTACTGGGCCGTGGGTGCGGCAACGGTGATGTTCCAGGAAGTCTGCAGGACGTGGGCGGGAAGGTTCTGGATTTGATCGTCCTGGAAAGTATAGGCAGCGAAGTCGCCCTGGGTCCAGCCGGTTTCCTGGATGCCCAACAAAGCGGCGATGCGGTTAGCAAGGACATAGTAAACCATCAGCTTGCCGCCGCCGGCCACGTAGCTCTCAAGCGCGGTCAGGGCCGCATCCGATAGTGTGTTGTTGTAAGGCAGGACGGCCATCCTGGATCCGTCAAGATAGCCCACTTCGACGTCTGTGTCGTCAATGACGCCGTAGGAGACGTTGTAGCGGCCCAGCCAGGCGGAAAGGAGGTCAGTGGTTCTCTCGACCGTGCTCGTATCGGCGGTCTGGGTGTCTTTGACAAGAAAGACCAGGGGTGTAAAGGTGCGCAGTTCCCGCAGCGCCAGGTAAGTGTCCTGGTCGGATTCCTTCCAGGGGGAAAGGCGGATGCCGTCGATCTGGTCCCATCCGGCGGGCGTGCCCTCTGTGCCGAAGTCGATCACGGAGAAATACAGAGTTTGCCAACCCGGTTTGTCGACGGTCGCGCTGTTTCCGTACCACCCGGCGCCGGATCGAAAGAAGAGTGTGAAATGTGAGACCGCGCCGGGATCGGGGACGAAGATCTCCAGTGCGAACTCACGGTAGCCTGAGAGATCCATCGCGATATTGCGGTCCCAATAAGAGCGGTCAGTCTGGACGCTGAAGTCGCAGGGGAGTTTCATTACCCGCTCGTCGCCCCACTCGCCCGAGTCGGACATCTCCACCGGCAACGAGCCGGCCATCTCCTGCCAGGCAGCCCGCGCGGCCGGGGTGTCGGGATAGGAGAAGTCGTCGATGACCAGGGGCGCCGCGAGCGCAGCGGCGGGAAGCAGCAAGAAGTTGATTATAATAATTCGTACCAAGGCACCATTATCATATCCGCTGGCGTAACAAAGGGTCAACCTTGAGCATGTATCCCTTTTATGGCAAACTAAAGCCATGAATGGAGGTGCATGGTGAGCAAGACGGCAAGCGCCCTGATTGCCGCACTCGCCGCCGGTGTGTTGTTTGCCGGCGCGCCGGTTCGGGCCGAGCACCCGTCCAACGGCTGGATTGTGTGGGCTTCCGATCGCCAGGACAGCCGCCACGAGATTTACATGATGAAGGCCGACGGCACGGGGGTCGCCCGCCTGACCACGACCGGGGCGCTCATGCCGATGTGGTCGCCGGACGGGCGCTGGATCGCCTACCAGACCGTGCCTCTCGGAGAGACCCGGGTTATGCGCTGGGACAAAAGCGAAGACAAGAAGATCTTCGACGGGCTGCCCATGTTCTGGCTCTGGGACGGAACGCGCATAATATGCATGGACTCCAACGACGACCTCTACCGGGTCGATCCCGAATCCGGCGGCAGCTCTTTCTGGCTGCACAGGAGCGACTTCTCTCAGATGGCCGACAAGAGCTGGAGCCCGAGCGGCCTGACGGCCGACGGGCGCTGGTTGGTCACCTGGACCGATCGTTACCGCAACGGCTATAGCGGCAACAACGGAACATTCGACGCCTACCACGCGGCGGTGATTCTCGATCTGCAGAACAAGGGCGACGTCTGGTTCGTCGGCAGCGGTTGCGAGCCCACCACCCCGCCCGGGGGCGACTGGATGTATCACGTCTGCGGCGGCCTTTACTGCGACACGCATCCCGACGTCTTCCAGATGAAGATAAGCGACCGCCAGAGTCGCAGTTCGTACACGCCGGTCGTGGCCCATGCCGACGCTGACTGGGGGCACGAGTATTTTCCGCGCATCTCCACCGACGGCAACTGGCTGACGTACGGCGCCACCACCGGCTGCCATGACCACGACACCTGCGACTACGAGATCTTCATCCATCCCCTCTCGGGCAACAACGACAACCGCGAGCGGCTGACCAGCGACCCGCACAACGACCAATGGCCGCACCTGTACATCGGCGAACTGTGGGGCTCGCAGCCGCCGGAGCTTACCAGCATCGAGGTCGTGGCCGCAGACCCGTCAATCGTCAGCGGCGGCTCGACGGATCTTACGGCCAACTCGAAAGATCAGAACGGCGATCCGATCGCCAGCGACATGAACTGGTCGGTCTCGGGCGGCGGCTCGATGAACCCCGCTGCCGACTCGCAGTCGGCCAGCCAGCACACCAGCACCTTCACCTCCGACGGCAACAGCGGAACCTTCGTGGTCACCGCCGAGTCGGGCGGCATTCAGGGCACGGCAACAATAGAGGTTGTCTCGACTGCCCTGCCGATCAGGATAAACTGCGGCAGCAACGACCACGACGTGGCCGGCTGGCTGAGAGACGACGCCTTCGTCAGCGGCGGCAGCGACTACACAAACCCCGACAGCGTCGATACGACCGGAGTAGTCAACGCTGCTCCGGCGGAAGTATACAAGAGCGTACGCCATGAGAGTCCGCACTCTTATGACATCGATGTTCCAGACGGCGTCTACCTGCTGCGCTTGCACTTCGCGGACAAATTCACCAATCGCTCGATGAACTACTTCGCGGAGGGAAGCCAGATCCTGACCGACTTCGACATCTCGTCCGAGGCCGGGGGCAGCAACCGGGCCCTGGTGAAGGATTTCCAGGTGACAGTTGCGGACGGCAACGGCCTGCAGATAGAGGCCCAAAGCGACGCAGACGTTTTCGAGGCCGGCATCGAGGTGACGGAGTGGGTAGATGAAGAACCGCAACCCGACGGCGACGGCAGCGTGCAGCCGGACGGTGACGGCAACACGCCGGCCGACGCGGACGGAGGTCAGCAGATCGATGCCGACGGAGGCCAGCAGGCCGACGACGACGCCGGCCCGCAGGCAGATGCCGACAGCGGAACACTCGATGGCGCGGACGGCAACATCACTGACGCAGATCAGGGCGCTCAGGCCGACAGCGACGAAGAGATCGTCGTCTCGGGCGGATGCGCGGGTTGTTCTTCGAGTTCGACAAGCCGGGGCGGCCTGATATTCCTGCTTTTACTGGGCCTGCTCGTCAAGTTGCGTCCGCAAGCTCGAAAGCCTAAATCGCATCATACGATAACAATTACAGATCGAGACTTTCCATGAGTTGTTCGGTCCCGAAGTTCAAAAGAAACTCCGAGTAGTACGACGAGAACACGTCTTTCAGAAAATCGCCAAGGTCCACTTCCGCTTCTTCACGGTGGATCGTGTAATGCCGATTCTTCGCGATGGTGAACAGGAAAAGAGTATGGAAGTAAACGGAACTCACGTACTTCTTTTCCGCCAACTCAATTTGCTCTTCCGTAATGGATCTGATGAGACCTTTGTGAGATTTGAGGACATTGCTGTCCATGTTGATCCAGATCGCAGATAATTTATCACCCTCCACTAAAGGATGCATTATAACGGACCAGTCCATCTCCTCCCCTGTTCGATCCTCAAACTGCTGCCACGTCAGATGGCTGTCGTGCGGTTCACGGTAGACAAGGTGATATTGCGGCAGCCCAAGGCTTTCGGGTCTGATTTCTTCTTCCTTCTTTTTCCGCTCAGGTGGATTATCCTTGGCCACGATCTTGACCCAGAATCGCTCTTCGAATTCACTTCCCGGCCCGGAAAGAATCGCCTTCATTTGGATCATGTCGTCAACCTGAATATTCTGTGTTGGTGCTAACGCGATCCGAATCTGCCCCTCTCGCGGGCTTGATTTACTGACGTCAACAAGCTCGGAAAGCTGCTTTGGCTCCCCTTGAGATTTACCGCCGCTCGTTTCGTTGGGCTTGAAGCTAAGCAAGGATATTTGGAGTTCACCTGGCTCGTGCGTCCGGTCGAAATACTGGTCCTCAACGTCGGTTAGGAACTTCACAGAGCGCATACTGCCAAGAGGGATCTTTGCGGCCGGTTTCGCCTCCGTGCCATTTCCTGCCAAACAGAAGAAGCTCGGGAATCGTTCTGGTTTGAAAGGCTTCTTCTCCTCCTTTTGCTTTTCCTTCTTCTTCGCCTCTTTGCCCTTCACCTTGGCCTTTTGGACATCGATCTTGAATGTGTCTTGGAGCAGCTTGAGAAGATCGGTGCTGAGTGGGATTGATCGGGTGAACGACTTCAGCAGTTCGCTCGTATCACCACTTTCAAGGGAGATTGAGTCCTTGCGTTTCTTGTATATCTCCTGCAAACGCCCCTTCTTTAGAATGTCCGCGATGGATGAACGGAGAAGCCGGGTCTCCTCACCGTCTTTCAGTCTGTCACGCGAAGCCATGAAGAGTTCTTTGCGGAATCCGTACCTCATGTTTATGCAATCCACGTGGATCAACAGATGATTCTTTAGAAGTGCCATTTTAAGGGATCGAGTCATAAATTCGGACGTGTAGTGCCCGTGCACCTGGCCGTTCAACGAGAAAATGACTGCCATATTGTTCTTGAAGAACTCCCGCTGGATTGTTGCCTTGGTTTCCTTGACCGTCCGCTCATCGACCTTGCTTCGAAAAATGTAGCAAGTTATTTTCATCCGACCGATGTCGGAGGATTCGAAATCTTCTGAGAAGCTTTCCTCGACGTACTTTGAGTCATCCTGCTCAAGCCGCCGTTTCAAGCCGAAAAGGTGGCGCGCAAGAGCCTTGTCGTTCGGATATCTCTCAGGCGTGTCGATCGTATAAAGAGGCAGTGCCGGCTCAAAAAGAAACTCGTTGATGCTTTGGTTCAACTCACGAGGGGAGCGTGCTCCGCTCGGAAGATCGTAGCTGTAGAGTTTCAGTATTGTTCCCGTCTTGAATCGGCGTCCGCGCAGGCCCAGATCCATCGTGTCGATTGAGAAATGGGGGATTTGGCCGTCGATCTTAAGGTATTCGTACCACGTGTTCTTCTTGGTCGCCGCCTCATGCTCGGTCATGGGATGCTCACGTACCAGCGTAAAGCCAAAGTCGCCATCACCGGTAAATCTACGAGACCCGATTAACTGGTATCGCTTCTTGCCACAAAAGACGATCGCGCCTGTACCACCCATGTTGTATTTCCCTTGAACAAACGGGATATCGTTCTTGTTGCCCCGGAGAATCGAGAGGAACGTGTCTTCAAAGTCATCGGGGTGTTGGCCTTCACCGTTGTCATAGACAACCAACGATGTATCGTTTTTTGGGCCGTTCGCAAGGATTTGGATCTCTTCGGCTTGGACTCGACGGAAATCAGGCATGTCCCATGTCTCATGCCAGCTATCGGTATCCTTATGGTAGAATTGCTTGACGGCCTCTTCCATCGATCGCGGCGCTTCTGGTGATGTGGGGTCAATCCCAGCCTCCATGCACCGCCGCGTGAGTATCGCATCAATAGAATTGATGATCTTCTCGATGAGCGAGGCAATCGGAGATGACTGCTGATTCTCCACGACACCAAAATTGCTCTCGTTCCCACCGAGCGGGTTCCAGTTAGCGCGGTTGTCGAAGACACCCGGGAAAGAGAGAGTAACTTCGTTGACATCCTTTTCAGTTGGAGCAATGAGAAGCTCTTTAAATATAGCTTTGATGGTTTCCGTATCCATTAGATATTCCATCTGGGCAAAACAATCCCGACAAGTCAGAGAGATCTCTTCACCCGTGAACAGTTCGTGCGTTCCGCTTCAGCCCTCCAGCTGTGAGGCCAGCTTCGGGAGGATATCCTCAATCATTTCACGCGTAACCATTACCTTGTCTCCCTTTGGGGCAGGGCTTTCGCAGAGTTTCCGCAAGAGCATGTCGCAAAGTCCGTTAATATATCGGGGCGTGTGAGTGGCACATGCTTCGGTGATCATCTTGAACGCTGCCGCATCGAACGGATGTGTCTTCGAATACTTTTCCCCATCTGTGCGGTTGTCGGCGAGAAGCTCCAACAGATATTGCTCAACGTCTTCTTCTGTGGAGTCCTCAAATACCACATGATTGTTGATGCGCGCCATTAGGGCATTCCCGAGCACACTGCCAATGGTCTCGAGTTCCTCCGGCTCGGTGAAGGTGAAATTGACAAATAGCGTTAAGTGCTCGGATGTCTTGTCAATTACTCCACGCAAAGTCTGTGTGAACGGTAAATAGTATCTGGTCGGAAAGTATACGAGATCCTCCATTTCGTCGATCCAGAGAATCACTCGATTGAAGCGTGTCTTGGTACCACCACCGCTGTGTATCAAAAGCCACATGATGCCATTTAGGGCGCATGCGAAATCGTGATCCGACGTAAGTTTCGTTGCCGCGCCAATTGCCCTCATGTCCCGTAGGCCGACAGTGCCATGGAGATATGCGCGAGTTTCCAACTTGTTTTTATCATCAAGATGCGCAAGTACATACGCAATGTCCTCGTTCTGGCAAGCACGCATCAGTGCGGCAGTCAGCTTGTCGATTCCTGCTGTACCTCGCAGGGCCACCACACAGTCGGTGATTACTCTAAATGTCACGGCGTTCATGATGCGCTTGAAGAGATCATAGAATGCGCCGCTTCCTTGCTTTGGTGTCTCCACAAGGATTGTGTGTACTGCGCCGTATGTACCGACCGGCTTTTTAATGTTGGACTTTTCGGTAAAATACGTGGCTGCGTGTGTCTTCCCGGCGCCCCACGGCCCACGATTGAGGATACAGACGCGTGCAGTCTCTTCCATGGAGCGTCGAATCACGTCGCTCAGTCGACGGTGGAGTTTGGGAAATCCGTACCACTTCACTCCATTGGCGCTCGCAGGAGTCACCGGGAAAGCAGTGTCTCTAATCTTGAATCTCTCAAACACAGCATCACCTCCACATCTTGGCCACAGTATGAATCCTGTTGAGTAACCGCTTGTGCTTACCAGCCAGCGAGATAAGTTCATCCTTGCTGAAGCTGTCAAAACATGTGATATTAGCAGCGTTTGTACGAAGATCGCGAAGTGCACTCCAAACGTCGTCCCACGTGCATTTACCTTCCTTCATCAATATTGCCCCGAAATAAAGGACGATGTCTGTTGTCGTCCACAGATCGACACCCGGAAATGCATCTCCAATCGCATAAAGAAATGAACGTCTCGCGTTGATGTCATCGGATAAAAATACAACATGCCCGAAGGCCTTCGACATCAGAATCTCTAATGAGACTCTTGCATTGCCGCGCTCACCTCTACCCTTCTCCGTAAACTCAGCAGGTGGCGAGGTGTAGAAGCATCGAAGAGTGGTATCGGCTCGCAACGCACTTGGGGAAAAAACCACGCTGCCCACGAACTTGGGCCAGCGAGATGCTTCTTCGCTATCCAACAGCTTATGGTGCTTATTGATCTCGCCTTTCACTTCTTTCGACACTCGAATGTTGAAGTGGGCTCGCATCAATTTCAGGAGCGGCTTGCGAGCCAGCGTGATAGCATTGAGCGTTACGATGCTACATGTGTCGATGACACATACGTTCCTGTTGAATTGCCTCATGATTCTCCAGATACTGATTGCTTAACAAGATACGACTGAGTGGATCTAGAACCAGTATGGAGCGTATACTTCCATGTACCACAATGTAGCTCGTTCGTCTTGGCCAACGATACTGCTCGTGCATCTGGTGCTGTTTTCAAAATACCAAGGCCCCCGCTCAGTAAATACATCGCAACTACGTCACTTCGAACTTTCTGAACGCCAAAATCGTCCGTTACAGCTTCGAATAGCCCTAACAGGCAACCACACAGCCCGTTGCTAGATCGTTCTTCCGATAAACACGATACACCATCTGCGGCAGTCACAACTGCCTCCCCGTATAGCAACGCAAGCCGCGCAACAGATTCGGAGTTGGGCACAGGAAAAACGGTGAACGAACGGAACCATCTTGCACCGCTCTCGTTAGGACTGATTATGACCTGTCCCCGACATTGAATCAAATCGATAAGGTTGAGTTCGGAAAACCAGTATACACGAGCCGACACAAGGTGTTCGCAATACTTGTCAGGCTTTCGCCAGCTCTTGAGTGCAATAATGCGGTCTCGTGCAGCACGTCGGACCTTCTCTGATCGAGCAGCCTCGGAAAGATGCGAAAGCGAATCGATGAGAGACTTATAATACTTTTTACGTGCCTCGACCAAGGAACAAGTGCCTTGGTCCAAGATTGCCGCGAGGCTACGAAGACCGATGAAATCGACGCGCAGGAGTAGTACAAGCACAAATATGCAAACGGCATCTCCAAGCGGGTATGGTTGCAGGATGTTCGACCCACACATTGTTGTCAGGAGTTTACCGAATGTGGTGAGGGAGAAAAAGCCACCCTGTCTTGCCAGGAAACCGATCTCTCTAGCTAAATCGAGGTAGTGACGAACACTTGACGGCTTTTCTTTCAACTCCCCGGAAGTGCCGACGTATTGTCGCATATTGGCGGTCAAGGCAACTAGGTCTTTTCGTGGAAGAGAGGTTAGTAAGGCTTCTGTCCGTTTTCCTTCTGCGACGCGCTGGAGAAGGTAGAGTAAAGGTCCGAAGCGGCGAGCCTGTGTGTTGACACTTAATGCGCCACAAGTCCGTCCCAAACGAACGAAATCGCTCGCTAGAAGATGCGATATCAGCGTGATGATACTCTCTTCCTTCAAAATACAGATCTCCTAGTGTATACGCAAAGCTTCGAACAGCCATGATTGCTGCTGAATGACTATAACCTGCATATCAGACAAGCTGCAGACTCTGCAGAGTCATCAATAGGACCAAAGATCTCCACGAGCTTTTTATTTGTCCGTGTCTCCCGCAGACGATGCTGCTTAGCTGCATGCTCTTGCTTGATGCTAGCAACATTTTGCCCCTTTCTCAGTTCACGCAAGGGCATTCCCTGAATCCATGTAAAATCCCTGCCAGGCTTCGCGTTTTCCTCCTCGTAGCGCTGTGCCTTGTCGAAGTCGGCGGGATAGGTCTCCAACAAACGAACCCATTCAATCTTCATCTGAAAGAAACAAAAATAGCAGCCGGAGTGCGTACGCCCCCATTCCATGTATGGGGGCATACCGATGCCGCTTTCTTCCAGAATGCGCATGACCCCATTGAGATCAATGCCGTCCTCCTTGTATGGATATACAGTCGTGATGTTATCGCGATGGCTGATGTAGCCTGTCCGGTCCTCGTCGGCCCGGATGCCAATGTAGCTGATCACAGGGTCCTCGCCAATAAACTCCTCAAACGGCTTCAGTTTGAGCATCTTTGTGCACCAGCGCATCCGGGGCGATGGGAGATATCCACCGAAAACCTTGAGCCAGTGATCGAAGGTAGCCCTGGAGTTCAAACGAGTGATTGGCTTGCCCAGATAGGCCTCGACCTGATCCAGATATCGGTAAGTCTCCCTCAGTTCCTCGCCCGTGTCACAGAAAACGTACTCCATCTCTGGGACCCTGTCCCGCATGTGAATAGCAAGGGCCGTGCTGTCCTTTCCCCCGGAAAGGCTGAGAATGTGCCTCGGCTCCTTATTCATGTTCCTCTCCGGCTTCGGAAAGCGCCTTCCACAATGCCCGCGAGGCAGCAGCTAGGCCTGTGCCGCCACTTGCCGAAACAAGTCTTAGTATCGCCGCTTCCGTATCAGCAATTGCCTCTTCCTGCGCATGATCGGTGTGAACAATGCGCTCACGTTCGCGACCATCTGACCTAGTTAATGTAATTCGTACACCCGTTGATTTTCCCGTTCCAATCCCCCTTTTAAAAAGCATACCCTCGACGCGTGAAAAACGCGTGCCGAGAACCGCGAGCTCATGTTGAAACTGACCTTCATCGTTATCGTTCCACCTTGAGGGAGGTCGACTGGCCAGAAAGCTGCCGATGGACTCGATCCATTTGATATCAGGGAGATCGATGTCAGACAACCGCATGCAGAAGGCCTTCAGCCTAGGTTCAGTAATACCAGACGTGATAGCTTCGGCTCGTTCTGCAATGATTCCGTGGAAGCGGGTGCCTTCGACCGGTAGGTCGAGAACCATAATAATTTGTTGCTTGATGCGTTCAATCAACTGCGTATAAGCCATCCTGAGTTCAGACAAGGCTGCGCCAAGCTGTTTTACAAACTTATCGGCGTTCTGCTTCGATTCTGTCTTGCGTCTGGCTGTGGCAACGTGTTTGCAAGCGCAGGCCTCTGGTAGTTCACGAAACAGAAGGTTAGTGGGGTCATGCGCGGAAAGAACTGCTTGGCGAACAGCAATTGCCTGGTCAGACAGCTTTCTTGTATTCCGGGTGTACTCCGGAAGCGAGGCACCAAAGACGCAGATCGGACGAACAACGTCGAGCACCGCCAGTTTCACTGCCTTTGCGCCACCACTTGAAATGAGGCTCCAGACCTTGTGGAGTACCTCAGAACGAACTCCATCCGCTTGGCAAAACTGCATCTCAAATGATTCTGGAGCCTTGGTTAGTCTCAAAAACTCCTCACCCTGTACAACGGGACAGAAGCTTCCTTCTTCGTAAATGGCGACTTTGTCGCTATTGGCAACGATGTAGGCCGCTAGGAGAATTGGAATGATACCGTCACGGACGCCATAAGGTGGCCGACGAAGTGACGCTGCAATATCACGGACAGAGACCCTTGCGTCTTGTTGGCGTTGCAGAATGGACTCGATTTCTTTCCAGGCAGGAAGGATATCGCACGGGTCGTCGTTTTCTTCGGGGGGGAATATACCCCAGCGCTCTCCGACTTGTCGATGAAGATTCGCGGACTCCAGGACAGAGAGATACATCGACATCTCGGGCGGCTTCTTCGGCGGAGTCATCCCAAGCAAGGGTTCTGAGGAATGCTCCAGGATGCGCTCGATAAGCCGCATGCGTGCTGCGGCCGCCGCTGAACTGAGGCACTGACGATTGACAAGCTCGTTCTTGATTTTCGGCGCTTGGTGAAAAAGGTCTTCACAGATCGAGGAAAGACGTTCGAGCAAGTCACGCCCCGACTTAACGTTGAGGGGTTCACATGCATGGAAGAATTCAAGAGAGGTCTCACCGCTGAACTCGTGAAGGCCCACGAAGTCTGCTAGGCGACGCTTTAGTGCTGTTTCCGCAGACTTCCTCTGCCGCGATACTTCCTCATTGGCGTAGTGGTCGTTTTCCAACTCCGGCGTATTTCTGGAGACCCACTCCCACCTTTCGGCTTCAGCAATGACGCCGGCGAGATCATGTAGAGGAGGAGGGACCGCAACGATCGTTCTATTCTGTGCCGCTGCTTCGGGACTGCGCGCGATCTCGACGGCAAGGCGATATTCTGATTTTGTCTCACACAATGGAACGACTATCAATCCGTCACTTTTCAAATCATACTTACGCAGTATCTCCGGGAGTTCGTCGACAGGAGAATACTTCACCTCAAAATAGCGTAAGTTCCCCGTCTTGATGTAGTGCCTCCGGGCAACCAAGGGTCTTGTTTCGGCATAGCTCGGAATGCGAGAGGAGACGTTCATCGCTGCGGGGACCGCATCGGTGGCCCGTTCGTATGCAAGTTCAAGGTTGACGCTAGTATATGGCCAGAGGCAGTAGCCGCCGGCCCTACCCCTTTGGTGGAGCACTCCCTTGCGCGATCGCAGACTGGCCAGCGAGCTAGACACTTTCGAACGCTTGGCTCGACCATCAGATGATGCGACCGCGAGAAGAAGCATGTCTTCGGTCGGTCGCAAGTCATCGGCATCAAGCAGGTTTAAAATCCCAACTGTCTTCATGACCTCCAGTTTGACAGGATCCGAAGGCATGTAACTTTGGATCATGGAATCAATCTGATTCCAGTGGCTTCGGTAGCTACGCATGGTCAAGCGATGGCCGAAGTTGCATCGCACGTAGTCATAGAAGTGATGAAGCCTGTAAAATGAATCACCACTCATTGGCCGCTCGCTGAATGCGCGTAGACCAAAGGCCTCATTAGAAATAAGAAAGCTGAATAGTGACCTCTCATTCTGCCCAAATCGCCTGAAGAACCGAGCAAGGATTGGCAAAACCGTAGGATGCAACGGGAACGTATTTACTGCCTCATGCACAAGCCTCGACCGTGCTGGTGCCGCGCCAAACCAGCCCGCGTCAATTGCGCTTTTCATGGCAGATTTGGCTTCATTCTTTAGGTAAACAGGTATTCTGTCAGAATGGATGTTGAGAGCGGATCCAATAAGCGTCGCAAGTTGTTCCAGAGGCTGATCAAAAAGGATTTCCTCAAACCGTGCGGCAACTTTTTCCCACTCGCGCTGTGCGACATCTGACAGGGAGTGCGCGTACTCATGGAAACCCTGGTGCAGCAACGCAACAATATAAACAGGCTTATCTTTGCTTCGAGAAGCTGTCTCGGCGAGCCGCTGAAGCAAGTAGATGTCTTGGCGTTCCGGGTAAAGTGTGGCGTATTCAAGGAACTTGCCCAGTTCGTCGAGGATCAGGAGTATACCCGAGCCTTTGCGATCCGCAATGATGCGCTCCGACGTTGCAGATAGGGCTTGGATGAGATCTTCGTCACGCAACCGGATATCCTGTTTATTTTCAGCGATTCCTGTCAATTGCTTGAAAAACGAGGGACGACGATCGGACGAGTAAAGAGGATTGCAAGCTTCAATAATGCCGCGGGCAATTGCCTGAGCGATAGGTTCACGAGAACCGGTGACGAGCACGGGGAGCGCGTGCGGAACCGTGCCGGTAATGTTCTTATAGGATATCTGCGCACGTAGGGCTGGCGGAAGAGTGCGATTATGGCCGGCGAACCAGTGGGCGAGGAGGAGTGCAAAACTTGACTTACCTGCCCCGTAGTTTCCCGTGATCCGCCATGCGCGCTGGCCGGACGTAGGACGCAAACCGGCGGCAATACGGGTCAGTGTTTCGCGTGAGTGATCGGTGAGTACGTATCCGGACAGTGCCTGTTGGTCCTGAAAATCCCTTTCGAGGTGTATGGATCGCATGAAACGCGTTTGTGGCCGAAGGAGCTGATCCACAGTTTTTATCGCGCTAGGCATGTGTAATTTCCCTGCGATAGATTGAGGGTAACATGTCAAGCGGGCGAACGTCAGGTCGCCTCGTCAACTGCTGAATGTCGGCGGACTCCTCAAAAGACAGGAGTCCGTTTGTTTCGATGCCAATGTGTTCCAGTCGCGCCCGCACCGTTGCTTCGGGCAGTTTGAATACTTGTCCGGGACTGCAGTTCCCGATCGCCAACTCCCGGAAAGAAACTGTCGTGTCATCGGGATGCTTGCGCACTGCGAAGTCTGCTACACAGTAGGCAAATAGGTGAGGACTTATGTCGGGTTTTTCCTCCCGACGAAAGGTGTAGATCGGCTCACGTCTGGCGCCGTCTACATCCGAGATACGATCTCCTACACGGAAAATGAGATTCAATTCGACCAGTGGGCAGTCGAGGCCATCTTCAAACACGGAAGGTTTGGCTCCGCTCGTGGGAACGTAGGTATGGATAAAGGCGTCGAGATGGTGGCTGAGGGTCGTCCTCGAAAGTTTGCGCTCCTGCCGTCTGGTCTCTTTCTCAAATGCCGACAGTGCGGAGGTGCGAGTGAATTCCGGTTCATGCCATCTACTCAGGAGGTAGTCCCACGCAAAGAGCGGCTCGTCAAACTGCGTTGCGAGTTTCCAGTGAAGGAGCCAGAGTGTCTGGCTATCCTCCAAGTATGGGTCGAGGCCGCTCTGGCCGAGTAGGGCGTTGCCTAGTGGAGTGATCTCCCAACCATCCGCACCGCGGTTGAGCGCGATTCCCGTTACAGTTGCCCAGAAACGAATGGCGCGAACCATATTCTTGCCAACTCCAAGTTCGACCATTGCCTCGTCCTCACTGGAGAGAATGCGAGGGGATTTCTGAATTGCCATGACGGCCTTTGGAAGCCATGCGTAGCGGCAGGGAAACGTCTCGTGCCCCGTGAATCTGTACTTGGGTTTCGTTACCATAAGCGTTCCCACGATTCTTGAGATATCCACGTGAATAATACACTCTGTGGCATGCTTTTCAAGGCTTCTTCGACCCTCACTTTTTTCCAACCCTGTCTGGACTTATACAACCGATGCCTGACAGTTCTGCGACCGGCCGATGGCTTTTTTCGCATGGAACCCATGTCAGAACCTACAAGCGAGTATCGTCTAGAACGAGGTTTAATGAGAATCGGGCGATCAACTCTTAATCGTAGCCAAGGAAACTCCTTGGAGAATTTGAGTCTCACGCCGCAGCAGGGCAAGCAACTTGGACACTAGTCTTGATCAACGTGGCGTAGCATGGCCTCAACAACCGGGTTGGTGTTCTGAGTCGAGATCGTAATGTCTGGATGACGCCGTGCGAAGACGCGGAAGATCTCATCGGCGAAGCCTTGCCCAACCGATCCCACACCTTTGAAGTCGAGTACGATCTCGGTGAATTTCTCCAAGTTCACGACCAGACGTTTGGCCTCAGACCGTGAAACATAATTTTGCTGAAGTAATTTCACGAATATCTTTGTCTTCTGAAATTGAAAATCGTATTCCTCGGGAGCAAACTCGCCAAACACATCATCAAGTTTTCTCCGAGTCATACGCCGAATAAAGACCCGGATATCGGTACCTTCGATGAAGCGCCGTTGAGATACGAACATATCATTCCGGGCCTTGTTGGCCTCCAGTTGTATCCGGTGGGAACGCAATACGAACCGATCCGCAACCCGCGCAGAGAAAAAGATGCCCTCGCCGGTGTGGGTTTCGGCTTTGGTGGTGGTCTTGCCTTTCAGCAGTTCAACCAGGGCGGCCTGTTCGTCGTCGAGATTGAGCCTTGAAGCTATCGAATGAAATACCCCGATCCCGCGATCCCTGACCGCGAAAGACACCCAACCCGCCTCCAGGCGAACGCGAACCCGGCAACGTTCGGCCGCGGAATGCTCGATTGAGTTGTTGAGCATTTCGGTGAAGGAATATCGGACAATGGCCTCAACATTACTTGGCAGAAGGCCGGGCAAGTTGAGGACTGTCGCCAGACCGGTATAGACCTCGCTCTCATCGAGGCCAGCGAGGGTCAAATCTCGCGCACTGCTCACGGACTCGTGTGCCCGAGTCGCAAGGCTGTACCGGGCACCTCTTGTAGAACCCGACTTCAATAGATCGCCAGATTCAATCAGGACTCTGATATGTATGTTGAGGGCCTGTCGGCTAATGCCCAAATGATCTCTAAGTTCCCGTCCGCTGGCTGATTTGTGGCTGGCAAAAAAGGCCAGGATCTTCTGCTTTGAGTCCATTGTGATCTTAGGCTAAGATATTGTCAGGCTATTGTCAACCATTATTACATATTCATTGTCAACATAAAACGCTATATCATGTTGTTAATACAAGATAATATCGTACACACTGGTAGCTTCTCAATATATTCCAGCAGGTTTCCTACCCAATATTGTCAATCAATTGTCAAGGATAATTCTGTGACAATTGTCAATCAGCATTAGAGGGAATGCTTGATATCGCGAAACCCAGCTATCTTGCGGCCTGCATCTGGCGGCGCAATTCAGCCAGGTTCTTTTCAAGGCCCGGCAGGGTCGGCTGTAGTTGTGCCGCTCGTTGATAGGCTTTTTGCGCAAGGATATAGTCTCTGCGCAACTGGTATGTCAGCCCCATGTCTGCATAAGCCTCGGCGAAATCCGGAAAGTCGCTTACTGCTTGCCTGTATTGCAAGAGCGCCTGCTCATATTTGCCGCGCGTACGGTACTCGTTACCCAGGTTGAAGCGCACTACGGCCAGCGTCTCGCTTTCGGTCAGGGCGCGCATGAAGGCTTTGGCCTTTTGGGGCACCTTCCACTTCTTGCGGTACCAATCGTCCGGCATGCGCTCGCCCCGGCGCAGCAACTCTATGTTGACATGCCCTTGTCCCGCCCCAAGGCGCAGGAAGAAGTGGCCCGGCACCAGCACTCCGCTGACCGGCAGATCCAGCTTTCGCGCAAGCGCGAGATACAGCCCAGCCAGCCCCAGACAGGAGCCCCGCTTTTTCTCGACCACATAGGGAAGCAACATGAAACGCAGGTCGGGGTCATCCACCTCGCGCTTGAAACCCGACTCGACAAACAAGAAATCATTGAGCGCAGCCACGGCGGCCTGGCCCCGCTTCGCACCGACCGCCCGCTGGGCCGCCTCTGAAAGCCTGGCTAGCTCGCCGGCCACTTCGGCGGCCGCGGGCACGGCGGCGCCGAGTTGAGCGCGCGCCTCATCCGACATAAGCATCCAACTCGCTGCAAGATCTTGGCGGGGAGGGGAACGCTTATCGCCTGCGCGGCAGGCTCCAAACAACGCCGGGAACAACCCGGCGAGCAACAGAAGGCCGGCGGACAGGCGCCTCACGACTCAACCCCCGGGCTTCTCGCCGGAGAGTGGTTCCCAGTCTTCCCAGTAGTCGTAAAGATCGCGGGCGGCGAACATCCAGATCACCAGCCGCTTGCTTCGAAGCGCTTCTTCGCCGCGACGCAGCAGCTTGCGGCGCACGTTGGGTCCGCCGCCATAGCTCATCACCAGGTCGACAGGATATTTTATCAGGCGGGCGATGTGGGCCGAGACTCCGGCGTTGCGGCAGTAGGTTCTCTCGAACACCCCGGTGAAGCTGTCTCCCAGGACGACTATCGGGCTTTGGGGATCGTCGTCGTATGGCTTGCCGGCAGGATCGATTACCCTGTGGCCGACGAGCGTATCCGGTTTGTAACGCACTTTTTCGCGCTCGGCCAGGCGCGAGACCAGGTCGCCCTGGCGCTTGAAGGTCACTTTCTCTTGCTTGTAGGCGACCGCTTTTTTCGAAAGCTCAGCGTACCAGGGATATTTCTCGATCCGCGCGGCGATCATCCGCGCGGCCAGGCGCAGGCCCCTGTCGGTCCAGTGCGTATCCTGGGGCTGGTATAGGAATTCTTCCCCTTTTTTGCGCGCGGCGCGCGCGGCCAGGTACGCAGGCAGCAGGTCTACGACTTCCACGCCGGCATCCGTGAACTCGGACAGAAGCTTTCTTCCATATGGGTTCAGAACCGGTAGTGTGCCGAGGTCGAACTTGCCTTGCAGCATCTTGTCTGGAAAGACTTCGATCTTGGTGGGAATCGGCACCAGCAGGAAATCCACTCCCTGCTTTTCGAGATAATTCTTGAAATCGACGATTGTGGGAAATGGATTCTTTCCCGCGGATTGTTTCTGCAGATCGCCGCCGACCACGTAGTTTATCGAGTTACGGAAGAAGAGGAAGCCGTCGCGTCCAACAAGCGCCTTGAGCCTCTTGGGTCTCTTGGCAAGTGCCGTGCTCATTCGGCGTCGATAGCGTGCGACCCGCGCGGCCCACTTCTTCCAAGAACCCGCGCCGAACTTCGCAAGCTGCTCGGCCAGCAACTTCTTCTGGGGCTCGAGCAATACCGTCAGTGTCCGCTTGTGTCTTTCTTGTGTTGACGGTTGCTCACCGGCGGCCGGTTTCTTGGTCACGGGCTTCAGCCCCTCGATCACAAAAACGTTGTAGACAGCCTTGCCGCGCGGCTTGCCGCGCATGACGGCCGACGGGTTCTCGACCTTCAGGCCGGAAAGCTCGGCCGTTACCTCGGCTTCGGTGTCCACCAGCGGCCAGACAGTGTTAGCGCCCATGTCGAAGACGTCTGTGTTGTAGGATGGATACCAGTAAGAGGCCAGTTCGTTGATCCAGGTCTTGACTTCAACAGCGTCGAGCAGCTTGCCGGCGTATTCTTTGTTCGTCTGGTCGACGATCGTCTTGGTGACCAGCTTCGGCTTCAAGCAGCCGTACATCTCGGGGACCCCGTCGCCGTCCTCGTCGGGCATGTCCGTAAACAGGCGGGCCCAGGGGGCGAACTCTATCTTGACCCACCACTGTTCTCCGCCCGGATCCGTCGTGGAGGCATGCCGGTAGAGCTCTGTGATTTCCTGGCTGGTCAGCTGGATGCTCTTGCGTCCACCCCAGCTCTCGGCGCGTACCGCGGTGCGGGCTTCATCCAACGGGCCGGCCTGCGCGTAGTCCCAGCGGGAAAGAAAATCCACCAGGGGCGAATAGGCAACCGGCTGCTTGCGTTCGGCCGAGCTAAGCGGCGTCTGGTCGATCGAGGCGACTATGGAACCCGGAACCAGCACTCCATCGAAGAGCTTAGCCGCACTGGGTACGCCCGCGGCCGGCGGTGTGGCTTGCTTCGGCTCAGGGTTGAGAGTCATCACGTTGGCATGGTAGGCGGCGTAGTCGAGGTTGGCCCGGGTCGGGCGCGAGATCTTGCGCACCAGAACGCGCGAGCTCAACCTGTCGTAACCTTGGTTGAGCGTTTGAACCTCGGCCGGCTGGACAGCTGCCTGTTCATGACCCGCCTCCAGGGGCCATGGAAAACGGTGTGGCCCGCAACCCGTAAAAACCAAGAGCGTGGCCGCGATCGGCAACCAGACACGCTTGCCGTCAATCGCTGGAAGTCGATCCGTCATATCTTCCTCTCCGGTATCCCCAAAGCACACCCAGCACTTTAATCCCGTAGGCCACGGGTTTGAGGTGCGATATTTCATCGGTATAGCTGGTCGGGATGGGCCACTCGCCGATGGCCAACCCGCGCGCCCGGGCGCTGGCGATCATCTCGAGATCGAAGTCGAAGCTGTCGCTCAGCCGATGGTAAGGAATTCGTTCCAGCGCCCGGCGGCCGTAGAGCATGTAGCCGCTGTGATAATCGGTCAGGCCGAGGCCGAAGACCAGGTTCTCGATCACGACCAGCGCCCGCCCTGCCAGGTATTTGTAAAGCGGCATGCCCCCGCTCAGCGCCGTCCCGCGGGCCAGACGCGATCCCTGCAGAATATCTAGACCGCGCCTGTCTCTCACATCAAGGAGCTCCGGTAACGACTCCGGCGCGTACTGCCCGTCCGCGTGCAGGCAGGCGACTACCTCGGCGCCGTCTTTCAGGGCGGCATCGAGCCCGCGTTTCATTGCGCCGCCGTAGCCTCGGTTGCGCTCGAGGTGAATTGCGCGAACGACTTGATGCCGGCCGGCCAACGAGTCGGCCAGCGCGGCCGTATCGTCGAGGCTGCCGTCGTTGACGATCCAGATGCGATCGAGTGCGGCGTAGAGATCTTCGGGGATGCGTCCGATCACGCCGGCCAGCGTTCGCCCGGCATTGTAGGCCGGGATGACCACGGAGACTTTCATCGAGCTGCCTCGTTCACCTGAAACGCTTCCCCATAGCGAGCCACGTAGTCCCTGATGATAACGGGCAACATCTCCTCGAGCCCGGTCTGCGGCTTGAAGCCGACCAATCTCTCGGCCTTGCAAATGTCGGGTACGCGACGATCGCAATCGTCGTAGCCGGGCCCATAGAACTCATCGGCACTTACGCTCTCGACGCCGAGTCCGGGCCGCTTGCCGTAAAGTTCGGAGAATACGGCTATCATCTTCGCGGCCAGCTCGGCGATGCTGACATCATTGCCGGGATGGCCAATATTGATGATCTCGCCTCGGCAATGAGATGGGTCTTGCAGGATAGCGATCACCCCGGCGATAAAATCATCCACGTAGATGAAACTGCGCCGCTGCGCGCCGCCATTTACCAGCCTCAACGGTTCACCCACAAGCAGCGCCCGCATGAAACAGGCCAGCACTCGCGGCAGGCCCTCGCCGTCCAGTCCCGGAATGAAATCCATCCGCGGGCCGATGACGTTGAAGGGCCGGATGATGGTGAAATCCAGACCGTGGTGCCGGCCCTGGGCCCAGATCAAGCGCTCGAGCAATTGCTTGGCGCAGGCGTAGCTCCAGCGCTCCTTACAGACGGGGCCCAACAACAATGGAGTTTCGTCCTCCTGCATCGGCTGTCCCTCGGCGCCGGGCAGCGGCTTGCCATAGGCCTCGCAGGTGGAAAAATGAACCAACCAACGGCCGTGCCTGGCGCACAAGTCCACTAGCGGCACCAGGTGGTCGTAGCTCTCGCGGATGACGTCCACCGGCCAGGTGTTGTACTGCGAGGGATTGCACAACGCCGTGGTCGAGATCAAGACATGGTTGTTCTCGACAACCTGGTCAAGAACTCCGCTGGCGGCGATGTCCGCTCGGGTGATCGTAAGGCGCGGCGATTCGATCGTCAGCTTGTTAAAAACGGTGTCGACGGCTTGCACGCTGAAATCGGTCTTTGCGCACAACGCCTCTACCAGGTGCGAGCCGAGAAACCCACCGCCGCCGAGGACGCAGATTTTCTGCTGGCTATCACTTTCCATGCGATACCATCTGATCAGAACAGAGAGGTCTGCAGTCCCAGGCCTATCGTCCAGCTATCCATGCGCCGAAAGGAGAGCGGCGTCGAGAGGGAAAGCATCAAGGCCAGGTAGTCCGACGACCACTCGAGCCCCAGGGTGGGAGATATGGAGAACATCTCGCGGACGTTCATGACATCGACGTTGCGTTCGCGATCGCTCATGAAGCGGCCGGTGACGGTCAGGCCGGCCGAGGGCACCAGCGGCCCCAGCATATATCCGGCGTAGACGTAGCCGCTCAGGCTGGGCGAGCGGAAATTTCCCACGCTGTTCTCCCAGCCGCCCCATCCGAGGGTGCCGCCGAAGATCATCAAGCCCCAGTCGAAGTCGCGGGTGTACTCGTAGGTCAGCGAAGCGGCCATAACCCCCGAGCCGAGCTGCTGGCGCTGCGGCAAGATGACGCCCTTGCGAACTGCGTCATGGGCGCCTATCGGTGCGGTCAGGGCTAATGTCAGGCTGTGGGCGTTGGTGATGCCCAGCTTGCGGGTAGCCTCGAAACTCAGGTCGCCGAAGCCGGGCAGGTAGGCCTGCTTCTCGACGCCGAAGGAGTCGACCTCCTCCTGGTTGTAGATGAATGGAACCGTGGCGGCCACGGACCACTTGTAGCCAAGGTTGGTTCCCAGGCGGGTGCTGAAAGACAGCGAGGTCGCGCCGTCAAGATAGGCGTTGCGGCTGGCGATGCACTGCACATCGATCAGGCCGCCGGTGACCCCGCGGCCGATCCACTTGAATCCCCCGGCCGTGGCCGTCGCGCCGCTGACCCCGCAACCGCCGACGTTGCCCCAACTGGCCAGGGCCGGCTCACGCCGACCGAGGCGCAGCAACCAGGCAGGCAGGCAGTCTGTCTCCGGGGTGACGGGCGCTTCACGGTTTGGAAACTTTGTAAGCAATTCCCTGGTTTGATCCACAAGCGCCTGCGCCTGTCCGCGGGCGACCAGGCGATCCACAAACGGCACACAGATCATCACCGCCATTGCCAGCAAGGCGGCCAGCGCCAACAGCCAGGGCACGACGCGCACAGCGCGCAATCCGCCGAACGTTTCTTCATGCTTTTTGTGTATTTGTCCCGTCAAGATTTTCCCCCTCAGGTGCCGAAGGTGAAAATATCGGGCCAGCGATCATTGCCCGAGTGGAACGTCAGCCGGGTGGCTTCAGATGCCGGCCGGCCGATCTCCCAGATGTAGATATCGTAGTCGGCGACGTCGTGATCATGCCCCCGGCGGGTGGCCGCCCACACCAGCCACTTACCGTCCGGACTCATCTCGGGAAAATACTCGTGTGAACGCCGACCGGGAATGTCGATATAGCGCATCTCGTCATAGGAGTACTCGCGGGCCGGCTTGCAACCTTCCATCGGAATGCTGAACACCTCGCTGCCCCCGTTGCCGGACGGGTTGACCCAGAAGATGCGGCCGCCCTTGGGAATCCAGTTGACCTGGCAGCCCTCGCCTGTATGCGCCCAGGTCTTGCCTTGCAGATCGTAAACGCCCGTCTGACGCTTGGCACCGCGCAGGGTCATGGCCAGACAGTTGCCGTCCGGTGAAAGCTGAGGCTGCTGTAACTCGGCTCCGCCCAGGGCCGGGACGGCCTGGCTGTCCACCAGCAGAGTCTCTGTGCCGGACTCGATATCTTTTCTGAACACTTTCTTGTTGCGGCTGAGCAGGATCTCATGCGGGCCTGTCCAGGTTCCCCAGCAGGCGTCCTTGGCCACCATGGTGGGTTCACCCCCGTCGGCCGCGATTGCGAACAGATCCCACTTGAAGTTCATGTTGGAGTCTCGCTCGTAGACCCAGCCCTTCTTGCTGCGGCAGAACATGATACGCTTGCCGTCCGGAGAGAAGCGTGGGAACCAGTCAACCGTCTCTCCCTGGGTAATCATCTTCGGGTCAGATCCGTCCGGTTTCATGGTGAACAGGTTGTGGTTGCCGGCGCGCGAACTGGACCAGACGATCAGGCCCTTCAGTTTCTGCCCGATGCGGGCCATGGCGGCTCGGGATTCGTCGTCGATCGTAGCCTGTGAGCCCGCGCCCGGTCGCCCGCCCAACGCGGCACAGCCGCAAAAGACCAGGCATATCGCCAGGACCAACACCTTGAAGGTATTTTTCATGCGCGCATCTCCCGAAGTCTGTTTTTCACCCGAAACAACGTTTGAATCCCTCATGCACACCGATCGGATCATAGCCTAGATCCTCACGTGCAGAGGAGCAATCAAGATTCGCATCTTGGGTAATCCCCGCGATTGCACTCGGACCGAATGGATGACCCTTGGCCAAAGACTGCAGTGCCCGGGCGGCCAGTCTGCAAACCGGAACCGGCAGAGGGACAAGAGGCCGACTCTCTCCGCGCTGGCTTAGCATCAGGCGGGCGAGATCGAGTATGCTGATCTCCTCGCCGCCGCAAAAGGCGTAGGTCTTACCGTAGGCGGCCCGGCAGCCGGCCAACTTGAGCAAACCGGCCATCAAATCCTCCAGATAAACCGGGTTCTTTAGGGCTCGCCCGCGGCCGATAAAGGGCACCACCGGAAACTTCATCAAGTAGTTCAAAAACAGCGCAAATTCCTGCCCGCCGTCCTTGTCGTATACCAGGGTTGGGCGGACGATCGTGTAGCGCATGCGGCCATTGGCTGACACCAGCCGCTCGCACTCGCGCTTCGAGCGCGAGTAGGGTGTGCTGCGGGGATAGACCACCGATGCCGAGGAGATGTAGATGAAGTGCCCTACCCCGGCCTCGCCCGCTCCCGCCAGCATGGCACGAGTACCCCCGACGTTAACCCGTTTGTAAACTTCTGGATCACGGCTGAGGATCACGGCGGCCAGGTGGTAAACGGTATCTATGCCGTCGAACACCCCGGCCAGCGAGTCCGACCGGGTGATGTCGCCCGAGACGATCTCGCAGCCCGTGCCTTCGAGCCGCGAGAGAAAAGGATCACCGGGCAACACCAGCGCCCGGACTTCATGTCCCCGGGCAACGAGCCCGCGAACCAACCTGGCGCCAACCGTGCCCGACGCCCCGGATACCAGCACATGCATGGTCACCCGATAACTCCCGTGCCCAGTAATATCCACGAACGAGCATCTTTTGTATCATTAAGCCGCCGCCGATTCCAACGAGAACAGCAAATACCTTAGACCATCTCCATCTTCTGCTATACTGCAGGCATGCGTATCCCGCCCTGGGCAGTTGTTCTGTCGGTATTGGGAGTGGCCTTCGTCGCCACCGCCGAGATCGTCTCTTCTGAAAGACGGATCGTGTGGCAGCCGGGTATCCCCGGTGGGATCCCTGACGCGTCCGCGACCTGTCCGGCGTCGGCGCCCAGCGTGATCGACTTCGGCGCGGTCGGGGACGGCCTGGTGGACGACTATCCGGCTTTCGAGGCCGCCGTCCAGGCGGCTTCGCAGGGTAGCGCCATCCGTATTCCAGAGGGCAGCTACTTGTTGCGGACCGGCCTGAGCATCGACAAGGGCGTGATCCTGTGCGGAGAGGGGCCGGATAAGAGCCGCCTGCTTTTCGATTGCGTCCAGAACGCCATCTCCATCGTCAAATACGACCGGGGCGACTTCGTGTCGGTCAGCGCGGGCGCCGGCAAGGATTCAACACAGTTGACCATCGCCGACGCGTCCTCTTTCAGCGTGGGTGATTTTGCGGAGCTTCAGCAGGAAAACGACTGGGACGTGATGGATCCGGAGAACTACTGGAGAGATCCGGCCCAGGTGGACTGGGTGCCCGAAAGCTGCGTGGGGCAGATGTTCGAGGTGCTGGCTGTCTCGGGAAACACCATTACAGTCGATCCGCCGCTGCACCTGGACTACAACCCGGCCATGAACCCGCAGATCCGGCCCATCGGCCTGGTTAGCGGCGCCGGTATCCAGGGCCTGTACCTGACCCGCCTGAACACGGAGGACTTGGCGACGGTGGAGATCAAGAACGCCGCCTACTGCTGGATGCGCGACTGCGAAAGTGAGAACACTTTCCGGGCCCATCTGACCGCTTCGTCGGCGCTACGCTGCGAGCTCCGGCACAACTACATGCACCATGCTTACGATTACGGCGGGGGCGGGCACGGCTACGGCGTGACCCTGGGCAACCACGTGACCGACTTCCTGGTCGAAGACAACATATTCGTCCACCTGCGGCACGCCATGATGGTGCAGGCGGGCGCCAGCGGCAATGTATATGGTTACAACTACTCGGTGGAGAGAGAGTCGGAAGGCAGTTGGACCCCCTGCGACATCTCGCTTCACGGCCACTACACCAACATGAACCTGTTCGAGGGCAATACCATACAAGAGGTCGATGTCGCCGACTACTGGGGCCCCTGCGGGCCGGGGAACACCTTTCTGCGCAACCGGGTGGAGACCGAGGGCATTCAGGTGATGGACTACTCTCAGCGCCAGAACCTGGTGGGCAACGAGTTGACGAGTGATCCGAACGTCATCTCCGAAGAAAACAACGTCCAGGACACACTCGCCCATGGCAACTATCAGGATGGAAGCCTCTCGTGGGATCCGGCAATCTCCGATCATGAAATACCCGCCTCCTACTTCCACGACTCAAAACCATCTTTCTTCGGATGCACCCCCTGGCCGGCGACAGGCGCGGATCTGGCCCCCGACGGACTGATGATTCCAGCCGAGCAGCGTCAAAAAGGGATTCTGGTTGAATGCGACGGCGGTGATGACGGAGCCGACAGCGGCGATTACGGGGCAGGAGATGAGGATGGAGTCGCAGGAGATGAAGGAGGCGGGGACGATACCGGCAACAGCGAAGCAGATCCCGGCACCGACGACGGAGGAACCGAGCCGAAAGCAGACCAGTCTCCTGCGGTAAAGGGCGGCTGCGGCTGCGCGACACATTCTGTCCCCGGTGGGATCCTGCTGATCCTGATGCCGATCGGCGTTCTAATGCGCCGGCCGAGGAAACGTGGGATGACACAATAGGCAGAAGCCGGGAAATGGTGGTATAGTAAGGATCATTTCCAGCGGGAGACTTGATATTGACTACATCCCAAAAACAATTTTGCTCTCTGACTGCTTTCGTGCTGCTGGCGCTGCTCGCTCCGCGTACCGCTTGGGGACAGGCCGGCATCAGCGGAACCATCCTGCAGCTTAGCGGCGACAAGCAGGTCAGAATCGTCTGGCAGCTGGATACCAGCGCGGCGGGCGACAATGTCTTCGGCGGAGCCAATGTTTTCAGGTTGATGGGTTACGACACCGTCGATGACACCATCCGGATAATACAGAACAGCCTGGACGACTACACCAAGCCTCTGCTTACCCACGACGGCAACCGCATCGTCTACTCCGACCGTGTTGAACGCAAGGTGTTCGTCTGCGGCTGGGACGGCAGCGGCATCCGCCAAGTGGCTTCCGGCTTCGCCGGTGCCGTCTGGTTCGATCCTGCTAATTCCAAGGAGTGGGTCTATTTCCAGGAGGGTGGCGATGGAGACGATAATCCCCTGCCCGTCAAGCGTGTAAACCTGGATAATACCAGCGAGATCGAACTGGTCTGGGACGACAGCGACACCAGCGCCTACTGGATGTCGATCTCATCGGACGGTGCCCGCATCGCCAGCTCGTGGCCCTGGCCGCAGTGCGGCGCGACCGTGCCGGCCTACGACGGCTCCGGCGGGGGGAACATCTATATCCCCGACAACGGCTACTACACTTCCGGTTGCTGGACCACCATCACCCCCGACACCAACTACCGCGTGGGCATCTTCGACGGCCCGCACCGGGGCTGGCTGGTGTGGGATTGGCCGCCGGGAACCATGCGCCTTCTGGATCTGCACTCGGCCCCGAGTATCGCCGGCTGGGAGATCTATCACCCCAAGATGTCGAACAACCCGCGCTTTCTGGCCATAACCGGGCCCTACAGCAACGGCACCATGGGCGACAACAACATCATGGCCGGCGGGACGCAGATCGAGATCTACCTCGGCAAGGCGGATGCCGGCTTCAGCCAGGTGACCGACTGGGTGCGGGTAACCAACAACTCGAAAGCCGAGTTCTTTCCCGATGTCTGGGTCGATCCCGGCACCAGCAACCAGGTGCGCATCGACTCGTTCAGCGCAACGCCTGCTCAGATCGTCCAGGGCGCCAGCGCGACGCTCGCCTGGCAGACGACCAACGCAAGTGCCGTTTCCATCAACCAAGGCATTGGATCGGTCGCGGCAGACGGATCGCGCCTGGTTTCTCCGTCGGCCGACACGACCTACACCCTGACCGCCGAGGGGCCGGGCGGGCCAATCACCCGTGATGTCAGCGTCAGCGTCGTCTCGTTTTCGCTGCCGGTGGCCATTAACTGCGGCGATGGTACGCCTCAAGTCGCCGGCTGGGGCGACGAGGATGTCTTTCGAAGCGGCGGCCAGGAATACGATTTCTCAGGATCGGTCGACCTCAACGCCCAGCCCAACCCCGCCCCCGCCGATGTCTACCTGACTTGCGTCCATCTCGATCACTCCTACTCTTTCCCTGTGTCCGACGGCAGCTACACTGTCCGGTTGCACTTCTACGACGCCTCCGGGGCCAGCGGACGGGCGATGGACTACACCATCGAGGGAGTCCTGGTGCTCGACGACTTCAGCATCGTGCAGGCCGCGGGCGGCGGCGGCAAGGTACTGGTCAAGGAGTTTCCGGTCGAGGTGACGGACGGCAACGGCCTGCAGATTGTGGCGGAAAAAGATCAGGGCAACGACGTCTTCGAGACGGGCATCGAGATCATCGAGGGCTCCACGGACGATCAGGATCCCGTGGTGACAATCGAAAGCCCTACGGACGGGGCCACACTCAGCGGCGATGTGGCCGTCTCGGGCACGGCCACCGACAACGTGGCAGTTTCCCGGGTGGAAATCAGCTTAGACGGCGGCGCCTGGGAGCAGGCCGCCGGCACCGACGCCTGGAGCCATACCATATACGAGCTGGCGCTAGCCGACGGACCGCACACCATCACCGCCCGGGCCACCGATACGTCAGGCAACCAGGGTTCGGCGACGGTCAATATCACGACCAACAACCAGCCCTCGATCACTATTCTCTCGCCGGCCGGCGGAGAGTCGTGGCAGGCCGGCGGCAACGGACACATCCGCTGGACGACCGAGAACCTTTCCGACGTTACTATCCGCTTCTCGGCGGACGGCGGCGCGAACTACTCTGAGATCGTACCCTCGCTGTCCGACGCCGATCCCGGCTGGGGCGACTACACCTGGCAGGTGCCCAACGAGGGCACCGATCAAGCCCGGATCATGATCCATGGTTACTTCGACAGCACCGTAAGGGCCGAATCGAACCTGTTTACCATCGTGGCCTCGGGCAACCCGTTAATCGACCTGCTGACTCCGCAAGCTGGAGACAAACTGACCGGCGGCGACACGCAGTCTATTAGCTGGAACGCCACAGATGTCGAGACGGTGGTTCTCGAGTACTCACTCGACGGGGGCTCAAATTACGATACCGTTGCCACTCTGACGCTGGGCGATCCCGCCTGGGGCGATTTTCAGTGGACTGTTCCCGATGCGCAAAGCGAAATGGCCGAGGTCCGCGCGCGCACACCCGCGGGAGACGTACAGGATGTGTCCGGACTGTTCAGCATCGAGCCCAAGCAGGTTGCATCCGGCGACCTCGAGGTCGGCAGCCTGAAAATCACGGGCAAGGTGCCCGCGGGAGCGGGCGCCGTCTCCCAGGTGCGCGTGGGCGGGAAAACATTCCCGGTATCGGCCGACGGCACGTTCGAAGCGCAGATCGATCTTGCTCCCGGCGTTGAGACGACAAACCTCGTAATCGAGAGCGACGGCGCATCCGGTCAACGCCTGATGCAGCTAGAGATCAAGGACGCCCAGCCCCCGATCGACGGCCTGCTTGTGTCTGCCGAGGATCTGCGGGCTTTCTTTGGCGGACACTCGGGCGTCCTGACCTGGGTGGACGCCGGAGGCGCCGTCAAGGTTCTCGACTTCCGCCTGCAGGATCCCGCCGTGCAGACTCTGCCCGGATCGCAAGATTCGGTTAACCCGCTGATCTCCCCCGACGGCACGCGGGTGGTCTACAGCCAGGGCCGGCCCAACGGGCCCAAGAACATTTTCATAAGCACACTCGACGGCAGCGCCGCCGGCCAGGTTGCCGTGGGCGACGTAGGTTATTTCAACTTCAGCGGCGGAAAAGAATCGATCGTCTATTGCGACTGGTCCGACAAGAGCGAAAACGGCGCAGACGGGAAAACATACAGGCTCGAGCTGACCCTTGGCGGCGTTAGCCCCCTGGGAGATCCGGTCGAGCTGTGTTCCCGGGCCATGGATGCCGGCCCCGACAAGGGACTCGACTGGCTGGGGCAAGTCTATGAGAACCTGTGGGCCTACGATGTCGCCAACCAGAAAGACTACCCCACTGAAAAATTCTTCTTGCTAGGCGGCGCCGTCGCCGACCACCAGACATGCAATGGATCGATGGCCCCCGACGACAGCGCCCGCTTGATGTGCCTGGTGATACCCCACGACTACGTGCGCATCTTCTCCTACACGGCCGTAAGCGATGACTTCCGGCAGACATCCGAGTTCCGCCTGCCCCAGGGTATGACGGAGTGGGAGTTTCCAGAGTGGTCGACCGACCCAGGATATTTTACGGCCATCTTGAGGGCCAGCGACTTGCAAAACCGGCTCTTTGTGGTCAAGGTGGAAGAGGGAGACCTGGTGCCCAAATTGCTGCAGATCACCGATAAACAAACGGGCGCAACTTACAGTCACCTGTACCTGGAGCCGTAGCAGGGAGGCGTGAATGAAGACGAGTTGGAGTCTCTTTCTCTTGGCGCTCGCAGCGTCCTTTATGTCCACAGGCTGCACGGGCACAATCTATCCCGAGGACGGCGGCCAGCAGAATCCCACTTTCCTGATAAGTTCGATTGAGTTGGCCGGCACGACCATCGACGACTGTAGCGTGAGCGTGGCCGATGTGCCAGACAACGACGCCACGGATGACAAGTCCTGGCAGGCGGCCTTCAGCCTGGATGACGGCGGCGATCCCCAGTCGCTGCCCACGGACGACGGAAGCCGCTGGGAACAAACACTGATGATCAAGGCCACCCGCAAGTCGGACGGGCAAGTCTTCTACAAAAAGGCTGCTATCACGCTCTACGCTGGATCGTCCGACGGCTCTTGACAGCCGGCAAGCCTTCGGTGATAAAAGGGTAACTTTCTACCAAAGCGAGGTGCGTACCGTGCGCTTTAGATTCTCTAAGCTCAAGGGGATGGAGGTCCTGGCGGAAAAAGAGGGCAAGCTGCTGGGCTCCGTGAAAAGGCTTCAGATCGACTCCAGGCGCAAGGCGGCGCTCGGTCTGGTATACAAGGCCCACGGACTCGCCAAGGAGCGCTGGGCCAAAGTCGCGGACATCCAGCGGGTCGGAGAAGACGTCGTCTTCCTGGGCGCCGAGAAAAACCAACATGAAGACGCACCGGCCGGCCGGGATGTCAGGGACATGCTGGGCCTGCCGGTCACCTCGCTGGACGGCAAGCGCCTGGGAGCGCTAGACGACGTGATCGTCGACAGCGACGGCTGGGATGTGGTCGCGCTGGCTTTAGACAATGGCGGCGAAGTAGATCTCGACAAGGACGCAGTCCTGGGCGAAGACACCATTCTGCTGCAGAAAGGCGCCTACGATCAGGTGCGCCGCGGCAAGGCATCGACCGGCGGCGGGTTTCTCTCGAGGGTCTTCAGTCCGGAAGAGCCTGTCTCTGCCATACAGAAACAGCAAGCTACAAAGACACGCAAGCCCGCCGCGAAAAAGAAAAAACGCGCGCGTCGCAACTGAGCAATCGGGGTTTGACTGATCCACAAGGAGGAGTGGCATGTTTCGACAGCTTCATGAAATTCGCGGGATGCAGGTGGTGGCCCTTTCCGAAGGCCGGGCCATGGGCCTGGTTCAGAAGATATTCCTCAACCCGGGAAAGAAGCGCGTCTCGGGTATGCTGGTCAAGGAGCCGGGTTTCGGCGGCCAGGAGAGCTGGGTCGACGTGCGCGACATCGAGAAGGTAGGCGAAAATGTCATCTTCGTCACCCGGGCCGGCGCCTGCAAGGCCAAGAACCCGGTCGGCCGCAGCCTGAAGGACATGATGGGCATGCAGGTGGCTACCAAGAGCGGCAAGATCCTCGGCTCGCTGGTCGACGTCGAGATCGGTTCAGACTGGGTCGTGAGCGAGATCAGCCTGTCTGAAAAGCGCGTTGTCGAGATCGATCCCCGCCAAGCGGTTTTCGGCGAGGATGCCATCATACTGCGGGCCGACTCGGCCACACGCGTGCAGGTCGCGCCGCGAAACAAAGCGGGCTTTTTATCCCGCGTGTTCGGCATAGAAGCGGTACAGGAGACGGCCGGCGCCATCTCACGGGCAGAAAAAGCCGCTGTACCACCAACCCGCCATGAAAAAACGACAGCCCGGAAAACCCCGAAGAGGAGCCTCAAGAAAACCAGGAAATAGACTCAGTAGCCCAACCCCAGCAGCAGCAATCCCAGCGCCAGCCCCAGTACGAGGTTGAAAGCCTTGATCGTAAGCGAGTCGCGCACGCTGACCGAAAGCAGCGGCAACATGCCGTGGCCGTCCTGAACTATTGCGCTGGTGAGCAGGACGGAGAAGGGCACCGCGCCGTCGGCGAACAGGAAGACGAACAGCAGGTGCGGGCCCGAGTCGGGAATTATCCCGACCAGCGCGGCCAGCACGAGCACCCAGACCATGTGGCCCGAGACAACCTGTTTGAGATCCACGAACTGACCCAGCAACGCGAGCACCAGCAAGGTGCCCAGCGTCCAGGCGAAGATCCGCGGCAGGTGCTTTTGGGTGATATGCTGGACGATGTGCTCCGCCAGGTAGTGATCGGGCACCGTGGCAATCACGAACAGGCCGACTCCAAGCAGCAGCAGGATGGCCAGGCGCACCCAATCCCATTCCGCAGGACCAACCAGTCCCATGACCACCGCTATGATCGAAGCCAGCATGACCACAAGATAAACCGCCCGCGGCGGATTCGGGCGCATGAGCTGCCAGGCCACACCTCGCTGAGGCCACACCCGGCAGTCGGCATCGCCCAGGTGATGCATCTGTTCGCGACACTCGGCACAGGCGACGATGCCCAGCCGACCGGCCAACTTGTCCACCAGCCAGCCGTAAATGACTCCGACCACGAACAGGATGGCGAAAAGCGCAAGGGCCGTGCGCGGAAACTTCGCCAGCATGACGAAGGCCGCGTCGCCCGAGGAGGCGACGAAGCAACCCACCATGGCACCAAGCCCCAGCATCCCGCGGATGTACAAGGTCACAGACAGGAAGGACCCCAGGCAACCGGGCACGGCCCCCAGCAGGCTAGACAGCAAGTACTGTCTGTTCCCCCTTCCCCGCAAGACCGTCGTCAGTCGCCCACGGGTGAGGATGTTGAAGTAGTCCACCACCACCATCATTAGAAACACGAACAGGCTGATCCCGGCGGCCTCAAGCAGGACCTGCAACAAGGTTTGCAGCGTGGCGTTCATCGAAAACAAGGTATGCACATGCAGGTTGCTTGTCAATTCGCCGGCAGTGTTACAAAATGCTTGCGTTACGGTAAATCGTCGGGAGGCGGCATGGCCGCGGAGACAATAGCCGATCTGTTGGGAATACGTTATCCGATCATCCAGGGCGGCATGGCCTGGTGCTCGGGCGCCAAGTTGGCCGCCGCCGTCTCTGTGGCCGGCGGCCTGGGAGTAATCGGCGGCGGCTCGATGGACGCCGACCTTTTCGCCGGTCAGATCGGCAAGCTACGCGCCGCCACCGACAAGCCCTTTGGAGTTAACATTCCGCTTACTTTCGCCCAGGCGCCGGGATTGGTGGAGGTGGCGATCAGCGAGCGGGTGCCGGTCGTCTTCACCTCGGCCGGCTCGCCCAAAAGACACACCGCGCGATTCAAGGAAAACGGCTCGATAGTGCTGCACGTTGTCAGTACGCCCGCCCAGGCGCAAAAATGTGAGCGGGCCGGCGTCGACGGCGTGGTGGCCGAAGGCTTCGAGGCCGGCGGGCATTTAAGTCACGAGGAACTGACGACCATGGTGCTGGTGGCCCAGGTGGCAACGCGAGTTTCCATCCCGGTCATCGCCGCAGGCGGCATCGCCTGCGGCAGGCAGATGGCGGCCGCCCTGGCCCTTGGCGCGGCCGGAGTGCAAATCGGCACCCGCTTCGCGCTGACTCTGGAAAGTTCCGCCCACCCCGACTTCAAGCGGCGTTGCCTCGAGGCTGGGGCCGCCGCCACCCTGGCGGTGCTGAAAAAGCTTTCTCCGATGCGCATGCTGGAAAACCCGTTTCGCGAAAAGCTTCGCGTGGCCGAGGCCCGCGGGGCCTCCGGCGACGAATTGCTGGCCATGCTGGGAGAAGGCCGCCCGCAGAGGGGCATGTTCGCAGGCGATCTGGAAGAAGGCGTGCTCGAGATCGGACAGGCGGCCGGTATGATAGACGACCTGCCCAGTTGCGCAGAGGTGATCGAGCGCCTGGTGACGGAGTACCGGGAGGCGCGCGCTACCTTGCCGGATCTTAGCCCGCGGTGATGACCTCGATGATTCTCTCTTGTTCGGCCGACAGTCGGCGCCGTGCTCGCGGCAGCAATAACATATAGAAAAAAAAGCCCACGGGCGGCAGCGCGGCCATGGTCAGCCATAACAGCGCAGGGGAACCGCCCGAGATTCCCATGGCGGCCATCACCAGCACCAGGCAGGCGCCCAACGTCACGAGCATCCAGGCGAAGCTCGCGCCCACCGGGCGATCGCGGCGTGAGAGGTCGAAATGGAACCTGCGCGGGTTGTGAATCGACAACAGGTTGCCGGCACCCAGGGCCACCAATAGCCCGAAGGGAAACGCCAGGAACGGCAAGGCCAAACCCCGCTGCGGGGCGCCGGGGACGAAGACAAACAACAAGATGCCCAGACCGATGAACTGCACCAATGCCAGAAGTCCGTGGGCCAGGTTCCGGCCGATGAGCCAGTGCCGCAGACTCGCGGGCAAGAGGAACACTTGCCGGACGCCATAACCGTCGTATCCGAAGCCGTTGGAGAAGAACTGCCCGGCAAGCACGGCCAGGACATAGAAACCCAGCACCGCAAGCAGCATCGCGAACCAGGCCTCGCCCCACAGGTAGCGAAACAACTGCGGCGCGCCGATCACTTTCAGCAGGATCAACAGAAAGAAAGGCACGGCGAAGAGCAGGCGGGCTTTGGGATTGCGGAACAGGGTGCGCAGCTCCTTTGTGAAGATCGCCCAGAGAGTGTCTGAAATGAAGGCCGGCTTGATTCCGGCGCTCGCCCAGGCGCGGGGATCCTTCCGCCGGGCGCGCGACGGCAGCAGCCTGAAACCCTTGCCGCCGCGGTAGAAACGCTTCAGCAGCCACAGCCCGAGCAGCCAGGCCGCACCGCCCACGGACAGCATCAGCGCCGCCGAGGAGTACAACGCGCGTGGCTCCGCGGCCCGGGCCGCCGCCAGGCCTACCGCCAGCCAGCCCGGCGGCGTACTTCCCAGAGCCCTTGCCGTATTGACCAGCAAGGCCATGTCCTGCGGCGTCGAACCGAATGCACCCAGGCGCCCGAAGAGCCAGGAGGCATCGACCGGCGGAATGAAGGCGGCCAGTCCCAGAAACGCGAGGAAGGCGGCAAATAAAAACTCACCCGAGCGCCTGGAGGTCATCAGGTTCAGAAACATGTTCTGCAGACAGCGGCCGCAGGCCACATTCATAAAAACATAGGCGCTCATCAGTCCCAGCGTAGCGGCCCATCCGGGCGCAAGCGTTTGAGAAAGCCCGATGCCCGCGCCGATTATGGCCGGATAAAAGAACAACACCGAAGGCTCGAAAAGCGCGGCCAGCGTCTGCACCAGATACAGACGCAACGGGCGCACCGGGTAGCAGAAGAAACGCCCCAGCTCGTAGGCCTCGTCGACCTGCGCGGCGATCACCGGCCAGATGACCCAGAAGAGACTCACCAGGAAGACGAACATGCTTAAAGCGAAGGCCATCCAGACAGGGCTTGAGGCAATCTGCGGTAGCGCCCCGAACAGCAGGTAGGCACCGACCCCCAACCCCAGCGATATCCCCAGCGCAAACAGCAGCGCCATAAATGTGCCTACCAGGCCGCGTCCCGTCAGGCGCCTGGCAAACAACCTGAAGCGCAGCCCGGTCAAAAGGCCGATTGTTGCAAGCAACCCCGGCGCCAGGCGTTCAGCCACTGGCTTGCCCTCCGCCAAGCCAGTCGGGCAGTTGTTGTGTATCTCCCTCGTAACCCACGACCCTATTGAAGACATTACTGAGCGACTCGCCCGCAGACTTGAGTCGCTGCATGTCGGCCTCGTAGACCAGCTTGCCATGATCGATGATTCCCACCCGCGAGACCAACTTCTCGGCCACCTCGAGGATGTGGGTAGTGAGCAACACCGTTGCCCCCCGCTCGCACAATCCGGACAGAACACGGCGGATGGTCTCGGCGCTCATGGCGTCGACACCCTCGAAGGGCTCGTCGAAGAAGAGCAGCTCGGGCGAGTGAATCAGGGCGCAGGCGATGGCCAGCTTCTTGCGCATACCGCGCGAGTAGTCGGCCACCAGCGTGTTCGCGTCGCGCTCCAGGTTGACAAGCCCCAAAAGCGTAAGCGCACGGCGTGTGGCCTGTGCGCGTCCAAGCCCGTACATCATCCCGGAAAAAACGAGCTGTTCGTGCCCGCGCAGCCTGGAGAACAGGGCGGCCTCCTCGGCCACTACTCCCATGCGCGCCTTGAACCAGGGATCGTCCGGGTCGAGTTTTTTTCCCAGCAACTCGATCCGCCCGGCCGTTGGGCGCAAGGTTCCCGTCAGCATGCCGACCGTGGTCGACTTACCGGCGCCGTTGGGGCCCAGCAAGCCGTAAAAGGCGCCGCGGGCTATGTCGAGATCGAGCCCGTCCACGGCCATCGTGTTTCCGAAGCGCTTCACCGCTCCCCGAACCTTGATGGCGTTTTCAGACATGACGAGCGCAGCATAGTCGACTTTGCGGTTCGAGTCATCGGTTGATCGGCCGATGCCGACGGTGTATGCTTCGAGTCGAACCCGAGGGAAGGGAAATGACATGGGTGACACCGGCAACACAAGCAGCAGCGCGGATCTACCGCACTACAAGCTCAAGCAAGCCCTGCTTCATGGAAATGATTCAAAACCCGGCGAGCTGAGTCGTCTCGGGCGTCGTTTTCTCGAAGAGGGCTGGTTGAACGACGCCATCGACTTTTTCAAGAAGGCCGAAGACAGCCAGGGCCTGGCGACGATTCGAGAGATATCCATAGAGGAGGGAGACATCTTCGTGCTGCGCCAAGTCATCAAGGCGGGCGGAGAGGCTGCCGGGGAAGACGAATGGAAGCAGATCGGGGAACGGGCGCTCGAACTCGGAAAGCTCCAGTTCGCCCGCGAGGCGTTCCGCATAGTCGGCGATCGCAAGGCGATGGAAAAGATCGACCAGCTGATCGAGCCAGCGCCAGAGGAGATCATCGAAGCCCGGTTTGAAGAAGGCGGTCAGGATACATGAACCTGCGATTGTGGCCCTGGATAGTTGCCGTCGGCCTGGCCGTATGCCAGACGTCCTGCGTCTTCTTGGCTCTGGGTGAGAAACAGATTGCCGACTGCTCGGGTGTGTCTTTCGACAACGTCAACGGAAAGCGCTACGAATTGGTGCGCGTCCAAAAACAAGATCGCTCCCGGCGGCAAATCGATTTCAACATTACCAAGGATTGTGAGGTAGACTACAAGCAGGATCTGACCGGGCTGAGCGTCAAGTCGATCGAGATTCGCGATTCGCGCTCGGCTTCGGGTGCCATCGTGATCATCACAACTACTCTTGAAAACAAGTCATCCGACCCAGTGACCTGCACGGCCCCCCTGGTCGAATTCGAGAAGATGGATTTTATCTGCCCAGAACAAAGAGATCTTTCTTTCGTTCTGGCGCCCCTGGAATAGTTTAGTCAAAGCCGGCAAGAGCTTTTCGCAAATCGGTTGTAATCGGCGGAAGTAGGGCGTAGGCAAACACCGCCACGGCCAGGAAGCCGCCCGTTACCGAGGTCGACGCGCCCAAAATGCGAACCACCAGGCCGTACAACCCCACCGAGGCGACCAATCCCCAGCTTATCACGCAGCCGGCCGTATACCTGGTCAGGAAGACGGCCTGCCGGCCGAGGATCGGATCGACTCCAGCCGGCAACCCCCAGGCAACCAGGGTCTCGGGCCCGGCCCGCCTGACGTGCCCGGGATCCAGCAAGCGTCGCCGCGCGAGCGGCACGGCTACCCCGAGCAACAAGACGGCCAGCAGGCTCAGGCCCGCTTCCGCCCACGCTAAATACGGAGACAGTAACCAGGCAGCTGGTGAGCCGATAATGATGCATACCGCGCACAACCCCAGCAAGAGCGAGGCTATCACCGAATAGATCCAGATAAGCGAACGAACCTGTCTCGAAAAGATCTGTTCCAGCAGCGCGTGCATCACATCTCTCGCCGACCGGCCAAGGCGCGGCCGAGCGTACCGCTACCAACATACTCCAGCTCGCCCCCGACCGGGATACCCGAGGCGATGCGGCTTATACGCAGGCCGAGTGGCACAATGCGCCTTTTCAGGTATAGCGCGGTCGCCTCTCCCTCGACGCTGGAGCCCGTGGCGATGATCAGCTCCTTGACCTTGCCGGGCAACCTCGCAAGCAGCGACTCGATCCCGATCTGCTCAGGACCCTTGCCGTCCAACGGGCTCAGCACGCCATGTAATACATGGTAGAACCCATGATACGCACGGCTGTTTTCGATGGCCAGCAGGTCCTGCACCTTTTCCACGACGCAAATCTGCCCACCGTCCCGCTCGGGATCCGAGCATATGCGGCAAGGGCTTTGCTCGCTGAGGTTGCCACACACCTGGCAGGGTCGAACTCTCTCTATCAAATCGCCGAGCGCCAAGGCAAGAGCCCGGCCGTACTCGGGAGATGCGGCCAGGATATAAAATATCAGTCGCTGGGCGGTCTTTTCACCCACCGCCGGCAACTGGCGCAGAAGCGCACTCATCCGCTCGATCGCGTCGGCCATGCTTACCGCGCCGTGTCAGGAAAACAGGGCGTCCAATCCTGGTATTGGGAGCCCGCCCGTAAGCGATCGAGTGGCCTCGGCGGCCATTTCCTTGGCCGCGCCCAGTGCTTGGTTGACGGCCGCAGTGACCAGGTCTTGCAGCATCTCGACCTCATCGGGATCCACGACCTGGCGTTCGATCTCGACGGCCAGTATTCGGCCGCGGCCGTCAGCCCGCGCCTTGACCATTCCTCCGCCGGAGCTGGCCTCCACCGTCCGCCGCGCCAGCTCTTCCCGCATCCGGGTGAACTGTTCCGAAAATGCCTGGGCCTGGTGCAGCATGTCCTGCATGCCGGGTATGCTCATGACTTCCTCTCTTCCGTCGTCTTCACCTGCGCTACTTCTGCCCCGAAAATCTTTATCGCCTCTTTGACCATGGGATGCGAGAGGGCCTGGTTGCGTTGCTCGTCCATCCTCGTCTGCCTCTCGTCGTCCAACGCCTGCGCCAGCGTCACACCCTGGTCAGCCCGGCGGTCTTCTACCGAAAGGCGAGTCTCCTGGCCAAACAGTTCCCGACAGTATTTCTCCAACTCGCGCCTGTTGCGTTCGACCTTCATCTGGTCGGCGAAGAAAGAACCCGGCTCGAGTGCAATGCACACCCGTTCAGCAGAGACCTCAAGCGGATAAGCATGGTTGAGCACCGAACCCAGTGAGGGCCGGCGTCTGGATACCATCGCCACCAGTTTCTGCCACTCTTTTGGAAAACCATCACTGGTGCCGACCGCCTGTGTAGCGGGTTTTTCGACGGGCTGTGTTTGGGGCGACGGTGAGGCTTTCTTCTCGTTTGGGGTCGGAGGAATGAACGCCGGCCTGGCCGGCTTCTCCGTCCGGCCTCCTCCTTGTCCCTGCTCGCGCGGTGGTTCGCCCCGTCCCTTGCCGCCTTCGATTTCTCGTGAAAGCTCCGCAACACGGTCCACCAGACTGCCGATCTCCACAAGCGGCTCAACGGCGGAAAGCCGCAATAAGGCCGTCTCGAGTGTCAGGCGAGGGTAAGGGCTTCGCGACAACTCTGAAAGCGCCCGTACAAGGACGTCGAAAAGCTGGTGCCAGCGCAGCGCCTCGGCCTTGCCCGCCTGAGCGCGCAACACGGTACGCTCCTCTTCCAGTGCGTCGACCAGCGAATCCGGCTTTTCGAGCGAGCGGTAGAGAATCAGGTTGCGAACGTGCCAAAGCAGTCCTTCGAGAAACCTCTTCAGATCGTGACCCTCGTCGAAGAGCCCTTCCACCAGGCGCATCAAGTCGTCCGAGCGCTGCTCGATCACGCAGTCTATTACCGTTGCGAACATCTGGCTGCGGGCCAGACCTAACGCTGCGTAGACCTGTTCGGCGTCTACCTTGTCTCCCGCGAACGCCAGCACTTGATCAGTCAGACTGAGTGCATCACGCATCGAGCCGGCGGCCTCCCGGGAAATTATCCGTAGGCCCTCGGCATCGATAGCGGCGCCCTCGGCGCCCAAGATCTTCTGCAGGCGTTCGAGAATGATGCCGGAAGGAATGCGCTTGAAATCGAATCGTTGACAGCGGGAAAGAACGGTAAGCGGAATCTTGTGCGGCTCGGTGGTGGCGAAAACGAATTTGACGTGTTCCGGCGGCTCTTCGAGCGTCTTCAATAGCGCGTTGAAGGCGCTGGTCGAGAGCATGTGCACCTCGTCGATGATGTATATCTTGAAGCGGCTCCTGGCCGGCAAGTAGCGCGAGTTTTCGCGCAGGCTGCGCACGTCGTCGACGCCTGTGTTAGACGCCCCGTCGATCTCGAACACGTCGGGTGAGTTGCCGCCCGTGATCTCGCGACAGATTCCACAGCTATTGTCCGGATCGGGGGTCGGTCCCTGCTCGCAGTTGAGAGCCTTGGCCAGCAGGCGCGCCACCGACGTCTTGCCCACGCCGCGAGCGCCGCAAAACAAATAGGCGTGAGCAACACGGTTTGTATGAATGGCGTTGCGCAGCGTGCGGATCACGCCATCTTGACCGACCACCTCGTCGAAAGTCGATGGGCGCCATTTTCTGGCCAGAACGAGGTAAGACATGTGTCCCTCGGATAATCAAGAGGGACGGCCAGGCAACCCTGCATCACACGGACAGTGATGCTACCGCTGCTCCCTTCCGGGCCTGACGGGGTTCGCAACCCGCCGTTGTACAGGACCCGGCCGTCCCAAGACGTAATACAAACGGAGAGAGAGGGATTCGAACCCTCGGTACCTCGCGGCACACACGATTTCCAATCGCGCCCCTTCGGCCTCTCGGGCATCTCTCCATGCAAGACACAGGGCCCGATCGCAAAGCCAGCAACGGAGAGAGAGGGATTCGAACCCCCGGTACCCAGAGGGTACACCTGCTTTCGAGGCAGGCGCCTTCAGCCGCTCGGCCATCTCTCCACATTGCCCATCTTGCTCTCGCACCGCCGCAAACGGAAGAACGATCTCAACAGTTCGGCCGCCTGCTCGGCACCAATACCCTCTCTCACCTCGATTCGGTGGTTGAGTCGGCTATCGGCAGCCAATTCGAAAAGGCTCCGCACGGCTCCCGCTTTCGGATCCCGGCACCCAAATACCAACTGATCAATGCGGGCCGACAGCATTGCGCCAATACACATGGGGCATGGCTCAAGCGTGGCGTAAAGCGTACAGCCCGAAAGCCGCCAACGGCCAAGTTCGGCCGCCGCCTGCCGGATGGCAATTATCTCGGCATGCGCAGTTGGATCCAGTCCGCTTTCCTTGCGATTCCTTCCCCGACCGACCACTCGACCATCGAACACGACCACGGCGCCGACCGGAACCTCGCCCGCCTCGAAGGCGCGAGCGGCCTCGCCCAGGGCCTCTTGCATCCATTCATGATCAGCTTCGTTCGCCATCGCGGTCCAACGCGCCCAAGAGGATTCGAACCTCTGGCCTTCGGATTCGTAGTCCGATGCTCTATCCAGCTGAGCTATGGGCGCAGTACACGGAGAGAGAGGGATTCGAACCCTCGGAACACTTTACGCGTTCACTGGTTTAGCAAACCAGCGCCTTCAGCCTCTCGGCCATCTCTCCAGGTTAGTCGAGCATCCCCGTCGGGGAAGCTTGCATTCCTTGTCAATGAACCTACCCGGCCCCGGGCCGGGCCAATCGAGCATTCGTGTCTAACACCACCACCGCGACCTGTCAAGACCGCACCCGGCCCAAAAAGTGGGCCTTCAAGGTCCCCGGGTGTCGGGGGGGATGGGGACGCACCCGAAAACGCAAGAAGGCCCTAAACTATCGCCATCAAGTGCCCGCCCCCCATCTTTTTATTCTCAAGCCCCGATCATGCCACTTGATTCAACAGCAGCGTCTACCTACATGGTCTCAAAACACCCTTAAAAAGTCAATCGGACGAAAAATCCGACCGGGGCCTTGCCCCTGCGGGAAAAAGCAATCGGAGGGAGAGGGATTCGAACCCCCGTCCCCTTTCGGAGAAGCGATTTTCAAGACCGCCGCCTTCAGCCGCTCGGCCATCCCTCCGTGCCGCACCCATTTTCACTTGATACACGGCCGCTGTCCAGCATTCATACAAACCATTCACCTTTGTCTTGCTTGACAACATTGCAACACGCGTGGTACGAAAAAAAAAGAGCGAGGTCGATCGTCTATGCGGATGGTATCAGTCGGCAGAACCGACGTGGGGGTGAAGCGCTCCCACAACGAAGACAATTTTCTGACATTGCCTGAAGAGAACGTGTATGCAGTGGCCGACGGGATGGGTGGCCACAGTTCGGGCGAAATCGCCAGCCAGATAGCAGTAGAGGGAATTTCCAACTTCTTCAAGGCCACCCGCCAGGACGAGGACATCACCTGGCCGTACAAGATGGACAAGAACCGCCCGTACAACGAAAACAGGTTTGTCATGTCCGTCAAGCTGGCCAACCTGCGAATATTCGAGGCATCCCAGCGCGAGGCGCGCTATCGCGGTATGGGTACGACCGTTGCGGGCATGAATTTTCTCGATGGAGACGTCCTGGTAGCGCACGTGGGCGATTCGCGCGTCTACCGTATCCGCAACAAGCAGATCGCCCAGATCACCGAGGATCACTCGCTGCTCAACGACTACATCAAGGCCAAGAAACTAACGCCCGAAGAGATCGAGAATTTCCCTCACAAGAACGTGATCGTCCGTGCCCTGGGCATGAAGGAAACCGTCCTGGTCGATCTTTCCCGTAACACGCTCCATGAAGGCGACGTCTACCTGGCCTGCTCCGACGGCCTGAGCGGTATGGTAACCGACGAACAGATGCTCGATATCGTGGTCAAGAACCCCGATCTCGAACAGGCCGCCAATACGCTAATCGAAATGGCCAACAAGGCCGGCGGCGTCGACAACATCACGGTAGTTCTCTCGCGGGTCGAGGCTCTCTGACTCAGTCATTGGTGGTATGAACCACCGTCTGGCCGGCGATCACCACCTGGTGATGAGAAACACCGGCGTCTACTGTTGAGCCCGGCCACAATACGCAGTGCGAAAGACGGGCTCCGCGGCCGATGCGGCAGCCGTCGCCCGCGATTACCAGCCGATCCAGGCGAGCGCCGTCCTCCAGGCGCACGTCCTCGCCAACCAGCGACGAATCCGCTCGGCCCGTACCTTGTGGGAGATCAACGTGCGCCAGGCGCACGGCGCCGGAAAGGAGGGCCAGGTTGGCCGCCAGGTAGGCGGAGGGTGTGCCCAGATCGAACCAGTGCCCCTCGTCCAGGAAGGCGAACACCTTCAGTCCCTGTTCGATCATTGCGACATAGGCTTGGTCATTGATGCACGCGAAACCAGTCGTCGGCAGAAAATCGAACACCAGCGGTTCGAGCACATGCACACCACAGAACATGACCGGACGAACCTCGCCCCGGCCCGCAAGGTGTACCTGTTTGAAGTGAACCAGGCGACCGTCCTCGTCCATGCCCAGGGGGGTATGGGTGCTACCGCGCGGCAACGGTCTGACCAGCATGGTGGCGGCGGCCCGCTGCCGGCGATGGTATTGCACAAGCCGCGCCAGGTCAACGCCGGTCAGGATGTCGCCGTTGAGCAACAGAAAGGTGCCCCCATCGAGGAATGAGCGCATGCGCATCACCCCGCCCCCCGTTCCCAGGATCTCGTCCTCTGGAGAGTACGAGATCCGCAGGCCGTGGTCTGATCCGTCGCCCAGTGCCGATTCGATCTTGTCTCCGAGATGATGCAAGTTTACCGCCACCCGATCGATGCCGGCCCGCGAGAGCAGATCGAGCGTGTAGGCGACAAGCGGCCGGTTGAGCACCGGCACCAGCGGCTTTGGGAGGCTGTCGGTCAACGGTCGCAGCCGGGTTCCAAACCCAGCCGCCAGAACCATGGCCCGACAATCCGCAAGGCCATTCGACGGCCCGCTCATGTTTCCAGCCTTCGCTCCCAGTTATATGCCTTGTCGGTCACGACACCCTCCATCCTCTGGATGCGTCGATTGAGCCGGTCGTACTTGTCCTTGAGGCGCTCTATGGCCATCGGGCGCGAGGTCGAGTAGGAGTTGTAAAACTCCTCCTCCATTCCTGTCTCGAGCGGCACGATCGGCTCGGGTGTCATGAAGTAGGCGGCCGCCAGGTAAACCGCCACCGCAGGCCAGAAGCCGGTGAAGATCAGCACCGCCACGGCTACAATGCGGGTGAACTTCAGGGAAATGTCAAAGTACTCGGCTAGGCCCCGGCAGACACCCAGGATAAAACCCCGGCGCGAGCGGTAAAGGGTGCGCCGTTTTTTCCTGCGTCTAAAGCTCATGTCGTTCACCGTCTTTCTCGCGGTCGAACAGGATGGCCTCGAGCGTCTCTATACGCTGCTCCATCCGCGTCAACCCGCGGTAGATCTCCTGAATCGTACGCGACTCTTGCTCCTGAGGCTGACGGCTCTTCGCCTTGCCGCCCTTCATGATCTTCAACCCGATCAGCACGAAGATACCCAGGGCCACGAACGCCGCCAGCGATGTTCCGAAGATGATGCCTATGACACTTTCCGGATACACTCTCGTCTCCCGTTTCAGTTGTCAGACTCTTCCGCCCTGGATCCAGAAGCAACCGTGTCCGGGAGTTTATCACTATACGGCGCGCCTTTCGGAATCATTCTTTTTCGGCCTTCGCCTGGGCCCTGATCTCATTCAGTTCCTGCTCGACGGCCTCTTCTTCCTGCAAAGCCTGAAAGCGCTCATCGAGGCTCGGCTTGTGGCCGTAGTTGACCAATTCGGCTTCGGCCTCGACCCTGTCGATGCGTTGCTCGAGATGCTCGAAGCGAACGAAGGCGCCCTGCGACTCGGCCCGCCGGATCTGGCTCTGCACGCGCCTGGCGCCCATGGCATGAATGTGACGTTGCACCAGGATTCTGTGTTTCTCGCGGGCCTCTGTGAGCTTTTCTTCGAGCTGGCGAATGTCGTCTTGATACTGATCCACTAAAGCGTCGAAGCTGGAAAGCTCGTTCTCCTGGACCTCGACTTGCTTGAGAAGGTAATGCTTTTCACCCAGAGCCTCGCGGGCAAGATCCTCGCGATCTTTGTTCATGGCCAGTTTGGCCTTTTGGCCCCAGTCGTCGGCCTTTGTTCGAAAGGTATCCAGGTTCCTGGCCGCCTTCTTGCGGGACGCCATCACTCCCGCGGCCGAGGACTTTATCTCGACCAGAGTGTCCTCCATTTCGATAATCATCAGCTTGATTAACTTCTCGGGATCTTCCGCCTTCTCAACCATCGAGTTGATGTTCGAGTTGACAATGTCCCTGAGTCTGGAAAAAACACCCATTGAAATACCTCCGTTCGTTCGCGTGTCGCCCGTAACCAAACGCAAACTCTGGGCCAAATGACACCAATCGCCGCAATAATTGGTTATCACTTGTTTTTTTCTTGTCAGGGCTAGTTTACATCTACAATGTTACATGGTAATATTAGCCGCGTGTGAGCATGATTTACCAATTATTGCGACATGAAGCCAGATGACTGGCGAGGTGACAAGAGAGACGCGCGAGGCAATCGGGCGTTCGGACGCCTTCATCGCTTTCCAGCAACAATTGTCGCGGGTAGCCCCGGTGGAACGACCCGTGCTGATCATCGGCGAACGGGGAACCGGCAAGGAGCTTGCATCCACCCGCCTGCACTTCCTGTCCCGGCGCTGGGGTGCTCCGCTGGTCACCCTGAATTGCGCCGCCATGACGGCAACCCTGATCTCGACGGAACTCTTCGGCCACGAGGCGGGGGCCTTCACCGGGGCACACAGCCGCAGAATTGGCCGCTTCGAGGCGGCTCACAGGGGCACGTTGTTCCTTGATGAGATCGGCAACATCCCCATCGAGGCCCAGGAGAAGATCCTGCGTGTCGTCGAGTATGGCAGCTTCGAACGCGTTGGCGGCTCGCAATCCGTCAACGTCGACGTGCGCATCATCGGGGCGACCCACCAGGACCTGCACGCCCGGTCTCGGGAGGGTCGCTTCATGAGCGATCTTTTAGACAGGCTTTCGTTCGACGTGCTCTTCCTGCCTCCGCTGCGCGAGCGTGTTGGAGACATAGAGTTGCTGGCCGGGCACTTCGCGTCGCAAATGGCCCGCGAACTCGAGCGGCCTCAAATACCCTCCTTCGCGCCGGAAGCTCTCGATAACCTCAGGGCCCACGCATGGCCGGGCAACATTCGCGAGTTGAAAAACGTTGTGGAGCGAGCCGTCTACCGCACAGAAGGCGCGGTGATTACGGAGATTGATTTCGATCCGTTCTGCTCGCCGTATGCGCCGACGCTCGAGATTGAACACGAGCGCCTCCAAGCCGAACCCGTCCCCGCAAAATCGCTGCCCGAGGCCATCCGCCGACTGGAAATCTCAAAACTCGAAGAGGCGCTGGCCCGGGCGCACTTCAATCAAAGACGGGCGGCCGACCTTATGGGACTTTCTTACCACCAGTTCCGCGGCCTGTATCGCAAGCACCGGGAGCGCCTGCAGTACCCGCATGATCGCGCCCCTGCCGACATGAAACGCGGGGGGCCCCGATGACTCGCTATGGCGCGGTTCGCATGACCGAGCGGTTTCTGCATTCGGATCCGGCAAAGGCCTGCTGCATGAGCGATTCGGCAAGCCAGCGGTATAATATAGTGGCTTGAAAAACCTTGACAGTTTTGTAACCCGGGTGCTAATTTCCTGCAAACAAAGCAGATTGCGACGGCCGTGGTCACAAACTGAGGTTTCTTTTCATGAATTGCCGACGACTTGCGTTAGTTATGTTGCTTTCCGCCTGCGTCTTTGCTCGACCATCGCTGGCCAACCGCTACGATCTCCACCTGGGGAACTTCATCAACGACACCTGTAGCGCTGCGGGCACCTGCTACCCAAATCAGCATTTTCGCGATCTGATGCGGGAACTCGGCATGGCCACCGCTCCTGTCTTCCTGTCTCCCGCCGAGACGCTGGGCCTGAACGGATTCAGCTTCGCCTTCGAGGGCAGCGTCGTCCCGATCAACAACGACGCCGATTACTGGAGTCTGGCCACCGAGGGCAATCCGGGCAGCGTCCTGTTCATCCCCCACCTGCATGTTCGCAAGGGGCTGCCGTTCAGCTTCGAGGTCGGTGCCCAGCTATCGATGGTTCCCGAGAGCGAATTATTCATCGTCGGGGCCGAGGTCAAGTGGGCCATGAACGAGGGATTCTACCTGATCCCCGATCTGGCCATCCGCTTCGCCGTGAACCACATAGTCGGTTCGAAGGACTTCGAGTTGACCAACGGGGGATGGGACGTCTCTGTCTCCAAGGCTTTCGGCATCGGCGGTATGCTCAGTTTGACTCCCTACGCCGGTTACAACATGCTGTTCGTCCACGCGTCTTCCCACGTGGTACTCGACGCCACGACCGCGATGGATCAGTTCGTCTTCTCCAAGGTTAACTGGAAGGACAACATGATTCACCGTTTCTTCGTGGGCCTGCGCCTGACTACCTATATTTTCCAGATCACGCTCGAGGGGTTGTTCTCCAACCAGGATCTGCACATGTTCAATTTCAAGCTGGGGTTCGACTACTAGTCGAGGATCTCCATTGCCTGGCTTTGCCGAACTGGTGCTGATCCTGATCGTGGTGCTTGTCATCTTCGGCGCCGGCAAGTTACCGGTTATTGCCACCGCCGTTGGAAAAGCCATCGTCAAGATGCGCGCCGGGTCCGACCAGGAGTCTGCTGAGCGAAAAGAAGAGCGGGAAGACTCCAGGCACGAGTAACGAATTATATCACTGATCCTCATTCCCGCCGTCGCCCAGCATTTCTTTGGCTTGCAGCAATCTCTCGGCCTCGGCCCGCACAAGTGAGTGCAGGCCATGGTCACGCGTTATCATCCGCAGATCCTTGCGCAGCAAAAACCCGGCCAGCTTTATCGAAAGGTCGGTCGGCGTGTAGGGATTGCAGATCAAGGCCATGCGCACCTTGTAGCGTCCGCCCCAGCGGCTGGAGTAGATCTCACGCTGTATGATATCGCGGGCCGGCCGCCTGGCTGCCAGGCGAACCACGTCCTGCTCGACGAGACGCGGGTTGCGCAACAGGTTGCAGACGACTGACGGATCGCTATCAAGCAGCAGGCGATCGAGGTGCCCGCGATTTTGCCCCCGAGCCAAATACTTGCGCCTGCCAAGGGTGATACGTGACATCTCGAGATCGGAGGGAACCTCGTGCAACTCCAGTGGCCCGCGCATGGGTGTGGCAACCGTCAATAGGTGCTTGACGGCCTCGTTTTCTTCGTCACCCGCCAGACGATAAACCTCGGCCAGCACTTCGTATAGTTCGTCCTGCTTCTGCCCTACAAGCACGGCCGAGTGAACTGCGTCCAGTATGTCGAGACAAGCTTTGTCACGGCGCAGCATCCCGTCCAGCACGCGCGAAAAGAAACCTAGAATGTCCTGCGCTTCAGCTTGCCGCACCCACTCGACCAGCACCTCGCAGCGCATGGCCGCTTCGGGCAGTGCTCGCAGGCGCTTGATCATCGGATGATCAGTCATGCATTATTGGTCTGCTGCCGGTTTCTTGGCCGCCGGTTGCTTCTTCCGGGGTCTCCGGTTCGGGGGGGAGGCCCAACAGCGGATCCGTGCTCGACTTTGCCTCGGCCCGGAACTCCATACCGTGCATCTCGTCGGGATGGTCGAAGAATACGACCATAAAGGCAGCCTTTCCTCCAGGCGCCAAGGAAGGCCCGGTCCCCTGTCCGAGCTTCCTGCGATAGGCCGCGTCGACGGCTGGACCGTCCAGCATCTTGTAGACTTCTTCAGGGGTAAAGGTCAATCCGGCCGGTATCGTCTTGCGATAAGCGACGTGCCCCTGTTTGTTGACCAGCATTGCCGTGACGGCCACCGGCTGCTTTTCGCTGTCCGTCGGATTTTCGACCTCTCCCCAAAGAACGACCAACGGGTGTCCATCCTGGTTTGGATAGATCGTGTTGTCTATTTTCTCAACGATGAGTTCCCCCGCAGTGGTTTGCAAGGAGGATCGCCCAGTGAACGCTTGTACATATGTGGACCATGCTGTCAGATCCGGCTTTCCTCCACTGCGGTATGCGACGAACAAGAGAATCGCCATCAATAAACCGATCACTCCGAAGCCGATCTTATACAGCCACATCGAAGGCGGCCGCAGCGCATCGTGATCAGCGGGCTTGGTCAAGGCCATCGGGGCCGGCGACGCAGGTTGCGACTGGGCGGGTGCGCCGCCGGGCGTGGCAGCGTTCGGGACCAATGTCTTGGTGGGAGCTGGTGGCTCGGGCAGGTCTTCGCCTGTAAGCTTGCCATCCTCGCCAAGTTGCAAACCAGACGATTCAGACACGTCGTCCTCCGCGGATGTGTCAAGCTGGCCGAAGGGATCGTTGTCCGTAAGGTCACCGCCAAAATCCGTTGGTGATTGATCGATCGCCTGATCGAGGCTGGCAAACGGATCGGTACTCTGTGCGGCGTCAGGCGGGGGCGCCGTCACCACACTCGATGTGCTCGAAGCAGCGTCAATGGAGGCAAAGGGATCATCGGCAGATCCCTGATCGCCGACAGCTTCCGGCGGCTTTGGCAATGCCGCGAATGGATCTCCAAGATCTCCGAATAGATCGGTCGTAGGTTTACCCACCGCTTCGCCGGACACCGGATCCAGAGTGGAGGATGGCTGTCCTGCATCGACCCCGTCAAGGCCCCCGGAGGACAAACTCGAAGGAGAATCTGAAATGTCGATTCCGGCAAATGGATCATCCAGCCTTGGACTGGGTGGCGAAGCAGGTGTCTTCTCCCGGGGCGCCGGTGGCTTGGCCGAGGGCGCCGGCGGCTTGGCCGGGAGCGCAGATGGCGCAGGTCCTTCCGACTCGAGCGCCCCAAGATCGCCAAATAAGTCATCAGAAAGATCGGATCGCGCCCCGGCCGGAGACGGAGGCAAGTGCGGGCTCATTGCTGCCTCGCGCCGGGGAGCGGGAGGAGGAGGAAGGGGAGCCCTTGGGGTCACTGAAATAGGCGGCGTCGCGGGAGCCTGAGGCTTCGGCGGCAACGACGAAGGGGCCGCCGGCAAAGGTGATTGCGCCGGCGGCGAGGGAGGCGAAGGCGCCCTGAACGCATCATCAGAGTCCAGATCGATCTGGTCGGCCAGACTCTTGCGTCCATCTCCGAGAGGGGATGGCGGAGGCACGGGAAACTTCGGACGGACTGCCGCAGGCGCTGGCGCAACCCGTGTCGGCCTGGAGAAAACGTCACCGGCACCGGCCGTGATACTCGGCATTGACGGAGGTGGCTCGGCCACCTTGGTCGGCGCTTTGAAAACCGAATCGGGCACACCCCGGCCATCGGGAAAGACGGCTTTATTTTGCGTTTCCCCGAAGGCATGCACCCTGGGCTCGTCGAGTTCGGCCACACCACTCTTCTTGACCATGAACAGGTGCTTACACTTGGAGCAGCGAACCTTGACGCCGCGATCTGTAACTTTCTCGTCGGCTATCTTGAACTTCGTTGAGCAGCGGTTGCATTCGACTATCATTTATCACTCCCGGATCGCCCCCATCATGCTCTATTACCTTTATAGAATCAAGTATTGACATCCTGTCTGTGATAGCCCAGGGATTATGTCCTACGCAACTGCCCTGCGAAAATGTCCTATATGGGACGACTAGCTATGACCGACAGGGAGCTACAAAGACTACATGTTCTTACAGTCGTTCTTGAGGGGCAGCTGCCCCTCAAGAAC
>DATKYQ010000026.1:0-36870 GCA_035528415.1 Myxococcota bacterium | reverse complement strand
GCGGTCGTTGAGCAAGAGGCGGTCTTTGGGCGAGATACCGACAACGGGCTCGACGGCGCCTGGGAGATGCTGGTGGAAAGTTGCAGGGCTTGCGGGTTTCTCGGGGTCGGCTGGCACTCGGTCGGGCTGAAGCCGCCGGATGAACGGGAGATCTCGTTCGACGGGCAGGGCTGGGCACACGGGGCGATAATCAGGAAATCCGTGGCCGTCGACCAGCTTTCATTCCTGGAGGTGGAGTTCCTGTACCGCGGCAAGCGGGGCAAGAGGGCCCCGACCGAGATCAGGCACGCGGCCCGGCGGATCGAGCGCGAGCTTCGAGAGCGGTTGATAATGAGTCATTGATGATGATCTCGTAAAAAGTCGGAAAAACAAAACGTACAAAGTCATCCCCGCGAAAGCGGGGATCCAGAAGATCTGCAATTACAAACCATTATGGATTCCCGCCTGCGCGGGAATGACAGTTGTAGGCCCAAAGTAACCGACTGGCATCGATCAAACCCCACCCAGGATTGCCTGGGGCGAGGGTTGTCTGGTAGGATATCCAGGGAGGTCAGTCCATGAACAGCAGGCGATCCGCCATGGCGAAGGTTATTTCGGAGCGCGTGCTCTCGGTCTTCCCGGAGGCCGAGCGCATCGTTCTGTTCGGCTCGCGCGCGGCGGGAACCCACACCCGCGACAGTGACTACGATCTGCTGATCGTGGTGGAGACGGCCCTGCCGCTCGTCGAGCGCGGCGCCAGGGCTCGCCTGGCGTTGCGCGGCATCCGGGCGGCGTTCGACATCCTGGTGGTCACACCCGCGGAGCTGAGGCGTTTGGCCGGCTTCCAGAGCGGCGTGATCGCGAATGCTATCCGGTTCGGAGAGATTCTGCATGCGACCAGCTGAAGATTTCTAGGCTGTTGAATGGACTTTCTTCCCGGAGGCCGAGCGAAACGAGCTGTTCGACGATGGGGGCGCGGAAAAACACACCATGATCAGACGCTCGGTGCCGATCGCCTCTATGACCTTCGTCGAAATCAAATTCTTTTACTCGGGCTCCTCGGGCAAGCGCACGCCGCCGTATGTGAAACAGTCGGTGCGCAAGATTACCTCGGGACTTACCAAGACTCTGTTCAAGATCGGGCGGGATATCGAGACTTCGGTGTGATCACCGAGATTTGATCCTTTTCACCCCCCACCCCCACCCTCTCCCTGAAGGGGGAGGGAGTTTTCCGCCATGCTGCGCCGAGACTTCGGAGGATAGGTCATCAGTAAGTGTTCAGGGTGTCATAAATATGAGCCTCGTCACCCCGGTATGGTTCTAGCCGGGGCCAAGTATATCGTGCAAATGGCTGGATCCCGGCTTGATTCGTGCCGGGATGACGAAGTGGCTTTTCATTATTCCTCGCCCACATGAACGCTTACTGTTCTCCTTCGCCCTTCGGGCTTCGGAGGACAGGCGTTGGTGTTTGCATGGGTGGAATCCGTGCTATAATGGGGTCCAGGAGGACGAAGCTATTGAAAGCCAAACATGTACATGCCCTGGATCGTTACCGGGTGGAGATAATCTTCGAGGATGGCGCCGGCGGCGAGATCGTCCTCAACCACCTGGCGGGCAAGGGTGTGTTCGCCGCCTGGGAGGCCCCGGGCGCCTTTGAAAACGTGTCAGTGGGTTCCGGCGGCGAGGTCTGCTGGGCGTGCGGCGTGGATCTTTGCGCCGATGCCCTCTACCTGAGGCTGACCGGGAAACGGGCAGAGCAACTGCTTCCCGGGCTGGACACGGAGTCGCGCGTTGCCTGAGATATGCCGCTTCTACGGTATGAGGCTCGCTTCCGGCTCGCGCGCTGGGCATGACTATCGAGTGGGCATCGGCCAGGCATGACGAGTTGCTGGCTCTGTGGGAGCTGGCTGAAAACAACCGTCCTCTTCACCGCTTGGATCCGCTGGAGTAATTTCGCATGAGTTATCCAACAGTCGGGTCAACCGATAGGCGACCGCGCAGAGGTGATTTTCCACGCGGCGGCTCACAAACACGTGCCGATGATGGAGTGGAACCCGGGCACCATTGCGAACCGCGTTTTTTGCGGTACCCGGTTCGCAGTGGTATCAGGTGCCGCACCCTCATAAACCGAGGGCCGCACCCGAGGGCACCGTTGAGAAACACGGCTGAGAAGCGCGGAAAACCGCGGGCTAGGCGATCAAGAACAACGTCTTCGGCACCAAGACGGTGGCCGACATGGCCAACCTGTTCAACGCCGAGGCTTTCGTGATACTACTAATCACGAGAATCTTTGCGTACTGCAAAGATTCTCAGTAGCGGGCTCGCCCGTGCGCGGTTTTTTTGGTTGCGGCTGTCGAAATCAAATTCTATTACGCGGGACCTTCGGGCAAACGCACGCCGCCGCAGGTGAAACAATCGGTGCGTAAGATTACCTCGGGGCTTACCAAGACTTTGTTCAAGATCGGGCGGGCTATCGAGAATTCGGTTTAAAAGCGGTCATTGTGATGCGTTGTTATCCGGGTCTTTTTCTATGAATTGTTCGCCATGTGGTCGGCCAGGGTGCCCTCCCCTTTCTGCAGGCGCGCTTCGTGCTGGTTGGCTATGGTGTGCAGTAGGCCCACGGAACTCTTGACCTCGCGAAGATCCTTGAGGATCTCCCGCTGGCCGGTCTTCAGTTCGCCAACGTCGGTCTTCAGTTCGCCAACGTCGGTCTTCAGCTCGCCAACGTCGGCCTTCAGCTCGCCAACGTCGGCCTTCAGACTTTCCTGGCCGGCCTTTAGGCTTTCCTGGCCTTCGAACAACACATCGAACTTCGCGCCGTGCTCGTTCTCGATCTTGACGACGGTACAGTGAATGGCGTCCAGCGCCTTTTCGATCTTCTCGAACTTGTAAGTGTCGCCCATGAAAAGCCTCCTGTCTGCCCGCCGGAGAGTGGAGCACCATTGCGAACCAGGTGCCGCAAAAACCGCGGCACAATGCTACCGACTCAGCGCCGGAGGATCAATGGGTTTCTACATAAGCAATCATCGTGCCAATGGGTGGGAGTAACGTTTTCAAGGGGTTGCAGGCTTCGAGCATGGACGGGGTGTCCGGAAATGATACACGGTTGACCTCGGTCGTTGGTTTTATAGAAGAAGTAAGCGTTCAGGACGTAATAAAACAATCCGCAAGGTATAACCCTAGTCACCCCAGCATGGTTCAAGCTGGGGTCCATGATTTAGTACAAGTGGTGCAAATGGTTGGATCCCGTACTCGAGGGCACGGCACCTTTATTGTACGGCAGCGGTTTGTGCAGCACCATTTGTTTGGTGTACCCGGAGGGTGCCGGCTTAGAGCATACCGGCCTGCCCCTGGTGGGCTCCGTCGAATTGCCGATCGTGCTCGACTTCGCGCTCAGCGTGATCTGGATAGCCGGCGTGATCAACGCCATGAACCTGATCGACGGCCTCGACGGGCTGGCCGCCGGGGTCACCTTCTTCGTCGCCGTCACCAACCTGGTTCTTTCGCTGCACGGCGGCAACGCGCTGGGCGCCTTCTTCTCGGCAACCATCGCCGGCGCCGTGGTCGGCTTTTTGATCTTCAACTGGAACCCGGCCATCATCTTCATGGGCGACACCGGCTCGATGTTCTTGGGCTACATCCTGGCCACCACCTCGATCATGACCAGCCAGAAGATGTCCACCGCGGTGGCCATGGGCGTCGTGGCCGTGCTGGTGATCGGCATCGTGCGCTTCTTCGGCTTCTTCAACGTTTCGCAGGCGGTCAGGGGCGCCATGCACCACTCGCAGCTCGAGTCGCGCCTGCGGCGCGAGCTGCCCGATTTCACGGCCGGGATGATGTACGAGGCCGGGTCTCTGGACGATGTGTGGGAGAGGCTGTGCGCAATGTGCGGAAAATGCGAGTTCAAGTCGGTATCCTGGCGCAGCGTGGGGGTAAAGCCCACGGACGAGAGGCGCGAGGAGTTGCTCGACGAGAATTCGGCCCGCTACGAAAAAGAGCAGCAGCGCGGGTTTCTCAAGATCCATACCTCGGCGGCGATCGACACAAGCGCCTATATCGAGATCAAGATCACCTACCCCGCGCGGCTGGGAAAGCTGACGCAGGAGGGTGATACCGTGCTGCAGTTGACGGCCGAGGTGGTCGGGCGGGCGCTGGGACGGACTATTCGAGAAGGCAAGTGGGGCGAAGGAGCAACATCTATCGCGAGAAAGTCGCCGGCCGAGAAACAGCCGCGGGACGCCGATCGGGAGGCGGTCGTTGAGCAAGAGGCGGTCTTTGAGCAAGATGCAGGCAACGGGCTCGACGGCGCCTGGGAGATGCTGGTGGAAAGTTGCAGGGCTTGCGGGTTTCTCGGGGTCGGCTGGCACTCGGTCGGGCTGAAGCCGCCGGATGAACGGGATATCTCGTTCGACGGGCAGGGCTGGGCACACGGGGCGATTATCAGGAAATCCGTGGCCGTCGGCCAGCTTTCGTTCCTGGAGGTGCGGTTCCTATACCGCGGCAAGCGGGGCAAGAGGGCCTCGACCGAGATCAGACACGCGGCCAGGAGGATCGAGCGCGAGCTTCGAGAGAGGTTGATAATGAGTCATTGATTGCGCGAGCAAGGCATGCAGCCTATCGGCCCTCGGTCGTACCACCCCCGCCCGCCACTACGGTTTTTGAAGAACGTGTCGATGGAAGCGAACTGTGACCGGGGGCATGCAGCTCATAGGCCATTTGGGGCCTTTTTTATGCCCGGGCTCCCGGGCAGCTTGTCGGCGTCGCCGGCTTGTGATAATCAATGTAGTGAAACGGAGGCAGCCATGAGCATTCCAGCCGAAGCCAAGGCTTATCCCCACATCGTAGTCGTCGCCGCGGTGTCGGGCGGCCAACCGATTGTCGAAGGCACCAGGATCCCGGTGTCCGCCATCGTGCGGGCCCACCAGCTCGGCATGGATTTCGACGAGATCTTGATCCAGTATCCCGGCCTCAAACCCGAGCAACTCCACGCGGCTCTTGCCTACTACCTGGATCACAAGGCGGATTTCGAAGCCTCGCTGAAAGAGAGCGACAACCCTCCACCCGGGGCCACCGAGGCAACGGTGTAGACTTGCAACGCCCCCGTCTTTATCTCGACGAGGATGTTTATTTCGGCGTGGCGATCGCTCTCCGCCGGAGAGGTTTCGAAGTGATTACCACCTTCGAGGCCGGTAGAAGTGGAGCCCCCGACAATGACCAGCTTCTCTTTGCGACATCACAGAACATGTGTATCTTCACCTTCAATCGGGGCCACTTCGCCGAGATTCACAAGAGAATGATTTCCGATGGAAAACACCACTGTGGAATCATCGTCTCTCGTCAAGTCAGCCTGAAGGCAACGGTTCGCATGCTTTGTGCTTTTCTTTCCAAGTGCAGCACTGATGATTTACGTGACCAACTTATCTGGCTGATTAGTGCCCGTCTCGAAAATTAATCAGACGCTCGCTGCCGATCGGCTCGATGACTTTCCTGGAGGTGCGCATCTACTACGCGGGCGAACCGGGCAAGCGCACGTCGCCGCATGTGAAACAGTCGGTGCGCAAGATTACCTCGGGACTTACCAAGACTTTGTTCAAGATCGGGCGGGATATGGAGACTTCGGTGTAGACAACTGCCGGTTTTTTTTGTGTTAATTTTTTGTATCAGTAACAAGTGATTCATAAATAGGAGGCATGATGAGCGCTGATATCAAACTTACAAAGTCCTACGTCAAGTTGTGCACAGATCTTGGGAGCTTGCTCGAAAAGGGGCGGCTGCGGGCGATCGAGGCCATTATCGACGTTCGCAACCAGACCTACTGGGAGATCGGCAAGCGGCTGAGCCGGGCGCGCGAGATCGACGATAAACGCACGGCTTCCAAGCTGATAAACAACCTGGCAGCCGATTTGAAGATCGACGCCGCCAATTTATACCGGGCGCTGCAGTTCTATCACACCTATCCGGACGGTTTACCGGATTCGCCGCCGGCCAGGCTGCTTAGCTGGGCGGGACACCAGATGTTGCTGCCGATTAAGAACAAGGAGAAGCGCGATTTTTACCTGCGGCGGTCGGTGGAATCGGGCTGGTCGGTGCGCGCCTTGCGACGGGCGCTGCGCAGCAACCTGTTCGAGGGGCAAAAAGACGGGAAGAGCGGCAGGAGACATACGCTTGTCAGGCCCGAATCGCGGGTGCACAACTACGCGGCCACGCTCGAGCGGGTGATCGACGGAGATACGCTGGCGGTCAAGATCGACCTGGGCTTCGATACCTGGCGGGCGGAGAAGATTCGGCTGAGGGGCATCGATGCGCCCGAGTTGAGGACCGAGGCGGGGAAACAGTCGAAGGCCTTCGTCGATGGCCGCTTGGCGGAGGTGGGGCTGGTGGTTGTCAGGACTTACAAGACGGCGGCGTTTTTTGCCGCACCTGCCGCGTTTTGTGCGGTCCCCGAAGTTTGGGGAGTGCAATGGTGATGTTTACGCGCGCTACGTGGGGGATGTGTTCTACGGGGTTGCCGGCCAGGATAAGGATGAGGTCTTCGCCGAGGGCAGGTTTCTGAACCAGGAGCTGCTGGATGCGGGAATGGCCGGGCCGGGGTTTTATGAGTGATTTACTCGTGCTTTGCGATCGGTTGGTAAGATGTTAGAATGCGGGCCTGTTATCCTCGCGCTGGCCGCTTATAATTGGAGGTACCCGAGCCGGAATCACCGCGCACAGTCCCATGACGCAGCTACTCATTTCGTTGAGAGGCGCCGGCTTGACAAGGAAAATGTCGGCTCCACCCCTAAGCGCTATCGCCTTCATCTGGGGATTATCGTTTGCGGTGTAGACCAGGATCTTAGTCTTTGGCTGTCGCTTTCGAATGAACTTCACTATGTCCAGCCCGCCGGTGTGGTCGGGATGTGACAATCCCAGGTCCACTATGGCGACCGAGTAAGCGTTTTGGATAATCAACTCTTGTGCTTTTTCGAACTCGGCGATGGTATCCACTTTGAAGAGCTTGGCGGAGAGTGATTTCTTCAACAGGTGAAGAAGGGAAAGGTCGTCGTCGATGACAATTATCTTGTGAGCCATAGGGGTCCTGCTCACGCCAGGATCAGTGGATGCGATTCGGGATCTGAATCCATGGCGGAGCAGTATTTCGCTTTTCTCACCACGAAGAACCCTGAGTAGTTCTCGCCGGCCGACACTCTCGTCGATTCCGACGCTCATTAACAATGCCAGCAACTGCCCGAATTTCTTTCGCTGGCGTTTTCCGGCCGAGGAACGGTCACGGCGCTCCCTGAACAGTTCCAGCATGGTAGATCCACATGTACAGTTCCTGAAGACCTCGACCATGGGCCAATCGCGCTCGTCGAGGGTTTGGCGCAGGCCGCTGCCGTCATACACCGGCCTGGTTTCCCCGCCCAGGAAATCCTCTTCAGATGCAAAGACCTTGGCGCACATCGGGCATTTTCTCGGAAAGGAGTCTCTCGAAATGGAGCGCAATCCCTGGTATAGCTGATCCAGTTCTTCGGGCGTTCGTTTTACAATACTTGGCATGGTTTTCTTTCCGGCTACCACTACTCCCCGTCGGGTTCAATCTCCGAAATGAGCAGGGTGCCCCCTGAGAAATGTTCCGGATTTCCACATTCTTCGGAGTGCAGGAAGTCGAAACAGGGCGGCAGGACATCCGGCAGACGACTGAGATCCATACAGACTGCTCCTTCGGCATTCCACTCGGCTTCCTGGAGCCAGTCGTCCGAGTCGATCCGGATTCCAATTCCGTCGTACAGGCTTACCCATGTGTTATTCTGGGTATACGAATTTCCGTCCCCGCAGTAATCGGCTTTCAGAAGGCGGGTGCAGGCCTGGTGATGACCTGCCAACAGGATTTTCTCGCAACCCTGTCCCGGGCTGCAGACCTTTACCGTTTTCCACGGTTTGTAGCCGGCCAGGACACATTTGGCCAGGACGTATTCCTCACAGGCAAACGTAAACACGCCGTCCTCGTCGATCCGCGCTCCTCCGCCAGGTTCGCCCTCGGCCAGATTCCAGCGGCTGTTGATGGGAATTGCATACATCGGTGAACCGTCTTCGGTGTATCCGCAAAGAGGCTCGGGTGAGTCCTCGCCGGAATAGGACACCAGATAACGGAACACCTGCTTGTTGGGTTTGTCCTTGATGAGTTCCATGGCGTCTATCCGTATCTGGAGTGATTCGCCATCGCTCAAGGTTGCTTCGAAAACCGCGCCGACGAACTTGCGTGCTTTGATTTGCTTACCGTCTACTGTAATCCCGTGAAACCTGGATCGCTGGAGCCAGACCGAGCTTAGCGTATCACCGTCGAGCATTACGTTGTCCATGGATACCGAAGACACCTGTAGACCGTCGAGTACCTTGCCGTTGAGATCCCTCCCGTTGAGGTCCCGGCTTACCAAATGGGGTTTATAGCTTCCGGCTTGCGCTTCGACCGGGGCATGGGTGACCGCCAGAATAACCACCGCCAAGAGTTGAGCTGACAGCTTCAATGACCTTTTCTTGCTCGGATTTGAAGACATCATTGGACCTCCTGAGTTATAGCCTGCGATGATGGTGTGCAAAATCGATACCATTCTTGGTATCGTTGTCGGATAGAAATGAAAAGTCGAAATCAATTCCGCCTGAAGGCGTGATATGTGCCGAATTCGTCAACTGTTACGTAAGAAACACTACCTCCATGCAGCGCGGAGATAGACTGAATTAGGCGTCGGGAATCCTGTGGATATACTGAAATTCGCTGAAAAACTGGATGTCAATTCTGACCACCAGGTCAAGATTGACCTGGCTTGACATCACTTTACGGATTGCTCGGGGGGGGGAATATCCGCGCATACTCTGAAGCCCACGCTAACGTCGCGGAACGAAGGCTCGGTCACTTCTCGATCGGTTACCCTGCAGGAATTCATTCCAAAATAGTAACTGCCGCCCCGGGCTGCAAACTCTTTTGGGCCCAGTGACGAACTGGTCCACTCCCACACGTTTCCGGCCATGTCATACAACCCGAAGGGACTTCTTGAAACCGCATATCCTCCAACCTCGTCCGGCCCCATGGCTTGGGGATCCTTGCCGTAAGTTTCATCGTAGTTCGCGTCTTCGGGCTGCAGTGCCCATCCATGCGGAAACTCACGTCCATCGGCTCCGCGGGCCGCCCGCTCCCACTCGTGCTCTGTGCAAAGTCGGGCTCCCTTTACCCTCCCGGTTTGATCCAGCCACGCGCAATATCTCTGTGCGTCGCCAGCGGATATTCCAGATACTGGAAATCTCAGCCAGTCCTGTTTTTGGTTGCGCTTCCTTCCCGGGTAGACGATGCTTTGCCCGCTTTGCGCCTGGTAGACTTGATTCGCTGGTTTGAATCTGAGTTGCCAGGAACCACCTGCCAGTTCCTTTAAAGACAGAGCGCCCTGGAATCCGCCCTTTCCAACCCGGGGCAGGTGTTTGGCGCGTTTTTTTTGTGGAAGGTCGTTAAGAAACTCGATCCACTGGGCGAAAGTCGTCTCGTATCTGGCAATAAGGAAACCCTTGGTCGAGACGTCGTGTATGGGAACCGTGTGGAAGAATTCCCTGCGCTGGTCGTCATCGGCCGCGCTGCCGAAGAGAAAACGCCCGGGAGGCACGTAGGCGAACCCGGGAGGTATTGCATCGGACACGGGCAGCCCAAGAGCGAGATTTCGAATCTCTGCCCTGCGCAGAAAGATGGGAAGACGCACTTCCGCATGCCCGGCCGCCCCGGCGACCAGCACATAAGACCCTGGTGCCAATTCCAATCCCAGGATCTTCCCGGGCTGTAATGTCAACGGCTCGGCGGTCAGGCGGCCTCCGTCCGTTCGGACCAGGCGCGACAGTTCCCGATCCGCGTGCTCGGGATGGAGCTGTATTGATAGCTTGGCGGATGCGTGCCAATCTTTGAGATACTTCCCGTCATGATCGTAAAGTCTCAATCGTTTCAGCAGCTCTTGGAGTTCAGTAGTTCGATGCCGCTCCTCGGCCAGCCTGCATCTTCGAAACAGGGTCCCGGCAAACAATCGTCGGACATCTTCACGGGACATATCCAGCATCAAGGCGGTTTCGAGCGACTGGCTGGCGTCTGCGTAAACCTGGTTCAGCTTCGCCGAACTTTTCAGATATGCCGCCCATTGGAGCTCCGCGGCCTCGGAATCGGACTTGTCGAACATGGAATATGAAGACTCACGCATCCGATCGACCAAGGCCTGGAGTCTATCGGCCTGGTCTACTGCTTTGCGGGCCTGGTCCAGTTTCTCGTCGACCTGGGCGGTCCTTTCCAGCCTGGTCTCCAGAAGCAGGCCGAAGTAGACGAGAATAATCAGCAGCGGCACCCCAATGGCCGCGCCCACCCGCAGCAGGCGCCCCCGGCGACTGTGTTGTCGGGATTCCGTGAAAAAGGAGCGTTCTCTGGCGGGAAGTCCCGCAATGTCGATCACCGACGCCTCTCGAAGTTGTCGAGCGTTCCAGAACGCGTCCGGGTGACGATCGAGCCGCTCCCATTCAGCGGATGCTTGTCGCAAACGCTCCCGCAGGTGCCGGACCTCCATGTCGGCGGACATCCATTGGGCGAACGTGGTCCATCCGGTAACCAGCGCTTCATGCGCGATCTCGTACCCATAGGTACCCTCGGTTTTCCGAGAGACAATCAGCCGACCCCGAGTGAGAGCGTTGATGGCCGTTCGGATACGCGGCTGCTCCGCATTAAGCTCGGAATCGGTTTTTCTGGACCGGGTGCCGTCCGGGTTGACCAGGGCCACAAGGACTTCCTTGGCAGCTTGACTCTCCTCGGGCAGCATCCTGGCCAGTACCTCATCCGCGTGACGCGTGACCGCGCCGGCGACGCCTCCGATTGAATCGAGTGCTGCCCGCGTTATGCGCATGTTACTGCCGCGTGCTTCCCACAATTCAGCCAGGGCGAACTGAAGCAGCGGCAAGCCGCCTTTTGCCTGCTCGGCCGCATCCACAAGATGCTCGACCAGATCATCGGATTCGAAGGAGACGTCCTTGGCTGCGGCGGGACCGACCACCGCGTCCCTGATGCGCTCGGCCGAAAGTGGCCGGAGAAAATACAGCGAGTTCGAGATATGGTCTCCAAATTGCTGCAGGTTTGCCAGCCGGCTGAGGAAGTCTCCGCGGACGGTGGCCAGCACCTTGATCCCGGGAGTCGGGTTCACCAGCCAGGCCAGAGCCCGGGCCACGGCGTATCGCTCTCCTGGCTCGCTGAGGGTCACCAGTTCCTCCAGTTGATCGATGAACAGGACCAATCCGGCATTCTTGCCCTGCTTCGAACGCAGGTGGCGTCCGACGCCTCCCGGGTCTTCATCGATTTGCGCGGCCAGGTTTTGTTCTTTTTCCTCCAGGTAGCCGGCCAGGGCAATACTCAGCGAAGTGACCGGATGCTTGCCCGGTATCAGTCTGACCACCGACCATTGACGCTCCTGCTTCAGCCAGGACTGGATCCTCGGCAGCACGGCCGCCCGGCACAATGAAGATTTGCCAACTCCCGAGTCTCCAACCACCAGGACGAACGGGTCTTGAGCCAGCTGCTCCAGGATCATTTTGGTCTCTGAATCGCGTCCAAAGAACAGGTTCTGGTGCTCTTCCTCGAAGGTACGCAGACCACGGTAGGGATTACCTTCCGGGACTAAGTAAGTCCTGGTGGAAGTAGGGATGCGAGCCAAGGCGGCCCGGACCTCGTTTCCGATGGAATACCTTTGTTGGGGATCACGTTTCAGGCAGCGATCCACGACGGAGGCAAATTCGGAATCCACTTCTGGAGCGGCTTCCTTGAGCGGCAGCGCATCCTGGTTGAGCACCAACTCCCTGAGTTGGGAAAGGTCGGCATGGGTGTGCGGGGGACTGCCGGAGCAAAGCGCGTAAACCAGGGCGCCGAAAGAATAGACATCCGATCGGAAGGTGGCCGGTTCTCCTCTCCAGATCTCCGGTGCCATATATCGAGGACTGCCGAGCAACATGCCCGGATCGGTCAAATGCATATCGTATGGACCGTAGGCCGCAAGAATCTCCGGCTGATCGCCGGCCTGCGGATCCTGGGGCCTGGATGCCCCTTCCAGGGCCTTTACCTGTGGCCTCACCACAGGGGTGGCGTCTTGCCCGGCATCGACCGAGGAACTCTCATCTAAAGAGGCCGGAGAACATTGCGGGGTGCCGTCAGTCCGGCGGTCATGGTTCGCGCCAGCAGAACCAGGGTCGCTGGTTTGGGTCTCGCTTTCGGGCTGCACGAACTTGGCAATGCCGAAATCCAACAGCTTGGGAATTCCGTCCTCGGAGAGGATCACGTTGGCCGGCTTGATATCCCGGTGTATGATCCCCTGCCGGTGGGCGGATGCTATGGCGCTGGCGACCTCCAGGGCAACCTTTACTGTTTGGCCCGCGTCGAGCTTGCTCAGCCAAGCGCTGAGTGCCTTGCCGGAGACTAGTTCGGAGACCAGGTATGGAAATCCGTCGATCACACCGATCCGAAATATGCTTACGACGTTGGGGTGCTGAAGACGAGCCACGGCACGGGCCTCGACCAGAAACCGCTGACGGGCCTCTTGATCTATGATCGAGGCCGAAATGAACTTGACGGCCACGTTGCGCTCGAGCAAGGTGTCGCGGGCAATGTGCACTTCACCCATACCGCCCCGGCCTAGCAGACGCACCAACTCGTATCCATCAAATTTGCCTGGTGGCGTCCATCTGTTCATGCGTATATCCGCTCACTCGTCGAATCGAGTTTTACTATTCCTGATCAACCGGTATTGCAGGGACCTGGTCGCCAGAAACCGGCTGATATGCAACTGCGTTTTTCTTCCTGGTTGCTCTCAGTGTCTCGCCCTGTTGCGATAAGGTCTCGGAATCTCCCACATATGCCGCCAGGCCGCGGAAACCCACTTATATCGTCTGGGCGCTGAACGGTCAAGCAGGGGCAAGGGCCGAGCAATCCGCGCTGTCAGCAAGACAGCATTGTATATGACCTGGCACTTCGCCGAGGGTAAGTTCTTGAACCAGGAGTTGCTGGATGCGGGAATGGCCGGGCCGGGGTTCTGGGGGTGATCAGCCGGATCGAGGGCGGGCGCTCGTTATTTCGTGTAGCTCAGTCGCTCGAAGGCGCAGCGGGCGTTTTGACAGGCCAAGAGCGGGCGGCCGGCAAAGCCCAGCGGGAAGCCGGCCAGTTCGTCCAGGACCTGGGCGCCGTCTTTTACCAGGATAAGCCTGCCCTGGTTGAATTGCAGACTTAGTTGCAACTTCTCATCGTTCCTGGATGCCGGGGGGTCGACCTCGAACTCCTTGCTGTCCGCGCCTTCCATTTTTTCGCCGTGCCTGATGAGTAATCCCGGCTTGCCTTGCTCGAGCGGCAAGAGCACCTCGAGCCCCTCCCCTTTTCCGTTTTCGAAACCCAGCCCTACTTTGTATTTCACTCCCAGCGGCATCAGCATCCTTGCGCCGCCCACCGTTTTCTCAAGGTATTTTTCCATGCTTTCGGGGCTTCCGTCCTTGCCCGGGTAGCTGGCCTTGCTGACCGAAAGCTCGGCCTCTATGCGCATGCCCTCCGGGGAGCGGTCGAGCTTGCCGAACAGCGCCATGGCCGGCACCTGGTTGATGGCGAAGCCGGCGCCGCAGGTGTCCTGCACCAGGCGGCCTCGCTCGCGCCTCCAGTTGCCTCCGCTGAAAGTTACCGGATGCACCGGCAGCGACGAGGGCATGAAATCGAAATGAACTTTTTTTCCGTCCTTGCTCGGCGAGATGTAACTCACCTGCTTAGGGTGCACCTTCTTGACATTGAAACCGCCGCCGGCCGCCTGCACCAAAAGGTCGCCGCCTGTGCCTTCGAGACCTTGGTGCAACAGCAGCGTGACCACCAGCACCACGGCCGCGGCCAGCAGGACAAGCCCTCCGCCGAGCCACAAAAAAAGGGGCAGCCGACGAGTCTTGCGACCTTTGCCGCGCGCGGCCCCGGGGGGAGTCGAGAGCACACGCTCCTCGGTGTCCGCGTCGGATGTTTCTACCTTCGGCGAGACTTGCTCGGGCCCGCCTGGGACGAGGCTTCGGCGGGCGGGCCCGCCCGCGCCATAGACGGCATTCAGCGTGGCCTCCACCAGCTCGGCCTGCTGCGGGCGGCGGTCGGGCTGGGGATCCAGCATTTTCAGCACCAGGCGGTCGATGCGCTCGTCTATGTCTTTGCGGCGCTTGGCGGGCGGGTCGAAACGGCCAAGCGGGAGATCGCCCACCAACATCTCGTAGATCATCACCCCCAGCGAGTAGATGTCGGCCCGCTGGTCGACGTGCTTGGCGTCGCGGCGCTGCTCGGGGGCCATGTAGTTGACGGTGCCCATGCTGACCTCGGTGCGGGTCAGCTCCCAGCGCCGGTCGGGGCCGATGATGTTGGCCAGGCCGAAATCGGCCACTTTTAATACCCCGGCCTCGCTGAAGAGCACGTTCTCGGGTTTCAGGTCGCGGTGGATGACCGAGTGCCGGTGGGCGTGGCCGACGGCCCGGCACAGGTCGCAGGCTATGTCGATCACCTCGCCGAGCGCGAGCCCGGCGTTGATCTTCTGGCGCAGGCTGGGCCCGCCGACGTATTCCATGATGAAGTAGTAGGTGCCGTCGACGTGGCCGCGGTCGATGATGGTGGTGATGTTGGGATGATTCAGCGCCGCCAGCGCGCCTGCTTCCTTGTCGAAGCGGCGGATGAAGCTTTGGTGCTTGGCCAGGTCGGAGGACAATATCTTGATAGCCACCCAGCGGTTCAAGGACTGCTGCCGGGCGCGGTAGACCCGGCCCATGCCCCCCTTGCCGAGCATCTCGAAAAGCTCGAAGCCGGGTATCTCGATGTCCGCCGCGCCCGGGGTCGTCTCGGAGTCGGAGAGCGGCGCCTTGGGAATGGCGGCGGAAGCCCGGACCGGCGTGCCTTCGTTTTTGGGCGCCGGGCGCGCATGAGAGACCGAGGCGATCATCGACTCGCCGCGCACTACCTCGAAGGGCAGCCCGCACGAGCTGCACTTGACCCGTTGGCCGCTTATGAAAATGCTGACGTCGTGCAGCGTTCCGCAAGCTGGACAATGCTGGGTCGACATTTATTCTCCGAAGCCGTCCGGGCTCATCGAAAGCTCACTTCAATACCTCGAACAGGCGCACCGGGCTGCGCCTGCCGCGCACCGTCACCGGATCGAGTCCTTTGACTCTCGGCGCGCCGCCGCCCTGTCTGGCCTCCTCGATCGTCGCGGCGCTGGCCAGCACCTGCCCGCCCGCGGCCAGGCCGCAGACGCGCGAGGCCAGGTTGACCGTGTCGCCGAGCACAGTGTACTCCATCCTGCGCTGTGATCCAATCGCCCCGATCAGCGCCTCGCCGCTGTTTATTCCCACTCCCACGGACAGACCCGGAAAGCTCTTACCTTCAGGGCTTGCGTTGAAAAGCTCGACCTGCTCGATCATCTCGAGCGCCGCGCTCAAAGCCCGCCCGGCGTCCGAGGCCTTGCGGATCGGCGCTCCCCAGACGGCCATCAGCGCGTCGCCGATGAACTTGTCCAGCATGCCGGCCTGCCTGAAGACCACGTCGACCATGCGCTCGAAAAAGGCGTTCAGCATTTTGAGCAATTCGGCCGGGGGCATCGTCTCGGCCAGGGTTGAGAAGTTGCGGATGTCGCAGAAGAGCACGCTCACCCGTCCGGTTCGTGCTTCAGCCTGCAGATCGATGCCGCGCTCGAGAACCTCGTCGAGCAACTCACGGGGCAGAAAGCGGCTCAGCCGCTCGCGGACGCGGGCCTCAGTGTCCAAACGCCTGTGCAGCCGCGACTGCTCGATGATCGCCGCGGCCTGGCCGGCCAGCACCGAAACAAGCTGCAGGTCGCGCACCGAAAACGCTCCGGTCTTCTCGCGCGTGTCCAGGTGCATGGCGCCTATCACCTCGCGCCGGCCCACCAGCGGCACGCACATGGCCGAGCGCACGTTTTGGGTGAGTACGCTTTGAGCGCCCTTGAAGCGCAGGTCGGAAATGGCGTCGGCCGAAAGCACGGCCTGCCTGTCCTCGACCGCGCGCCTGAGTATGCTGTCGGGGATGACGATATCTCCCTCGGCCGAATCGCGGCGCAGTACCTCGGCCGGGATGAGCGGAGAGCCCTCGTCTTGCCTGAGCAAGATGGCGCCGCGATCGGCCGGCAAAAGCTCGAAGGCGAAACGCAGGATGTTGCGCACCAGGCTGCGCTCGTCGCGCTCGCGCCCCATGTAGGCTTGAAAAAGGTAGGCCGCCCGCAGCAGGCGGTAGTTAGAGCGCACCTGGTCCTGGTCTGATATCTCTTCCAGCGGACGAAAGTCGCCCGGTTCGCAGGTCAGGCAGGCGGTGACGCCCTCTTCGGCGTCCGAGAGCGGGACGATAGTCACTTTGCCGTAATCAACAGGCGCCCCGGCCGCGTGAAAGGTCAGCTCATTGTCGCCTATCGAGATCAGATCGGCGTCGCTAAGCGTCTGTTCGGCCACCGGCCGGCCGTTTACGAAGGTGCCGTTTGCGGAGGCGGCGTCGCGGACGATCCAGTCGTCGCCGCTACGGCTGAGCGTCGCGTGCAGTTTCGAGACCCGGGTGTCGGCAAGAGTGATGTCGTTTTCCGAGCGCCGCCCGATGGTAAGGTCGGCGCGCAAAACAACCCGGCCCTCGCCGCCGGGGCCGCTCCACTCGAGCCAGGCGTCCCGCCCGCCGTCGACGGCCACCGCCGCCCCGCCGCAGGCGGGACAAGGCCCGGCCTGTGAGGCGCCGGCGGGGAAAACCTTTCTGCAACTCAGGCAGACGAAGGGCATGGTCCACAATAACCCGGGGCCGGAAATTTTCAAATGAACATAGTTGTGACCCGGCCCGGGGATCCCGTAGAATGCCGTTTGGGTACGATCGCATGGGACAGACATTTGGAGATTACCGGTTGGTGCGCCGCATCGCCGCGGGCGGCATGGGCGAGGTCTACCTGGCCATGCTCGAGCGCGAGGGCGGGTTCGCCAAGGCGGTGGCCTTGAAGATGATGCTGCCCACCTGCGCCTCGCGGCCGGGGTTCGCCGAGCTTTTCGAGTCGGAGGCGGCCGTGGCCGCCATGCTCAACCAGGCCAACATCGTGCAGATCTTCGACCACGGCTGCATCGAGGGACGCCCGTTCCTGACCATGGAGCTGGTCGAGGGACCCGACCTGGCCGCCTTGATCGCGGGTTGCCAAGCTCGGCCGCTGCCCGCGGCGCTGGTCACCGAGATCGGCGTGCAGCTTTGCCGCGCCTTGAGCCACGCCCACGGGCGGCGCGACCTCGGCGGGCGTCCGCTGGGCATCGTCCACGGCGACATCAGCCCGCCCAACATCCTGCTGACGCTCGACGGGTGGGTCAAGCTTGCCGACTTCGGCCTGGCGCGCCTGTTGGAGAACACCTCGGGCGACGGCCTTTTGACCGGCAAGTACTCGTACATGAGCCCCGAGCAGGCCCGGGCCGCGACGCTCGAGCCGCGCTCCGATCTGTTTTCGCTGGGGCTGGTGCTCTACGAGCTGGCCTGCGGCCGGCGCGCCTACCCGCTTTTGGATCCTCCCGATCTTACGCTCGAGGCGATCAGCCGCGGGGATTACGCCGCTCCCGGCGGCCTGTGTCCCGAGCTGCCGCCCGCCTTGTCCCGCGTCATCGAGCGAGCGCTGATGACGGCGCCCGCTGCGCGCTTCGAGTCGGCGGCCGCCATGTCCGGGGCGCTGCAAGCCGCCGTTTTGCCCTGCGGCCCCGAGGAGCTGGCGCTCTTTATCCGCCGCAATATTCCAAAATGCGCAGCCGGGGCCTACGCGACCCCCGAGCCCACCGAGCTTGCCGATAAGCCGCTGGCCTCTGATGAGCAAACGCGGCAGGGGCTCAAGGGGCGGGGTTGGATCATCGGGCTGGCCGTATTGTTCGTGCTTGGTTGGGGCGCGGGCTTCGGTCTCTGGATCTTCCACCAGGCTCCACCCGGGAAACCCGAGCCGCCCGTCTCGCGCCTGCCTGCCGCCCCGCGGGGGTTGGCGGTCAGCCCGGCCCCTGCTCCCGTTATCGAGAAACAAAAGACGCCTGTGGCCAAGCGCGCGGATCCGGGACCCGGCCTGCGAGTCACTTGTTCTGAGGGCTTCGCGGTGACGCTCGACAACCGGCCGCTTTTGGGCAAGCGGCTTTCGCTTGGCGGGCCGCGTCCGCACCTGGTGCGCTTGAAATCGCTGGGAGCGGCGCGGGCCGAGATCCTGGCGCGCTTCGATCCTCCGGGCGAAGGCCGCAATGGCTGGAGAGTCAGCCTGCGATCGAACCCCTGGATGAACATCCGCCTCGACGGAAGGCCGGCCGGCCAGACTCCCCGTAGCCGGCTGCCGGTCGAATGGGGGCGCTCCAGCCTGGTGCTCGTGCGTGACGACATCCGGGTCGAGCTTGCGATCGAGGCCAGGTCCAAATGAGCCCGGAGCCAAAAGAAGGCAATTTCGCCACCGAGCGCGACGCGCTCGAGCGCGACTGCGACGTGGATTTCTTCACCGGGCCGGGCCCCGGCGGCCAGCATCGCAATCGCTCGCGCACCGGCGTGCGCCTTCATCACCGGCCCAGCGGCCTGACCGTCAGCGCCACCGAAAGGCGCTCGCAGTCGCAAAACATCGAGGCGGCCTATGAGCGCCTGGCCGAGAAGCTTCTCGAGCTGAACCGGGTTCCCAAAAAACGCCGCCCCACCCGCCCCGGCCGCGCCGCCCGCGAGCGCCGCCTGCGCACTAAATCGCAGCGTTCGGACAAGAAGCAGCTCAGAAAAAAGCCGGCCGGCGAAGAATAGCAGGGTTCCATGCGCGCGCCCCGAAGGGGCGCCTGCTCAGAACGAACCTTGCAGGTAGGCTAACAGGCGGCGCGACATCCTCTCGCCGCCGTAGTAGTCGCCGTCGGGGGTCACCCCGCCGCCGCGCGGGTAGTAGCTGAAGTAGGGCGCGCTGAGCGATACGGGCAGGTAGAGCTTGAACCCGGCCTCCATCTGCGCGCCGCCGTCGCTGAAGTCGCCGACGGTGAAACGGTAGCCCAGCCGGCCCAGCAAGACGGCCGAGTTTTCCATGTGCCGGCTTCCGAGCGGCTCCAGGATGCTTTCGGGGTTCTCGACGTCGCGGTCCCAGTACTCGCTGCGGACGAAGGCGTACAGGCTGCCCAGCAGGCCAAAGGCGGTCTTGAAGCGCCCGCCCGCGCCGACCAGGTTCTTGGGGTTCTTGTCCTCGTGCAGCACCTCGTGGTGCGACCAGCTTGCCTGCAGCAGCAATCCTTTTAGCGGGGCATAGCGCACGGACAGCTCGGTCCCCCAGATATCCAGGTCGCGCCCGACGTGTGCGAAGTTGAAGGTGCTCTCGTTCAGATCGGGCAGCCCCTGGGGAGTCGGGATGATGTGCGAGGCGAACTCTATCAGGTTGGTGTGCCGGTTGTAGTAGACCTCGGCCTCTAAAGAAAGCCGGCCGTCAAGGATCTCCCCGTGGTAGCCGGCCTCGACCGATGTCAGATTCTCGTTGCCCAGCTCGTTGTTGCCGAGCACCCGCGACATGAACTCTTGAAAGCTGGTCTGGTCGGCCCCCTGGATCGGGCTGCTGGGAGGAAATTCCGCCGCTACATGGGCGCCGTATTCCTGGAAGGTGGGCTTCCTGAACGAGCGCGCCGCCCCCAGCCTGAGGTAGTGGCCCTCGGCGGGCTTGAAGACCGCGGCCAGGCGCGGGCTTACGAACACGCCCGTCACGGTGTTGTAGTCCAGGCGCGACCCGGCGGTAACCGTCAGCCAATCGACCGGCGAGAACTCGGCGTGCAAAAAGGCCCCGGCGCGCAACTCCCAGGCGTCGATGCCCATCCGGTGGTAGCGTGGGCTTGACGGATCGGAGTAGGTCTCCCCGTCCAGGAAGTCGTCCGATCTCATCCAGGACGTGCGCACCCGGCCGCCGACCATCAGCAGCAAGGGCTCCCATAGATCGGGCAGCGTCCACTGGGCCTCGCCGTCCAGCGTGTCCGCGATGGCGCTCAGGTGCTTGAAGGTGGCCAGCTCGATCCCGGCCATCTCCAGGCCGCGGCCGACGCCGCCCGAGACCTGCGCCTCGTTCCAGTACAGGTGCCCGCGCAGCTTGTTTGCCTGGTAGGCCAGGCGCAGGCTGCGCATGGCGATGGTGTAATCGAGGTTGCCGAGCGCCGAGTTGGTCAGGCCCGAGCCCTCGGAGAAGTTGGCATCGAGCATGATCTTGTCGTCTCCGAAAAGGGGCCGCTCGACCAGCGCGCGCGCCTTCCAGACCTTCTTGCCCTTGCTGTGCACGTCGGCGTAGCCGCTGCAGAAATCGTAGCCGCCGCCGGCCGAAAAGCCCCAGGGCCCGATCCGGGTCGCCACCCGGCCGCCTCCGGAGACGGCCCCCGGCTCGCCTCCGGCCATATGTACCCGGGTCGAGGTCTTATCCGGAACCGCCCGGGTAAAAACGTTGATCACGCCCGCCAGGGCGCCCGTCCCGTAAAGGGCCGAGCCCGGCCCGCGGATGACCTCGATGCGCTCGATGTCATCGAGAAAGATCGGCTGCACCTCGAAGTGGGTAACGCCCATAATCTCGTTGTTGGCCTCGCGGCCGTCTATCAGCACCAGGTAGAGCTGGTTCTCGGTGTTCATGTAGAGCCGGCTGACGACCGAGGCGAAGAAGGGCGAGGTAGTAGCGACGTCCATGCCCGGCACCAGGCGCAGAAGGTCTGCCAGGTTGTCGGCCCCCGAGGCCTCGATGTCCTCGCGGGTGATGACCGTGACCGCCGAGGGGCTCATACCGATGTCCTGCGAGTGTCGCGCGGCGGTCTCTATGGTCCCTGCGTCTTCCAGGAAGGCCAGTTCGTCCTCCAGGCCCAGTTCGTCCTGATCGGCCTCGCTGCCCCGCGCAGTAGCAGGGAGAGCCAGGCACAACAAAACACATACAAAGCAGCTACAACCTCTCTTCACGCCGTAACCTCTATTAACTCAACTCCTTGTGGTATATCCATATAATACACAAGGCCGGCCTGTATAAACAGTTTTTCTGTGCCGTCACAGATATTTCCACAACCGGCGATCGATGCTAGAATCCACAAGCTCATGCGCTTACGCTACAAACTCATACTGGCCATGCTTTTCGTCGCCGCCGCTCCCATCGGAATCGCCGGCTACCAGGCGTTCGAGCAGAGCCGCGCCGCCGTCGAGGAGGGCATCCGCGAGCTTCTGGCCAAGACCTCTCATGCGGAGGCCGAGATCATCGGCCGCCGGATCGGCGGTCAACTGAAATCGCTGCGCCTGGTCGCCGGCGCCATGAACGTCGAGCTCGAGAGCCTGAGCGGCCTTTCCCAGAACCTCACCCGCGTTTATTTGCTTTCAGACTCTTTCAACGCGGCGGCTCTTTTCGATTCGCGCGGCGGGCAGATCGGCCCGGCCATCTTCGTCGACGATCGCGCCTCGTTCTCGGCCGAGTACCGGGCCCATGAAGAGTTGGACGGGGCCGAGTTGCAGACCTTCCTGGCGGCCGCGCGAACGGCGTCTATGCAAGGTGCGCGTATCTCCAAAGTTTACGTGTCGCGGCGCAAGCGCGTGCCGCTGGTGGTTCTGGGCGTTGCACTTTCGAGTGAGGGAAAGCGCTACAGCCTGGCGGTCGAGTTTTCACTTGCGCGCCTGCAGAAGCGCATCGAGAGGCTGCGGGTGGGCAGGAAAGGCTTCGCCTTCCTGGTCGACTCAACCGGCCGCCTGGTACTGCACCGCGATCGCGCGGCCGCCTTGAGCCGGGCCGACGTCGGCCGCCTGAGCATCTTGGCCGGCAGGCTGGGCTCCACCAATGCAGCCGTGTCCAACTACAGCGACCCGAGCCTGGGTTCCATGCTGGGCGCCTTCGCCCCGGTGCCCGGCACCAGCTTTTCGATCGTGGTGGCCCAACCACTCAACGAAGCGCTCAAACCGGTCAACGAATTGGGTCTGCGCCTGGTGTCCTGGCTGCTTGTGGGGCTCGCTTTTGCCGGCCTGATAGGCTTGATCATTGCCGGCCACATAACCCGGCCGGTGCACGAACTGATGCGCGGTGCAAACGCCATCGCCTCCGGCGAGTTGGCGCACGAGATCGAGGTCAAGGGCAAAGACGAGATCGGCGTGCTGGGCAAGACCTTCAATCACATGGGCGCCGAGCTTCGCAAGAATCAGGCCCGCATCGCACAGCAGACCGAGGAGATCAAGCGCTGGAACGTCGAGTTGCAAGACCGCGTCGAGGCGCGCACGCGAGAGCTGCAACGGACGCAGGAGCAGCTCGTCCAGGCCCAGAAGATGGCGGCCATGGGCGAGTTGGGGGCCGGGGTGGCTCACGAGGTCAACAACCCGCTCATGGGCGTGCTGGGCTGTTCGCAGCTCTTGCTCACCCGGCACACTCCGGGCGACTCAGATCACCAGATGCTTACCGACATTGAGCGCGAAGCCCAGCGGATTCGCGTAATCGTCGGTCGCCTGCTCGAATCGTCGCAGTCCGGCGCCGCCGGCATGGGACGAGTCAACTTGAAAGGTGTCATTGAAAACACAGTGGCGGAACATAAAGACAACCTGGTCGGGCGCGGCGTCCGGGTCGAAATGAAGATCCAGGCTCGCCTGCCGCAGATCATGGGCGCCTCGGAAAGTCTCGGCAAGGCCATCAGCGAGCTTTTGGTCAATGCGGCAAAGGCCATGCCGCGGGGCGGCCGTATCCGCCTGAGCGCCTCGGGGAGTGAAGGCCACCTGGTGAAGATCCAGGTGGCCGATACGGGTGTCGGCATCAAGCCCGAGAACATCGAGCGAATCTTCGAGCCCTTCTTCACGACCAAGCAGGACTGGGACGGCAAGGGGCTCGGACTGAGCAATGTCTACCGCATCGTCAGCGAGCACCAGGGCAAGATCGACGTGCGCTCCGAACCCGGACGGGGATGTGTTTTCACGATCACCTTTCCCGCGTTGCGGCACTCGGCCCACCTGCGCTAGAAGAGCTCAATAAAATCCGGTTGCTTGAGCAATAGCGCAGGGCGGTGTAAAATACAGCCTGACAATACGGCACAGGAAAAGCGTTGGCCGAAAAGACACTCACCCTGGGGTTGCTGATCGCAACCTGCCTGTTTGGGCAACACGCGCAGGCCGCCAACGCCTGCCTCAGCCTCGATCTGCCCGTGAAATCGATAGTGCTCGGCGGGGGGCAGGCCGTCACGATCAACGTTCGTGTCGCCAAGGACCTGCCCGCGCCGCCCGTGGTGCGGGTCAACGTCGGCAAGCTCGCGCCGCTTCAAGCCCGGGGCGCCGGGCACTATTTCGCCGTCTACACCCCGCCTCTGTGGCGCAAGCCCGGCGTGGCGGTCTTCTCGGCGATCTCAACCGACGGCGGCTGCCCGCCCGCCTTCATCTCCGTGCCGCTGCTTCTGCAGAAAAAAATCGCCGCCGGGGTTTCACCCAACGCCCGGGTCACAGTTCGAATCGGAAAGCAGGCCTTCGGCCCGGCCCGCGCCGACGCCGGGGGCCGGGTCGAGATTCCGGCCGTGATCGCACCGGGATTCAGCAAGGCATTTTTAGAAATCGCAGCTCCGGGCGGCAACAAGATCCGCCGCAAGATCGATCTCGGCTTCCCGGCCCGCACCGGGATCGCGACGCTCATGCATCCTGCCGCGGTGCGAGCCGACGGCAAGACGTCGGCGAGCGTTTTTTTGTTCGCTTATTCACCGCAGGGCCGGGCAATCAAGAAACCCGTGTTTCGTATCGCCTCGAAAAGCGGCCGGGCAGGCAAAGTTTCGTCCGTCGGCCGGGGAGTGTTCGTCTTCGGCTACCGGCCCGCGGCCAGCATGGCCGGGGGTCGGGCCTCCATTGACGTTCGCATGCTGAAACCCTACCAGGCCCGGCGAACCGTCTTCTTGCGCCTGTTGCCGGGCACTGTTCTGAAGATCGCGGCTCGCCTTTCACTCGATACGCTCGTCGCCGACGGCGAATCGAAGGCCGTCATCGACGTCTCTGTGACGGACGTGCAAGGCAAACCGGTTGAGAAACTCCCGTTAAAGATTGCCGCCGATGCGGGCAGTGTCGGGCCCGTGGCCGATCTCGGCTCCGGCCGCTACCGGGCCGAATGGATAGCTCCCCTCGGAAGAAGCAAACCGCAAGCCGTGATAAAGGTGGCCGCCGGCGGCAAGGCGCTGAAACTCCATGTGCCGCTTGTCGAACCCGAGCCGCTGTCGGTCAAGACCGAACCGGCCGAGTTGATCGCCGACGGCAAGTCTGTATCGCGCCTGCTGATCCGCGCCTTCGCAAGAGACGGCGCCGGGGGGCCGGCCGAGATCAGCCTCTGGTCGAGCCTGGGCACGCTGCCGTCACGGGTGCGCCTTGCCGGCACCCGGGCCGAGGCGGTGTTGCGCGCGGGTAAGAAGGCCGGGACGGCGAATATTGTCGTTCGCTACGGCAAGTTCTCACAAAGCGTCGCCGTGCCGCTTCGGGCCGGGGCGCCCGCTCTTCTTAGGCTCACGGCGCCCGCCATGGAAATGCTGGCGGACGGGATGCAGACACTGCCCGTTTCGATCGAGGTTGAAGACGCCTTTGGAAACCCGGTGCCGAATGCGCACCCGCTGCTTACCTGCTCGGTCGGCAAGATCTTCGTGTCGGGAGAACAGGAAGCTCCCGGTCGAACGGCGGCCATATTCCGGCCGCCGGCACAGGCCGGAGGAGCGGCGGTAATTCGCGCCGCCGTCAGCAGCGGGTTGACCAATGAGCTGCGCATCGCATTGCGCGATCCACCCAAGAACCTGGGGCTGGCGCTATCGGCCGGCATCGAGCACAACCTGGCTCGTCTCGGCTCTCTGCTGGTGGGCGTCGATTTCAGCCTGCGTCTTACCGGCGCCCTTCAGATTGTCTTCGGCGCAGGTTACTTTCAGAGCCGAATCAAGGCCGCCTGTCCGAACGGCCCGCCAGGCTGCGCCTCTGATCTGAGCATCGACGCCGTGCCGCTGACGGTAGCCGTTATGTACCGCATCGAGAACCAGACTGCCTGGACGCCTGTCGTCAGCGCCGGGGCGGCGGCCGTCTGGACGCGGGTCGAGCTTTCGCCTTCCTTTCAGGCCGCCGTCGTAGAGGCGACCGTCGCGCCCGGGGCCTTCGCCCGGGCGGGGGTAGAACTTGCAGCCGGGCCGGGCGGAGTGTTGTTCGATCTCGGCTACCTCTACGCGCCCTGGCTGGGCAGCAACCTGATCTCGGGCAACCTGGGTGGGCTCTCGGCCAGGCTGGGATACAGGTTCGCATTTTAAAAGGGGGTCTGACGATGAAGCCTGCAAGCAAGATAGTCAGCGCGGCCATGGTGCTGGCCTGGTTTGCGGCCGGCTGCTCGAGATATTCGGCGCCGGCCCCCCAGCCCACGCAGATCAGCCCGGATCACAAGGTTCGCTTGCGGCCCTCGCTCGACGGACCGCTGCAGGCTACCATCCGCGGCGACGATCTGGCCGGCGGCATCGGATTCGATCTGAAGACCGGAGAAATCGTCTTCGAGGGAGAGTTCCAGGCTCGCCTGGGCAGTACGGCCCTTACCAACGTGCGTCCGTTTGTCGAAGACGGCGCGCTGGTGCTCATGGCTCAGCTGCCCGCCGACATGGAACTTGGGATCTACGACCTGAGCGTGGTTGTGCCGGACGGCCAAACCGGCGTCCTGCCGGCCGCCTTCGAGGTGCGCTCGATAACGGCTGTGGATCTTTCGACCCGCTCCGAAAACGATCCGCCGGTGGCCGGCGACCCGGTCACAATCACCGCCTCGGTGCGTGACGGGAAAGGCGATCTTGTCCCGGCCGCCGCGAACGACGACGTGCTGTTCTCACTCGACGGCGGTTCGGGATCTTTTCGACCCTCGCAGGTCGTGTCAGGATCCGTGCAGGTCATTTATGACACGGCCACGACGGCGGAAGGCGCTTTGATTCGGGCCACCGAGCAACTCGGTGGGGACGATGTCTCGGGCAGCGTTCTGGTTGACAGCCGGGCCGGCAACGTGGCCGGGCTGCGCATCTCCCCCGGATCCAGCTCGGCGCCGGCAGGCTCGGACGTTCCGCTTACGGCCTGGCTGGTGGACGCCCGGGACAACATCATCCCGGCCGTACTGCCCGCTGATATCGAGTTCGAACTGATCGAGGGCAACGGTTCACTGGGTACGACAACCGTTGAGCAAGGCCGCGTCGCCGTCAGCTATACCACCCACACCATCGTCGAGCGGGCGCGCATTAAGGCAATCGAGAGAGTCTCCACACACAGCCTGACCGCCGAGGCGACCATCGACGGTATGGCGGGCCCGCCGGTCCGCCTGGGAGTGTCGGTTACACCCCCGGATCCGGTGGCCGGCGATCCGGCCACGCTGGCCGCCGAGTTGCAGGACGAGTTCGGCAACATGATAGCGCTGGCAGACGCCGGGGACGTCGTCTTAAAGAGGATCTCCGGGCGGGGAATTTTAAGCGGGACGGTACTTTTCGGCGGGCAGTGCCTGGCGATTTACTCGACCTACCGCAAGGTGGAAGTCGCCGTCATTCAGGCCGAGTTGAGCGTCTTGTCGGGCATCCCCCACGCTCAGGTGGAAATCGCCACCCGGGGAGGCGCACCGGCTGGTGTTACCATACTGCCCAACGAGGCGCGGGCCGGAGCCGGCGAGCGGATCGATCTTTTCGGCTGGCTTACCGATCTCAACGGCAACCTCACTCCGGCCGCCTCGGCGGGCGATATCGACTTCTCGATCATTTCGGGCCCGGGCGGCCTCGTTGGACAGCCCGAGCTGGTGGGCGGCGCTATTGTGATCGGCTACGAAGCCCCCGACGCCGTCGGCCAGACGGCCGCGATCCGCGCCGTCGAGAACGTCACCGGAGACGGCAATAGCGCTCTTACGAATATATTGATCGATGCCGGTCCGGCGGACAGCTTCGAGGTGGCGATCGGGTTCGGCAGCCTGCCGGCCGGGACGCCTTTCAACATCGGCCTGACGGCGCGCGATCGTTTCGGCAACCGGGCCACCTCGTTCAACGGCTTCGTCTTCTTGAGCGACACCACCCAGACCCTGACGCCCGGCGTCAGCGGCGCATTCACGGAAGGCACTCGCAACGAATATGGAAACATACCAGTGGCGCGGGCCGGGGTCGTCATTCGCGCCCAAGACTCCGCCGGGCACTTCGGCGATTCGGCGCCTTTCGACGTGACCGGCGGAGGCGTGGATCACTTCGCTATCGATCCGCCGGCCGGCCAGGTAGCCGGCCAGCCGTTCGTGATCGGCCTGCGGGCCATCGATGAACTGGGAAACCCGGTCGAGTCCTTCGCCGGAAGTGTGTTTATAGCAGACAGCACCCGGACGATCGCCCCGCAAGGCTCGGGAAATTTCTCCGCCGGCGTACGCAATGAGAGCGTGACCATCACCCGCGCCGCGGCCGCGGTGGTTATCGACGTCAGAGACGGCCTGGGACATTACGGCAGCTCCATTCCATTCGATGTCGCGGCAGGCTCGCCTGCCGCCATTGTCTTTGTCAGCCCGCCGCGCAGCGCGCTTGCGGGAAGCGTCAGCGAGATCATTGAGCTGCAGATCGCCGACGGCTTCGGCAATCCCAGTCCGCTGCCGGCCGCCGCCGAGCTGCTGCTGCTTTCGAGTGCCGCAAGCGGCCTGTTCGATCTGGATGGTGCAGGCGCCTTCGACGGCAGCATCGACAGGCTCGGCATTCCGGCGGGAGGATACGCTGCGGGGTTTTACTACAAGGACACGCTCGCAGGCGACCCGTTATTGACAGTTCGTGACGCCGCCGGCGCCTTGACGCAGGCAAGCCAGGCGATCAAGATCGATCTGGCAGGCAATCCGGCCAGGCTGAGCCTGATCGGCTTTCCGCCGCAGCTCACGGCGGGCGTGCCGTCGGGCGCCTTCGTCGTACAGCTTCAGGATGCGGGCGGCGCGACAGTCACCATCCATCCCCCGCTGAACGTAGATCTTTCGACATCGAATCCAGCAGGAAGCTTCGACGCCGACCCGGCCGGATCTTTCGACGGGACTTTCACCCAGGTTACCATCGCCAGCGGCACCAGCGACGCCATCTTTTACTACCGCGACACTCTCTCCGGTCCGGCCGTCATCGGCGTCACGGCGCCCGCGCTGGTGGGAGACAGCCGGGGTATTCAAATCGTGGGCGGGCCCGTCGTGGGCTTCGAATTCGACCAGATTCCGGCGCAGCAAGCGGGACGTCCCTTCTTCGTGCGCCTGGCCGCGCGCGACGCCTGGGACAACTTGGCCGACGGCTTCGCGGGCACTGTCAACCTTTCGGATTCGAGCGGCACTCTCGATCCCGCAATATCCGGTCCATTCGTCGCCGGCCAGCACAGCGAAAGCATGTCGGTGACCGGCGCGATCGGGGCCGACCTGCTGACCGCCGACGACGGCTCGGGACACGCAGGCCAGAGCAACCCCTTCGCCGTACTGCCTGGGCCGGTAGACCACTTCGAGATCGGACCCGTCACTTCGCCGCAGGCGGCAGGTATCCCTTTCAACTTATCGCTCACGGCCCGGGACGCCTACGCCAACATCGCAAGCTCCTTCGTCGGCAGCGTAGACATCACAGACAGCAGCGCTACGCTCCTGCCTGCGCAGAGCGGCGTCTTCGCGGCCGGCCTGCGCGACGAGAACATAGCCATAACCCAGGCCCGGCAGGATATTGTCGTATCGATAAACGACGGGCAGGGCCACGCCGGGCAGTCGAATCCTTTCCAGATAGCTGCCGGTCCGCTCGATCACTTCGATGTCGGCCCGGTGCCCGAGCGGGTGGGCATATCCGCGCCCTTCGCCGTTCCTCTTTGGGCCCGCGACTCGTACGGCAACCTGGTGACCGTTTTCGCCGGCACGGTTTTCCTGAGCGACGCCACCGGGACGCTTGCGCCTTCGATAAGCGGCGACTTCGCCGGCGGCGCGCGCTCAGAGTCGCTGGCCGTCTCCATGATAGCGGTGGACGACTTCATCCACGCCGACGACGGCGCCGGGCATGAGGGACTTTCGAACCTGTTCGACGTCTCCGACGCCCAGCCGGTCGAACTGGTGGCCTCTTTCGAGTTCGTTCCCCCGGCCTGCGTCGAGGGCGAGCGCTTCGAACTGCGGCTGCACGTCTTGAACAACGGCGACTTGACGGCCCTGGGCGTCCAGCCAATCACTGTTGCCTTTGCCGGCAGCGGCAGCGGAAGCTTAGTGGCCGAACCGGCGCAACCATGGCCCGATGTCCCCGGCAGGACAGAACATGTTTTTAGCTGGAGTTTCACAACCGGCTCGGGCGACCGGGGCTGGTTCGAGGCCGAGGCCCGGGCGCAAGGAACGGACGAAGACTCCGGCCTGGGCGTGACTTCCAACCTGGCAACGGCCTCCTTGCCAATCAGCCCGGGCTCGTGCCTGATAAATCCACTGGTCGCCGACGCGGGCCCCGACCGGGAAATCTCCTGCGGGGGCAGCGTCGCAATTGGCGGCGATCCCGCGGCAATGGGGGGCGTTCCGGCCTACGCTTTCATATGGACTCCGAACAACGGCCTGAGCGGCAACGCGGTTGCCAATCCCATTGCAGGCCCGGATATCGACACGACCTACCGCCTTCTGGCAAGCGACCAACTCGGCTGCGCCGCCGAAGACAGCCTGCGGGTGACTCTCGCGGACGGCCCGCAGGCAGTGATCGAAAACCCGACTCATATAGCCTGCCTAGGCCAGAACATCAACTTCAACGCCGGCGGCTCAAGCGGGGTTAACCCCTTGACCTACGAATGGGATTTCGGCACCGGGGACACGGATAACAACTTCGTCTCGAGTTACAGCTTCTCAGACCGCGGCTGGTACGTCGTCAGCCTGACGGTGACGGACGCCAACGGCTGCCGGGCGCAGGCGCTTCTGCCGCTTGGCATAAGCAGCGGTTCGGAGGCGGCCGGCCCGATAGCAATGACGGCCGTTCCGGCAGGGGCTCCGGCCGACGGAGTTTCGCTGATCGCAGTCGATTCGGACCGCATTACAAAATGCTACTTGCAAACGCTCGACCCCGGCAAAAGGTTCCATGTCCTCGCGACGCGGGGCGAGATCGTCAGCCCGGACGAAGACGGGGCGGACGGGATCCAGGTCAGGTCCGACTTCGCGGGCAAGATTCATATCAGCCTGCGGGCCGATCGCATCGGAGGGGCGGGACGACTGCTGGCCATGACGGCCCGACCCGAGCAAGAGTCTCGCGGAACGGCGGGCTTCACCTTCAGCGGTTCGAGCAGCCTGCCGCGGGTAACCGGTTTCACGCCGGCGGGGTTTTCAGACCTGCCGCCGCCGCGCTTCGCCGTGCGCTTCGACAAGCCGATGAGCGCGGCCACCCTGCAGGAGGGCATCAGCCTGAGTTCGCCGTCCACAGGCGAGTTGCAGGGCATAATAACCTACGATGCGACACAGCGCACTGCCTTCTTCACGCCAGAAGTCTTGCTCGATCCCTTAACGGAAGAATATACCCTGACGGTCTCACAGACTGTCAGCGACATCTGGGGCAATCCGCTGGACGGCAACTACAATGGATCGGCCGGGGCCTTCAGCTGGAAATTCGGGGCGGTTGCCGACGACAACCAGCCCTATGTAAATTGCCAGGGCACGACCAATGATCCCTTCTCGCCCGACGGGGACGGAAATAACGATCTTACCGGGATGCGCGCCGACCTCTACGACGACCAGGGCCTGATGCTCTGGAGCGTCCGCATCTTCGACGCCGACGGCCTGGCCGTGCGCAACCTGGAAGATGTCGTCTCGCATAACCAGAACGACGCCCGGCTGGAATGGGACGGACGCGATCAGGACGGGCTGCTGGTGAACAACGGCGTGTATAATTACACCGTTGTTGCCTTCGACGCGGCCGGCAATGTATCTTCGGCCTGTGGCGGCTCGGTCGAGGTGCTGTCGCTGCTCGACCCGGCCGAGTTCCCCTGAAGAAAGGAGCCCAGATGGTCGAGGAACTTTCCGCCGAGGACTTCATTCCCGAGCGTCCACCAAATGATTTCTTCCGCATGCTGGTGGTCGATGACGAGCGGGTGTCTCGCAGCCTGCTGCGATCGATCCTGCAGGCTCACGGCTACAGTCAGATAGACGAGGCCGAGTCTGGAGAAGCCGCCCTGGAGTTGCTTTCCACCGACGAATATCACATCGTGCTTGTGGACAAGAACATGCCGGGCCTGGACGGTCTCGAAGTTCTCAAGCGCGGCAAGGCGCAGCGGCCGGGCTGCGAGTTCATCATGATCACCGCTTACGGCTCGATGGAGACCGCCATTCAGGCCATGGACATGGGGGCCTTCAGCTATGTGACCAAGCCCTTCGCCGACGTGGAGTTCATCGCCAGGCGGGTGGAGGGCGCGCTCGATCGCGTGATCACCCGTCAGCTGAACGAGATCCTGATCGATCGTCTGAGGATGGTCGTCTCCGAACTCGATCGAGTCAACGCCGAACTCGAAAAGTTGCGGGGCCAAAAAAACAAGCCGCAATCAGGTTCCGCTACATGAAGCCCGCGGCCCTCGAACGCTTGAAACGCCTGGCGGCCAGGTGCGCGGACGGCGCCGACGATGAGCTTGCAAGCGAGCTTTCGGACATTCTGCAAACACTGGAAGATGAGCTCGATTTTACGGTTCTCGAGAAAAGACGCCTGGTCGACCAGCTTGCCCGTTCCGCGAGCCTGGCCGAGCTGGGCCTGATGGCGGCGGCGATCTTTCACGAGATGAACCAGCCGCTGCTGGGCATCAAGGGTTTCGCCGAGTTGATCATCGAGGGCCTGCGCGGGGGCGACCCGGCTAAGATTTCCGAGTGGGCCGGCGAGATCCGCGATCAGGCCGCGAGGATGCACGGGATGCAGCGCGACGTGGCGTCTTTTCTGGGGCGCGACGACCAGGCCGGGAAATCGGCCAAGCTGAAATCCTGTCTGGAGCAAGCCCTGCGTCTCTTTCGTCAGCGGCTGGCCAAGAAAAACATCCAGCTCTTGACGGGTATCCCGGACGATCTGCCCGACCTGGACATCGGCCCGAACCAACTTGTGCAAATCCTGGTCAACCTGATCGGCAACGCCGTAGACGCCATCAACGGCCCCGGCAGGCTGTCAATCGCGGCCTCTTCTTCGCCAGAGCGCCGCGTAAAGGTACTCATCGCCGACAGCGGTACGGGCATACCCGAAAATCTGCGCCGGTCCGTCTTCGAACCTTTCACCTCGAGCAAGGGAGAAAAAGGGACCGGCCTGGGGCTATACATCGCGCACACCCTGGCGGAAAACAACGGCGGGCGGCTGACTCTTACCGATCCGGCAGAACTGGGCTGGCAGGAGACGCCCGCGACAGTCTTCGAGTTGCTGCTCGACCAGGCCGGCGAGAAGAAGGATGCACAGGCGCCCGCCGCGATGCCGGACGGAAACGATCCCCTTGCGCTCGTGACTCGACGACTCGACGAATTCGCCCGCGGGCTGTCTATCACCAGGCGCGTGCTGGTTGTGGATGACGAGCCGGTCATCCTGCGCGTGCTCTCGGAGTTTCTGGCTCAGCATGAGATCCTGGCCGACATCGTCCCGACCGCGGAAGACGCGCTACTGAAGCTTTCCGAACGCGACTACGCCGTGGTCATCTCCGACAAGAACCTGCCGGGCATGGACGGCATAGAGCTGCTGGGAAAGATCAAGACCAAGTGGAATGAAGTCGAGGTGCTGATAATCACCGGCTACGCATCGATCGATTCGGCCATCGAGGCCATCGCCGCCGGGGCCTTCGATTATATCCCGAAGCCTTTCCCTAATCTCGCCTATGTAGCCGAGAAGGTGCGCGGGGCGCTGGCGCGCCATGATTTCGAGCGGCGAGTCAGGTCTATGATCTCGTTCTTATCCGACACCTGCAAATCGCAACTTATGGAGCTTGCGGCGGGTGATAAGCGTGAGATCATCGAACGCCTGGAGGCCGCCTTGAAGTCGGGCAGCCAGGAAGAAAAAGGCCGCCTGATCATCATCGGTCCCGCCTCGCTTACCAACAACACCCGCCGGCAGGGTTACGATGTGACTCCTGCCTCTTCTCTCGATCAAGCCGTCTCGCTGCTTGCGTCGGGCGAATATCACGTTGTCATCTTCGTGGACGAAGAAGGCGGCCCCGACGCGGCGCATGTCGTCGAGACACTGCGGGCCGCACACCCGGACGTGGGAGTGTTCGTGGTCTCCACGGAAAGCAACCTCAAGAAAATCGTCTCGGCCATCGGAGTGGGTGTCGGAGACTACCTGATCAGACCGTTCGAGGGTCGTGAACTTTTCTCCCCTCGCCTCAAGCGCCTGGTTTCACGCCAACAGCACGTCTGGCGCTACCGACGGGTGATCGAATCCCTGAAGAAGCTGAACATAGACCTGCAGGTAAGCACAGAAGCGAATCTCTGAGGTGGGCGATGATCCTGAGACCAACCACCGTAATCGACGCCCAGGCCTGCAACGGCTGCGGGCTATGCGTCAAGGTCTGCCCCGACGATACGCTCTCGATGCAAGACGGCAAGGCTAAGGTTACGGGCGATCGTTCGTTCTACTGCGATCACTGCGCGGCCATCTGTCCCAGCGGGGCAATCGAGGTAAAAGCGGTCGACTCCGGCGCGCTCGATCTGACCACCGTCGAGAACCGGACCGCCTGGCTGCCCTACGGCAAGTTCGACGCGGCGGCATTAGTGCAACTGATGCGCTCGCGGCGCTCGAGCCGCATGTTCCTCGATCGTCCGGTTGCGCGCGAGACTCTCGAAGACCTGGTCAAGATCGGCAGCACGGCTCCCTCGGGCACCAACTGCCAGCTATGGACTTTCACCATCCTGCCCGATCGCCGGGCGGTGATGAAACTCGGTGCCGCCTGCCTGGACTTTTTCAGCAAGCTGAATCGAATGGCCGCCTCCGGCCCGGCCCGGCTGATATCCAGGCTGTTTATGAAGGACGTCCTGGGCCAGTACTTCCGCGATTACTACGAGACGGTCGAGAACGCCATCGCCGAGTATAAGCGCAGCGGGCGCGACCGCCTGTTTCACGGGGCGCCGGCGCTGATCATCATAGGCATGAAACCGGGCGCCACCTGCCCCTGCGAGGACGCGCTGCTGGCCGCCGGCAACATCTTGCTTGCGGCCCACGCCATGGGTTTCGGCACCTGCCTGATAGGTTTCGCGGTAGAGGCCATCAAGCACGACAAGCGCGTAAGGCGCCTGCTTCAGATCCCCAAAGGAGAGCGCGTCTACGCCGTGGTCTCCGTCGGCAAGACCCGCGAATGGTACAAGCGCCCGGCGGGCCGCATGAAAGTCGTCCCGCGCTACTGGAACGGCTGAGTTTTCCAGAGGGAACTTCCCTGACAGAGATCTTCATCGTTGGAATCGTGACCGCCCCGAAGGGGCGGAGGAACATAGCCTGGGGCTTCAGCCCCAGGTTGGGGGATGTAACAAAAGAATCCGCCCTGAAGGGGCGGAGGAACCCCGAGCCGCGCCCCTTCAGGGCGCTTGATTTTTTCCCGACTCTTCCTGGGGCTGAAGCCCCAGGCTGTGTTCCATCACCCCTTCGGGGTGATTCGCCTTGCAGTCGGGCATGAAACCCGACCAAATCAAGTGCCAGGATGATCTATGCCTCAAAGGCGCGGACCATCATTTCTTTTCGAGCTTCGGGGGGTAGGTCAGCAGGTCGGCGATTTTCTCAGCGGCTCTTTGCAAGCCGTCTTTATCGCATGCGGCCTGTTGCGAAGACACCATGCTTCGCCCGCCTCCAGTCGCCTCGACGATGGAGGTGCTCAGGTAGCACAGCTCGCCTACCCGCACCAGCCTGACATCCAGAATGTTTTCAGCCTCCAGGCTGCGGGCCACCGCCAGCCGTTTTTGGAAATCGCTGGGCGGCTTCTCGCCCCGGGCGGCCAGCGCGGCGTCGGCATCGATGGCGTAACCATGGCCGGCAACTGATTCCAGCAGCAGGGTCTTTAGAGACTGGGAAACATCCGAAAGCAACCCCGCCTCGATCGTGCCGGATGTATCGACGATGTCAAAAAGCGCGAACCTGATCCGGGCCGGTGTCCGGGCGATCCTGGGCACCTCCGAGGCCTGCGGGTTCGAGCCGCCGGCCTGTGCCATCGGGACCAGTTCGAAGTGAATGGAGGGGTTTTGCTTGGGCACGTCGAAGGTCACCTCCTCGGACCGGTAGCCCTCGAGCTCGGCCCTGACGGTAACGCGCGATGTGTCGATCGAGACCACGCCGTCCGCGGCGCTGCACTCGGCCGCTCCCGCCGCCGCCCCGGCCACCATGGCCACCAGGCCCAGGACGGCCTCGGCCTCGGAGGTTCTCCCGCCACCGTTGCCGACAGCGTTCGACATGGCCGCAGACCCGGCTAATGCGCAGCTTGCCTTGTCGTAGGTGCGCTCTGTGAGCAAGTAAGACTCGTCGAACCCGGTGGGTGTCCGGCCGATTGGCCGAACGCCGTCCTGATTGCTGATTGTCACCTGGGCCCCGCCCGGTTGCGAGGTTACCTCGATAAGCTGGCTCTGCTGCTTGACCTGGTCTCTGAACGAGACGCAGGCCACCGGCAGTAACATCACCAATCCCAGCCAGAGGGCCGGTTTTCCGATCATGACATGCTCCTTTCGCACGCGGTTGCCGACGAAATCTGCAAATTGGTGTGTATGCGAAGCAAGAACCATACCAGGAAAACACACTCCCCTGAAAGCCTCCACCCGTCATTAAAGGCAACACCAGCGGCCGGGAACATTCAAAATGGAATACCAGGGTGTGAAAAGTGGCTACATTCCGGTCAGCGCGCCCAGACCGGGTCGTAGTCTGGCAAGTCGAAAGCGTCCCCACTCAACCTGCCGGTATGCAAAGCCCCACCTGTCCGAGGTGCCTGTATTTGCATTCGTACCCTGCCTGGCACTGCGGCAAGAACAGTGAACATTCCAGCCTGCAGGTAAATGTCGGCAAGAATCCCCAATCGATCAATAAGCAATCAGGGCAAATTATCGCGCTGTCGCACAACAAACCAGCGCCTAGATCGCAGTCAGTGTCCTCGAAGCAATACTCACCTTCCTGAAAACCTCCCAGATTTGGGTGCCGGGGACATCGGGAAAGTCGGCGTGGAATGGCTGCGCATTCCGTTTTGGAGCCGGTCCCGACCCTCGAAAGGACACCTGCGCCTCCCCGTTATCAATACAAGATTCGGGAAGTGCCCGGCCGGATGAGCGAGAGCAGATCCGGACATGCGGCAATAAACCTTGGAAAGGGACGCATCGGAGTATTCGGAGGTTATGGAAGATCGAGTGTGGAGATATATGAAACCCGGTGGACGCGGAAAATCAGAGAGGTATAAACGGGGCGTCCAGCGAAAAAGCTTCGACTCGGCCGAATTATTCAACCTGAAAACCGGAATATCCGAGCTGCTTCCCGCAACCATGACCCAACCAAGAACCTACCACTGCGCAGTAACACTCCGTGACGGGAACGTCCTTATCGCCGGCGGCTCTACGCCCGATCTGCCCTATCAAGACGATTACACCCGCCACGACAAAAGCGCGGAACTTTTCGACCCTAAAACCAGAACCTTCAAACCCGTCAATCCAATGAACGTCCCCAGGAGCAATCCCGGAGCCGCTCTTCGGGCGGCAGCTGTTCCTGGTCGATTATCAGGGCGTAGACGTACTCGTCGAACCAGCGATCGGTCATGGTCCACAATTATCGATCCCCTGTCCCTGTGAAAATCGATCAAAGCTGGTCTGTCTGCCCCTGAACTCCCACCCCATTAAATAGAAGTACCTCATTGTTTCCCGTTTACCGGGATGTTAAGGTTGTTGTTGAGAGACAAAACCTTCACCAATGAGGTGATCCAAGCATGCCACAAACTCTACTACCGTTCCAGTACGA
>DATKYQ010000025.1:0-143921 GCA_035528415.1 Myxococcota bacterium | reverse complement strand
ACCCAGGCCGGACATCAGATCCAGGAACAACGGCAGTCCGCCCAGGGCCGTCAGCTTGCTGTGGGTGGGATCAATTTCGTACTGGAACGGTAGTAGAGTTTGTGGCATGCTTGGATCACCTCATTGGTGAAGGTTTTGTCTCTCAACAACAACCTTAACATCCCGGTAAACGGGAAACAATGAGGTACTTCTATTTAATGGGGTGGGAGTTCAGGGTTCATGCCCAAGGGCTACTTAATTTTGGCCATCCAGGCGCGAGCGGTTTTCAGATCGCCGCAGCCGCTGGACAGACGCAGAACGCCACCCTCGACGGCCATGGCCGCATAGACGTCGTCGGAGGTCTTGCCCCCGGCGTCGCAGGCGTGAGAATCGTTCACTGCATTCATCTCGAGCTTTTTTACCAATGCCTGACAGGCCGCCTGCGCGGCTTGCGGCGTTGGGTAAATCACCCGCGTGAGCTGGATGTCGTTGTCGCCTGCGGCATAGAAAGCTGTAACCGCACGGGCATCTCTTGAAAGCAGTATGTCTCCCTCGCCGTCGAACCAGACCGTTCGGGCCGTCTGTGGATTTGGCAGGTAGCGCAACGAGCCTCCTACGGCTCCGGCTGGAAGATGTGCGATGTCGGCGGGCGGCTCGCTCTTGCCGGGTAGCTTTGCCGCCAGGCTCTTGCCCGCGGCGACGAGCACCTCGGCCGCGCCCGTGGGGTCGCTTTTGGCCACCAGGCGCACGTAGAGTCGGCCCTTGAAGAAACTCAGCATGCCGTTGGCCAGGACGGCCGGTATACCGATCTCGACCGCCTTGCCCTTTGAGCGGTGGGAAAAAGCCCCGAAAGCGTCCGCTGGGCTTCCCAGGCGATAGATCTCGACGGTCAGCTTGACCGCCGCCTGCGAGTAGTTGCGCACGCCGATATCGGAAAAACCATAGGCCAGGTACAACTCGGCGCCGCCGTCCATGTAGTCGAAAAGCTTCTTCCCGATGAAGTGTTCGGGCTTGCCGCAGGCAGTCACGCCGGTGACGAGTTCGGCCGGCAGATAGGCGAATAGCTTATTAGCTTGGCCGCCGGCGCCGGCGGGTATCGCCAGGAAGGAGATTAACAGAAAAACGCTTATGGGTCGCATTAGTAGCCCCTTTTCTACTGTCGACCTGATACCTACATCTTCAATTCAACAACCAGTTCGGCGGGCGGCTCGAGCATGCCCAGACCCATGGCTTGTGCGATTTTCAGGTGCTTGATCTGGCTCGGTTTTATCTTGCGTCCGTACAGAGGTGCCAGGCGAACACCGGCCGCGTCCAGCGCCAGCGCATCGGTCCCGGCCAAAAGCGTGTTGCAGATGACCAGGTCGCCCGGACCCGCCGGCCCGTCGGTGCTCATCACCTCGAGTCCGTCCATGATGACCAACTCGGGCTTGAGCACGGTGTTGAGATCCGCCACCGCCTGGTTCAGATCGTATAGCGAGTGGAAACTCTCGCGATCGAGAATCAGGCCCATCATTCCCTTGAGAGTGCCGGAGAAACCGGCGGCGTTGTGACTCTTGGCGATCGGCAAGGCGATATGGACGTCGCATTCAAGAGCCTCTTTCATGATCTTTGTTCTCTTGAGCGACTTGCCCCGCGGTATGGAGGTCTGCTTGTAGAACTTGTCATCGGTGGGCAGCAACAGGTAGACATCCAAACCCGCCAGGGCCTCCTTGATGCCGATCGTGCGCATGCAGGCCTCGGGCCGCCGGGTGGGGTTGTCGATCACCATCACCCGCCCGGCGCCGCAATCCAGCGCCATTTTGGCCACGGCGGCAACGAGCGCCGGCGATGTAGTGGCGCGTTGCGCGGGAGGGGCGGGGAAGCCCATGTTGGGTTTGAGCAGCACGCGCTGGCCCTTCTTTATGAAAGCCTGCATGCCGCCGAGAGGCTCAAGCACCTTGGAAACCGCGGCGGGTATGTTGCCGGGCACACCAGCTCCCGATATCTTGACGAGCAACGGGCGCTTGCCTATGCCCATGACCCGTTCCCCTCCGCCGATCGCTACCGCCGCCGAAGCCAGGGCCGCCGATTTCATAAAATCCCTGCGATCTATCTCGTGTTTGGCGATGAAGCACCTCTTTTCAGTTGCGCGCTACTCTATCATTCCCGCTGCTGATCGACAAGTTCCAGCTTGCCGGTGGCAATCGAGACGCCGGGTGTGTTAGGCTTCGGAAATGGCCGGCGGCATCCGGGATAAGAAGATTCTTTTAGCGGAACCAGATGATGAGCACCGCCGGGCGGGGCTGTCATTGTTGCGCGATCTGGGGGCCGATGTGCTGCCGGTCTCGGACGGCGCCCAGGCCCTGCGGGCCATTGAAGCAGGCGGGTTCGACCTGGTCATGTGCGCCACCGAGATTCCTGCACACAGTGCAAAAGAGCTGTGCAGCTATGTGCAGGAATTCGTGAATGTCCGACTCCCCTTTCTGTTGTTGGTGGAGGCGAATGCCGACAGTGAGGCTGAGCGGGTTGCGACGGGAGCGGATGCCGTCATGATCCGGCCGCTTTCCTTAGCACAGGTCGGCAGCGTGGTTGGCTTGTTGATTTCCAGGGCCGAGTCCCATGAGCGCCTCAGGCGACTTGAGCATGAGAACTCGCAACTCAAGAAATCATTTGAAGAAATGCAGCGTCCCGACCCCGAGGTGCGGCTCTACAGATTCGACCTGTTCAAGCAGGTCATCGTCATGGAGGTCAAAAAGGCCAGGCGCTACGGGTTTCCGCTGGCTCTTCTATTGCTGTCTATAGACAACTACGGTGAAATGGCTGGCTGGCTGAGCGCCGAGCAGAGGAAAAACCTCTTTGCCCTGTTGCACAAGACGCTGGTGCGTGACATCAGGGACATCGATATACCCGTCCTGTTCGCCGAGCAGAAGATCCTGGTTGTCATGCCGCACACGCCGATCGAAGGCGCCGTGGTGGTGGCCGATCGCATCCGCGAGCACGTCAAGAAGATCAAGCCGCCCAGCAGCCTGACTCAACTGGCGCTGTCCGTTTCGGTGGCGGTGGCCTCGACGGCCGGGGGCGAGGAGACGAGCTTCGGCAAAATTGTGCAACAGGCGATGCGCGGGTTGGAAGAGGCCGCCATCAAGGGCGGCGATCTGGTGGTTGTCTGTCGCCCGACGCGGCAACCAGGCCAGGCACAGGACGAAATTCCCGGCGGCAAGCTGGGTCCGCGAACGTTCTTCGTCTGAGGTTGCTATTTTTCTGTCGGGTTTCCCCAGGACTTCTTGGCCGTGGCCAACTCCTCCAGGGACTGGGCCGCGGAGGCGGCCTTCTCGCCGCCGGATTCCTTTATCTGGCCCGCGAGCTTTATGAGCAACTCTGCTTCTTCGGCGTTGCGCTGTTTCAGTGAAGACAGCATCCCGGAAAAGACGTCGAAGAAATCCTTCAGTTCGTCGCCCTTGCGCAGGGGACGCGGTTCGGGAACCTGGCCGTCGCGAATTTGGCCCAGGTAGCGCGAAATGATGAAAATAGGACCGGCTACACGGTGAGTGATGAATATGCCCCAGATGAAGAGGGCCAGCGCCATGAGCACCACGAAACCAACCAGGTAGAACAACACCTGGGTGTCGGACTGATGGACCAGCGACTTCATGTCCGAGTCCATCCCGATAAGCTCGCTGTTTACCAGGCTTGTCCGGTAGACGAAAAAACCAAGCAAGGCCGAAACTATCACTCCCACCAGGACGATGATAAACGTATACTTGAGCTGGAATGTGCGATCGATGAGAAAGGTGCGCCGTCGAACTCGTTTCGCATCTACCTGCTCGGACTCGGCTGACATATTTCACCCCTTGAGCATCGATGTGTTAGAATGCGCCAACTTGGCGGATTGTATGCTGCGTATTGGCGTCATGGCAAGATTTTTATCCCTGTCGGCTGCTGCCGTGCTTTTGGTAAGCTGCATGGCCTGTGGTTTGCCCACCTGCCGCGACATGGACGGCGAGATTGGATCCTGCTGCCGGGATACGGCGGACTGCGGGTCGGGCCTCGAATGCTTCAGCGAGTTTCCGGCCGGCCTGTGCAGCCTCGACTGCGCGCCTGCCGGCATCGCCTGCCTCAGCGGTTCGTCTTGCGTGAATATAAAGTCGAAATCCGCGGGGGACATGGGAAGCTTTTGCCTGTCCGACTGCGGCGATGTATTGCCCGCCTGCCGGGAAGGCTATGCCTGCACCCAGACCAGCATTTCCGAAATCAAGGTCTGTTTTCCGGATTGAAATTATCCAAAGGAGTCGAGACGATGATTACCGCAATGAGAACAATCAAGACAATTTCCCTTGCGTGTCTGGCCTGTATCGCGGCTTGCTCGGGGGGGCAAAATGAGAATGTCCGGCCGGCTGCCGCCGAAAGACCGCACCCGCCCCCGCCGGGACCCGCCAGAATTGTCTTGGTGGCCGAGCCGCTCGGCCTGCAGGACGAACACGAACCGTTCAATACCGAGGCGGTCTTCGAGTTCGACCTGCCCCGGCCGCCGCGCAGGGCGCGGCTGAAAATGCGCTATTCTGGAGTGCCGGGGGCATTGAGTGAGGACTACAAAATGGGCCGCTTCCGGGACAAGATAGAACTCAATGATCGCTTCCTGATGGATTTGAATACATACAGCAAGGGCGAGGATCAGGTTGTCGAATACACCAAGTGGATATCTGTGGGAATGTTGCATCGACACAACAAGCTGGTTTTTCAAAGCGGGGACGATGGAAATCGCGAAGGGAGGCCGAACCACGACGAGTTCGACCTCCGTTCGGTGGTGCTTGAATTCGACTGGTGATCGTCAGGGAGCGCCGGGCCCGCCCGGATGCGGGCCATCGCCCGGCCCGTCGCCGCCCTTGCGGCGCCGCATGCGGCGCTCGCGGTGCTCGCGGCGCTTGAAGCGGCGCTGGGCCTGGAACATCTGAAGTTTTTCCCACTGCTCGGGCTTCAGCAGGGCGCGCACGTCCAGCATCAAGCCGACCCGGTTCTTCTTCAGCTTGAGTTCGAGCGCCGAGATCTTCTCGACCTGGGAGAAAACAGCCGACTTGCTGGGCTTGTCGGAATCCATCAAGTGCCGCAGGTCGAGGCGGGCCTTTTGCACATCGTGTTTGACATCCAGTTTTTCCCGGTCGGCCTTGTAGGTCAAGTCGTCGATCTTTTTGATCTGGGCGTCGGTCAGGCCGATTTCACGCAAAACCTTCTTTTTCAGCGCCGGCGGGCCCTTGCCGGCGCTGGCGACGCCCGGGCCGAGGCACAAGGCGATCGCCGTCAACATGATCACGGAAATTCTTTTCATGACATTTCTCCTTTACAGCCAGTTATTGGAAAGCGCTTCCTCGAGATATTCGTAATCGGGCGGCAGAACGAGCCTGTCTTCTTCTTGTTGTTCCTGCTGCTCGAAAAGTTCCTGCGTCGCGAAAAGAGCCGAATCCGAGTCGAGTTGCATATCGCCGGAATCCTCCGCGTCGGCGATCTCGCCCACATCGTCCAGCAACAAGAGCAGTCTCTGGCCCGCGGCCTCCCGGTCGGGTGAGTCGAGGCGTCGCGCCACAAAGGTGGCCACGACCGCCAGGCACACCAGCAGACTCAAAGACATTAAGACCAAGCGGCGGTAAACAGGGCGCATGCCCGCGCTCGCGGGAAGCGGGGATTCGTCGATCTGCCGGTGGGCCGCGGCTGCCGACTCGATCGAGACATAAGTTTCGAAAAATGTGCCGCAGTCGGGGCAGTCGTCCAGGTGGCGCCGTTCGTTTACAGTCAGTTCCTCCGCGGACACAAGCTTACGCTGAATCTGGTCACATTTGTTCATTTGACACCTCCGGCGTGCTATTTCGGCTCGCGGCGTTGTGTGCCGTGCCCGTGGGTGCCGCGCGAATCCGTTGCAGGGCCCTGACCAGATGGGTCTTGACCGTGCCCGATCCGATCCCGGTGGCCGCCGATATCTCCGCGATTTTCATCTGCTCGAGATAGCGCAGGGCGAAGATGGTTCTCTGGCGGGCGGATAATTTATCCATGGTCGAGCGCAGAAGCCGGGCCTGCTCGCGCAGGCTCGCCTTTAGCTCTGGTGAAGCCGAGCCGGGCTGTCGATCTCGCCCCAGGCGCAAGAGGCCGGCCACCCGGCGGGACAAAGAGCGGCGCCGTAGCTTTTTCAGACCCTGGTTGATGATTATTCGCCTGACCCAACCAGCCAAGCTGCCCTCTCCGCGAAAGTCGTCGATTGCCAAGTGGGCCTTGAGCAGAGCGTCCTGGATGAGATCCCGCGCATCTTCCTCGTTGCCGAGCAGTCTCCTGGCCAGCCTCAGCAGGCGGCCGTCCTCGTCGGCGGCGAGCCGAGCGAGAGCATCCGCCGTTGTCGGCCGGCTCAATGACTGCTTTTCGGAAAACCGTTCGTATGTGATCGCATCAGCGTGCATGTTTTCCTTCCCGTCAACCATATAGACCCCTGCTGAGTAGAGTCGACATACCCAGGAAGTAAAACACCTGCCCGGACACTTGGAGAAACTGTTCCTTCAAAGGGGGCAACTCACTTGGATGACTTGCTTTTTTCTTTTTGGGGCGCAGCTTTCGGGCCTTTCTTGTGGTCTTTTTTACAAAGGCCGAAGGCCGCGGCCAGTTCGCCCACCACGCGGACGTAATTACGAGCCGGGTTGTAGCTGTAGATGGCGCGATAGTTGGGTTTGCCGCGCTGCACGAGTTTCCCCTGCTGCCAGCCTTGCCGATGCAGATAGTTGGCCGCCGAAGCCAGCGCGTCTTCCCATTTGTCGAGATCGATTTTTCCGTCCTTGTCAAAGTCAACCCCGTAGGCCTGGATGCTGGACGGCATGAACTGAACCAGGCCGATCGCGCCGGCGTAGGAGCCCTTGACCGCCAGGGGATCGTCCGGAAACACGCGCAGCAATGCCAGCAGCTCTTTTTGTCCCCAGTGCCGACGCCGGTCGTAGTCGAAGACCACGGTGACCAGGGCGTTGAAAGTGGAAAAATCGCCGAGGTGGGCTCCGAAGCGGGTCTCGGTGGCTATCAGGCCCGCCAAGACCGCCCGGTCGACGCGATATTTCTTCTCGATCGAATCCAGAAGCTTACTTCGCTCGGCGAGGAATTTCTTGCCGGCGGCCAGCACTTTTGGGTTTACGAATATGGCTCTGTACCTTGGATAAGGCAGTTTCTCAGCAGGTCGTGAGAAGCGCCGCATCACCTCGGGAAGCAGGCGCACTCTTCTGTCGCCGAACCACTTGCGCAGCTTTGCCTCTTCGATGCCCGAGGCATTGAGATCGCCGAGCAGCTTCTGTAACCTGCCGGCCCGCTCGGGATCAGTAAGGCCCAAAAGGCCGGCCCCGTCTCCCTCGGGCGCGGTCAGGCGCCCGCCGGCCGCGAAGCCGGGAGCGCTGTGCCGAAAATCGGACCGGCTCAACTCTCGTATGAGTTCCACGCCCCGGCCGTCTGGATCGGGCCGAGCCCCGCCCGGTTTGATTTGCCGGGTGGCTCGCAGCCGGCCGCCCAGGAACTCTCCGGTCGTTTTTGAAATCTCGACGCTCAGTACCACTGCCCGCCCAAGCGGGCCCGAGAGATTGAAGCGCGCGTAGGTGCAGAAGTTGCCCAGGCTGTAGGCAATCAGCCTGCGCTTGTAGACCTCGAGCCCGCGCAGCACGTGGGGCCCGTGACCCAGGACGAGATCGGCTCCGGCGTCGATCACCGCGTGGGTGAATTTTCTCAGTTCTCCGCGCGGCTCTGTGTCCAGGAGCTCCATCTCGTAAGGGACGTGCTGGGCACGGCTGCCCTCGCTTCCACCGTGGAAGCTGACTATGACTATGTCGTGCGAGCGGTCCGCGTCGGCCACGGCCTTGGCGGCGGCGTCGATATCGAGCAGGTTGTATGAATGCTCGGCCGTGGTGAAAGCCAACAGCGCGACCTTGGCGCCCTTTATTTCGAACTCGGCCAGATCGCCGACCGGGCCAGAGTGGGCGATGCCGGCCGCATCCAGGGTCTTGATGGTGCAAAGCCTGCCCTCCTCGCCGAAATCCATGGCGTGGTTGTTGGCGATGCCCAAGACGTTGAAGCCCGCCGCTTGCAGGTTTTTGACGTAGGAGGTCGGGGTGCGGAAGGCGTAGCAGCCGCGCGGGGAAGAGCATTTCTCGGTAGTGCCTCCGTCGGCCAAAGGACCTTCCAGGTTGCCGAAGACGATGTCGCCTGTGAGCAGGTTGGCCACCGGCTGCAGCAGCGAGACCCCGTCGTCCGGGGGCAGGAACTCCGTGGAGGGGTAGGCGGTGCCGAGATTGACGTCACCGACCGCGGTGACTATCAGAGCGTCGTCGTCAGCCGCTTCGGCTGCCCAAGAGGCTATCGCCGGTATAAGATACACAAACACGAGTAGCGCGCGGCGGGCTGCCGTCATCAGGGACTCTCCGGACGGTCGTTGCCCCCGTTTGTCTGCAGGCCGAAACGTTTCACCATGCGCAGGTATAGTTCGCTGTCGATAGACAGCAGGCGGCAAATCTGCTCTTGTTTTTCTTGCTCGTCGCCGTCCTGCAGGCGGGAGAATTGCTCGCTGATCTCCGTAAGCAACAGTTCATCCACTTCCTTTTCGATGCCCAGATCTTCTAGGTACTTTTCCCTGGTCAAAGCCAGGTTCAGGCGTTCGTTGAAGGTGGCCTGCTCGAGCACCTCGTCCTTGAACTCGTTGCGGATCCGTGTGCTCTCCTCCTGAAGGCCGAGCTCTTCGATGCGCCGGCGCAACTTGTCGATGGTCAACTTCATCTTCTGGGAGGTCTTGACCAGCGAGCCGCGCTGCTTGGTCAGGTGCCGGCAGAGAATCTCGCCCTCTCTTTTCCTTAAAGCCTCGCCGAGATCGTGATAGTGGACCGAGCGTAGAACATCTTCTTCCTCGAGCGGTACTCCCGGCAGACCCTTGAAGTTTTCGTTGAGACGCAAGATCAAATCGCCGCGATCTAATTTAATCTGATTGATAAAACCGGACAGCAGCTTGTGGCCCTTCTCGTCGTAAAGAATCGAAAACACTCCGCGTGTTCCGGTGCGCCCCTTCTCGACGATGGCCTGATTGCGCGAACCCGGGGGCGGCGGTAACGGGTCGGACGAGGTCTGCTTGTCCGTAATCTTGCGTTCCTTGGAGCGCAGGCGCTGGTAGTGCATCGAGCACAACCCGCGGCTGCGCGCCGGCCGATCGCAGCCGGGTTCGGTGCAGTTGGAGTCGTCCGACGATGTTTTACGCGGATCGATTCGATAACTGACGGTCGGGCGCACGGGGTTGCGGTTCCGCGGCCGGCTGGAGATGGGCGGACGGTTGGAGATGGACGCAAGTGGCACGCTAGGGACAAATGGAGTCTTCAACACCGGCGCTGCCTGCACGCGTGCCGCGCGCAAGCGCTCGACCTCCTGTTGCAGCCCATCGACTTTTTTCTCGAGCCCTTCTATCAGGTTCACGATCTTGCCGACATCGAGAGACTGATCAAGGCCCCGGGTCACGCCATTCGCAACCGAGACGCTCAGCATCTCGACCAGTTTCTCGATCTGATCCTGCTCCGTCGGCGATTCCCGCCTGTCCTCGGACATGCCAACCTCCCTGCCTACCCGTTTGTCTAATAAAGCGACCGCATTTCCCGAAGGGAAACGGACATTGCCCGTCAAGCAAATCCCCGATCGTCAAAAAGGAATCGATGCCCTACATCAAGGCGTCGCCTAACCCTCAGTGGCGCCAGGTTACAAGAAGGATGATCGAGCCGATCACCCACCAGACATTGTTACCTGTACCAGATCTTGACACACCGGTCAACGCCATTGCGAGGCAGGTGCCGCAATACCCGCGGCGAAAACAGAACGGGTTGAATATATTGGTCTTAATTTGCTTCCTGGGCCAACAGGTGAACCTGCTCCAACACTAACCCCGTGGTCTGGGGCCCGAGGGACATCTCTCGTTCGTATCCGAAGCGGGGATCTTTCCACTGGCGCGGGGTGATCATGTAGGCCAGGTGATCCATGCCCAGGGTGATGATCATCTTGTAACGCGCCCGCAGTTCGGCCGCGATCTTGCGTCCGAAGGCCGGCGTGACCTCGCCCGGGATGGTGATTATCTGCAGTGGGCCGATGTTTATTAGGGCCGCCTCGGTTATCAGGCGGCCGTCGTGCAGCGGGCGGGGCTCGATCAGATGCAGATTCATAGCCAGTGCCACTATACCGTCGGCCTTGATTGGCAGCTCGAAGTGGCGCGTGAAACGCTCTATGCGCGGGCGGGGGATCTCTTCCATACCGCCGATGGCCTGACGGATGACCCCCTCGGCCAACGCGCCGCCCAGTTTGTTCCTGAAGGCGATGCGCTCGGATTCCGGATCGTCGGGATCATTGGCCGGCTCGAGCATGCCCCCGGCCGGGCCTGAGAAGAACAGGGTCGTGCCGCCCAGGGCGGCGTCCACCTGGCGGCAGAGTACTCCCGGCCAGTCTGCGCTCAGCCAGCGGTTATTGTCCTGCAGGGCCTCGGCATGGTTGCCGAAATCGACCAGCGTGCCGATTGTGAAACCGTCGCGGCCGGCGGCCCTGAGCACCAGCACTTCGCGCGGGACATCTTCGGGCTCGCGCATGTTGACCACCAGGCCCCGGGGTGCATGGAAGCGACCCAGGTAGAGCCTGGCCGGGCGGGCACGGGCCACCGCGCGCAGGATGGCGCCGGCCACCTTCTTCTCCACCCAGTTCAGATAATCGCGATCGACGCCCGATTTGATCGGGATCATCCCCAGCACCGGCTCACCCCACAGGCCCTCGGTGTCCGGGCCGGCATGGTTGTGAGTCGAGGCGATCAAGATGCTGTCGGAGTGCTTGCGCGTTACCCGGGCACGGATGCGATCTACGCGCTGGTGCATGAAGCCGATGAACTCCAGCGATACCAGCACCAGTGCCTGGCGTCCGGAGTCGAGATAGAGCACCCGGGCATGGACGTCGTCCAGCACACCCTTGGAATGCTTGCGCCAGTGGCCGTGCCCGGCGATCCTGACACCCGGCTTCTTGGGGGTCAGCTTGACGATGGCCGAGCCGGCGATGAAATCGGGATGCTGCATGGCGGCCCGTCGGGCCCGGAATTCGTCGAACCAGTAGCCGGCGATGGGCCGCGCCACCGGCGCCAACGGAGGCTGCGCATGGCAGGCGGCCAAAGACATCGCCAAAGACGTCGCCAGAAATACAAGAAATCTCTTCATTCGTATTTCCTTTCCCGCAGGCGGACGTGTATCTTTGAGGTCACGGGCCAGCCGCAGTCGTCGAAGGCGAACTCGATCGCGCCTACCACCGGAGGAACATCGAGTTTCGTGAATTTGAGTCCGGGGTGATCGGGTAGACACTCGCGGGTAATCGTGTCGATCAAAGCGGGATGCGCGCCCTGCTGAAAGATCGAACCGCCAAAGACGATATTGACATCGGGATGATCGCCAAACAGGCGCTTTAGGATCACTTTGACCGCACATGCGATTCTCTTGCCGGCATCGTCCAGAATTGTGATAGCCACATTGTCTTCGGCACTCGCGGCCTCGAAGACCAGAGGCGCAAGCGTACCCAGGTCGAGGGCCGGCAGGTCTGAGTCGTAATACTCGTATTCGATGATGTCCACGATAGTCGCAAGATCGAGGTGCCGGCAGATCAATTGATCGAGAAGGGTCTCGGGGCCGCGGCCGTCGCGGCCCATCATGGCCGCCACCACGGCCGCTTGGCCGAGTTGGCCGGCCGAGCCGTAGTCGCCGGACAGATGTCCCAGACCGCCCACCCCGAGAGTCTGGCCGGCCTTGTTGCGGCCGATGGCATTGGAGCCGGTGCCGGCGATCAAGGCGATCCCCACCCCGTCGGGCGTGCCGGCCCGCAGGGCTATCAGCGTGTCGTTTTCCAGCCGGTAGACGGGACAGGGCGCAATGGGCCTTGTGAAGTCGCGCACGCGCTCGAAATCACGCGGGCGGTCGGCGCCGGAGATGCCGTAACATACGGCCGCGAACGCTTGCGGCTCAAGGCCGGCCTGCCGGGCGGCCTGCCGCACGGCCAGATCGATCTGCCCGGCGGCGCCGGCCGTACCGCAGGCCTGGAAGTTGGCGCAGCCGGCGTGTCCGATGCCGCACACCCGGCCGTCCTCGGTGGCCACGGCCGCCACCGTCTTGGTGCCGCCGGCGTCGACTCCCAGGACGTGTCGCATGATTCGGGCGCCTCAGCCGCGCGAGCGCAGCCAGATCTCGACCGGGGTCTTGATGCCTTCCGGCGGTGTGTAGGGCAACTCGATGCGCCGGCCCTCGGCCGCCGAGGCGTAACAGGCCATCATGATCTCGAGCACCTGCCTGCCGTCTTGGCCGCTCTCGCTGGGTTCAGAGCCGTTACGCATACAGTCGAAGAAATGGCTGTCTTCCTGCGGGTAGCCGTTGTTCCAGTTCCACTCGTAGTCGGGGAATGTCCAACCGCGCGCAGCGGGGGCGTAGTCGCCGTAACCCTGCAGCGAGTAGACGTTGAGCCCCATGCCCTTGAGCAGGTCGGCGTGGATCACGCCCTGCTTACCGAAGACGTGGGTGATCGAGTCCATCCCACCCAGCAGCGCCCAACTCGATTCGAGCAGGGCGGTTTGACCGGTTTCGAACTCCAGCAGGATGATGACGTCGTCCTCCATCTCGGTCTTGTCCTTGTGCAGCACCGTGTCCATCCAGGCGCTGACAGCTCGCACGCGCGGCTTGCCCAAGAACCAGCGCGCGAACTCGATCGAGTGGCAGCCCATATCCATTAGAATCCCACCGCCGGCTTTTTCCGCCTGCCAGAACCAGGGCGAGTAGGGCCCCTCGTGCTTCTCGACCTGGCTGACCCGGTAGACGTCTCCCACGCCGCCCCCGTCTGCGATTTGTTTGGCGCGCACGTACTTGGGGACGAAGCAGAGTTCCTCGGCGTAGCACACCAGCACGCCCTTCTTGCGGGCGCGCTCGATTATCCGGTCGGCCTCGGCCAGCGTCAGGCAAAGCGGTTTTTCGATGATTACGTGCCTGCCGGTCTCGATAATATCGACGGCCAGAGATGCGTGCAGGAAGTTGGGCACGCCGACGATGACCGCGTCGATGTCTGCCTCCTCGAGCATGCTCTTGTGATCGGGGAAAGTGTCCTCGATTTTTCTCGTTTTGACGAAGGCCGCACCACGCTCGCGATCGGTATCGCAATGGGCGGCCACGCGGGCGCCTTGAAGGCCGGCGATGGCGTCGCAGTGAACACCGGCTATAAATCCCGAACCGATGATGCCGACCTTGATCTCCTTCATATTGCCTCTCCCGCAAGCTCGCCGGAGTGTCTCTGGATCTTGCGGATCGCCTCGGCGATTGCCTCCATCTGGGTTCGGCCCGCCATCAACAGCGGATGGTGCAGCCAGATCGCTTCTTGGTATGCGGCCTTCTCGGCTATCGGGCAATCGATCTGGTCTGGATCGATGCGTTGGCCGTATCTATCATTGATGGCCGGGAATCGATCGGCGCCGACCGTAAAAAGCGGGCTCTTGTAAACCGGGATATAGAAGTCGCCCTCGGCGGGGATTCCCTCGGCGCTGAGCGCCTCGACGAAGCGGTCGCGCGGAGCGCCGCCGAAGGCCTCCGGATCGTAACGCAGGATGAACTGGTAGATGCTGCGGTGGGTGACGCGCTCGTCGCGCGCAAGCGGGGTTATGCCGTCTATCTCGTCGAGCAGTTCGGACAGGTAGTCGGCGTTGTGCTCGCGCAAGACCCGTTCGGGCTCGAGCGCCCCCAGGCGCACCATGAGTAAAGCGGCCTGGAATTCGGTCATGCGGTAATTGCCGGAAAAGAGCGTCCCCTCGAAGCGATCATAGCCCGGCTCCTTGCGTCCGCAGTTGACGTAAGACTGGCAGCGTTGCTCGAGTTCCTCGTCGCTGGTGAGGATCATGCCGCCTTCTCCGGCGGTCATCAGTTTCGAACTCTGGAAGGAAAACGAGCCCAACTGGCCATGTGAGCCTGCGCCCTTGTTCTTCCACTTGGCGCCGTGCGCGTGGGCGCAGTCTTCGATCAGCACCAAGTCGTGCTTCTCGGCGATGGCCACGAGCGCATCCAGGTCGGCCAGCGAGCAGCCGAGGTGCACCGCGATGATGGCCCGGGTGCGCTCGCCGATGGCCGCCTCGACTGCGGCCGGGTCGAGGCAGTAGTTGTCGGCGTCGATGTCGGCGAAGACCGGCACGGCGTTAACCATTACCGGCGCCCCGGCGGTGGCGATCCAGGTGTAGGGCGTGACGATCACCTCGTCGCCGGCCTTGATGCCGGCCGCGCGCAGGGCGACCTCGAGGGTGACCGACCCGTTGGCGGCGCAGATGCCGAAGGCGGCGTCGTGGGCGGCGGCAAAGGCGCCGGCGAATTCGCGTGCCCGTTGGTTGGGCGAGGGATAGCCGCCCCAGTTGCGCGATTCGAGTACCTCGGCCAGCGCCTGGCGGTCTTCGTCGGTGTAGACCGGCCATGGGGGCCAGAAGTCGGTATAGGTCCGCGGGCCACCAGTAAGAGCCAGCTTGCCCATGATTCACCTCCAGAAGACAGAGATGTACTCCGTCACCCGGGCCGGGTCAAGGGGGCAGGGGCCCTAAAGACGTGGCGGCTTTTCATGCAGGATGCCGAATATTTGAGTCTACTGAAATATCGTCTTGACTATATTTCAGTACGATGTATTATAGTCAGGTGCTTTCACGTCAACCATACGTCCAGCTCTGGAAGGAATTGTCGGCCGAGAAGAGCATGGTGCTGCTTGCCGGTCCGCGGCAGTGTGGCAAGACAACGCTTGCGAAGATGATAGCCAAGGAATTTTCGCAAAGCGTGTACTTCAACTGGGATATCATTACAGACAAACGCAGGTTATTGGAGGATCCATATTTTTTCCAAGATGTGCTTCGCAAGGATGAGTCGTGGCCGCTTGTGTTGTTCGACGAGATTCACAAGTACTCAGACTGGAAGAACTACCTGAAGGGCGTCTACGACCGGTTTCATGAACAGTTCCAATTTCTTGTGCTGGGAAGCGGCAGGCTCGATCTCTACCAGAGAGGAGGCGACTCCCTTGCCGGGCGTTACCATCTCTGTCACCTGTGGCCGCTCACGCTTGCCGAGTTGCATTGCCGGGGAAACGATTTTGCCACATTCAAAAACGATCCTCTACGCCTGTGCGACACGGATGTCTCCGGCTGCCAATCCACCTGGCGGATGCTGGCGACTCACAGCGGCTTTCCCGAGCCTTTCCTTTCGGCCAGGAAGACAACCTATCACCGTTGGGCAGCCGCCTATTACCGCCAACTGATTCGCGAGGACATCCGGGATCTGACCGGGATCAAAAACGTCGAGACACTGGAGTTGCTTTTTTCCTTGCTGCCCTCGAAGGTGGGGTCGCCGCTGTCAATACCCGGCCTGGCTGCCGATCTGAGAGTTGCCTACAACACGGTCAGAAGCTGGTTGACTACTCTCGATCGCTTCTACCTCGCTTTCACGCTGACGCCCTGGACCAAGAACATCCAGCGCTCGTTGCAAAAGGAGCGCAAGACATACCTGTTCGATCCCGCGCTGATTGACGATGCAGGGGCCAGATTTGAAAACATGGTCGCCATAGAGTTGCACAGAGCCGTCTCGAACTGGAACGACATGGGCTGTGGGCGCATCGGCCTGTATTTCATACGCACCAAGGAAGGACGCGAAGTGGACTTCGTTCTATGTGAAAACCGCCGGCCATTTCTGCTGGTCGAGGCCAAACACAAGAACGATCATCCCGACGCCAACCTGAAACGTTTTCAGTCAGCCCTGGGAGTTCCGGCCGTCCAGTTGGTCGAGCAAGGAGATGGATTCAGGCGCCTGGACAACGAAGGCAAGCCCTTGCTCATCGCTCCGGCCGCGCGCTGGATTCCTAATCTGCCTTGATTTACCCCTGGCGAAAGCCATCACTAGCCCGCCTACTCGTCCCTCCCCCCCGGTGTCGCGGAAAAATTGAGGTGGAAGAATTTAGGTTCGGTCAAAGAATCCTTCGCGGTTTGCCCATGACAGGAACTCGGCGCTACCGTTGCAAGGGAACCATGCCCCTCCGGCGATCAACTCGTCTATCAACGTGGCCGCCTCTTCTTGACGGAGGAGCCCGTCGCAAACGCTTTTGACCAAGAGTCGGAGCGTTCGTTGCGGCGTGATGCCTTGCTCCTTGGCAATGACGATTGCGTACTGGTCGTCGGAAAAGAGAACCCCTCCGTGTACCTTGATCCAGGCCAGCGCCGATGCCTCGCCGACGTTTCGGCCCTTGCGGTCCACCAACCTCCTTGCAAACTCGGCGAAGTACCCGAGTTCTTCAGGGCTATCCACCGGCACCTTCTCCAGCCAACGCTGCTCACCAACCGAAATCAATGCCGGATTAGCAGGAATTCCGCGCTCGATCTCATCGATTATTGCCCGGGTCGTAACCCGACGCACACTGCTCGCGGTTAGCTTGTCGAGCACCTCGAGCCTGTCCGCCCTGGCGAAGCAGCTCAGAACAGATGTGTCGAACACCAAGGTCATCGGGCGGGGCCGGGATCGATCTCCGCCCGGAGGGCTTCCAGCCGGGGAATGCCCTGTGCGGGCAGGTCGTCCTCCTCGACGGTGTCATGCAACATCTCCACGGCTCGTGCTTTGGTGATCTTGTAGCTCTTGTAGGCCTTGATCACAGCCTGCGCAAACCTCGGCGGTACGGAGGGTGGAACAAGGTCCTCGCGTACCGAAACGCCGAGTTCCAGGTAGTCGTGGCGACGCGGCGGATCGAGTTCCAGTTGCCTGAGCAACCGCTGGGCGAACAGGCCCAGCCTGCTAAGCTGGGAACAGACTGCCGTCCAGCTGAGGCCGAACTCAACTGCCAAGATGATCGCGGCGCTGCGGGGATTCTCGTTGCCCTCCAACTGCTTCCATCGCTCACTGGCCGCCCTGCCGGGCAGCAAGAGGTGTATGGCGAAGGCGTTGATCAGCTTCTCGCGGGAACGGGCCGAGAGGTCGACTACCCACTCCGCGGAGTATGGATCCTGGAACACATGGTGTCCCAACTCGTGAGCCATGGTGAATCGTCTCCGGCCGGTCGGCGTCCTGCCGTTTATCAGTGCGACACCGTCTCGCTGCCCTGCGGCCAGATAGGAACCATCCAGGGTGTCGTCCCCAAGGTCGACGGAGAAAGCGTACAGCCCGACGCGCTCCGCAACCCGCTGGAGATCCCACACCGGCCCAGGGGCGATGTCGACGTGCTTGCGAAAGGCCTCTGCGACCGCCTCGGCGTCCTTGGCCGTTTTCGCCTTTTTCCTCGGGTAGAACGGCTTGTCCACCGCCAGGACACCTAGTTCCTGTAATAGCCCGACATCCCGGGCCAGGTCTTCCAGGGCGATGTCCGCTGGTGAGTCGTCCATGACCTCCCTCCGGCGGGCGTCGCGGCGGCCCGCCGCGGCCTTGGACGGCCGCACAACGAACCAGTCGATAGGACGCCTCAGGATCTCCGCCAGCCGAGCCAGCTCGAGCGCATCAAGCCCGCGCTTACCGGACTCGACCTTGGTCAAGGCCGTGCGATCAATCCCGATCTTGCTGGCAAGCTCCTGCTGGTTGAGGTGGGAGGCGTTCCTGGCGCGCGCCACTCGCTCCCCCAGCTCCTTCCATTCGTTTCTATTTCTTGGCATTGTGCGAAAATAGCACAATGGTTTTCAGGGGTGCAAGTGAAACTTTATTCCCCGCCTACTAGTCCATGTTGTAGAACTCTTCCTTGCTTAAAGAGAGCTGCTCCACGTCCGTCTTTATCGAGCCGCCGCAGTTGGGGCACGAATCCAGTTGTTGATCGAGAGGCAGCTCGGCGCCGCAGTACTGGCAGCGGCGGATGGTCAGGCGTGGCATGATGTCGGGAAAGACGTAGTAGATCTCTCCTTCGCGTTTTTGCAAGCGGCACAGGTTCATCACCCGCATCTCGCCGAGCACCTTGTCGGCATGTGGAAAACGGCGGCCCAGGGCTGCGCGGATGTCGGCCTCGGACACCTCACCGTTGCGCTCTTTTGCCAGCTGCATGATCTCGGCTCGAAGCTGCTCCGGCAACACCATGTCCGCCTGCTTGAAGAAACGGATGCCCATGCCGGCCAACACGCCGCCCAGCGCCAGCGAAACCGCGGCAATTACGAAACGGTAGACCCGCCCGGCTGAACCCATGATGAAAAGCAGCCCGAACAAGACCAGCAGCACGCCGAAGACAACCAGGAATATGGCACCGGCGCGCTTCATGATCTCACCATTGCGAGTTCGCCTGACGGCTCAACTCTTGTCCCATGGTTTCGAAGTATTTCTTGATCTCTCCCTCCGTGTATACCTCGGTGATCCGGGCGCGGATCCGCTCGGCAAACTCCTTTGGGTGCAGCGAGTGATCCACGGATACGGCGGAGGCCAGGGCATCGAAGTTGCTTCCGTAGGCCAAGCTTTTTTGCGGAACGTTGATTTGCAGTTTTGGCAAGGGGTACTTGTTCTCCGAGTCGATCATGTCGACGACGCTGCTTCTGAAGGCCGCCAGTCCCGAAATCAAGCCGCGCACCAGGCCGATGATTTCCTGGCAGGCGCGCATGCCTTCACCGAAGCGTGTATGGTGCAAGTTGATCTCGGCGATCTCCTCTATCGATCCTGAAAAATCGGGACGGTCTGCTGTAAGCCTCGCGGCGCAGATATGGCAGAAATGACAACCGGGCGGATTGGGTTGCTTGCAGCGCGGGCAGGCAGGATCATTGGGTCCGGGCTTGGGCAGGTTGGGCTTGCGAGTGAAGAGTACCGCCTCCAAGGTGCTGCGCTGGATGATTTGCTGCCTGCTTGCCTCGATATGTTTTATCTTGGTTTGCCAGGCGGCCGCCTCGGTGCGCAACTCGACCCAATCGGCCTTGCTCTTTTCGTCCCTGGCCGTGTGTTCACCATCGAATTCTTTCCATTTTTGGCGCAGCCTGTCGATTTGCGCGGCGACATCGGACTGCTCACGACCGAGGCGCTTGCGGATCTTCTGCAGCTTGCGCATTCTGAAGAGGTTCGTAAAGAAACCGAAACCGTGGCCCAACTCGCGGATACGCCCGTTGAACTCGGCGATCTGGGCCAAGAAGTTTTCGTTTCGAGTCTTTAGTTTTTCCTCTTCGCGATCGAGACGGATATTCTTCTTGTGAACTTTCTTCTCTTCGTGCAACGCGGCCTTGCGCTTTTCCTCGGCCTGACGGGCTATCTTGTCCCGTTCCTTCCCGAGTGACTCGATCTCGGTGTCAAGGTCCCTCTCGGCATTAGACCTGGCCTCGGCGAGCGCCTTGGTCAGATCGGGAGAGAGTTCGTTCGGATGGGACAGAATGTGCGACTGAAGTTGTTCGAACTCGCTATCGCGAACCTTGGTGACCTCCGAAAAAAAAGTCTCGTACTTTTCCTGCAACCCGACAAGATCACGTTCAACTTTTTTAAGCAATGCGCTGCGCTCGTCGATGTAGCTCGAAAAATCCTTTAGTCTTGCCATGATCGTTTCTCCAGCTTTCAGCCTGGTCTGACGCCGAAGCTCCCCCCCGCCGCGCGTTTATTCTGCCAGCGCCGCCGCGCTCGCACGTCGTCCGAGTAAGGCCGGGGGATTTCGGTGAAGTCGCCGGCTGCGTCCCAGTAGAGCGGACAGGCCCCACCGCAGATGTCACGTTCGGGGCATTTGCGGCAAACCGGCGGAATGAATCTCTTCTCGCGCCAGTAGCGGGCGGCACGGCTAGTGTAGATCTTTTCGAAGGGAAGATCGATCAGCGAGCCGATTCCCTCCTGAAACGAAGAGCAAGGCAGTACCTGGCCCGACGGGTCGACCGATAGGATGCCGTCCACGCAGGCGCATGCCTTGGCGCCCATACCATGCAAGACCGGGTTGAAGATGCAATATGGAATTGGAGAGTACCACACCAGCTTGATGCCTGCCCGTTGAGCGCATTCGATCAATCCGGGCAGTATCTCGGCGACCTGGGTGTATGTCACGCCAACACCATGATCTTCCAGTGCACTGCCGGTGCGGATGACCATGTTCATAGACATGGTTTTCTGCCCCAGGCTCCCGGCCAGAAAGTGGATCGTCTCTTCGGCCCGATTGATGTTCAAGGCGCACAGGGTGGTGTTGGTGTGGACGTGAATGCCGAGGCGCCTCAGGTTGTCGACTCCCGCAAGCGTCTTGCGATGTGCCCCTTTCCTGCCGACGACGGTGTCGTGTACGGAAGCGTCCGACGCTTCCAGCGATACCTGGGCCGAGTCCAGCCCCGCTTCCACCAGGCTTGCGGTGTAGTCGGCGTCGGCAAGTCGAATGCCGTTTGTAATAAGGTTTATTCTGAAACCCACCTGCTTGCCGTAGGCGATCAGCTCCGGAAGGTTTGGCCGCAGAGTTGCTTCACCGCCGGTAAAACTCAGCGAGGGAACGTGCGCCTGATGGAAGATCTTGTCCATCACCCGCTTTACCTCGTCCGTGCTCATCAATCGATGTTCGCCCGCGCGGTGGGGGCTGGACGCATAGCAGAACAGACAGCGGTTCTGGCAGGCGTAGGTCAGGGCGATCTCGGCCAGCGACGGGTAGGCGACCATGTCACGTTTGAAGGAGCCAAAGCTCAACGCCTCGCGCGGAGCGAAGTCTTCGTTGAGGATCGCAGCCACGGCGTCGATCAACTTCCCGGTATCGGCAAGTAGTTGTTGCGGCACTACATCGAGGATCGGAGACAAACCGGCAAGCACCTCAGCCGCAGTTCTTCCCTCGCGATTGTATAGCGCAGCCAGAATCACGGCCGCCGAGTCGTTGAGTTTCATCATCTTGTCGGGCCGGATCATCAGCAGGTTGTCCGCCCGGCGGATGAACACGGCCTCGCGCGAGCGCCTGATGAAATCGTCTATACGCCTGTGAGAAGCGCCTGAGTCCATCTCAGAACCCCCCCGCACACGAAGAGACACAGGCCGAGTGGCAAGCCGAATGACAGGCACAGGCAGAGTGACATGCCGAATGACATGCAGAGTGGCAGGCCGAATGACAGGCCGAATGACAGGCCGAATGGCAGGCGTCGTAGCCGACGGCGATTGACTTGGCGATGGGTGAAAGCTCAAAGCCGGCGGCGCCGGAGGCGCCGGGCGTTTCGGCTTGCGTGGCAAGAGACTTGTTGTCGAAGTTGAACAGATTCTCCAACTTGTCCACCGTGGCACGCGCCCCGCTCTCGATGCTTTCTACCAGTCCTTCCGAGAAATCCTGAACCCGGTCCACGGCCCCGCTCAGGGTTACAAATTCGCGTGAGGCGCCCAGTGCCGAGAGGGGAGAGTCAAGCGCTGTCTCGGAGCCGATTGGCCGGAACGTGCCCGAGAGATTCTGGAAGAACAGGTCGTTGAGGTAAAGATCCTGGTAGTGGCTGTTGAAGTAGACCGCCCGGCTGCTTTCTCCCATGCGGCGCAGAGCATTCCACTCCGAGTCGCTCCGTTGCCGGATATGTTGCCAGGTGGCGTCCTGATCGGCGCGCCACATCTTTTCCTGGACCGCTTTGTTCAGAACATCGATAACATCGCGCACACCCTGCCGGGGCAGCGTTCCTTCCTTGGTGAGGTTCCTGAGTAAAGCGCTTTCGGCAGGTGTGGATGCCTGGCTGGCGTCGAGCACCCGAAGCTGCAGCGGATTGCGGCTGAGGATCTGAACCGCCATCTTTTGGTGCAAACCGAGCACCAGCAGGTTGATGGCCTTGATGGGTCGGTCGATCACCAGCGCTGCTTCTGAAGGCGGGAGTTCGGGAACGTAGCCTTCTTTCTGAAAGGTGGCCACGGTGATCTCGGGCGCGACGTAGGCGGGACCCTTTTTCTCGAGCCAGGTGTCGATCAGCGGATGCAGCCTGAGCAGCCAGACCAGCACCGCGAACAGTCCGGACAGAAGCAGCCACAAGAGACGAAACGGCACAAGCAGCGCCGTCCAGCCGAACAGGGTTCCCTTGGTCGGGTGCAGCCACTTGAACTTGCCCGCCGGCAGCAGCATATCCTTGATCAGCCGGGTGCCGGCGATCTTGTCGATGATCCACAGCAGCCATCCCACGGCGATCAGCCAGCCCAGCAGCCCGATGCCGTTCAGCAAGAAGGCGTAGATCGACAATTTGAGCAACTCGCCGCCGAAAGTCTTGGCCTGTCTCTTCTCGCGAGCGGTCAGCTCACCGCTGAACAAGTGCCAGGTGATCAACCACAGCTCGGTCGTCACGGGCTTGTCGATCTCGAAAGGATCCGCGGGCAGATAGGCGATAAAACTCAGCGGCTTGTCAAGCTCACCTTGCCTGCGATAGTGGACGACAAGTTCGGGATCCTTGGCGGGATCCCAGCCGGGATAGTCATCGCCCAGCGCGTACCAGCGTGTTACGTAATCGCGATCCTTGCTCGTGCGCAGCTCGATCTTGGCGCGCGGCGGATCATCGAAAACCAAGGGCACTTTCGTCTGCAGATCGACGACACTGTCGTATTTCGCCCCCGGGATCGGCTGGCCGGTGTAGAGCACGACATCCGAGCTTGCGAGTTTCTCCCGCGGGGCGATTGCCGCGGATGGACCGCCAAACGTGAATCGCACATAGGCCCTGCCGGAAAACGTCTCGACCTGCGAGCCGTAGGGAAAGGTCAGCCTGTTCTCCTGGGTGAGCTCGATGATCTGACCCTTTGTGCTGAAGCGGTCGAAAAGCAGGATCTCGTCCCGCGTCTCGCATCCGGCCGCCTCCCCGCCCATGAGTACGGAGCAGGCATTCACGGCAGAGTACAAGCCGGTAGTCGGGTTCTGCAGCGGTAAGAAGTTGCGCCGTCCCGATTCTGAAAAGCGCAGCCGCGAACGAACAATGATCGAGCGCGGTTGGCAGACGATCTCGTAATGCTCACCCACCAATTCGGCTTTTCCCTCGGCAATAAAGCGGCCGCCGGCGCTGTCACCGGATGCCTCGACATTCTTACCGGCAGCCACTTGCGGCATGGCCTGGGCCGGAAAATACAGTTTGACGAGATGATAACCCTGGGGTGGAAGGTTGTTCTTCTCGGCGTACATGGTCAGGCGGCGGCTGCCGCGGTAGTCGGTGTAGACGAAGGCTGTCTTGTCCTGCTGCGCCATGTTTTGCGTGTCACTCAGCACTCCCCATCCGTCAACCATCGCTGGAGTGATATCCTCGTGGCGCTTGACCCTGGCGGGCAGTTTCAAAGGCAGCACCAGCTTGATGACGGATTTCTTGATCGGCAAGAACCAGCGCACCGGGTTGAACCAGGCGGCCACGAGCTGCTTGCCGGCCCGGGCGGTGGGGTCGGCGAAGCGATGATCGGAACGGTAGTGCAGTTCGAGGGTGTAGCTTCCCCCGGCCCGCGTGCTGAAGGACACGAAATCGATGCGGTAGAAACCACCGCCGGCGTCTTTGATGGTAGCACGGGCGGTTTGTCCACCCGACTTGATCAGACCACGAGTGAAGTGCACCGGCTCATAGAATGGGCCTATCTTGCGGATCGCCGTGCGGCCCTCGTTGTCTCTGAAGGTCAACGAGTAGATTACGTCCATGCCGCCGTTGTCCTGCAAAAAAGCCTGGCTGTCCTCTTCGAGCAGCTCCACCGGATCGGCGGCGGCCGAAAGAGGCAAGCATACGGCCAGCAACAGACAAGCGCCGAAAAAGCGCTTGCCGCACAGCCTGGGTTTCATCGCGATCCTCCCTCCGGACTACAGCAGGCCTTGTTCCTTGAAGGCGGCCCTGAGCGCCGAGCCCGCCGGCGTGTCGTAGCTCTGGATCTGGCGGTACCACTCATGCAACAGGCGGAACAGCTGGCGCGACTCCTTGCTGGTGCGTTTCTGGCGCTTGATCTCGGGAAGCATCTTCAAAAGCGCGTACTCGAATTCGTCGATGGCGTCGACCACCCGCAGGTCCTCGAGGTAGTCCTCCGGCGCCCAGGTCTCGGTGGCCAGGATCTGGAAATAGGACTGCACCAGCCGTAAGAAGAGATCGTTGGCGGCCAACTTGACCTTGACCTTGGCCAACTCGCGCTCGGCCCGGGCGCAGGCGGCCTCGATGAAGTCCTCCTCGCCCTGCTCCATGTAGTAGGGGATGAACTTCCAGGGCATGGCGGCCGAGTAGACGTTCATGGCCTGGCGCAGGAAGATGGGCAGGAAGCGCTCCCACTCGACGCCGTAAGTGCTCTTTTTCTTCCCGATCAGCCCCGCAGTCACCATGTGATCGAGAAGCTTGCCTGTCTCGGCCGCGGAAAGCTTACAGCTCTTGGCCAGCCCGCTCTTGTCGGCCCGCTTGCGTAACAGGTGGAAGAAAAGCACAGAAGCCTTGCGATTTGACAGTAAAGATTCTGCAGACATCGTCCCTCCTCGGTTCAGAAACTATATCCCAGAAAGCCCCCCAGGCCGATGGCCCTGGTGGGAATGCCGCCGGCAACCTCGTAGTTGCCGGTGATCTCGAAGCCGAAGTGAAATAACAGCGTGCGCGGTGCTACCGCAAAGCCCAGTGCGCCGAGCAGTACGAAGACCGGTTCAAAACTGCCATTACGCCGGTGGCCGACCAACCCCGCCCCCAGCTTTATGTAGCCCCACTCTTCCTGCTCGCCGAAACGCAGCCAGACGGCCGGGTTGACGGCCAGGGCGATCACTGTCGGAGATTCCTGGCCGGTCGGCAGCGGCACGGCCAGGGCCCCCTCGATACCGATGGCCAGCTCGGGTATGGGCGCCCAGGCTCCGGCCAGCGCCAGATCCCACGAGGAGCCCAGTCCCGGCCCGTAGTCCGACAATGATATATGAGTGGCCATCGTCAGATCGATGTTCGCATCCCCTGCCCATGCCCCATCAGGCGAGGCCAGCAAGGCGAAGATCAGGCAGGCACGCGCCGTGTTTCGCATCGTGCTCATTCCCCCTCTCGCTTCGTGATCCTACGGGCCCCGCGGCCGGACGTTGCCGCCGCCAGCAGAATCGCCGCAAAGACCGAATAACCGGCCGCGATGCGCCAGGGCAGGCCGCCGGCGATTGTCCAGGGCAGGTAGAGGTTGCCATTGGGGACGATCGAATGGATCACCCCGATCAGACTGAAGGCGGCGCAGATGATCAGGAAAACCGCCGCCTGCCAGAGCCGACGCTCGATCAGATGGGCGCACATCGCACCCCACAACATGGCCGTCAGGATGAACCCGTTGCCTAAAGCCGACCAGACAGCGAAGTCGGTCGCTTGATCGACCGGTAGGACCGCAGGGTCAGCGCCCAGCAGCAACTTCCACTGGATCAGCACCAGGTAGGCCAGACTGGGCAGAATGGCGAGCGCCACCGCCGGGTAGTGCGCCCGTGGACAAACAGCGAAGGTCTGCGAGGTGATCTCGAGGCCGACGAAGATCAAAATAGGCACCACCGCGGCCTCGGGAATGGCCGCGGCCATGGAAGACACGAAGCCCAGCGCGCCGCCGACCCCGATGAACAGGCCGCAGGCCAGGGTGTAGCCGGCCCGCCCGCCCATGGCCTTGTAGGCCGGGTGGCCGATGTAGGGCGTCGACTGGGCCACTCCCCCTGTAAGCCCTGCGACCAGCGTGGCGAGCGCTTCGGTCAGCAGGATATCCCGGGTGTTGTAGTCGTCTCCGGCAACGCGTGCGCTCTCGGTGACGTTTATCCCGCCGACGATGGTCAGCAATCCGAAAGGAATGGCGACCGGCAGGAAGTCGACGGCCCGTGAGAGGCCGGCTACGAAACCGAGAGTCGGTACGGGAGGGGTGAAAGCAAACGTCAACTCGGGCAGTTTGTAGGCCGCGCCGATCAGGCCGCACTCGCCCAGCAGGTAATAAACCGCGGTGCCCAGCAAGACGGCCGCCGCGGCTCCCGGCAGCTTGCCCAGCCGCCAGGGGAGCTTGAGCCGAGCGACGAGCGTGTACAGCACGAGCCCAAACGCCACCATGCCCACCACGGGCAGATTGAACAGTTTCATAAGAGGCAAGACGCCAAGCAGGGCGAGGCCGATGCCGGCCAGCGATCCGAGCAGGCCTGCCTGCGGCACCATCTTTTGAATGAAGCGTCCGGCGAACGAGAAGCCCAGCTTGATGACGCCCATGAAGATCATGGTGGCCATGCCCACCTGCCAGGTGATCATCGGATCGTGGGTCTCGGCATACACCGGGCCGAGTACCACGAAGGCGATGCCGATGGTCGAGGGCGTGTCGAGACCGAGAGGCATGGCGGTGACGTCGCTGCGGCCGGTGCGCTTGGCCAGGCGACGCGCCATCCATGTGTAGACCAGGTCGCCGACCAGCACGCCCAGTGCCGTGCCCGGAATCATGTGCGTGAAGACGAAGCGCGCCGGAAACCCGAAGACGCCGGCCAGTATACCGGTCAGCACGACCAGGTTGGCGACATTGTCGAGCAACAGTCCGAAGAAGGCGTTGAGATCGCCTGAGACGAACCAGGGGTAGTTGCGCCGTGGGGCCATCAGCAGGGAATCTCCCGAGTCAAACCCGGATCAGGAGGAATGTTCCTCCTTTTTCGGACATCAGGCTTTCCGCCCGGCAAGCTGGAACCAGGCAAGTCTCACCCGGCTTTAAAGGCACAGGTCGCTCGCCGGTCTGGCTGATTTGTCCCGTGCCCTCGACGCAACAGACGATGCGCGGGCGGCCGGCATCGAGGGGCGTCTCGCAGCCTACGCCCAGGCCGGCGCGTTCGAAGCCGAATGCCGGGCAACGAATGCCGGGGCGGCCCGAGAGGGGTAAAGCGTGCGGCGGCTTGCCGCTTATGTCGAAATGAATGGACTCGAGAGCCTGATCCACGTGCAGAGCGCGCGGCTTGCCGTCCAGGCCGACCCGGTTCCAGTCGAAGACACGGTAGGTCGTATCCGACGACTGCTGGATCTCGGCCAGCACGATACCCGCCCCGATGGCATGCAGCGTCCCCGACGGCAGATAGACGAAGTCGCCGGGTTCGACTTCGACCGCCCTGAGCAGCGGCTCGACTTGGCCGGCGTCTATGGCGCGCCTGAATTCGTTGGTCGTTACTCCCTCGGCCAGACCGACATACAGCCTGGCCCCCGCTTCCGCCCGCAGGATGTACCAGGCCTCGGTCTTGGGCCGGGCGCCTACGCCCAGGCGCCGGCAGGCATCCTCGTCGGGGTGCACCTGCACCGAAAGCGTCTGGGCGGCGTCCAGCAACTTGAAAAGCACCGGGAAGCGCCCCATCAGCAGCTCGGCCTCGCCCAGCAGCTCTTCACGGCGCTGGGCGACCAGCCAGGCCAGATCGCGTGACGCCAGGGGACCTTCTCTGACGACGCTCTGATTGTCAGGCAGGTCGACCACTTCCCATGATTCGCCGCAGGGAACTCCCGCGGGCAGCGACTTGCCGAAGAGGGTCATAAGGTTGCGCCCGCCCCAGGGGACGGGTTTGACAAGCGGCGTGAACTTCAAAGGAGGCAGCAAGGTGGTTGTCATTTGACCCCTTGATAGCACCACCGCCGGGCAGCGTCAATCGGGGCCTTGGATTTCGTCGTCCTGGTTCTCGGTCACCTCGGGATAGTACTTGGCCAGGCAGTCGTCGCACAGGGCATGGGTGAAGACCGCCTCGGAGTGAGTTTGAATGTACTCCTCGAGCCTATGCCAGATCTGTCCCTCGTCGCGGATCTTGTGGCAATGCATGCAGATGGGCATGATGCCCTGCAACTGCTTGACGTGGTCTAATGCGTCTTGCAGCTCTACTACCTTGTCGGCCAGTTCGTCTTTCAAGGACAAGATGCGCTCCGCGGCGTGGATCCTGAAGCGCAGTTCCTCGTGGTCGAACGGTTTGGTCAGGTAGTCGTCGGCCCCGGCCTCGAAGCCGGCGATCACGTCGGCGCGCTCCTCGCGGGCGGTCAGCAAGATGACGTAGACGTAGTTCGTCTCGTCCAGCCTGCGTATCCGGCGGCACAGATCTATTCCGTCGATCTCGGGCATCATCCAGTCGAGGATTGCGAGCCTGGGATGATCGGGTTTCTGCAATTCCACCCAGGCCTCGGTGCCGTCCGCGCAGGACACGACTTTGTGTTCCCAGCGTTCGAGCAGCACCTCGAGCAACCTGCGCGAGACGCTGTCATCTTCTGCAATCAGGATTCGCATGCATCCTCTCCCAGGAAAACTCGTATCGCGGCGACGGCCCGCCGGACGGCGTCCTCTACGGCGTCTAAGAGCCCGCCTGCCGCGGACAAATCGTTACTTCGAGCGCTCGCCTCCAGTCGCGCAGCGGCGCTGCGCAACTCATGGGCCGCCACGTTAGCCGCGGCTCCCTTGAGCGAGTGTGCCTGCAGCGCCAGGCCGGCGGCGTCAGATTTCAGAAGCGCCTGACGTGCCATTTCTATCAGCCGCGGGCACTGCTTGCAAAACAACTGCAACAGCTCGCGGGCTAGATCGACGTCATTTTCCATCCGCTTGAGCAGATCGTCACGGTCCCAGACAACGCCTGTCTCCGGCGAATCATGCGACGATCGATCGCGCCAGACATGGGCCGTCCGGACGAGCGCCCGCAGCAGATCGTCCGGCCTGATGGGTTTCGATAAATGGCCGTCCATCCCCGCCCGGAAGCAACGCTTACGGTCTTGCTGCATGGCGTTGGCGGTCATGGCCACGATGGGAACATGGCGCCCGGAACTTGTCTCGCGGGAACGTATTTCCCGGGTTGCGCGCAGGCCGTCCATGACCGGCATGCGCATGTCCATCAGCACCAGGTCGTAGTCCCGCCGCTCGACGGCCTCGATTCCCTCCCGGCCGTTCTCGACGACGTCGACAGTGTGTCCAAGTTTCTCCAGGGTGCGGCATGTCACAAGCCGGCTGATCTCGTTGTCTTCCACCAGCAGGATGGAAAGTTGCCGTCCGTCCAGTCCGGGTTGCAGGTTCGGCTGCTTCTGGTCGTCGGCCGAATCCTCACCGGCGACAGCCAGCGGCAGGCTGAAGCTGAAAGTGCTGCCCCGGCCGACTTCGCTCTCGACGCGGATGTTGCCGCCCATGAGCTCCACCAGGCGCTTCGAGATGGTCAGGCCCAGGCCGGTGCCGCCGTGCCGCCGGGTGGACGAACCGTCCGACTGGGTGAAAGAGTTGAATATAATTTGTTGACGCGAAAGCGGAATGCCCGGGCCGCTGTCACTGACGCTGACGAGCAACTCGATCCGATCGTTGGTTGCCTTGCGCGCCGCAGCCAGAACAGAGATCTTCCCTGCCGTAGTGAACTTGACTGCGTTGGCGACCAGGTTAATAAGAACCTGCCGCAGGCGCCCGGGGTCTCCGACCAGCCATTCTGGTACATCCGGGTCGATCAGCCATTCGAGCTTCAAGCCCTTGCTCGACGCCTCGACGGTCAAGGCCGCCAGGCTATCGGCCAACAAGTGACGCGGATCGAAACGGCTGGTCTCGAGGTCGAGCTTGTTGGCCTCGATCTTTGAAAAGTCGAGGATGTCGTCGATAATGGTGTGCAGCGAATCGGCCGAGCTCTTGACCGCCTCGAGATACTCACGTTGCTCGGCGCTCAGTTCGGTGTCCAGGGCCAGGTCGGTCATACCGATGATGCCGTTTAGCGGGGTGCGGATCTCGTGGCTGACCGTGGCCACGAAGCCGCTCTTGGCCCGGCTGGCCGCCTCGGCCTGGCGCCGGGCCTTTATCAACTCGCTGACGTCGCGGAAAATACCGTAGGCGCCGATCACCTCGCCGCCCTCGTCTTTCTGCGGTACGGCCGTAACCAGCAGACTGTGCCGCACACCATCGGCGGCATCGATCTCGACACTATAGTTGCCAGAGTTGCCACGCGATCGCGCGGCGGTCTGATCTCTGACATTAGCCAGGTTCTCGGCGTCGAGAAACTCGTCGACCCGCCTGCCCACAAGGCTGCCCGCCTCGACTCCGAAGATTGCCTCGGCGGCCGGGTTGGCAAAGAGAAACTTTTCGTCAAGGTCGACAATACTGATTCCCTCGCCCAGGTTCTGGACGAGAGCCGGGTACAACCGCGCTATTTCACGGTAGCGCCGCTCACTGCGCCGCACCTTTTCGAGTTCCTTTTCCAGGCTTGCGATGACCGCGTAGGGGTCTATGTCTTTTCCCGCTCGACGGGCCATTACCACTCTCCGAACACAATCCACCACATTTACCACATTGGCTATCGGCAACTACCAATAAAATATTTAGCTCGGAAAGCTTCGGGTGCCGAACAGTTCCATCTGGCGGGTGCCCTTTTTGCCCCCGAACAGCAGGTAGGGGGCCGAACGGGAGGCCGCAGCTCCCAGCTGGGCGATGTCTTCCAGCCAGCGCAGCCTGCCTTGTGTCCTGGCCGCCACAATTCGTTTGACCGACAGCGGGCCCAGGCCGGGAACCCTCAGAAGACGTTCGGGCTCGGCCTTGTTCACCTCCAGCGGAAAAAACTCGGGATGGGTGCCGGCCCAGGCTGTCTTGGGATCTGTATCGTGCGACAGGTTGCCGTCGGCCTCGAAGGGGATCTCGGAGAAAGAGAAGCCGTACTTCCTGAGCAGGAAGTCGGTCTGGTAGAGGCGGTGTTCACGAAGGAAACCGGCCGGAGGAAGGTGCTCTAGAGGCGTGTCCGGCACGGGTTGGAAGCCCGAGTAGTAGGCGCGACTTAAATTGTAGCGGCCGTAGAGCCTGTCCGCGGCCGAGACGATCTCGCGGTCACTCTCGCCTGCGGCCCCGACGACGAACTGGGTGGTGTGCCCGCGAGCGCGTGTTTTGCGGTCTCCTACCAGCTTAGCGATCCAGCGCATCCTTTCCAAGATGCCCGCTGCGAAATCCTTCCCGGAGCTGATCACGGCCAGTCGGTCTGCTCCCGGCGCCTCGATGTTGATCGAGATCCGCTGCGCCAATTGAGCAGCGCGCTCTACCTGGGCATATTCGGCCGCGGGCAGGATTTTCAGGTGCACGAAACCGTAAAAACGGTATTTGCGACGGATGATCTCGACGGCGGCGATCATCATGTCCATGGCCCGGACGGAATTTCCGCCCAGTCCCGAACTGAGAAAAAGAGCCTGCACCAGGCCCGCGCGGAACATTTCGTCAAATAGGCGCGCGAGTTCCTCGGGCGCGAAGCGGTCGCGGGGTGTGTCCCGCCCGGCGCGCTGCGCGCAATAAGCGCAGTCGTTCTGGCAGGCGTTGTTCATCAGAACCTTGAGCATGCTCACCCGCGAGCCGTCCGGCATGACGGCCGGGTAAACCCAGCGCCCATCGGGCCCCCGTCGCCTGGCCGGTTCCATCCCGCAAGCGCAGGAAAGATCGAACATGGCGTTTTGTCCCAGCCTGACGAGTTTTTTCTCGATCGTCATGGGTACAGAATACTGAACGGGTGTGCGGGTGTCAACCGGTTGAGAGGTCTATCGGGTTGGACAGTTGACTACCCATTCTGCTATAGAGCGATACATGACGGACGCGAACAAAATTCGCCTGACGGCCACGGTGGCCGGAGCCGGGTGAGCCTCTAAACTGGGGCCGGGGGACCTGGCCCAGGCGCTTTGCGGGCTCGAACTACGCGGGCACCCCGATCTGATCGTCGGCATCGAGCATGGCGACGACGCGGGAGTGCTGCGCCTGACGGACGAGATCGCCCTGGTGCAGTCGGTGGACTTCTTCACTCCGATCGTCGACGATCCCTATCTGTTCGGGCAGATCGCCGCGGCCAACGCCTTCTCGGACGTCTATGCCATGGGCGGGACTCCGCGCACGGCCATGAACCTGGTCGCCTTCCCGATAAAGAAGCTCAATATCTCGGTTCTGCAGGAAACCCTGCGCGGCGGGCTCGACAAGATCCACGAGGCCGGCGCGGTTCTGGTGGGCGGCCACTCGATCGATGATGCCGAGTTCAAGTACGGACTCTCGGTGGCCGGCACTGTACATCCCGGGCGCGTGCTGAAGAACCGCGGCGCTTGCCCGGGCGATCGGCTGGTGCTTAGTAAGCCTCTGGGAACGGGCATTTTGGCCACGGCCATCAAGGCCGGCCTGGCCGGCACCGCCGCCAGCGAGAGCATCCTGGCCTCGATGGTCCGGCTCAACCGCCGGGCGGCCGAGCTGCTGGAAAGTTTTTCCCCGCACGCCTGCACCGACGTGACCGGCTTCGGCTTGCTGGGCCATGCCCTGGAGATGATCGAAGGCTCGGAAGTTGGGTTGGTAATCGATCACACGGCCTTGCCGATTTTTCCCCAGACGGTCGACTTTGCCGAGCAGGGAATAATGCCCGGCGGGTTGCATCGTAATCGCAAGTACCGCGAGGCGAGCGTGGATCTCGATACAAATATCCCGCGACAAATGATCGATGTGCTTTACGACCCGCAGACATCCGGGGGCCTTCTGGTGGCGCTGGCGCCAAGCGAAGCCCAGCGTTACCTGGAAGAGTTGCACACGGCAGGGGAGGAGAACGCCGCCCTGATCGGAGAGTTCGTCGAACAACCGGCCGGCCGGGTAATCGTGCGCTAAATAATTCCCATCTCGAAACTGATCGAACACCAAAAATAACCCAATATTTTCGTAGTGCCCGTCTTCGAAAAACGGGGTTTTGGGACGGGCGCTAAACAGCCGACGGGTCAGGTGTTGCAGCTGGGGGCTCCGCCCCAGGTGCTGCCGGGCACCTGATGCGCGAAGGGCGAGATCTCGAGCAGCCGCTCGACAATACCGGGCATGTGAGCCAGTACGTGTTCGATCTCGGCCTCGGTGTTGTAGCGGCTGAGGCTGAAGCGGATCGAGCCGTGGGCCAGCGTGAAGGGAATCCCCATGGCCCGAAGCACGTGGGACGGCTCGAGCGAGCCCGAGGTGCAGGCAGAGCCGGACGCGGCCGCGACGCCGATGTCGTCCAGCATCAACAGGATCGACTCGCCCTCGATGTTTTCGAAGCTGATGTTGAGGGTATTTGGCAGGCGGTGCTTACCGTTTACCACGGAGCCCTTGCAGCTTGCCAGCAGCCCGCTTTCGAGCCTGTCCCGCAGTGCGCGCACGCGTTCGTTCTCCTGGCCGATGGCACTTCGGGCCATCTCTGCGGCCATTCCCAGGCCGACGATGCCGGGCACGTTCTCGGTACCGGCGCGCTTGCCGCCTTCCTGGTGGCCTCCCGAGATGTGCGGGACCAGCTTGGTGCCCTTGCGCACGAACAGGGCGCCGACGCCCTTGGGGGCGTGCAGCTTGTGGCCCGAGATGGTCAACAGGTCGACCGGCACGCGGCTCATGTCGATCAAGAGCTTGCCGGCCGCCTGAACGGCGTCGGTGTGGAAGACGGCGCCCTTGGCCTTGACCATCTGGGCGATTTCTTCTATCGGGAAAATGACGCCGGTTTCGTTGTTGGCCCACATGACGCTGACGATGGCCGTGTCCGGGGTAATAGCGGCATCGAGCTTGTCGAGATCGAGTGCCCCGTCGCGGTTGACCGGGATCTCGGTCAGGCGATAGCCCTGTTTATCGAGTAGCTGGAAGGTCACTCGCACGGCCGGGTGCTCGACCCGGGTGGTGATGAGGTGCCGCTTGCGCCCGGCCAGCGCCTCGATCGTTCCCCTGATGGCCAGGTTGTCGCCCTCGGAGCCGCAGCCGGTGAAGACAATCTCATCGGGCCGGGCCCCCAGCAGCGCGGCCACCTGCTCACGCGCCTTTGCGATATGCCGGCCGACCTGGCCGCCGAATTCGTGAATGCTGGAGGGGTTGCCGTACATATCGCTCCAGAAGGGTCGCATGGCCTCGACCACCTCGGGCGCGACCATGGTGGTTGCGTTGTTATCCAGGTAGACGTTCATCTCCCTACCTCCTCGGCCCCTTCCTCAACCACGCTCAGATCGTCCGCGACGAACTCCTTGATCTTCGACTCGACCACGTCCTTGAGGGTGAAGTCGACCAGGCGGCACTGCGAGCATGTTCCGCGCATCGAAACGATCACTTTATCGCCGTCGAGATCGACCAGCTCGATGTCGCCGCCGTCTTTTTTCAACGAGGGGCGGATCTCGCGATCGAGCGTCTCCTCGATCATCCGAATCTTCTGCACAGTGGTCAGCTTTTTCTTGCGCGCAGGCTTCCCGGCCGGGCCGCCTGCGTCTTTCTTCTCGGCGCTGACACGGGCGATGATCTCACGAATATCGTCGTGGCAGCTCTCGCAGCCGCCGCCGGCCTTGGTGTAGTTGGTGACCTCCTCGACGCTGGTCAGGTGGTTCTCCCTGACAGCCCGTTCGATCTCCAGCTGGGTCACGCCGAAGCACTGGCAGACTATATCGCTATCGACCTTCTTGTTGGGGGGGCTGCCCTTCTCATAGTTTTCTATGGCGGCCAATAGCGCGTCGCGGCCCATGACCGAGCAATGCATCTTCTGATCGGGCATGCCGCCCAGAAAATCGGCGATGTCCTGATTGGTGATCTTCTGTGCCTCGCCGAGAGTCTTGCCGATCAGCATCTCGGTCAAAGCCGAGGACGATGCAATGGCGCTCGCGCAACCGAAGGTCTGGAACTTGACGTTCTCGATCCGGCCCTTGTCATCCAGCTTGAACATCAGCCGCAAGGCGTCGCCGCAGGCCAGCGAACCGACCTCGCCGATGCCGTCGGGGTTTTCTATGACTCCGACATTGCGCGGGTTCTTGAAGTGATCCATGAGCTTGTTGGTGTAGTCCCACATGCTATACTCCTTCCCATACGTCCCCGGATCGGGTTGCCGGTAGGCACAACCTAATTCCCCAAACCGGCCATGTCAACCGCCGGAAAGCACCCCCGGCTCGTTGACGTCGAGTGAGCTATCCCATTCATTAGGCAAAGGAAGCCCGACACTGGCGACACTTTCGATAGTGTGCCAGGGGGACAGGCGGCCGGCTTCGAGTGCGGCCTCGACCACGGCGGTTATGGAGGTGCGGTACAGGGCCGGCAGCGGTTGCCAGCGCTCGTCCCGGAAGGCGACCACGCAGGCCTCTTGCCCGGCGGCTGCAAATAAGTCTTCGATCCAACTCGCCTTCAAGCCGATACGATCGCATGATGCACACAGGATCCAATCGCTTCCCCGGGCATCGCGCAGCGCGGCCCCTATTCCGCCCAGCGGGCCTTGACCCGGTTTCCCGTCGGCTATGGTGTGAAGTCCCAGGTCGTCATACTTGCCGGCCCGCTCGGCGACGACGGTCAGGTTCGATGCGAATTGCATAAGCGATTGCGCCGCCTGCAGGATTAAAGGCCGGCCCCGCCATGAAAAGCGGGCCTTGTCGCCGCCGAAACGCGAACTCTTGCCGCCGGCCAGGATATAGACGGGAAGCTTCAAAGCGCCAGAGGGTTGCCCTAGAACAGCCCCTGAACCTTGCCGGTCTTGGTGTCGATGTCGACTCTGCGGAAGGCCGGATCGGAGCTTGTACCGGGCATGAGCGAGATGTTGCCGGCCACCGGGCAGATGAAGCGCGCGCCGCCGTAAGTCAAGAAGTCGCGAATGGGCAGCGTCCAGCCCTTGGGTACGCCCTTTATGGCCGGGTCGTGAGTCAATGACAGGTGGGTCTTGACCATCATGGTGGTGTAGTCGTTGAACTTGGGATCGGCTTCGAACTTCTTCAGTTTGGCCTCGGCCTCCGGGGCGTAGCTTACGCCGTCGGCCCCGTAGACCTGCTTGGCGATCAGATCGACGCGCTCGCGGAGCGGGGTGTTCAATTCGTAGAGGAACTTGAAGTTGACCTTTTCGTTGCAGGCGTCGACCACGGCGTCGGCCAGCTCGAGGGCTCCCTCGCCGCCGTACTGCCAGTGCTTGGAGACCGCCACGCGCGCGCCGGCCGCTTCACACATCTTGCGGGTCAGCTTGATCTCTTCTTCCGTGTCGGTGTGGAAGACGTTGATGCAGACGACCGGGTTGACGCCGGATTTCTTGACCGTACCGATGTGGTGGATGACGTTTTTCATGCCGTCTTCCAGCCAGGGCAGGTTCTCCTTGAAGTACCCATCGGGCAGCGGTTTGCCCGGAGGACAGGGCGGCGCGCCGGCGTTCACTCCGTGGCTCTTTAGGGCCCGGATGGTCGTGGTGATGACCGAGACGTTGGGGATGTTGCCCGAGTAACGGCACTTGACGTTCCAGAATTTCTCGAAGCCGATGTCCGCGCCGAAGCCCGACTCGGTGATATGGTAATCGGCGAGTTTGAGGCACATCTTGTCGGCCACCACCGAGGACTGACCGACGGCGATGTTGGCGAAAGGTCCGGCGTGCACGAAGCAGGGCTGACCCTCGAGAGACTGCAGCATGTTGGGGTTGATGGCCTCGCGCATCCAGGCCGTCATGGCGCCGGCCACCTCGAGATCCTCGGTTGTGACCGGATTGCCGCGCTTGTCGTAGGCCACCACCATGCCGCCGATGCGCTTGCGGAAGTCGGCCAGGTCGCTGAAAATGGACAGGATGGCCATTACTTCGGAAGAGACGGCGATGCCGAACTTGGACTTCATCAGGAAGCCGTCCATTTTGCCGCCCTCGCCGATGGTGATGTGGCGCAGGGCCTGGGCGCAGAAGTCGATGATCCAGCCCATTTCGATGTTGCGAGGGTCGATGTTGAGCCGTTCGAGCTTTCTTTTAGCCAGGAAATTATCGCCGTAGTTGAACTCGTGCTGCATGCGCGAGGTCAGGGCGACCATGGCCAGGTTGTGGGCGTTCATGATGGCGTTGATGTCGCCGGTAAGGCCCAGCGAGAACTCTGTCAGGGGAATGCACTGAGCGAGCCCGCCGCCGGCCGCGGAGCCCTTGATGTTCATGGTCGGGCCGCCCGAGGGTTGGCGGATGCAGGCAACGACCTTCTTGTTGCGCTTGCCCATTCCCTGCAGCAGGCCCATGGTGGTGGTCGACTTGCCTTCACCCAAAGGGGTCGGGGTGATGGCCGTGACCTCGATGAACTTGCCATCGGGTTTTTTGGCCAGCCGCTCGAGCACGCGGGCGTAATCCACCTTGGCCACGTAGTGACCGTGGGGCAAAAGCTCGTCCCGGGTGATGCCCAGTTCCTCGGCCAGTTGCTCCGAGCGCTTCATGCGGCTCTCGGATTCTTCGGCGATTTCCCAGTCTGCGTTCTTGGTGGGGTCCAGTGCCATGGACTGTTCCTCCTAATTGAGTAGTTAAAAAAAACGGCTTAACAAAGAGCCCATCTAGCCCGCTTTCCGTACGGGTGGAACATATTCATAGTTGGCAGGTGACATGCGTGTCAACGCTTTTATCCGGCCGGCGCGGGGCAGATTGACGTTATTGTTCACGGGTGTTAAACTGAAAAGTCGGAGAACGTTGAAAATGGGAGTCGGTCATGCCGGCCTCGAGACGCAGAAGCAGCCGCAAGCCCTGGATCCTGGCCGGGATCCTGGCGCTTTTGCTGCATGCGCAGCTCATTCTCAGCGGCTTGCTTCCGGCCATGTATAACTATTGGAACGGGTTGTTCCCCAAGCCGCGAACCGCGGAGACCACCGAGGTCAGCCTGGTGGCCATGACCCGTAACGAATGGGACCAGAACCGTAGTGTTCACGCCAAGGTCGACGCCAAGCAGGAAGAGAAGCGGCAAGAGGCCAGCCTCGAGCAGGAAAAGAAAAAAGAAGAAGAAACCGATCTCAAGGGCCAGGTGGTCGATATTCCCCCGACCCCTGATTCTTCGCGCCCAGAAAAGGCCCGCTTTTTATCCGAGCACAACACCAACGTCGAGAAAGAGAGCGTCAGCCGCAATCAGCGCAAGGATTATGGTATCGCCCAGACCCGGCCGACCATTGCCGATTACTCGCGGCGCCGCTCGGACGAACAGCAGAAAGAGCCCGGAAAACAGGACATCGCCATGGTGACCCGCAAGCAGGGACGGCGGGGGACTACCAGCGCCGAGCAGGCCTTCGCCATGGAAATTCCGGACATCAAGAAACGCGAGTCGCTCAGGCTCAAGCTCGACCTCGACCTGGGCTCGCTGGGCAGATACCAGCCCTCAGACGAGATTCACGGCAACTCCGAACGGCTGCGGCTCAAGAGCGGCCGCATGCTGCAGAACGAGCAGACCGACGGCGACGGCGGTAAAGACCAGCAGACGGTGGCCATGTTCAAGAAACCCTCGTTGAGCCGGCTGGACATGGTTTCGGGCGCTCCTGCCAACGACTACATCCGCGACGTGCCCAAGGGCGAGGAGACCATGCTCAACAGCCGCGAGTTCAAGTACGCGACTTTCTTCAACCGGGTCAAGCGCGGGGTCAGCGAGCACTGGAGCCCCGGTGATGCCTACGTGCGCCGCGATCCCTACGGCAACATCTACGGGGTGAAAGATCGCTACACCGTGCTCAACGTCGAGTTGAGCACCGCCGGCGAACTGCACGGGGTTTCGGTGGCGCAGTCGTGCGGGGTGAGCTTTTTAGACGACGAGGCCATCAGCGCCTTCCAGGGCGCGTCGCCGTTTCCCAACCCTCCAAGAGGATTAGCCGACGCCGACGGCATGATCAGGTTCCAATTCGGCTTCTACTTCGAGATCGGTGAGCGGCCACGCATCCAGGCCTTCCGCTCGCGGCGTTATCCCTACTGAATGAAAGTCACAAGGGCGCCGATGGAGAAGTTGCTGGCCGGACTGGCAAGCGGCGAGACACGGACCGGGCGCGACGAGATCCTGAACCTGTTTCTGGGATACGTGGATCAACTGGGCATGCGGCTCTACGCGGCCCAGGAAGAAGCCGTCCTCGAACTGCTTTCCGGCAAGCACGTCATTCTCAACACGCCCACCGGATCGGGCAAGTCACTGGTGGCGCTGGCGCTTCACTTCTTGGCCATGGCCGAGCACAAGACCTCTTTCTACACCGCTCCCACCAAGGCCCTGGTGAACGAGAAGTTCTTCGCCCTGTGCGATGCCTTCGGGGCCGAGAACGTCGGCCTGCTGACCGGCGACGCCAGCGTCAACCCGGAAGCCGGTCTGATCTGCTGCACCATGGAGATCTTGTCCAATATGGCGCTCAGGGCCGATGACGTCGAAGCCGACCATGTCGTGCTGGACGAGTTTCACTACTACGGAGACAGAGAGCGCGGGGTGGCCTGGCAGATCCCGCTGATCACGCTCCGCGACACCCAGTTCTTGCTTATGTCGGCGACACTCGGAGATACCTCGGAGATCGAGCAGCGCCTGCGGGAGTTCAGCGGCCGCGAAGTGTCTGCCGTGCGCGACGACCAGCGCCCGGTGCCTCTGGAGTTCGAGTACCGCGAGACGCCCATACACGAGACAATAGAAGACCTGCTGCAGGCGGACGAGGCTCCCATCTACCTGGTCAACTTCACCCAGCGCGACTGCGCCGAACAGGCCCAGAATCTCACCAGCGTCAAAATATGTTCCCGCGAGGAAAAGAAGGCCATTGCCGCAGAACTTGCGGGCGAGCGTTTCACGACGCCCTACGGAAAGGAGTTTCAACGCTTCGTGAGAAACGGCATCGGCATCCACCATGCCGGTCTTCTGCCGCGCTACCGGCGCGTGGTCGAAAGGCTGGCCCAGGCGGGCCTGATCAAAGTGATCAGTGGAACCGACACCCTGGGCGTCGGCGTCAACATCCCCATTCGCACGGTGTTGCTGCGCCAGCTTTACAAGTTCGACGGCCAAAAGAGCGCCATCCTGAGTGCACGCCAGTTCCACCAGATCGCCGGCCGGGCCGGGCGTAAGGGCTTCGACGATCACGGCCGGGTGGTGGTGCAGGCGCCCGAGTGGGCCATCGAGAACCGGCGCATCAAGGCCAAGATCGCGGATAACCCCAACCTGAAAAAGAAGCTCAGCCTGAAAAAGCCGCCGCCCCGGGCCATTCCCTGGGACCGGGGTCGCTTCGAAAAACTGCTTGCCTCGCCCCCCGAGCCGCTGCAGGCCCATTTTGATGTGACTCATGGGATGATGCTCAACCTGCTGCAGCGCGAAGACGGTCTGCCGGGAGGCGGCTACCGGCGCTTGATCGAGTTGATCGCCCGTTCGCACAGTTCTGCGGGAGAAAAGAAATACCAGCGTCGCCGGGCGGCCATCCTGTTCAGGGCGCTTACGGCCGCGGGAATCGTGGAAGTCGAGCATGCCGCCGCTGGGGCGACGGTCAAGATGGCTGGCGAGCTGCAGGACGATTTCTCGCTCAACCACACCCTGTCGCTCTACCTGGTCGCTACGCTCGATCTGCTGGATCCCGATTCTGTGACCCTGGCGCTCGACATGTCGACGCTGGTCGAGGCGATCCTCGAAAACCCCAAGGTGATTCTCAGGCGGCAGGTGGACAAGCTCAAGGGCGAGTTGGTAGCCCGTCTCAAGGCCGAGGGCGTCGAGTACGAAAAGCGCATGGAGGCGCTCGAGAAGGTGGACTATCCCAAGCCCAATGCCGAGTTCATCTACGACTCGTTCAATGTCTTCGCTAAGCTGCACCCCTGGGTGGGGGATGAGAACATTCGGCCAAAGTCGATCGCCAGGGAGATGTACGAGGGCATGCTGGACTTCAATGACTACGTCAGGGAGTACCGGCTGGAGCGCAGCGAGGGCGTGCTGCTGCGCTATCTCGGCCAGGCCTACAAGGCCGCGGTGCAGAGCGTGCCCGAGCCGCTGTGGAACGAAGATTTCGAGGACATCCTGGCCTACCTGCACGGAGTGGTCAGGCGCACCGATTCGAGCCTGCTCGAGGAGTGGGAGCTGCTGGTAGCGGTGCCCAAAGAAAGTCACGGCTCGCAAGCCGTAACGAGAGAAAGGCCGCGGCAGGAAGGCTTCGATCCGCGAGCCTTCGCCGCCCGCGCACGCAACGAGCTGCATGTCTTGCTCAAGTGTCTGGCCGATCGCGACTACCATGCTGCCGTGGCCGCGATCAGACAAGGCGAAGAAAGTGACTGGAGCGCCGAACAGATCGAGGAGCAGATGGCCGCCTATTTCGAACAACACGCCGAAATCGACATTACCCCCCGCGCGCGTCAGATGCGCAACACGATCCTGATACAGGAATCAAAGCACACATGGAGCGCCAGGCAGAAGATAGTCGACCCCGAAGGGGACGAAGACTGGACGATTTATTGCCGCATCAATCTGAACACCGGGCGGGACGAAGCGGAACCGCTTGTAGAACTCGAGCGCATCGGTATCTAAGGCGGGAACTACGGCTGTTGTTTTGGCTTCCAGGTCAGGACCGGCTCGCGGGCGGCCTTGACCTCGTCGAGGCGGCCGACGATCGTTCTGTGGGGGGCGGTTTTCAGCGCTTCCGGATCTTCGCGAGCCTCGGCCGCGATGGCCAGCAGGGCGGCGATGAACTCGTCGAGGGTATCTTTCGATTCGCTCTCGGTGGGCTCGATCATCAGCGCCCCGTGGACCACCAGCGGGAAATAGATGGTCGGCGGGTGGAAGCCGTGATCGAGCAGGCGCTTGGCGACGTCCAGCGTGGTGACGCCGAACTGCTCGAGTTTCTTGTCAGAGAAGACCACCTCGTGTAGTGAGCGTTTGCTGTAGGGCAGGTGGTAGTGGCCCTCCAGCCGGGCGCGGACGTAGTTGGCGTTCAGCACCGCCATCTGGCAGGCCTGCTTCAGGCCCGCGGCTCCCAACTCGCGGATGTAGGCGTAGGCGCGCAGCATGACGGCGAAGTTGCCGTAGAACTCTTTCATGCGCCCGATCGATTCCGGCCGCTCATAGTCGAGCACAAAGCTCTCGCCGCGCTTTTCGACCAGCGGCACGGGCAAGTAGGGCACCAGCTTCTCGGCCACGCCGACCGGCCCCGAGCCCGGCCCGCCGCCGCCGTGGGGTGTGGCGAAGGTCTTGTGCAGGTTGAACTGCAGGACGTCGACGCCCATGTCGCCCGGGCGGGCAATGCCCAGCATCGAGTTCAGGTTGGCCCCGTCGCAGTACAAAAGCCCGCCTCCGGCGTGCACGATCTCGGCTATTTCGGCCACAGCCTCTTCGAACAATCCCAGCGTGTTGGGATTTGTGATCATGATCGCGGCCACGTCCTGGTCCATGGCTCCGGCCACCGCCTCCGGCAGCAGGATCCCCTCGGGGCCGCTTTTTACCTCGACAACCTTGTAGCCCGAAAGCTTCGAAGAGGCCGGGTTAGTGCCGTGGGCCGTATCGGGCACCAGCACCTTTCGGCGCGGGTTGCCCTTAGCCTTGTGGTAGGCCCTGACCATCCTCATGCCGGTCAGTTCACCGTGGGCTCCGGCGGCCGGCTGCAGGGTGACCCGCGCGAAGCCGGCGATCTCGGAAAGGTAATCGGCAAGCTCCCACATCAGGCGCAGCGCTCCCTGGCAAAGCTCTTGGGGGGCATAGGGATGCAGGCGCCTGAAGCCGTCCAGGCGTGCTGCCGCCTCCGCGAAACGCGGGTTGTACTTCATGGTGCATGATCCCAGCGGGTACATGCCCAGGTCGATACCGTGGTTCCAGGTGCTCAGGCGGGTGAAATGCCGCACGACAGTAGGTTCGTCCACCTCGGGTAGCTCGGCAGGCTCCTTGCGCAAGAGCGCGGCCGGGATGTCTTGACGCGCGGCTTCGAGATCGCCGAATGACGGGGGAAGCGAGTAGCCTTCGCGGCCGGCCAGGCTGCGCTCGAAGATCGGCGGCTCCGTGTATGCCAGGCCACTGGTCCCCGAGGATTGTCTTTCCTTGGCGGCGCTCATCTCATGACTCCAGTCCAGATGCCAAGTCTTCGAGTTGGGATGCGCTGTTCAACTCGGTGACGCATACCAGAATACAGTCGTCGAACTCTGGATAGAAGCGGCCCAGGGCGATACCGCCGAGGATGCCCCGCGACTCGAGCCGACTCAGGGCGGCCTCGGGATCGCCGGACAGACGCAGCGTGAACTCATTGAAAAACGGAGTCTCGAATGCCCGTGTTACACCCGGCAGACTGCTGAGCCTATCGCAGGCCGCCCGGGCGTTGGCTGCGTTGATTTCTGCAAGCTTTACAAATCCGCGCTTGCCAAGCAGGCTCAGGTGAATCGCCGCGGCCAGGGCGCACAGGCCCTCGTTTGAGCAGATGTTCGAGGTGGCCCGGGCGCGGCGGATGTGCTGCTCGCGCGATGACATCGTCAAGACATAACCGCGCCGGCCCCGGTCGTCGGTCGTCTCGCCCACCAGGCGACCCGGCATCTGCCAGGCGTGCTTCATCGAGCAGCCGAACAGCCCCAGGCCGGGACCGCCGAAGTTCAACCCTGACCCGAGGCTCATGCCCTCGCCGCAGACGATGTCCGCACCCAACTTTGCGGGCGCCTCGAGTAACCCCAGAGAAAACGGTTCGAGCACCTCAACGACCAGCAGCGCGGAAGCCCGCCGGACGATATCGGCTATACGCGGCAGGTCTTCCAGGCAGCCCAGGGCATTGGGTTGCTGCACCAGCACGGCCGCCACCTCGTCTGAGAGCATGGCCTCGAGTGCATCCAGGTCGCAGACCCCTTCGTTCGTCATGGGGATCTCTTCGGGACGCGGCTCCAACTCACTCAGGTAGGTTTCGCAAACGGCGCGCACCTCGGGATGATTGCTCCTGGCCACCAGGGTTTTTGGGCGCTTGCGCATAATGCGCCGGGCCATCAGCAGGGCTTCGGCCGCCGCCGTGGCCCCGTCGTACATCGAGGCGTTGACCACCTGGCAGCCGAACAGCTCGGCGATCATCGACTGATACTCGAAGATGGCCTGGAGAGTGCCCTGGCTGACCTCGGGTTGATAGGGAGTATAGGCGGTGAAGAACTCTCCGCGCTGCAAGAGCTGATCGACGGCGGCGGGGACATGGTGCGCGTATGCCCCGGCCCCGATGAACGAGGCCATCCCGGCGGCCGGATTATCGGCCGCAAGGTCATAAAGCAATCTGGCCAGCGATTCCTCGTCGAGCGCTGCGGGCAGATCGAGCTGCCGGTTCAGTTTGAGCTTGGATGGAATGCCCGTGAAGAGAGCATCGATTTTTTCAAACCCCACCGCCTTCAGCATCTGCCCGACTTCGTCCTGTGTGTGGGGGATATAGCGCATCCTGGCGCCACCTTTCCTACTTTGATTCTTCCTTGACGTATTTCTCGTAGGCACCGGCGTCCATCAGGTCGTCGAGTTCGGAAGGATCGCTCATCTCAATCTTGATCATCCAACCCTCGTCGTAAGGGTCTTCATTGATCATCTCGGGGGCGTTCAGCAGGGGCTCGTTTATCTCAAGCACCTTGCCGGACACCGGGGCAAACATCTCGGAAGACGCCTTGACCGACTCAACCGCTCCGAATGCCTCCGACTTGTGGACCTCGTCGTCTTCGTCCGGCAGCTCGACGTTGACGATGTCGCCCAACTCTTCCTGGGCGTAGTCGCTGATCCCCACGGTTACCACCTTGTCCTCGACGCGGGCCCATTCGTGATCCCGGGTATACTTCAGCTCTGACGGAATGTTCATTTTAACACCCTCCGTAAATGTCCAGTCGCGTATCGTAGTGCAATCGAGTCGATCGTCAAGAAAAAAGAGCAGCTTGCGCTTTCGGAGGCCTGGTTGTATCTTATTTTCCGAGGCGGGGATTGCTTGATTCATCGGGGGGATGGAGCGGCAGGATGTCCGGAACAGTCGCCAAGCTCGCCGCGCTGAACCAGGCGGCCAGGGCGATGAACTCGATCCTTGAGCCGGACAAGCTCCTGGACCGGATTCTTTCCCTGGTTGAAGAGGTCTTCGCTCTGGACAACTGCGCGGTGCTGCTCTTCGATCCAGTCGAAGAGGCGATGGTCATCAGGGCTGCGCGCGGCTACCGGCCTGAAGTGGTCACAAGCTTCAGGGGCGGAGAGGGCCGGGGTGTCACCGGTCACGTCTTTTCGACCGGCGAGCCGCTAATCGTCAACGATGTCAAGGGTTGGAACGGCTACGTCGAGGGAGTGGCCGGGGCCCACTCCGAGATGGCCGCTCCACTGCGTATAGAGAACAACGTCATCGGTGTGCTGGACGCCGAGAGCAGGCGCCCGGATGCTTTCGAGGAGGGCGATCTAGATCTGTTTCGAATCTTCGCCAATCAGGCGGCGACGGCGATCAACAACGCCAACCTTATGAGCAGGCTGACCGACTACTCCCGCAGGATCGAACGCGCCAACGCCGACCTGGAAAAGCGGGTCAAGGAACTGACCGCGGTGCAGGAAGCCTCGCGCGCAATCGCCTCCAGCCTCGATCTGCACGATACGCTTCGGGCCATCGTCAGCACGACCCGCGATATCGTCAGATCGTCGAGCTGCGCCATTCGACTGCTCAACGACGAGCATGAAGAGATGCGCGAGCTGGACACAACCGGCGGCGCTTCCGGCGCAGCCGCTACGGCTGACGCCCCGCAACGGCCGAGCACGATGAGATCGTTTCTTGGCCTGCCGCTGAGAATCGGCAGCCAGGTGATCGGTTATTTTGAGCTGGGCTCGGTGGAGGCGGAAGCTTTCTGCGAAAACGATCGCCGCATACTGGGGGTCTTGGCCAGCCAGGCAGCCATCGCCATCGAAAACGCCAGGCTGTTCGAGAAGACGCAGCAGACCTACTACGAAACCATCCGCTCGTTGGCCCAGGCGCTCGAGGCGCGGGATGCCTATACGCGTGGCCATTCGGAGCGCGTCACGCGCTATGCTGTGGCCGTTGCCGAACAGATGGGCATGACCCCCAAGTGCGTCAAGGTGATCCGCTACGCGGGCCTGCTGCATGATATCGGTAAGATCGGCATTTCCGACTCCATCCTGCACAAGCGCCTGGCCTTGTCCGAGGAAGAGTGGAGCGTCATCAGGAGCCACCCGCTCTTCGGTGATTCGATCCTGCAGCCTTTGAAGTTTCTCGAAGAGGCGCAGCAGATAGTCCTGCACCATCATGAGCGCTTGGACGGATCGGGTTATCCCGGACAACTCAAGGGAGAAGAGATTCCGATAGAAGCGCGCATCATCGCGGTTGCCGACGCTTATGACGCGATGACCTCCAACCGGCCCTATCGCCAGGCCCTGCCCCACACCGAGGCGCTTAGCGAGATCGGCAAGGCCTCCGGGCTCCAGTTCGATTCCCAGGTGGTAGATGCCTTCCTGTCCGTGATCGACGAGGTCAGGGAAGTTGCACCGTGAGCGGCCGGCCTAACTGACGATCGAGAATTTCATCCGGGCGCGCAGGCGAAAGTACTCTTCGCTGACGGCGAAGCGCAGCAGGTCGGCTACGGCGCCGCTCTGCGACAAAGCGCCGGCGATCTCCTCGGAAGTGTTCAGGCGCTTGTTGCGCAGCTCGGGCACTTCGCGGATCAGGTGCATGATCGCCTGGGAAACATCGTTGCACATCAACAGTCCGAAGTGGTTGGCCGAGTACTCAGTGTCACGCACGAAGGACTCGTAGTCGGGGACCCTGGCCAGATCGGGCGCTTGAGAACTCATCAGTTCCTCGAGTGCCCGGCGGATCTTGCGGGGCAGCACCTTCGCCAGGCGCTTCGGCAAGTCGGCGGGCAGGTCGGCCGGGTATGTGGCCACGGGGCAGTTCGGGTGGTATGGCTGAACCAGCGCGGCGATCAGCCGGGACAGCTCCCGTGGCCCCAGCACGGCCGCTAAAAAGCCTCCGTCCGAGACGCGCTTGACCGCCCGGGCCAGCGCGAAGCGCTGTTCCTTGACCACCGTTCTCTTCAGAAGCCCCTCGCCGACGATCAGCGCCGGGGGCGATGTGTTCTCGATGGCCACCAGGTGAGTCGGCTGGGTGGAGTGATAGAGCTCAAACTCGATCTCGCCCAGGTTGGAGACAATGCCGTTAGTGAGCGTGCGCATGGGATCGTCGGGTCGGGCGCGGTCACCCTTGCCGACGCCGTGGCGTTCGAGGTTCGGCGCATAGGCCTTGGATAGATGCTGTCCGACCAGCTTGAGAATCTCGCGCAGCACGCCTTTCTCGCCCGGATGGGTGATCTGATTTTCGATTTCTTCAAAAGTCAATCTCTCAGCAGAACGATCGGGCACTTTGCTCTTGTTTTCGCCGTAGAAAAACTCCTCGTTTTGATCGGCCGCCCGCAGGTAGTGCAACACCGAGCACACCCCGAGTACTTTGTCGAAAACACGCTGCTCCTCGAAAATGCGTCGCAGCTCATGATAGGAAGACACCCGGAAAGGATTGATCTCGAGCAGGCGGCGGTGTTCGTCGACGGCATTGGCGTAGTATAACCCGGTGCTCCCGTAGAGTCGCGCCAGGGCCTCGTGCGCTTCAACGTGGCGCGGGTTGATCTCGGTTACGCGCTTGTACTCGATAATGGCCTTGTCCATGTTGTCGAGTTGATCCGCGAAGATGCCGCCGATCTTGAGATGCAACGGCACGGCCTCCTGCTCGCGGTCCGGCGGCAGGAGACGTATGAAGGCGTGGTAGGCATCCACCAGGTCCTGCCAGCGTTCGAGCTTCTCGTAGAGATCGCCCAGTTTCTGGATGATGTCGACGTTGTTCGGATCGAGGTTCTGGATCTGGCGATAGCTTTCGACGGCCTTCTCGGGATCGGCGATGCCGCTTTCGTATATCCCGGCCTGTTCCATCAGGTATTTGAGCCGGTTGGCCGGCTCGCCGTTCACCTCGACCAGCCTGGCCAGGACAACCTCCGCCTCGCCCCACTGTTGCCGGGCGACGTGAATGGCCTTGAGCCGCTCCAGCGTCGGAATATCGCCTTTGTTGGTCTCCAGCACCTTTCCGAAGTGCGAAACAGCGCGATCGAGATCGGTTTTTTTCTCCTGGTAGACGACCCCCAGCCGGAAATGGCAGGCGGCCAACAGGGCGGCATCGGTCGTCAACTCTTGCAGCCGGTCGCATAGTCTGATGGTTTCATCCCATTGCTCGTTCTCGAATGTCAGTTCGGACAGCGTTGCTATCGACTGTACGTGGGAGGGGTTGATCTCGATCACTTCCCCGAGGCTCTTGGCCGCGTCCTGGGGCCTTCCGAGCTGTTCCCGGTAGAGGCCCGCCAGCTTGATGTGCAGCTCAGCCAGCGCCCGATTGTCTGCGGTCACACCGATACGGTTGCGATACAAGATCGACAAGCGTTCCCAATCGGCTTGCTTGATCAGCAGGGCCTCGAGCCTGCCGAAAGCCTGCACCTCTTCCGGGTCGCGCTCGAGCACCTTGAAGAGGCATTCGGCGGCCCGGGCCGGGTCGTCGAAGCTCTCGATGTAGATCTGCGCGGCCTGCAGCAGGGTGGCTATCGCCTGGGCGGGATCCCGCGTGACAGAACCTTCGCGATCCAGCAGGCCGATCACGGCCTGCTGATCGCCCTGAGCCTGTTTGATACGCTTGAGCGCCTTTATGGCCGGCAAGTGATCGGGCCTGAGGCGCAACGCTTCCTGGTAGTAATGGGCGGCCACGTCGATGGAGTCGAGTCGATTCTCGGCCAAATCGGCGATTCGCAGGCACAGATCGGCGGCCTCGTCTTCAGAACGTGTGCGGGTCAGTTCACGCTCGTAGAGCAGGCGCAGTCCATTCCAGGTGCCGAACTTGTGATAGAGAATGTCCAGCGACCTGATCGCGTCGGGATGGGTCGGATCGATCTCAATCATCTTGAGGTGATTCTCGCCCGCGTTCTGCGGCGGTTGGAGTCGATTCTCCTTGAGATCGGCGATCTGCGACTGGAACGCAAGGCGCAGGCGGGGATCTGATGAGTGCCGAGAGGAGGCCTCGTAGATCCTTGCCAGAGCCGTGTAGTTGCGCTGGCTGATGTAGATGCGCTCGAGCGCCTCGAACGACTGCAGGTGATCCGGCTTGATAGCCAGGATGTTCTCGTAGCACTCGGTAGCCCGTACCAGGTCGTTGACTCGAGAGGCATATACATCCGCCATGCGGCCGTAGATCTGCGCCCGCCGGCTTTCGGAAGAAGCGTTCTTGATCTCCAGCTCGTAAATCGAAAGCAATCCGCGCCAGTCCTCGGCGGCCGTGTATAGGCGCCCGAGCGAGCGGATCGCGGGAGTGTCGTCGGACACAATCTGCAGCAAGTTTTGCAGTACCTCGGTGGCCTTTTCCGGCAGCGAAAGATGATTCTCGTAAATCTCGGCCACCCGGAAGAGGGACAGCGCCTTCTGCCGGGGATCATCGAGAACGGTGGCCTCCTTCTCGTGAATGGCGATCAAGTTCTCCCAGTCGCGCTTATTTGTGTAGATGCGAATCAGGGCTTTCATGGCGGGGAAGTTCGTGTCCTTGATCCGCAGAACCTCCTGGTAGACAACAACCGCCTTGTCCTCCTGGACGAGCTTCTCTTCATAGAGTTCGCCTATCTTGTAGAGCAGGGTAATCTGCTTGTCCTCGTTCAGGGTTACTTCGATTTCCTGGCGGTGCATGGCGATCAGGTCGTCCCAGCGGCCCTTGATGAAGTACAGGCGGCCCAGGCTCTGCAGCGCCGGGAGGTAGGCCGGAGAAAGAGCGAGCACCTTCTTGTAGGTCTCGATGGCCTTGTCTTTGTCGTTGAGCTTTTCCTCATATATCTCGCCGTTACGGTGCAGCAGTGAGACCACCTGCTTCTGGTCGTTGATCAACTGGGCCTCGAGTTCGTTGATCTGGATCATTTCCTCCCACTTGTCGGCGCGCACGAAAAGCTTGCCGAGCGTTCGGATGGCCGGCAGGTAGTTGGGAGAGATCTCGAGTAGTCGCTTGTAAGTCTCGATGGCCTGGTCGATGTTGTTGAGCTTCTCTTCCCAGAGGCTGCCGATCTTGTCCAGCAGGAAGATCGACTGGTCGTGATCCCGGGTTACATCGAGTTCGCGCTCGTACATGTGTATCAGCGACTCCCAACGGTTGTACTTGGAGTACAGGTTACCCAAGGTCTTTAAAGCCGGCAGGTAGCCGGGACTGAATTCGAGACATTGCTCGAGCTTCCCGATGGCATCCTCGTCACGGCTGAGGCGCTCTGAGAGGATCTCGGCCAGCTTGTAGAGCTTGACTGCCTTCTGCTTGGCGTCCTCAGTTTCGCGAATCTCGACCTCGTACATGCGCACCAGGTCGTCCCATTGACCCTTGCGGTAGAACAGCTTGCCCAGCGCCTGCAGGGCGGGCAGGTAGTTGGGGCTCAACTCGACCACCTTGCGGTAGTTGGCGATGGCCTGGTCCTCGTTGAATAGCTTCTCTTCCCAGATCGAGCCCAGCTTGAAGTAGATCGAGACTTTTTCCTGGCGGTCGGAGATGACCTCGACCATCTGCTCATACGTTCCAACCAGCTCCTGCCAGCGCATCAGGTTTTCGTAGATGGCGGCCATTTCGGCCAGCAGCATGTGGTTGCCGGGCGAAAGCACCAGCGCGCGGGAAAGGGTTTCTATGGCCCGGTCTTCGTCCCCGATTCGCTCCCGCAGCAGGCGGGCGGCCCGATAGAGCAGCCACACGGCGCTGGGCGGATCGGGTGTCACCGCGGCTTGTTTCTCGACGACTTCGAGCAGCATCTCGACCGGCCCGAATTTCGCATAGTGCTCTTGCAGCGCGTCAAGAGCCAGGATGTTTTGTGGGTCGCTTTCGAGGACACGCCGGTACAGCTTTTCGGCCTCCCGGTCGTTGTCGAAATTAATCCTCTGGATCCGGGCGCAGCCCAGCAGGATCTGCATAGCGACAGGCGGATCGTCGATCATCTCGAGAATTCTCAGGCGAACCTGAAGCACGGTTTGCCAGTCGGCGGCGGAAATTGCCAGGCGTTCTTTCTGCTTGAGCAGCTCGATGTTGTCCGACGCCAAATCGATTCCGGCCTGGTATGCTTGCCCGGCCTCCTCGATCTTGCCGAGCTTCTCCTCGAGGATCAGCCCGCGCCGATGATACAGAAAGGCTTTTTCCCGCATGTCGGAAATGGCCTCGATCTCGGATTCGATGATCTGCACCGCCACATTCCAGTTGCCCACCTGGCTTGCCAGGCGCCCGGCGGCGCGGATGTTGGGTATCAGCCCGGGCCGCAGCTGGAATGCCTTGTTATAGCAATTCCATGCATTTCGCGGTTGGGCCAGTTTTTCTTCCCAGATTTTTCCCGATTCGTAGTAGAGCGTAGCCGCGGCCGGTACCTCGCCTATGACCGCTATTTCCCGCTCGTACTCGGCCAGAAGCGCCTGCCAGGCGGGCGCCTGGCGCGGATCGAACGGTGCCGGGTGGCTGCCCGGTCCGCCCGGGATGGGCAGGGTGTTCCCGCCGGCCCCGGAGACGAGTTGCACGTCGATTCTTGCTGCGATCGCCGGGCTTTCGGCCTGGCTGGCTTCGATCTCTGGAGGCTCTCCTGCTTCCTCGCCTTCGGGGATGTCATCGCCTTCCCGGGCAGGCTCGCCGGCATCTTCCTCCGGCGCGGATTCCTGATCGTGGGCGAAGAACTCGTGCTCCATGTTCTCCTGCGCTGCGTCCCCGTCGTCATGCACCGCATCCCCGTTACCCGTGGCGATTGCATCTTGTTCTTCGGGTCCATCGGGATTATCGCGATTATCGGTCATCGAGACACCCTCCGACTCGTGAACGAACCCGCCTGGGAGCGTTCACCAATTATTGAGGCTTCAAGGGTACTGGTGTACCACAACTGTTTAGCACTATTCAAGATCTCCCGGCGGCCACGGCCAAGGGCAGGATGAGAGATCTTCCGCTGCCAGACGCTCGAGTTCCCGGCGCCAGCGGCGTCTTCTCCTGATGTAGGCCAGGATGAAAACCAGACTGACGATGAACCACAGGCTGGCGGTACCGGTCAATAGCGGTATCCAGGTGAAGCGCAGCCTGAGATCGGTATGCCACTCGTCTTCGAGGGAGGCAAGCGAGGTATCATAGGCTTCCTCGAGAGCAGCTAAAAATCCGAGCCCCCCGGCCAGCAGGCGAATCAAGCGCCCGAAGCCCGCCCGGCCCTTCTTTTCGAGCAAGAAGCTGACGAAGTCGATACTCTGAGCATAGGCTAACCTGATGTCGGCGACCTTTTCCGGGAAGGCATCGGTGAGAGCCTCCAGCGAGAATATGCGGTTCGAGATTACGCCCGAGGCCAGTATGCGCGTCCTTTCGAACGACCACTCGTCGGATTGGTACATAGCGAAGCCCTCATTGAACCAGCGTGGGATCGTCACCGGGCCCAGGGCATGCGCCAGGGCGAGGTGGGCCAACTCGTGGGCGAACAGTTTGTCCAGATCGACATCCGATGCGGAGGGGCTCACCAGCCGCAGAAAGATCAGGTTGTATGCCGGGAAAGCGAGGCCGCTGGCCCAGATCGGGATGCTCATACCTCGCGGCGCCGCGGCCTGCATGTCGTCGAAATCCTGCAACAGGCAGACGCTGGTGCCGCCCTCGGAACCGGGGGCGCCCAGGTCGGAAACAATCCTGGCGCGGGTATTCTCGGCGGAAACTTTCAGCTCTTCGGCCAGCGGCCGGTGACGCTCGCGAAACAGGATCACGAAGTGTTCACCCGGCAGCCGGCCGTCTAAGAAAGCTGGAGGCGCCCAGCCGACTTGCGCCATGGCCAGGAAAAGAAGGAATGCCGGTGACATGACGGTCCGGTTGACACTCTGGGGCTCGCGGCCGCGAATTTACGGCAGGCGCGCCCCAAGGGCGTCCGGGTCGAGGTCGATTACACGCACGGTTTTTCCCCGCGCGCCGAGCCCGACGGTAATCTCGATGTTTTTCCGCGGCACATCCAGGGCCCGCGAAAGGAAACGCACGAGTTCTTTATTGGCCTTGCCGTCCAGGGGAGGTGCGGCCAGCCTGACCTTCAGCCGATCGCCGTGCAGTCCGGCAAGAGCGGATCGCGCGCTGTTCGGCTGCACCCACAACATCAGCAGCCAAGCGCCGGACTTCTCCCGCCGCAGATAGACCCTGTCTGCAGCCTCATGCCGGGGCGCTTCTTTCAACGGCCTTCCATCTCTTCGGGGGCCGCGTCGGTCTGGGCGTCTTTTTTGGCTTCGGACCGCGCGGGATTGCATTCGGGTCGCTTCAAGACCTTGAGGCTGGTCTCTTCCAGCTTGAAAATCGCGCGTCCCTCTGTCTCTTCGCGCACCTCGAGCAACTTGGTGTGCGTGTCGATCACTCCCTGGATACGCGACAGGAGATTGGTGCGCAGGCGTTGCAGGCGTTCGACTTCTTCGCGCAGTTCCTCGTTTTCGTGGTCGCGGTCGAGACCCAGAAGATTGGCCTGGGCCTCGAGAGCCTCCTGGATGGCCGCGTGCAGCCGGGCGCGCCGCTGGCGCAGCTCTTCGCTGCTGATGAAGAGCGCCTCGGCCTTATCCTCGTCCACCTCGTGAAGCAGCTTGCGGTGTGACTGGATGATACCCCCCAGGTTGGCGTGCAGTTGCTCGCGTTGGCGCTTGACCTCGTTGATGTCCTCGATGATTTTCACCAGGCGATCGTTGGCGGCCCGGACGATCCTCTCGGCCTGTAGCTCGGCCTGCGAAAGGATCACCTCGGCCTCCTTGCGGGCGTTCTCCTTGATGTCGTCGGTGATCTTCTGAGCTGTGATCATGGTCTCTTTTAATGCGCGTTCCCGATCGTGATATTCGTCGACGATCCGGCTGCTGCGCGCCAGTTCTTCTTTGAGGTGGTTGTTCTGGCGCAGAACGGCCTCGAGCTCGTCGCCTATGAGGTTCAAGAATGAATCGACTTCGCGCGAGTCGAGGCCCCTGAAAGCCTTGCCGAACTGCTGCTGGCGAATGTCTATCGGAGTGATCTTCACGACGATCTCCTTTCAGCTTCGGGCCGCCATCGGCGCCGTGCGGTTTTTCGCGCCGCCTGCCAAGGGCTGCCAGAGTCCGGCGTCTTCGAGCATCTCGAGCGTCTCGGGCAGCGGCAGGCCAACGATGTTGGTATAGGAGCCGTCTATGGACTCGACCAGCATCGCCCCGCGGCCCTGGATGCCGTAAGCGCCGGCCTTGTCCCGCGGCTCGCCCGTTGCGGTGTAACACTCGATCAGTGCTTCTGAGAGCCTGCGAAATCTCACCCGGGTCTGCAGCAGGCGTTCGCCGAAGAGCGCCCCGTCGGGTTTGAGCAGAGCCACGGCGGTCAGCACCCGATGCTCGCGCCCCGAAAGCGCCCGCAACATGCGCCCGGCCTCGTTTTCGTCCGCGGGCTTGCCGAGGATCGCGCCGTCCAAAACGACCGTGGTATCGGCCCCCAGTACCCAGGCACTCGCCTCTCGTCGCCGGACCGCCTGCGCCTTTTCCCGGGCGGCCCTGGCGCTGAAGCTCCCCGCTCCCTCGCCCGGCAGCGGTCGCTCGGCGATCCCGGCTGGAATCACAATAAACGAAACGCCGGCCATGGCCAACAGCTCTTTTCTCCTGGGTGACGCGGAAGCCAGAACCAACATGCAAACCTCTAAAGGCGCTGCCGAGAGCGCGAGCGAGATACAGGCAGGATCGTAAGTCAAACGCAGCGTAGCGTCAAGAAACCCGACCCGCGGCGAGGCTGGCCCCGATGGCGACAATGTGCATGGGATGGTAGGCGTAATCGATTGGTCTCCCGAAGTATTTCTCCACCTGACGGCTTATCAGGGGCGACAGGGTCGTCCCCCCGGACACGAACAGGGCATCCAGGTCCCGCGCCTTCAGGCCGGCGACCCTGAGCACCTCGTCGCACACAACGAACGTCCGGCCGACCAACTCGTTTGCCAGTTTCTCCATGAGATCCCTGGTGATCAGCAGCTTGATCGACGCAGTCGGGGAAGCGGGGTCGACCCGGGTCAGGTCGATCCGGGTCTGATTCTCCTCAGACAGCCGGATCTTTGCCTGCTCGCACTCGGTAACCAGACGTGAAAAAACAGCATTGTCTCCCCGTAGATCCCAGTGGTGTGTCGCCAGAACCTCGGCCGCCGCCCAGTCGGCCAGGCCCTTGTCGATGTCGTCGCCGCCGAGGTACAAATCACCGCCGTAACCGAGAACCCGCAGCTTCCCGCCGTTGTACTCGACGATCGCCAGGTCGAAGGTGCCGCCACCGAAATCGTAGACGGCGGCGCGCCCGGCATTCTCCCCGCGCTTGTTCAGATAGGCCAGCGTGACGGCCGTCGGCTCGTCGATGATCTTGACATCCGCCAAGCAGGCCTGTTCGCCAGCCTCCATGGTGGCCTTGCGTTCCGCGTCGCCGAACATAGAGGGAACGGCGATGATGCAGGCAAGTTCACCGGAATCGAACGACGAATAGTCGCACACTCTCTGAATAATGAACGTGGCGATGTCGATCGGATTGAAGAGACCGGCTCGGGTCTTGAAACTCGACCCGCCGTCTTTTTCCTCAACCAGATCGAAATCGTAGCGTCTCTGGAACTCTTTGGAGCCGGCCGAATACCATTTTCTTCCGATCAGCCGCTTGGCGGAAAAAATAGTATTTTTCGGGTCGATGGGGCGTCTCCTGCTCGCCTTCGTCCCGACCAGCCGGATGCCGCTTGGAGGGAAGGCGACAACAGAGGGAAGCAGTGGACCGCCCTGCTGATCGATGTCAAATATCCCCGCATCAATGGCAGCCACCGTGTTGGTGGTTCCGAGGTCGATACCGACATTTTTCATCAGAAATCTCCCCTTGCGGCCGTCCGGGCGTCATACCTCATCGGCCGCATTCTCCTCGACGAAGTCCTTGAGCCGCTGCTTCTCGCTTTTCATCATGGCCACGAACTCGATGCCGTAGTGCAGCATGATCTCGTCCGCCAGCATCCGAACGATGGAGTAGATAGAGAGTTGCCCGTTGTCGCCAGGAAGATAGAAACGCATCCGGCCCAGAGAACCCACGGGCAAAAGCACGGGCGATTCGAGCAGCATGCCCGATTCGCTCAGATTCAGGATGTTGACGGTCGTACCGACATCCTCGTCATTGTCCTTGCTCAGGATGTCCATCCTGGCGATCAATTCCACCGCGACCCGCTTCTTGTCTCGCAGGCGGATGTTCAACAGGCCCGCTACAGTCTGGTAGAGCTGGCTGACGTCCACGGGGTTCACCAGGTGGCCGTCGAGCTGCATGTCGCAGAAGTCCTCGACGTTTTCACCGACCCGTTCGGTCAGCATGACCAGTTTGGCCTTCTTCAGATCCGGGTTCGTTCGCACTGACTGGCAGAATTTCCGGACCCCCATCCGCGGTAAACGGGAGCTGAAAAGGATCAGCGCAGGCTGCCACTTCCGTGCGCTCGAGAGGGCTTCTTCCGCCGAGGCTACCGAGTGAACCGTCAGGGTTCGGCGGCTCAGGAGCGATTCTGTGGATTCTGGTGGAAGTAGATTCTTGGGTACGACAAAGATGTTGGTCATGTCAGCTTCTCTTCATCCTTCTTCAGCCCGAGCAGGAGTCCCATGGACTTGAAAAGTTGGTTCAGCAATACCGGCTTTTCGAGGTACAGATCGGCGCCGGCCGAGTAGGCCGCCTCGGGCGCCCTGAGCCAGCGAACCTCGCCGAGACAACGAATCGCCGAGAGCAGGCCCGGAAACGATATGTCGAAGGTAAGCTGCTCGCCGACCGCGAATGGTTTCCCGCTATTCTGCGTTCTTTGAAGTCATCCAAGAAAATGGCCGCCTAATTTGTTGAATTTCATTGTTATAACAAACCACTGACCGGGCTCCCGTGTCAATCGGGTCGAGCTATCCACGCCGTGGTGTTACAGAAAGGTCGCAGGCCCGATCGCCCGATCAACGATCGTCGTCGTCCCCATTATTCTCCACATTCTCGAACACAATCATTTTCTTGGGCGCCGGCGCGGGCGGGTGGTGATTTCCCAGGTGGGAGAACTTGGAGCCCGAATGGGCGAGTCGATCGATGCATGCCAGCAACTCCTCCGGTTCGAACGGTTTTTGTATGAAGTCATCCGCCAGGAACTCCTCGTGACCTCCCTCCGAACCCGGCCCCCGGGGAATGAACGAACTCGTCAGCAGTATGGGAAGGCCGGCCGAACTGCTGTAATGCCGCAGCTTTTCGCTCAGCTCCGTTCCCAACATGCCGGGCATGAGCACATCTAGAATGATCAGGTCCGGCCCCTCTTTCATGATCCTATCCAGCGCCTCGGGACCCGAGCCCGCCAGGATGACTTCATGACCTGCACCCGCGAGAATGTCTTTTATCACTTGCAGGAAGAACCTGTCGTCGTCGGCAACAAGGATTTTCATGTCCAACCCTTCTTCCGGGTTTCATCTTGCGCTAGTCCTTCGTTTGTCGTTGAATCGCCGAACGCCAACGCCGCCTCGGTATAGGCATTCAGTTGGGGTGGGGTATCGATAACCGTATTTGAAAACCCGGTTCCGCTCCGGCCCCTTGCCCTCGAAGTGTCTTACTTATCTTCATTCCGCTTCAGTCCGAGCAGAAGTTTCATGGACTTCAAAAGTTGCTTCAACAATACCGGCCTTTCGATGTAGAGATCGGCGCCGGCCGCGTAGGCTGCCCGCCGCGCCTCCTCACCGCCGGCGCTTAGCACAATGACCGGCAAGGAACGTAAGGATTCGTCTTCGCGGATCTTCCGGATCAGCTTCCCGCCGTCCATCACCGGCATGTAGTAGTCGATGATTGCCATGTTGAACGACTCCTTCCGGATGCGATTCCACGCCTGCCTGCCGTTCTCGACTTCTACAACCTCCAGTTTCCTCTTGGCGTCCAGGCCGTCGTGGCGGAACTTCGTCACGCCGAAGAGAATCATTTCCCGGATCGCGGGGTTGTCCTCGGCCAGGAGCACCCGAAAGGGCCCCGCCGGCTTTGCGGCTTCGGCCGCCGGCGGCGGCTCCGCAGTCAGCTTGTCGATCAGGCGCCGCAGCTTCGCGGCTTCCTCCGCGGAAGGGAACGTGAAGACCACCCCGATTCCACTCGGCTCTTTCTCGGTGGCTGCCTCGGGCGTTCTGCGCCAGCGAATTTCGCCGCGACAACGGATCGGCGACAGCAGGCCGGGAAACGAGATATCGAAGGTAAGCCGCTCGCCGACCGCGAAGGTCTTCCTGGTGGCAATGAAAACGCCGCCGTCGCTCATGTCCTGGATGTAGTCGGCAATGAAGTCACGGGGAGTGGCATACTCGACCTTCAGGACCAGTTCGATCCGCGGGTGCTTTCTACGGTCTTCGAAGTCATTCAAATATATAGCTCCCTCATGGTTATGAGCCGCTGCTTCTTACTTTGCGAACCGGGACGAGGATCCCGCCAGTCGCTTCACTTCGGCAAGGAAATCCACAGCCTCGAAAGGCTTGCGCAGGAATCCATCGGCCTTGAACTGCTCGATGAAATCTGAACCGGCCTCGATCTCTGCAACACCGGAGGTGACCAGCAGAATGGGAATGGAAGCCGTCCGACCGGATTTCCTCAGTTTCTCGCAGACCTCAGTACCAAGGAGCCCGGGAAGGATTATATCGAGAACTATGAGATCCGGACTCTTGGTGACCGCTTTCTCAACGGTTTCGAGCCCGTTTGCGGCAAGGATCACATCATACCCGGCGTCTGTCAGGATCTCTTCCATGACCTTCAGGAACATGGCGTCATCGTCGGCAACCAGGATTTTCATTTCCACTCCTTCTTCCGGGTCTCATCCTGCGCCCGCTAGTCGCTTTTCGTCGAATTTCATTGAAATAGCAAACCACTGACCGGGTCTCCGTGTCAATCGGCGCTGGAACTGCTCGCACTTCATTGACTGCAAGCTCCCCGCCATGGTTACGATGAAATCGACCAGGGGGTTTCCATGATGGACTTTCTCGTTGGAGATTAGGCTGGCGCTTGACTTTTTGGGGGTGGTGACCATGTTGCGCATTTGGCCGGGAATTCTGTTGCTGTCGTCGATCTTTTTCCTCTCGCCGGCCTCCCCGGCGGATGAAACGGATGACGAGCTGAGCGACGAGTTCGCCCTGCTCGAGGAGGGTGAAGAGGTGGTCGAGTCGGCCGCCCGGCATCGCCAGCAGATCGGAATGAGCCCCTCCGCCATCACCGTCATCACGCGGCAAGACATAGAAACCTCCGGCGCCGGCTCTGTCCCGGACCTGCTCAGGTTGGTGCCGGGCATGGACGTGATCGATGTGTCTCCCTTCTACGCATCCATCGCCTCGCGCCTGCTCTGGGGCTACGAGAATAATCTCTACCTGGTGCTGATCGACGGCCGGGAGGCCAACATCGAGTTTATGGGGCAGCCGCTCTGGGAGAGCCAGCCCATCTCGATCGAGGACATAGAGCGCATCGAGATCATCCGCGGACCCGGCGCTTCCTTGTACGGCGCCAACGCCGTGGCCGGAGTGGTCAGCGTGACCACCCGCTCGGTGCCCGAGCGGACGTCCGTCTGGGCCAGGGCGGCCGGTGGAGAATGGGGCAACCTCTCACTGGCCGGGCGCGCCTCGGCCCGCTTCGGAAAGCTGGGGCTGTCCGCGAGCGGCGGGTATGACACGGCCGGCATGATCGGCGACGCGGACGAGCCGGGCAAGAAGGTCAGGAAGGCAAGGGCCGTGGGCGAATACCGCTTCTCGGAGAAGGAGAAATTGTTGCTCGACGCCGGATTCTCGTCGATAGAGGGCTCGATCCCGAGCATGACGGGCACAATCCTCGGCACCTTCGATATGCTGACTGTCCGGCTGGCCTACGAGTCCGAGACGCTGCGGGGCCAGCTCTATTACACCAACTTCGGAGCTGACGCCGAGCTTGATGCCCTGCTGGACTATGCCGGGCTGCACCTGGCGGACTTTGTGCCCATGAACATTCGCGGCAACACCCTCGACGGACAGGCCCAGTGGCGCCTGCCGACTTTCTGGGATCCGTTGCTGCTCATCGTGGGCGGCGGAGCCAGGCTCTCGCTGCTGAGCTGCGACCAGTTTCTGGACGGGGCGACGTTCGACGACCAGGCGAGTTCCCGCTACCAAAAGCCGGGCATCGATTACCTGGGGATTCGTTCCGGCGCCTTCGCGCATGCCGAACTGGCCGTCGCCGACTGGCTGACGGTGACCGGCGGGACGCGCCTCGACTACAACACCGAGACCGGCTGGTTCGCGAGCCCCCGCCTGGCGGCGGTCTTCAGGCCCGCCGCGGGACAGTTCCTGCGCCTGGGTGCCGCCCGGGCCTTTCGCATGCCCGCCTTCATGGAAAAGAGGCTCCATCCCATGGTGAGCTTCCCGTCCGACGGCCCGATCCAGGGAGGCGACCAGGATCTCTTCCAGGGGTTCATGTCCCGGGTAGTCGGCAACGAAGGGCTCGGCAACGAGGAGCTCTGGTCGTTCGAGGCCGGCTACCGCGGCCAGTTCCTCGACGACAGGCTGAGCGTCGCGCTGGATCTCTACTGCAACCTCTACAGCGGCATTATCGATATGACCGGCACGATCGTCGCGGGCGATCGGGGCCTGCCCGATCTGGACAACAGCGATCTTCATTTTGAGAACCTGGAAGGCGGCCACCGTATCATGGGCAGCGAGCTGGCCGTCCGCATCAACCTGACCCGCTCCCTCTCCTTGCTGGCCGCCTGGGCCTACCGGGCCGATTTCGACCTCGACAGCGGCAAGTCCCTCGGTAACAATCCCAAGAACCTCATCACCGTCGGGGGGCGCTTCCTGGCCGAGGCCGGCCTGCTCGGAAGCCTGTACCTCTTTTCGCGCTCGGAGTTCACGCTTTCCGGCATCAGCAACCCGAAAGGCCTGATGGAAGACTTCCTCGTGCAACACATGCAGAACGTCTTTCTGCTGGTGGGCAGGTTAGGCTGGAAATGGTCCGGCGGCAACGATTTGCAACTCGAGACGGGGATCAAGCTCTTCCTGCCGGTCTCGCCGTTCGAGGCGCCTCACTTCCGCTACTATGATCTGGGCGGGGGAATCACGCCCGAGGGCGTGCGCTACGGCGGCCAAGAGCTGATGCGCCTGGTGACCATCTACTTCCAGGGATCTTTCTGAATCGCAGGGGCGGAGCCCCTGTAAATCGGCCGATTCGTTGACTTCGACGCTCGATCATATACAATACGCCTTGCTCCGAATACACACAAAAGGGCCTATACATGGACAGGGAGCAGCTGCTCAAAGATCTGACGCGGACGGTTGACGAACTGCGTATCTTCAACGAGATCGGCAAGACGCTTACCTCGACGCTCGACATTCGCGAGGTGCTGGCCATCATCATGGAGAAGATCAGCGAGCTGATGAAGCCGCACAACTGGTCGCTGCTCCTGGTGGACGAGGAGAGCAACGAGCTTTATTTCGAGATCGCCGTCGGACTGGGTGCCGACAAACTCAAGGAACTGCGCCTGAAGATCGGAGAAGGGGTCGCCGGTTGGGTGGCCCGGGAAACCAAGTCGTTGATGGTGCCCGACGTGCGCGAAGATCCACGCTGGTGCGATCGGGTTGACAGCATGACCCGCTTCGAGACGCGCTCGCTCTTGTGCGTGCCGCTGGTGGCCCGCGGTTCCGTGCTTGGCGTGATCGAACTGGTCAACGCCGAGCCCAACTCGTTCAGCGAGCCGGACCTGCGCCTGCTCGAATCGATGGCCGACTACGCGGCGATCGCAATCGAGAACGCGCGCAACTTCCTCAGGGTCCAGGATCTGACGGTCAAGGACGACGTCACCAGCCTCTATAACTCCCGTCACCTGCACGAAATGCTGGCCAACGAATTCGCGCGCTCGAAGCGCTACGGCTTGACGTTTTCGCTGGTTTTCTTCGATTTGGACCACTTCAAGAACGTCAACGACGAGCACGGCCACCTGTGCGGATCGAGGCTGCTCAAGGAGGTGGGCGACCTGGTCAGGGCCAGCCTGCGCACCGTCGACATTCCCACCCGCTACGGCGGCGATGAGTTCGTCATCATCTTGCCGCAAACCACCAAGTCGCAGGCCGTGCACGTCACGCGGCGTCTTCGGTTGGCTCTCAACGAGCGCGTCTTTTTAGCCGGCGAGAACTTGCAGGTGCGTATAACGGCCTCGTTCGGAGTTTCCAATTTTCCGCAGGACACCGACAACAAGGACGGCGTTCTCAGACTGGCCGATGAGGCCATGTACCGCGTCAAGGAAAGCACCAGGGACGGAATCCAGATCGCAAGCGCCTTGGACGGGAGCCCGGAAGCCCGGGACCAGACCGACTTTTGACAGACCGACGGGTCATTCAGGACCCCCGGGTCAAATGACACCTGTAGATCCATAATGGCGTTGCATTTGACCCGGGTCATATAATACCCACCAACAAGGTTCGGCCGGCCATCGGCGCACATCTCTCTTTGACTTAACAAGTTGAAATATAAGGATATTGTTTCAGCGTGATCCTGTTCGGCGTTGTGGTATGCTTTTGGCAGTCGAGGTCAGGGGGTGTGAACGCGAAACGCTTCATGGAGGACACAGTGAAAAGACCAAGGCAAGCGATACTTTTCGTCGACGACGAGGCCAACGTGCTCAACGCCATGAGGCGCACATTGAGGAAAGAGCCCTATGAACTGTTTCTGGCAGAGGGCGCCGCGGAGGCCTTCGAAGTGCTCGAAGGGAACGACATCGATCTGGTGGTCTCGGATCACCTGATGCCCTCGATGGACGGGTTGACCTTCCTGGGCAAGATCAAGGATCTCTACCCGCAGGTGGTGCGGGTGATTTTAACCGGGCATGCCGATTTGTCGATGGCCATCAAGGCCATCAATGAGGGCGAGGTCTTCCGCTTTATGACCAAGCCGTGGATGGATCTCGAGCTGAAGATGACCTTGAAGCACATCTTCGACTTCATCAACCTCAGGCGCGAGAACCAGTTGTTGCTCGACACGGTCAAGAAGCAGCAGGGCTTTATCGAAAAGATGGAAGAGGAGCACCCGGGCATTTTCGAGGTACAACGCGATTCCCGCGGTGTGATCGTCATAGACGAAGACCTCGGTGGACTGTGACCCGGATATGCCAACCTGCCTTGTTATAGACGACGACGCACTCTTCAGGGCGTCGGCGTCCGAGACGCTTGTGGCCGGCGGGTTCGAGGTGCGCGAGGCGGCGAGCGGCGAGGAGGGTTTCGCAAGCTACGTAGACAATCCGACCGATCTGGTTATCCTGGATATCTTCCTGCCGGATGTGTCCGGCCACGAGTTGCTCGAGCGCTTCTTCGAGCGAGACGAGTCCGGCAAGGTGGTCATTGTGACTTCCGACTTCTCGCTGGATTCGGCGCTACGCTCTCTCAGGGGCGGGGCGGGCGACTACCTGCCCAAGCCGTTCACTCCAGACGCTTTACGGATGAGCGTCACGCGGGTTCTCGAGCGTCAGGCGCTGGAACGTGAGAAACACGAGTTGTCCATCGAATTGCACCGGAGGGTCAGCGATCTGAAGATGGTGCGTTATATTTCGCAGCTGGTGACATCCACCAGGCCGATCGAGAGTTGGATGGACGAGGTGGTTCGGGCCACCTGCGCCTTCGTCGGGGCCGAGGCGGGATCGTTGCTTCTGCTGGACGCAGATCGGGACGAGCTGTACTTCTACGGCTCGGCCGGGCCCAAGGGGGACGCCGTACGCGAGATACGCCTGCCCCGCGAACGCGGCGGGATTGCCTGGTGGAGCCTTGTCAACCGCAAGCCGATCAAGGTCGACGACGCGCAAAGCGATGAGCGCTTCGACGCCGAAGTCGATTCCGGCACGGGCTTCGTCACCCGTTGTATCCTGGCCGCGCCGATCGTGGTGCAGGATGACTGCATAGGCGTGATCGAGCTGCTCAACAAGAAGCAGTCTGACACTTTCGACGATAGCGATCTCTTCAGACTCGAAGAAATATCCTCCACCATCGCCGTTACCGTGCAGAACGCCATGGTGGCAGGGGATCTGCGCAAGTCGCGCGCGGAGCTGGCCGCCTGGTCGCAGCAGCTCGAGAAGACGGTAGAGGAGCGCACCCGGGCACTAAAGGTGGCCAACCGGGCGCGGCGCGAGGCCTACGAGCAACTCGAGCAGACGCACCGCAGACTCAAAAAAGCCCAGGCCGGCATGATCAGGCAAGAGAAGATGGCGTCTATTGGCCTGCTGGGAGCCGGAGTGGCCCACGAGATCAACAACCCGCTCGGTTTCGTCAACGCCAACCTGTCCACGCTCGAACAGTATGTGCGCTCTCTGCGTCGGCTGGCCGGAGTGGTGATCCACGCCGGGCACCGCGCGGGGGCCGACGGGCCGGAGAAGATCGCGCGCATCATGAGCGAGGCCGGCAGGATCGTTGCGGAGGACCGCCTGGAAGAGGTTATCGAAGACCTGGGCCCGCTGTTCGACGAGATGTCGGCCGGGCTTGCCAGGATAACCACGATAGTCGAACAACTGCGAGCTTTCGCCGAGGAGGGGGATCTCGACGGACACCCGGCGTCGGTGGATGTCAACACAGAGGTCGAGAGACTTGCCGAACTGGTGGCGGGAACGCTTCTTACGGCCGGGTCGAGCATCGAGCGCGACCTGGGCGCGCTGCCCGCCGTCTGGCTGCCGGTCAAGAGCCTGCGCCAGGTTCTGCTGGGCATGCTCGGCGTCAGGACGCGGGCCGGGTCGCGCGCTTGCCTGATCGTGCTCAGCACCCGCGAGCGGGAAGGCCGGGTGCAGATCGACCTGCTCGATCGCGGCGGTGACCTTGACGGCGACGATCTGTCCCGCTTGTTCGATCCGTTCTTCGAGCCCGGCAGCGACAGGGAAACCGGCGGGCTGGGGTTGGCTGCAGCGCATGGTTTAGCCAGGATGATGGGCGGCAGGCTCGAGGCTTTCAGACCGCCCGCAGGAGGCGTCTGCCTGCGGCTCGAGCTGCCTGCAGCGCAAAAGCAGCATTTGGCCGAGGAGAGTGCCAGTTGAGCACCGAGAGAAAAAAACCACTTCCCTCTGAGTCCGACGGCGGGATCCTGATCGTCGACGACGAGCAGAACGTGCTCAACGCACTGAAAAGGACGCTGGCCAGGCATTTCAAACCAGTGCACACGGCGATCACGGGTGAACAGGGGCTTGAAGTCCTCGAACGAGAGAAAGATGTGCAGGTGGTGATCTCCGATTTCTTCATGCCCGGTATGGACGGCGTCGCTTTCCTGAAGGAGGTCCGAGGTAGTTGGCCTGACATCCAGCGGGTCATGCTGACCGGGCAAGCGAGCTTCGAGGCCATCGAACGGGCGATCAACGAGGCCGAGGTCTACCGTTTCTTGAACAAGCCCTGGAACGACTCCCAACTAGTGGCCAGCGTCCGGGAGTGTGTCGATCATGTCGGCCTGATCCGCAGCAACCGCGATTTCAAGGCCGAGCTGGCCGAGCGCAACCTGCAGCTTGAAGAGGTCAACCGGGATCTCGAGCGCCAGGTCGAACAGAGAACCCGGGCGCTGGTCCAGGCCGAGAAGATGGTGGCGCTGGGCCGCATGGCGGGCGGGGTGGCTCACGAGATCAACAACCCGCTGGGCGGAATACTGGCCTTTGTGCAGCTTCTACTGCGCGACGGCCCGGGCCTCGAACGAGGACAGCTCGACGAGTCCCTGAACACCATTCAGGGCTGTGCGCTGCGCTGCAAGGAGATCGTTGACAACCTGCTCAGCTTTTCACGCCCGCCCTCCCCGGGTGACCGCAGCCGGCTGGGCATCAACGGCGTGGCCGAGAGCGCGGCCGCCATCGTCCGGCTGCACCCCAAGGCGAAGAGGGTGGCCATTGGTCTGGATCTCGACCCGGGCGACCCGCAAGTGCTGGGCCAGGCGGGTAAGCTGGAACAGATCGTGGTCAACCTGCTGCAAAACGCGTTCTTCGAGTCGGAGCCCGGTCAGGAGGTGCTCGTGAAAACCGGAATGGAAGGCGACAAGGTTGCGCTGTGGGTGCGCGATCATGGCCAGGGTATACCGCCGCGAGTCCTGCCGCGCATCTTCGAGCCGTTCTTCTCCACCAAGGAGCCAGGGGAGGGGAGCGGACTGGGCCTGTTCATCAGCTACGGCATTGCCCGCGAACACGGGGGCGAGTTGAGCGCTGAGAACTCCGAGGGCGGGGGCGCCACGTTTACCCTGCGGCTGCCGGCTCTCGGGCGGCAGGAATAAAAGGAGCACGTTGATGAGCGCAGACCCTGTGGAATTCGGCCCGTTGAAGGTGCTTATCGTCGACGACGAGCCCTTCATGCTGACGGCCTGGAAAAAGATGCTTGCCGCCCACCAGTGCGAGGTGCGCACGCTGTCGGACGGGACGGAGGCCCTGGCGTTGATCGAGAGTTTCCGGCCCGACGTGGCCGTGCTCGACATCCGCATGCCGCACGTCTCGGGAATCGAGCTGCTCAAGGAGATCAAGACCCGCGACCTGCCTGCCGAGGTGGTGATGATGACCGCCTTCGCGACTGTCGAGACGGCCGTCGAGGCGGTCAAGTCCGGGGCATACGACTACCTGACCAAGCCGTTTACCAATATCGAAAGCGCGATCTTGACCGTGCTCAAGGCCGGCAGGCACAAGCGCCTGATTCAGCGCAACCGCGAGCTGGAGAGCTTGTTCGAGATCCGCGACGGCTTCGAGGGTCTGGTAGGATCCAGTCCCCAGATGCAGCGTATCTTCGAGTTGATCGACGGGGTGGCCTACTCCAGTTCGACCGTTCTGATCCAGGGTGAGAGCGGCACCGGCAAGGAGTTGGTGGCCCGGGCCATCCACCATCGCAGCCCGCGCCGGGCACAGTCGTTCGTGGCCATCAACTGCTCGGCGCTGACCGACACGCTGCTCGAAAGCGAGCTGTTCGGTCACGAGAAAGGTTCGTTCACCGGCGCCGTTAACACCAAGCGCGGCCTGTTCGAAAGCGCAAGCTCCGGCTCGATCTTTCTCGACGAAATCGGCCAGGTGCCTCAGCAGACGCAGGTCAAGATGCTCAGGGTACTGCAGGAGGGCGAGTTAAAGCGCGTCGGGGGAAACGACATCCGCAAGGTGGACGTGCGCGTGATTGCCGCCAGCAACGTCGATTTGGCCAAGGCGGTGCGGCAGGGCGATTTCCGCGAGGATCTATTCTATCGCCTGAACGTGATCACCATCCAGCTGCCCTCGCTGCGCGAGCGGGTCGATGACATCCCGTTGCTGGCTCTGCATTTCTTGCGCAAATACAACGGGCGCACGGGTAAGACGCTTGCGGGTATCGAACTCGCGGCCATGGAGGCGCTCGAAAACCACACCTGGCCCGGCAACGTGCGCGAACTGGAAAACGTCGTCGAACGGGCGGTCGTGCTGGGGCGCGGCCCGGAGGTCGGACTGCGCGACATGCCCGAGGCGCTGCGCGGGCGACTGCCGGCCAGGCGCGAAAACGGCAGTCCGCTGGCGGACAGGCCCTATCGCCAGGCCAAGGAGATTGCCTTGGGAGAGTTCGAGCGCAAGTACCTGACCGAATTGCTGATCGGCACCAACGGTAATGTGACCCAGGCGGCTCGACTGGCCGACATGGACCGTTCGAACTTCAGGCGCGTGATGAAGCGTTACGAGATAGATCCCTCGCGGTTTTCGGGTAATGGCTCAACAATTGGGGAGGGGGAGGGTCGGGACAACCATGGCTGACAAGACCCAAGAACAACTCGTCTACCTGGTCGACGACGAGCCCCTGGTGCTCAAGGCGCTCAAGCGCGTCGTCAGGGGGGATGGCCAGGTCGTCCGTGATTTCGCCTCGGCGGCGGAGGCGCTCGAGGCACTCGAGCGGGAGCGGCCGGTCTGCATCATCTCGGACTACCACATGCCGAAAATGGACGGGCTCGAGTTGTTGGCCCGAGTCAAGCAACTCTATCCCGAGGTCTTCCGTGCGCTTCTCACCGGCGGCAACATCGATGATCGCGTAAGCCGGGCGCTCGAGGATCGAACGGTGCAACTCGTAGTCCAGAAGCCCTGGAAGTCGGCCACAATCAGGGAGCTGATGAAAGCGGCCGGGAGAGAAGTTACCAGCGCGGGCCCGAGCCCGGAGGACGAGAAGAAGAATCCTGCAGTGCTGGTGGTGGACGACGAACCGGCCTTTCTCGGTCTGATGAAGGTTTGGCTGAAGCGCCTGGGACTTACGCCGTTGGTGTCGCTATCCGCCGAGCCGGTGCTCGAGATGATCGAAGCCGAGCGTCCGGAACTGCTGCTGGTCGATCTGATCATGCCGGGTGTCGACGGACTGAGTCTGATCGGTTCCATCCGCGACGTCTACCCCGCCCTGCCGATAGTGGCGATAAGCGGCGCGCAGGATCGCGACCTGGCGGTCGAGGCCTTTCGCCGCGGTGCGAACTCCTTTCTCGATAAGCCCGTTGAGCTTGACGTCCTGGAAGAGACGATTCACCGCTGCATCCGTTTCTCGAGCCTGCTCACCGACGGGAAGCCCGCCGGAGAACTGGCGGCCGCCATGGAGGTTCGCCACGCCGTGGCCTCCGGGGTGCCCGCCAGGAGGCTTCTGAACGTGTTGCTGCAGGTGATGCTGCGGCAGACCGGCGCCGACTCGGCAAGCGTTCTCTTGATGCAGCCGGATGAGAACAGCCTGCGTATCGCCGCATCGTACGGAATGGACGGCGACGTGCCGCCCGACGAGAAAGTGAACGCAGGCGAGGGAATCGCCGGCTGGGTGATCGAGCACGACGAACCGCAGATAGTCATCGGCCAGGCGCCCGACGATCTCTTGCCGCCCGGCAGGCAGCGCAGCCGCCAGCCGATGGTGGGCTTGTGCCTGCCTTTGCGGGGGCGCAACCAGGTGGCGGGTGCGCTGTGCCTGACGCGCTTCGAAAGCGAACAGCCGTTTACCCGGGCCGACGTCGAGCTTGGCTTGCTGCTGGCCGGCGACGTAGCCCGCAGCCTGGAGCTGGCCAAGTCCTCCGATGAGCGCATGGACATTGAGCGCGACATTATGCGTCGCGACAAGTTGATCACCATCGGCGAGCTGGTCTCCGGTGTGGCCCACGAGATCAACAATCCACTAGGCTACGTCAACTCCAACGTTTCGTCGCTGGCCGAGTACTTCGAAGAGATCACGCCCGTGCTCAGCCGACTGGTCCCCGAGGATGGCCAACCGCAGGCGCAAGAAATCCTGGCCGCGGCGCGCGAGGTCGACTTGAAATTCGTCCTCGACGATCTGCCGACCTGCCTGGCCGAGACGAAAGAAGGTGTCGCGCGAGTGCTCAAGATCGTCGCCGATTTGAAGAACTTCGCCCGTGACGACACCGACGTCATGGAATTTACTGACGTGAACCAGATTCTCGACGGCGCTATCGGCATCCTCTGGAACCAGATCAAGTACAAGGCCGAGCTGGTGCGCGAGTACTCGGAGTTGCCGAGCATCCCCTGTTACCCCTCGCAGCTGGGACAGGTTTTCCTGAACCTGATTCACAACGCCACCCAGGCCGTCGAGCGTTCCGGTTGCATAGTCGTGCGCACCCGGATCGCGGGCGGCCGGCTGCTGGTCGAGGTCGAGGACGACGGCTGCGGCATGGACGGGGCGACCATGGGGAAGATCTTCGATTCGTTCTACACCACCAAGCCCAGGGGGGTGGGCACCGGGCTGGGGCTGAGCATCGCGCGCAAGATCGTCAAACGCCACAAGGGCAGCATCGGCGCCAGCAGCGAGCCGGGCCGCGGCAGCACTTTCCGGGTCGAGCTGCCGCTGACCCAGGCCGAGAGCGACGCCGGGCGAGACGCCGGACTGGACAAATAACGGCCAAGCAGACAAAACAAGCGGTGCTCGGAGAAAAGCCGCGCGTGCTGATCGTCGACGACGAGAGGTCCGTGTTGACGTCGCTCGTCAGGTTGCTGCGCAGCGACGACTACCATCTGCTGACGGCGGACAGCCCGGCCCAAGCGATCGACATCATGCGCTCGAACGAGGTGGCGGTTGTGCTCTCCGACCAAATGATGCCCGGCATGACCGGTGTCGAGTTGCTGACGCTTATCCGCCAGAGATGGCCCGGGGTGGTGGCCATCATGCTGACCGGCTGCAACGACATCCGCGTCGCTGCCGACGTGGTCAACCGCCGGCTGATTCACTACTTTGTCGCCAAGCCCTGGGACAACCGGCGGCTGCATGAATTGGTGCGTAAAGCGCTTGACGTCTGGCGCAACAAAAGCGCCGGGCCCGACGCGCGCACCGTCCGCGATCTGAGGCAGTCGGCCGGCGAGGCGGCCTTCTCGCTGGCCCGGGCGGTGGACGCCCGCGATCGCTACACGAACAGCCACTCTGAAAACGTGGCTGCCATGGCGCAGATCGTCGGCCGGCGCCTGGGGCAGGCCGACGACGAAATCGAAGCCCTGCGCATTGGCGGACTGTTACACGACGTCGGAAAGATCGGCATCCCCGATGGTGTGCTGCTCAAGGCAGGTAGTCTTACCGATGCGGAGTTTGCGACCATCAAGACGCATCCATCCATAGGCGTATCGATTCTCGAGCCGATCGAGTTTCCCTGGGATATAGCGGCCATCGCCGGCCAGCACCACGAAAACCACGACGGCACGGGCTACCCGGCCGGCCTTTCAGGAGACGAGATCGCGCCCGGGGCGCGCATCGTTCATGTGGTCGACGCTTTTGAGGCCATGGCGGCAGACCGGGTTTACCGCAGCGCCCGCGATTCCGTCTGGATCGAGAGTGAGCTTTTGCGCTGCCGGGGCACGCAGTTCGACCCGATAGTGATAGACGCCTTTATGGATGAGCTGCGTTCGGGTGGCATCGATCCGCGATCCTGGACACGGCGGCGGTGAGCGCTTCCGAGGAGACCGGCTTGATCATGAACAGGCAGCGGCGTTGCCAGGCGAACTGGTTTGCGAAATTCAACCGCCGTCCGCCCGAGACGACGATCAAGCGCGCCAGCAGATCGGGGCGAGCCTCGGCCAGCCAGTCGACGAAGCCGGGCATGCTGTCGTGAGGAACCGAGGCCTCAGCCATGATGGCGTCGAAGCTTTCCTTCGAAAGCAGCTCGATGGCTTGTCCGGAGGTGGTGGCCCCGGTGATCTCGATTTCCCGGCGCAGCAGGCGCTGGAGCGAGTGGATGATCCGCTCCTCGTCGTCGACGATCAGAAGACGCGGGAGTTTTTTCTCTGGGTCGGTCAATTTAATTCTCCCCCGCCGCCGGTCAACAGCCGGTGCGGTAATGAACCAGGTAGTGAACCTTGATGTCCTGGCGTGTGTTATAGATGTACGAAAGTAGATGTATCCGCCACCATCCCGAGCCCATGTTGTCGGGATAGATCACTTTCTGGAAGACGCTTTTTGAATGTATGCTGGATCGCAGTAGACTCGAGCCCTGATACAAGTCTAGAAACATTGTCGAGTGATCCCACTGATAGTCCTCGGCCCACCAGATCCCGGCTCGAAGATCGCAGGCGCCGGAGCCGACGTAGAAGTAGATATCGGAACCCTCGCCCGGATCGAGGTAGCGCACCCCGCTCAGCCAGTAGCTTGAGGCCACCTCGCCGAGTTCGAGTTTTCCTGCACCGTCGTTGTTATCGAGGTCGTCGCCGCCCTCGTCTCCGAAAGTGATCATGGCGGCGTAGATCGCCCCGGGATCCGTCGACCAGCCGCGGTAGTCGTAGTAGTCGCGTAAAAGCGCCGCTGCACCGCCTGCGAAGGCCGCCGCCGGGCAGGTGCCCGTGCGGTAGACGGCGGACGTGCTTCCGGTGTTTCCGGCCACGTACATGCCCTGGGGCGCGGTGAGGTCCGGCTTGAAGCGCCCGCCGCCGTTGGTGCCGCCCGAGCCGCCGTAACCATTGCCGCCTATGCCGAGCACCTTGTGGGCGATGGCCGGCGAATAGGCGATGTGTATGTACTCGTTACCGACTGGTGCGATGACTACCACGCCCTCGTCGTAGAGATCGTCGGCCGCCAGCGCAATTGTTCCGTTTTCGTACTCGCCGGCGGTGATGTCCGCCACCACAACGTCGTCGTAGGCATCCAGGTAGTTGAAGGCCCTGAGCACGGCGCTCTGGTCGAGGGCGGTGTGGGCTGTCGGCGAGAAGACGTTGACACTGTCTATGTAGGCGCCGGGTGCCACCCCGCGGTAGTGATCGCCGAGATCCGTATTGCCGGCGATGATGTCGGCCATCCCTGTGCCGTGGCCGCCGGAGCTGACCGGGTCGTTTGCGTTGTAGTACAGGTTCCAGGGGTAGACGGGGTAGTAGCTGCAATCCCCCATGGGGGTCCAGGAGCAGTCGCGCCAGATCAGAATCTTGTTGGGGGAGGTGAAGACCGTGTGCGAGGGGTAGACCCCGGTGTCGAGAAGCCCAACCCGGTAGCCTGTTGCATCGTAACCGGCTGTGACCACCTGATCGGATACCTGCTCGGCTCGCCCGTCCGAGATATAGCTTGCCGACGGTCCCTCGCCGGAATCAACCGGCGAGGCGGCGGCTATCTCGGCGTGTTCGGCTAGCAAGCCCCTGAGCGCGCCGGCCGTGATCTCGACCACCACTGCGTTGCCGACGCGGTATTCGGCGCTGATCTTCCCGCCCAGGCGCTCGATGGCCTCGACCAATGGTTTTCTATCGAGCGCGCGAAGTTCGCCGTCCGCCTGTTGTACGAGACGGCGCTGGGTCTCGATCTCGAGATTGGTAGCATCGTCGAGGTCGAGATCGCGCCTGTAGCGCGGAAGAACCGAAAGCTTGTTGCTCGACCGCACCGCGATGACGACATTGAGCAAACTGTCATCAGAGGCGATTTTGAGCTCTTCGGCCAGGTCGGGGTGCAATGATGGAGCGGTGTCGCTAAGCGCGAGCGACCGGGTTTGGAGCCTGCCCGTGCGATCTTCGGGTAGTTCACTTATGCCCTCGTCGACCACGGCGCCCTGGGCATCATACGAAGCCCAGGCGTCGTAGGCGGTCTCTTCGAAAAAATCGGGCCGCGCGCCCCCGCCCGGGGGGGGAGTACCGGGCGGGTCAAGCGCGCAGCCCGAAAGAAATGACAAGACAAACAGCGATGAAAAACATGACAAGCGTTTCATGGCGACCTCCTTGTCGCTCGGCGACTTGGACACTCGCCTATATAAGAGGACTTGAGAGGCCCGTTTTGGCCTGTCGATCTGAAAATAATTTATTTTTTTTGTAACGTCTTGTTATTCGACAGGATATATCCAAGCCAGGTGAGTCCTGATGACTGGATCGGAAGGAGCCGGGGCGGGAAGAACTATGCGAATGAGTGCCCAAGGTCTTGTCCCTGGGTCTATTCCCCGGATTTTGGGGTCGATCGGCAACTCGGCCTCTATGTAAAGATCGTAGTCATGGCCGTCTCCGGTGATCACGGCCTGTTGGGGCCAGGCGGGAGCGTTCAGCGCAACGAAGAGATAGGTCTCGGGCCCGCCCGTTGGGGGAGGATCGATGCCCAGGCAGGCGGCGAGCGTAGTGGGATCGCCCTCGATCGTCATCACCAGTTCCGTCTTGTCTGGAAAGCAAGCGTTCGGTGCGGTGTCGCTTTTCATGACCGTGGCCGAACCCACACCTACCAGAGAGGCGGGCAGGCAGCGGTCCTGGCTGCAGGTTGACCCGTAGGCGCCGGGCATCGGGCAAGACAGGCCCGCCCACTTCGACTCGCCGAAACGCTGTAGTTTGGATAGTCTATTGACGTTCTCATCAAGATGTTTCAGAAAGTCTTCATCAGTCTCGTGGATGTCACCTAGCGGCCAAGGGCAAGGCGGACCGTTTTGTTGCAACCAAGAATCCGGCACGAAGCATTCGCTTTCGCAGTCTGTCAGCGGGTCGAGCACCTCCTGCAGGGTGGCGTAGGCGTTGTGCACCTGGGCAAGTAGCAGCTCGTCGCTTTGCTCTGGTACTAGCAGCAGGCCGGCTTGCCAATCGGCGGGGCTTTGGGGGCAATAGTGTGAAGAGAAGACGAAGGGGTAGGGGGTGGCGTCGGCTTTTATCGTGTAGCAGCCGCTTCGGGGTACGCAGGGAAATTCGGCGGCCCCGCTTGAGTCGCTTGTTACTTCCAGGCCGGGAATTTCCATTAGGCGCAGCCTTACCCCATTGATGCCTAGATCGGGGTCCCTGACGGTTACGGCAAGCGGCGGGGCGTTGTCCAGTTCGAGAGTGCCCAGTTCCGAGGTTTGGCCGGCCACTATTGTTACGAAGATACGCAGGCCCAGCGAGTGCTCGGGGGCGCGTATCATCAACTCGCGCCTTCCGGCTGGTACGTCGGTGAGAAAAAACTCTCCGGCGTCGTCGCTTACGGCGGGCAACGTCGTGAAGCTTGCGCCTACCCAGTTGACCTCGGCGCCGGATACGACCGTTGCGCCGTGCACGGCTCCCTGTCCCTGGTGGTAGATTTCGTCGGTCAGTTCGCAGGCAGAAAAGAATATCAAGGCCGCGCCGCAGGCGGCTAGCAGCCTGGCGGCGGCGGTCATATCCCCAGCCCCAGCGTCAGCCCGGCCGAAGTGTACGGGATTATCGTCCTGTCGGCGCCGGGGAAAAAAAGCGCGCCGGCCGAGAGATCGATAGCCAGGCGCAGCCTGCCCAGGCGTACCGCGAACAGCGCGTACGGGCCAAGACCTGCGCCTGCCGACTGGTCGTTGCCCGTGTAGCCTCCGGAGTCGAAGCGCCGCTGGACGAAGTTTGCAAGGACTCGGCCGCCCAGCTCCAGCGCGAAGGGGCCGTACTCCAGCGCGCGGCCCATTGCGGCGGCGGTCTCAAAAAGGACCAGTGTGAAACCCAACCGCCGGTCGGCTAGCGGCAGCGAGTGCCGCCAGGCTCCCGAGACCACCGACAGACGGGCGTTCCAGCCGCGGGCCGGCCAGCCGCGAAGCATGACGCCCGCCCCGGCGGCCGGCGCAGACCAGATGCCCCCGGCCGGGGCGCGCAAAAAGGCCGTCCAGCCCATCAGCGCCTGCACCTCGAAGCGCCGGGCGCGCGCGCCGAGCGCCAGATCCCAGCCCTTGGCGGTGGGGCTGTCGAACTCGATCCGCCTCATGTTCTCGTCGGATACGCTGAGCAACTCACCCGAGGCGATCCGCAACTCGGCCGCCAGCAGGTGATCGGCCAGCCGCTTCTTGAGGACGTAGTTGCCGGGCGAAAGCGGAATCATGCGCCGGGTGCCCCGGTGTTTCGTAAGCTCGGCCACAACCGAGCTCTTGCCGGTATCGAACAACAGGTAGTTGCCGGCGGACTCCACGGGCATCAGGATCCCGGTCGACTCGTTGTTCAGATCGGCCAGCACGATGCTGCCCTCGCCCTCGAGATCGTACGAGAAGGCCGGGTGCTGCACCCCGGGCATGGTGTCTACGGTGCGGTTGACAGTGCGGTCGTAAACGTAGCGGTACAACTCGGCCAGGGTCACCTTGCGATCGCCCGAGCGGTCGGCGTCGCCCATCAGGCCCGAGACCAGGTAGTGGGTGAAGAACGAGCTGCCTATCTCGTCCGATTCCTGGGCCATCTCCGAGGCGGCCGCAGAGGTGAGGATCACCCGGCCCGTGGCCCGCGGCGACTCTGAGAAGCGCAAAAAGGACGGGGCGCTGCGGCCGCCCTTTTCCCGGGCGGCCGCACCGGAGTAGCAGGCGTCGAGGACGATCATCGACACGTCCGGACCGGCCGCGGCGGCCTCGCTTTTCAGATCGGCAAGCCCCAGGCGCTGGTCGCCCATGTTGAGGTTTTCACCGTCGGCGTGGCCCGAGTAATAGACGAAGAGGATCGACCTGCGGTCGGGGTCGCTTGCGGCAATGCCTTGCTCTGCGCGCCGTAAGGCGTCGATGAACTCACGTGGTGATTTACCCAGCAGGATTTGCACGCGCCCGGGCGCGAAGCGGCCCAGTTCGGTAAGCACGCGTGCCACCCGACGCGCGTCCTGCTCGGCAAAGCGCAGCGGGATGCGTTGCGGACCGCCCAGGTTGTTACCGGCCACCACGGCCCAGCGGTTTGTCTGCGTCTTTGCGGGGCCTGATGCGAGCGTAAAACACGCGCAAATCGCGAAGAGCAAAACATCCCTGGCTCGCCTGGACGCCGGCACGCGGTACCTCGAAGTCGAGTATTAAAAAATCGACAGGCGAGGATCATATCATATCGGGTGAGTCGGTGGCCCTATTTCTTTTCGAGCAGAACGCTGGCCTGGGGATGGGACAGCGGCAGGCGCATGAGCTTGGTTATGTCGCCGCCTTCCCGGCGCAGGAGCGAGAAAGCGCGCGCCGCGGCCCGTTCGATCTCGGCCTGAGGAAGCGGGCGGTCGGAGAAAACGGCGAAGACCCGCTCAGGTCCCAGGTGATCGTCGAGGATGATGCTGCCCTCTAAAACCTGTCCGTTGCCGGGGACTATGGGCACCGAACTGGGTGCCGCCTGGAAGTTGAAGTTAGACAAGCGCCCCTCGTCGTCCAGGCTGGCCAAAAACAGGTAACGCTTGGCGCCCGAGGTGTAGACGAACTGAATGCGGTCACCGGCGTGGAAAATCTCTCCCGAGCGCGCCTCGACGCTTTGACCGCCGCGCTGTACGAAAAAGCGCAGCGAGACCTCGCCCTTGACGCGCGTGGTGACAGGCCCGGGCTCATGATTAGCCGGCTGTGCAACAAGCAGCACCAGCAGCGCCAGTGCGGCGGCGGCGGCGGGAGCGAGCACCTGCAGCAGGCGTCGTTTGTGCCGGGTTCCCGCCGCGCGGGCCAAAAGGCGCGGCACGATCGTCCCGGGCGGGTGGCGGGCGATGAATTCGGTGTTTTCGGCTTCCAGCCGCGAAACGATGCCCGAACAGCGCGGGCAGCCCAGGGCGTGCGCGCGCACGGCATCCAGGCGCTCTCCCGGGATGTCCGGGTCCATGGCCTGCAGCAGTTCGATGCGCCGGGGACAGGCGTCGGTCTTCTTTTTGTTGCCGGAATGCGTGTCCGTACTCATTCGAAATCCCCTCGCTTGAGTGGTTCTTCCACTTGTAAAGAGGACCCGAGACGCCCAAACGGATCGCTTTTTTTTGCGTTCAGCTCAATATTTTTTGCAAGCGCCCGTATTTTATTGATTCTGCGGCGAACTCTTCCGCGGCTGAATCCGGTATAATTGCAAATTTCGGTGGTGCTCATCTCGTCGAGCATTATTGCCTTGGCCACTACCTTTCCCCATGGATCGAGCCGATCCATGACCGCGCGCAGCAGCGAGCGGGCCTCGATTCGCCCGCCCGGCACTTCGACCCGCCTTTCGTCCTCTGCGGCGGCGGCAAGCATTTTCGCCCGGCGACGTCTCCTGCGCAGGTGCTTGACGGCCAGGCGCGAAGCCGCGCGGTACAGAAAGCCCAGAGGATAGCCCGCCCGTCCGCCGCGGTTTAAGAAAATAATGTAGTGCACGAAGGTCTCTTGGGTCAGGTCCCAGGCCTCGGCCTCGTCTCTCAATATGGCTGTCAGGTGGGCTTGGATGTAGGCGGCGTGGCGGCTGTAGGCCTCGTGGGTCAGGTGTAAAGATGCTGCCATCATAAACGGTCTAGCCGAGCACCAGAGACTCTTTGGGCGCCGGGTTTTTTCCGAACCGATCCGGGGCGTACTTTGTGAAGATCTCGTGTTCGGCCTGGCGCAGGAGCCACTCGGCGCCTATCTTGCCGATCGCCGGCGCCAGCATGAATCCGTGACCGCCGAAGCCGTTGAACTGGATGAAACCTTCGACTTCTTTCGAGGGCCCCAGGATGGGGTTGCCGTCGGGAGTCTCGTCGTAATAGCCGGCCCATTGCCTGAGAATCTTGACCCCGGAAAGTTTGGGCATCAGGCGGGTCATCGAGCGACACATGCGCCTGAGAAACCTGAAGCTCGAAGCGCTGCTCATCGATGACGGCTCTTCGGGATCGGAAAGCCCCCCGCAGATCTCGCCACGCATGGTCTGGGAGAAATAGGTGCCGTCCGAAAGATCGCACAGCATGGGATCGAGGAAGGGACCGAGCGGCTCGCTGACCAGGATCTCGTGCCGGTAGGGATGGTTGGGCAGCTGGCAGCCGGCCAGGCGGGCGATTTGCGGTGACCAGCCCCCGGCCGCGTTGACAACCCTGCCCGTTGCGATCGCGCCCCGGCTGGTGACCACCTTGGTGATGCGTCCCTCGTGAACATCGATGCCGGTCACCCTGGTGAAGGTTTCGATCTCAACGCCCAACTGGCGGGCGGTATTGGCCATGCCCCAGACCGCCGGCCAGGGGAACAGCACTCCGTCGGTTGAGTTGTAGGCGCAGGCCGCAATCCCCTTGCCTGTCAGCCCGGGGACAATGCGTCTTGCCTCCGAGACGTCGATTTGGCGAGTGGACACCCCCAGGCTGTTTTGCAATTCGACGTTTTTGACAAGCGCCGCGGCCGATTCGGCATCGCGGGACAAAAACAGGTAGCCGCCCTGTCTGAACCAGATGTTGTAGCCCGTCTCGCGCGCAAGGCTGCGAAACAGGCGCACACTCATACGGGCAAGCTTAATGTGATCCGCGGTCGACCATTGTTGGCGGACGCCGCCGCCGTTCCTGCCCGAGGCCCCGAAACACAGGTAACCCTGTTCGAGCACCACGATGTCGTGAAAGCCCATTCGCGCCAGGTGGTAGGCGAGCGAGAGACCGATGATCCCGCCGCCGATGATCACCAGCTCGGCGCGATCTTTCATGGGTTCTCACCGCCGTCGTCCCGGCCCGCGAAACGGGCCGCCGGGGTAGGGTGCAAAAGCGGTCGTACCCTGGGAGGATCAGCCACCATGTCGTCTCCGCCCTGCAAGGCGGCCAAAAAACGGGCCGCGTGCGCCGTGCAACCCTTGCCCTGGCAGAAGCCGGTCGAGAAGCCGGTGTAACGTTTGAGCGATTCGAGATCGTGCCGGCCGTGCTTGAAGGCTTCTTCCAGGTCGGCAAGGCAGACATCCTCGCAGCGACAGATGATGGTCTTGCTCATGACACCTCCGCCCGGATGGAGAGTGCGCAGGACTGCCCCGCTCTCTCGCCATGCAGCAGCGCCTCTTCTGTCGAGCGGGCCCGGGCGCAGTGGCCGGCGGCGAAGACCCGGCCGTGGCTGGTCAGGCCGTCGTCGTCGGTTGTTACGCGATAGCCGGAGTCCGAGGCGAAGCCGACGCGGCAGCCGGCGTGGTGCGCAAGCTCGTAGGCCGGTGCGGCGGGAGCTTCGACGGCGCACGTCCGGCAGTCGAGAACCAGATCGGCATCAGCGCCGTCCTCGGGGGCCAATTCGATCCTGTCGAGCCTGCGGCCGCCGCGGGCCCCGGTCAGCCGGTGCCCGAAAAATATAGGCAGGCCGCGGGCCCGGAGCCTGTCGATAGCTTCCCCTTGGCGAAGCCTTGTAACGACACCGCTCAGGGCGACATCGTGCTCGGCCAGCAGATCGGCCAGGCGCAGGGCGCGCTCGGAATCGCCCACAACCACCAGCGGCTCGCCGGGCACTACTCCATGGCCGCACACCAGCCGGTCGAGCGCCCTGACACCGAATAGCCCGGGCAGGTCGTTGTTGGCAAACAGCGGCAGTTGCTCGTAGGCGCCCGTGCAAATGATCAAGCGCTCGGCCCGCACCAGGAAGGTTTGCTCGGAATTGCCGGCCAGCACCTCGAAGCGCTCGCCCGGATAGATTGCCAGTACCACTGTGCCGGCGTGCAATTCGATGCCGGGCGTTTCCCCGAGGCTTTGTTCGATCTCTTGCAGGCGCTCCCAGCCGCTATCAATCCGGCCGCCGGATCCCGGAAGGCGGGTTGCGGCGTCCAACAGGCGCCCGCCGACCCGTGGGCTGTTTTCAAAAAGCACAAGCTCGTGCCCGGCGCCCGCCAGGGACAAAGCCGCCGACAGGCCGGCGGCCCCTGCGCCGACAATCACCGTCCCGGCCTTGGTCTCTTTTATTGGGACTGCTGCCGGTGGATCGGCGCCGGGAGGATCGCCGTAGCCGGAAAGCCGGCGCACGAAACGGGCTGCCAGCCGGTTGAGGCCGGATGAGGCCGTGAACATGGAGTGGTGATCGAGCCGCTCCCCGCTCAGCCAGTCAACCGCGCGCAGGAGGTCGAACCCCGCGCCCGGCCAGCCGGCCTGCCGCTCGACGACCAGGCCCGAGCGGCAAGCCGTCTCGCAGGAGCGCACGTTGGGGGTGCCTTCGATGCGCATCAGGCAGCCGCTGCAGTGGCCCGCGAGGCACCAGGGCCCGCGCGGGCGATGGTACTTGATGCTGCGGCCGAACACGTTGATGCCGGCGGCAATCAGGGCCATGGCGACGGACTCGCCTTCGTAGCCATCTATCGAGCGGCCCTCGAACTGGATCTTGACCGGGTTGCCCCGTCGGCGGGGGTTGCCCGGGAAGGGATCGATGCGTCGACTGTGAACCATCGGACATGTGGTATCCGATGGTTCGATCGTTGTCAAGCGGGTGGGCGCTAGATTTGCCGCACTAAGCCGCTCACGACGCCCAGGATGGAGGCCGAGGCGAAGTCTCGCCGGCGGATGACAATCGGTTCGAAAGCCGGGTTGGCCGGCTCGAGAACCACGCTCTCGCGGCTGCGGCGATAGGTCTTGACGGTGACTTCTCCGTCCAGCATGGCGACCACAATGTCGCCCGAGACGGCGCTTTGTTGGGAACGAACCAGCACCAGATCTCCATCGAGGATGCCCCGGCCTGTCATCGAATCGCCACGGACGCACAGTGCGAAGACCTTGCCGCTGGCCGGAAGCAGCGAGCGATCGAGCAGCAACTCACGATCGAGGTTCTCTTCGCTCATCACCGGCAAACCGGCGGCAACGCGACCCAAGAGTGGCACCAGTACGGCCGCGCCGTCGTCCCGTTCGGCGGGATGTGCCCGGGAGGGAGCCGCCAGACGGATGGCCCGGGACTTGAGGCCCTTCTCGCGCGAGAGGTAACCCTTGCGCTCGAGGGCCTTGAGGTGATCGTTGACCCCGTTTGTGGAACTGATGCCCATGTGATCGGCCATCTCGCGGATCGCGGGCGGGAACCCATGCTCGATGGCGTACTCCTCGATGAACGAAAGTAGCTGCTGCTGTCTGGCGGTAAGCTCTCTCATGGCGCCTCCCGGTCAGACACATGTTACTGAACGCATGTGCAGATGTCAAGCTGTTGGGTTTTCCATCTCCTGCTACATGGCTTCGTAGAGCAGCGGGGAGCGCTGGCGGATGAATTGTTCTATAAGCGCGCGCCTTGCGTCCGGCAGGTCGTTGAAGGCGACGCCGACGCCCGGGGAGACGTCGGACGTGAAATCGTTGTACTCGCGCAGCCAGCGGACCTCTCCTTCGACCTCGAAGGGCTCGTGGTCGGGCAGACTCAACGTCAGGTTCATCTGCGTGCCCAGCGGCAGGTTCTCGTGGGTGGCGATGAAGAGACCGCCCTCGGATATGTTATCGGTTAGCCCGGCATAGAAGTTGTGCTCGGTGTGCAGCGAGACGTCTACTTGAACCGAGAGGCGCGGGCGCGTTCTCTGATTTGCCTCGGTCGTCCCGTCGCCGGGACTCGCTTGCGTGTCGACCTTCGCGGCGTCGGGCGGCGCCTGCACCTGGAACGAGGCGACCTTCTGCGTCTCGTCGTAGGCCTGCTGGCGATCGATCTCCTCCCGGCGCGAGTCCAGGCCGCGCACGCCCTCGATCAAGGCGTCTCTTTCCCGGGTCAGCCTCTTGCGCTCGGCCGCTATCCCGGTGCGCCGGTCGCCAATCTCCCGCGCCCGGCGCTCGAGATCTTTCTTGCGCTGGTCCAGCCGTTTGTGCTCTTCGGCCAGGGCCTTGATCTTCTCGGTCAGCTCGACGGCCTCCGAATCGACGGCACCTTCGCGCTTGTCCAACTCGCCCGCGCGCGTGTCCAGTTCGCCGAGCTTTCCGTTGAACTCGGCGCGCTGTTTCTCGATCGCCTCTGTTTGCGTCTTCCTCCCGGTTTCGTCACTCGCTTTGTTAGTCATGGATCTTCCTCGATTGACTGGGTCACAAAGATCGACATCATAGTGCTTCTGCAATAAACATACCAGCCGCGCCGCCGTTTGGAAATAATAAAGCCATGATTTCAACAGGTTCGACGGCCAGGTTCGGGCGCTTGCGGGGCCGTCGGGACCCACCCGGGTGGGATTGACCCGGGAGGATGGGCTGTGTTACTTCGTTTGCGTATCGGGAGCGACTCATGGATACATCCGTTGCGAGAAATGCATTCGAAACTGTACACCCGGGTTGGCACGTGCTCGGGGTGGGTTTTCTGGCCGCCTGGGTGTGGGTCATGTGGCTCATGTTTCGAATCTCGTCCCCGGAAGCCCCGCTCTTGACCCGGGGTTCGCTTGCCGACTTTGAAGTCTGGATGGGGGCCTACTACCAGAACCGCCGGTTGGGCAGCGTGCATGCCCGCCTTTCCGGCCAGGATTTCGAGCAGGATTCCCGCCTGGCTTTTGTGGTGGGAGGCAGCCGGCAACGCATCCGCTCGCGACTTACGGTCCGACTGGACAGACAGGGCTCTTTTTCTAGCTTCAGACTGAGCATGGACACGGCGCTTCTACCTGTTGAGATAGCGGGTCGGTTGGAGGGGAAATACCTGTCTGTTTCGATGCAGATGGGTTCCGAGACTACCCGCAGGAAGATCAAACTGGTCGAGGCGCCGATCTTCGACTTCGCTTTACCGCGCCTGCTGGCGGCGCAGGATCTCTCCCCGGGCAGGCGCTATTCGGTCGTGCTGTTCGATCCGCAAAGCCTAGGCAACAAACGGACGCTGATAGAAGTGCTGGGACCGGAGGCCAAAAAGACCAGGCGGGGGTTACAGTCCGCGATCCACCTGCGGCGCAACGCGGGCGGTCTCGTGCTCGACAGCTGGATCGACGAGAAAGGCAACGTCATTGCCGAGCAGACGGCGCTGGGACTCGAACTGCGCCGGGAGGAGCCCGGTGATCAGCGGCCGGAGGCTCCGCCCGTGATCGATGGGGACGTAGATCTTTCCGGTCTGATGCACTTGCCGGCGGAACTGGAAGGTCAGCGGCCGTGATCGTCATCGAAAAGCTTACCAAGCGCTTTGGAAAATTCGAGGCCGTGAGTAACCTGTCGCTTGCGGTGCGGCCCGGCGAGGTGTTTGGTTTCTTGGGCCCCAACGGGGCGGGCAAGACCACCACCATGAAGATCATGGTGGGGCTGATGCGGCCGACGTCCGGCCGGGTGACGATCGGCGGATTCGATGTCGGGCGCGAACCGATCGCCGCCAAGCGCCTGATCGGTTACGTACCGGACAGGCCATTCCTTTACGAGAAGCTCAGCGGGCGCGAGTTTCTGCTGTTCGTGGCCGGACTCTACACAACCGAGAGGCGGGCGGCCGCGCGCCGGGCCGATGAGTTGCTCGAGCTGTTCGAGCTTGGGCGATGGTCGGGGGAATTGATCGAGAGTTACTCGCACGGTATGAAGCAGCGCCTGACCATGGCGTCGGCTCTGCTGCACCACCCGCGGGTGGTCGTCGTGGACGAGCCGATGGTGGGGCTGGATCCCCGCGGCGCCGCGCTGGTCAAGACCATTTTCATAAACTTCTGCCATCTAGGCGGCGGCACGGTGTTTCTCTCGACACACACTCTCGAGGTGGCCGAAGAACTGTGCGACCGCGTGGCCATCATCAACCAGGGACGAGTTGTGGCTCAGGGTGACATGCAGCAGATACGCGACCAGGCCGGCGGCCTGGCTGGCGGCCAGGGCGCCGGCCTGCAGGATCTGTTCTTGCGCCTGACCGGCGGCGCGGACGTTACGGCCATGCTGAAAGGGTTCCGGGTGTGATCGCGGCCTTGCGAGTTTTCCTGCTCCTGCTCGGGCCCAAGGCCCGCGGCTTGCGGACGCAGCGGCCATTCAGGCTGGTGTTCTTCGGTGCGCTTGGTTTGGGCTGCTGCCTGGGCATCTACCTGGTCTCGGCCTGGTTTCTGGGGCGTTGCCTCGAGGTCGAGCTGATCGGAGCGCTGATCCCGCGAAAGTTGATGTCGCTGGTGTTGCTGGTGCTGCTTTCCATCCTGTTGATATCCACAACCATATCCTCCTTCGCGGTGTTTTTCATGTCCGAGGATCTCGGCCTGCTGAGCGTCTCCCCTGTGCAACTCGGCCCGCTCTACTTCGCCCGCCTGCTGGAGATGACGCTGCACTCGTCCTGGATGGTCGTCTTCTTCGGCCTGCCGGTCTTCGTCGCCTACGGCACGGTTTACGGCGCTTCATTTTCCTATTACCTGGGAGTGCTGCTCTTGTTTCCGGGTCTGATCTTGATCCCGGCCTGCGCGGGAGCCGTGATCGCCACCGGACTTACGCGCATCTTTTCCGCGCGACGCTCACGGGATCTGCTCGTCTTCCTGGTCGTGGTGGCGTTCGTATTCCTCTATCTGCTCATGCGCGCCATGAAACCCGAGCAGCTGCTGGATGCGGATTCGTTCGGCTCGATGATGGATTTTCTGAACATCTTCCGCGCCCCGGAAACAAGCTTCCTGCCTACCCGTTGGATGACCGACGCTTTGTTCCCACTCTTGTTGGGAGAGCCGGCGCAGGTGCTCCTGCCCGCCGCGGCCATCTGGACGACTGCCGCCGCACTGGCTGCGCTGAGCGCCTGGATCTGCACCGGGCTGTATCGCGGCGCGTTCGCCCGTGCCCAGGAGGGTCGTGTGCGTCGCCTGCCGGGCCCGAATGGGGCGCATCCACGGGAGCGCCTGCTGGGGTCCTGGCTGGATCGCCTGGCTCGCCTGTTGCCGGGGTGCAGCGGGCCCCTGCTTTCCAAGGATACCAGGATTTTTCTACGCGACACCGGCCAGTGGCTGCAGCTTCTGCTGCTGGGCGCCCTGGCCACGGTGTATATCATGAACTTCATCTACTTGCGCGCCGCCGACTTCAGCTGGTTCACGCTCTACACGGTCAACCATATCTTGATGGGACTGGTCGTGTCCGGTATCGCCGTGCGTTTCGTTTTCCCGGCCGTCAGTCTCGAAGGGCGGGCCTTCTGGATCGTGCGCACGGCGCCTTTGGCGCTTGGCGAGTTCTTGCACGGCAAGCTGCTCATTCACCTGGTGCCGCTGGCGGGGCTGGCCGTGGCGCTGTCGATCCTGTCTTGTGCCGTGATCGGGGTGCCTCTTGTGTTCGGTGTTCTGTCGTTGACTCTGATTTTGGCGCTGGCGGTGGGCGTCTGCAGCCTGGGAGTCGGCCTCGGGGCCGTCTTTCCGCGGTTTGACGCCGAGAACCCGGCCAAGATCCCCACCGGGCTCGGGGGGGTCACTTTCATGACCGCTTCTCTGTCCTTCGTCTTCTTGTTCATCGCGGCCAGTGTCTACCCGACCTACGTGCTCTACAGGGCGCCCGAGCGGCTCGGCAACCCGCTCGGCCATCCATGGTGGTTTTCGTTCTCTTTGGCGGCCCTGGTATCGCTGGCCGTGGCTTGCGCCTGGGTTCCGATGTGGCTGGGGAACCGCCGGCTGGAAAAGCGGGAGGGCTGACACTTCCCGTCGGGAGCGATCAACCGGGCCGGATGGTGAAGCGGATCAGGTGATTGGAAATGTGGATCTCGTCACCCCCGGACAGCTTGTGTTTGCCGATCTGCTCTCCGTCGAGCCATACTCCGTTGGCCGAGTTCAGGTCCTCAATGAACCAGCCGCCGCGCTCGCGGGTGATGACTGCGTGCTCGCGCGACACACCGCGGTGCTTGAGGATATAGTCGCACTTAGAGCCGCGCCCGACCAGGAAGACCTTCTTTCTGATCGGGGAGTAATCGTCCTCGTCTACCTGAAAATAGAGAGTATCCTGCCGCACCTTGCCAGCGTCGGGTTTCCTGGATGCCGGCCGCGCAGCTGCCGGCAGTATAGCAGCCGGCCGCTGCGACGGAATGCCTTGCGCCTTACGGATCGGAGGCGGAGCGGGCTCAACACTTTCAAGCAGGTCGGCTCCATTCGGCGGTCGAATTCTCATCGGCTGGGGGGTCAGGTGACCGAGCCGGATGAGGAGTTCGTAAAGAGCCAGGTTGACCAAACCGTCGAGATCGAGCCCGGTCTGGCCGGCGACGCTCTTCAACGAGCGCAGCAACTTCGGGTTCAACTCAAGCGTCTTGCGCACAACGCTCGCGTCCATGAGACCCTCAAAAAAAACCGTTCATATTCGCCTTACTTATTAATAGCGCAGCTTTGCGGATAGATCAAGAATCCATCTACATCTATCTATCTCTAGCCAAGGCTACCCCAGGTCTCCGGCCGATTGTTCGAAGCGCACCTCGAACTGTTCCTGGTGAAAATCGGGTGAGGAGTCGACACGGATTTCTATGCCCAGGCGGTTCTCTAGTGCCTCGACGGCGTCCTGCTCCTCGTCGATCAGCCAGTTGCAGACGCCCGGGTTGACCACTACGACCGCCGTGCCCCGGCGCCCGCCGACCTCGCGTTCCACGGCATGCAGGATCTCGTAGCAGACGGTGGGGGGTGATTTTATCCGTCCGGTTCCCTCGCAGTAGGGACAGGTTTGCGTCAAGGAGCGCGACAGGCTCTCGCGGACACGCTTGCGCGTCATCTCGACCAGTCCCAATTCGGATATCTTGAGGATGTTCGTGCGGGCCCGGTGGCTGCCGAGCGCCTCATGGAGAGCGTTGAAGACCTTGTCCCGGTTTCCCTGTTTTTCCATGTCGATGAAGTCGATGATGATGATTCCGCCGATGTCGCGCAGCCTGAGCTGGCAGTTGATCTCCTTGACGGCCTCGAGATTGATCTTGGTGATAGTGTCCTCGAGGTTGTGTTTGCCGACGTAGCGGCCGGTGTTGACGTCAATTGCCGTCAGCGCCTCGGTCTGGTCGATGACGATGTATCCGCCGCTCTTGAGCCATACCTTGCGATCGAGGGCGCGCGTAATTTCCACCTCGAGACCGAGTGCGTCGAAGAGGGGCTCCGCGCCGGTGTACAGTTCCACCCGCTGGGCTAAAGCCGGCATGAAAGTGCGCACGAACTCCAGAAGATGTGCGTGCTCGTATGGGTCGTCGATGATCAGGCGATCTACGTCGGCGGTGAAAAGGTCGCGCGTGGCGCGCCGGATCAGATCGAGATCCTGGTATATCTTGGCAGGCGCGCTCAGTTGCCGGTTACGCTCGCCGATGTCTTCCCATAAACGGGTCAAGAACGCCATGTCGGCGGCTAAAGCGGCCTCGTCGGCGCCCTCGGCGGCCGTGCGGATTATTAAGCCGGTTCCCGCGGGCCGCATGTCGCTGACCATGTCTCGCAGGCGACGCCGCTCGGACTCGGATTCAATCCTGCGCGAGATGCCGATGTGATCGACGGTTGGCAGAAAGACAAGCAGGCGCCCAGGCAGCGTGATGTGAGTGGTCAGACGGGCCCCCTTGGTGCCGATGGGGGCCTTGGCCACCTGAACCAGGATCTCTTGCCCGCTGTGTAAAAGGTCGCTGATGCGCGGCGGCTGGTCGGAGGAGCTCGGCGTCACTGTCTGTAGCGGCGCCTCCAGGCGCCGCCCGGGCTCGTTTTCCTCGTCCGGATCGTCCTCCGCCACCAGGCCCAGTTCCGAACTCGAGGGTGGCTTGGCGACGTCCGAAACGTAGAGGAACCCGGCCTTGTCGAGTCCCACCTCCACGAAGGAAGCGTCCATGCCGGCCAGCACGCGAACCACCTTGCCATTGTAGATGTTGCCGACCAGACCCTTGCCGCTGGGGCGCTCGATGTACAGCTCGGCCAAGGAATCCTTTTCGACCAGGGCCACCCGCCGCTCGCGCTGGGTGGCGTTGATGATCAGGCGGATGCTCATGTCTTGGTATCCTCTCTGTGGATGTCGTCCAAAAACAGCAACGCCTGGCGGACGATCACCACCCGGGCGTCGCCCCAGATCTCGCGCGCCATTTCATACGGCCGCGCGCTGGATCCCCGATTCAGCCATAACTCGCAATGAACTCGTTCCGCCTTCGCCGGTACCCCGGCTTCGGCGGACAAGCTATCAAGCAGTTCCAATCGTTTGATACTCGGACGCAGGTCGACCGTCTTGCGGCTGCCCTTGACGATCCTGGAATGATTCCAGATGCTGCGTGCCAGAATTTCGCGGATTGCTTCGAGGATCGACTCCCGATCGCTCGCGTCCGGCGAGTGCATGATGTAGTCCACGGCCACCAAGCGGCGCATGACCGAGGGAGCGCCCTCCGAAAGCGGCGCGCCCTCCAGCAGGCGCATCCCCCCGGGAAGCGTTGCCGCCAGACGTTCGAGCAAGGCGGGCGGATCGTCCGGGCCGAGTTTAGCCAAGGCCACGTCGACCATCTCGCACAGGCTGCTGACACCCACCTGGCAGGCCGGCCCGAAGGACATGCGCGGCTTGGGGTGGAAGCCGCGCGAATGGCTCAGCGGCCAGCCGGCGCGGCGCACGGCCTTGGTCAATTGTCCCATGAACTCGATGTGACTCAAGCAGGCGGCCGGCCCCTCCTTGGCCAGTACCAGGCGAATCCTGGCAGGATCCCGCCCGTCGGCCGCGAGATCCGGTACATGGCTTGCCCCCGGCATTTGACCGTCGAGCACCGGCGCCGCGTCCTCGTCTCTACAGGCCCCGCAGTCGTAGCAGCCGTCCATGGCGCAATCCGGGGAGGACTCCCCAGCCAGGGCTCGCTCGCGCTCGGCCAGCAGGAACTCCTTGTCGGGGCCCATGTCGAGATGATCCCAAGGTAAGGGATCGTCCAAGCGGCGCTCGCCCAGCAATCCGCCGAGCGAGCCGCCAGGAGCCAGCGGCGCGAAAGCACGCGCGAATTTTTGCTGGTCGAAATGCTCGCTCCATCCGGCCAGGCGCTGTCCGGCCTGCGCCAGATTTTCCAGGGCCGCGAACAGGCGCCGATCGCCCCGGGACAGGATCCCCTCGGCCTGGCTCATGTCCGTAGGCGCCCTGCCGACCTTCACGCCCGGCAGGGCGGACAGCCTGCTCTTTAGGGAGGCGTGGATCGCGCTTGCCTCGGCGGCGGTGATCATTCTTTCCCACTGGAAGGGCGTGTGAGTCTTGGGCACGAAGGTGGATATTCCCACGTTGATGCGCCCGCCGGACCCGCGCGATCGGTATAATCTCCGGATGCGGGAGACCATCTCGACGATTGCGTCCCGGTCGCGCTCGGTCTCGGTCGGCAGGCCCACCATGAAGTAAAGCTTGATAAGCCGCCAGCCGGCCGCGAAGGCGCCGTCAGCCGCCGAGAGTATATCCTCGTCGCTGATGTTCTTGTTGATCACTGCCCGTAAGCGCTCACTGCCGGCCTCGGGGGCGATGGTGAAGCCGGACTTGCGCACCGTCTTGATGATTCGCGCAAGGCCGGGCGTCAGCGTATCGGCGCGCAGCGAGGGCAGGCTGGCCGCGATGCGCTCGTCCGCGTGACGCGCGAAGAATTCCTCGAGTATCCTCTGGATATTGGGATGGTCGCCGGCCGACAGGCTCAGGAAAGAAACCTCGCCATGCCCGCTGCCGGCCAACCCGGCATCGACCGCGTCCAGGATGCGGCTTGCCGAGCGTTGCCTGACGGGCCGGTTGATCATGCCCGCCTGGCAGAAGCGGCAACCGCGCGTGCAGCCGCGCTGGATCTCGACGGTCAGGCGATCGTGCACCGTTTGGCTGGGCACGATCGGCCGATCGGGTAGCGAAAGTTGGTTGATGTCGGCTATCAGCCTACGGCGCACCACGGGGGGCGCGCCCCTGATCGGAGTCAGTCTTTCGAACGTCCCGTCCGGGCCCCGGGACATCTCGTAGCGGGAAGGGATATAGACGCCGGGAATCTCCATCAGGCGATCGAGGATCTCCTCGCGCGACAGATCCTGCCTGCGGCCCTCTCCCACCGCCCGGGCCAGTTCGAGCGCGCCTTGTTCGCCGTCGCCCAAAAAGACCGCGTCCAAGGCCTGTGCCAGCGGCTCGGGATTCGCGGCGCCCGGGCCGCCGGCCACAACCAGCGGGTGCCGCGGGCCGCGCTGCGCGGCATGCAGCGGTATGCCGCCCATGCCGAGTATGGCCAGCACGTCCGGGTAGTTCAGCTCGTGCTGCAGGGTGAAGCCCAGCATGTCGAAGTCAGAAAGCGCCGTGCCGGACTCAAGCGAGGCCAGGGGCAGCCCGGCCCGCTCGAGGGCCGCTTGCATGTCGAGATCCGGGGCGAAGACCCGTTCGGCCCATATGTCCGGTTGAGCGTTGAGGGCCTGATAGAGCACTTGCAGGCCGAGATAGCTCATGCCCAGGTCGTACAGGTCGGGATAGATCAAGGCAACCCGGCAGAGCACGGCCGCCGGGTCCTTGACGACGGCATTGAACTCGCCGCCGGTATAGCGGCTCGGGTGGCGCACGTCGCAGAGCAGATCGGAGAAACTCATAATCGGCAGAAGCTAGCACGCTTTTCGGCGGCACACAAAAGGGCACGCTAAAATACCGCCGGGAGTTAAACGGATTGCTCGTGTAGCCAGGCGGGCCGGACCCTGCATCTTGGTCATTTGTCGTTGGTTCGATCATGGCACACCATGGCATGAACAAACTCAGTCTATACTTTTCTTTCTGGCGACACACAAGTATCCCAGTGGCAAAATCGAAGAGGTCCGAAGCCACTCATCCAGCCCGGAGCAAGTTTTCACGCACAACCACAGGTTCAGTCCAAAGGCAATTTGCTTAATCACTGGCAGGTGCCAGACCGAGCACAGCACGGCAGTCGAGATCTGATGGCCCAGGAAACTGAAAACACCGCCCAACGGTGTCAACTGCTGTACATCGAAACCGGCCTGCTCGAGTAGAAACCGCAAACCGTAGCCCGTGAACCTGTAGTAGTCGTCCGGAACTTCGTGCAGGCGCGCGAGAAAGGGCACGCTGAGGATCACTACCCCGTCTTCTTTTAGAATTCGGTGAATCTCCGCCAGCGCCCTGGAAGGCTGCGGGACATGCTCCAGTACCGAAAGGCAGACCGCGGAGTCATAGAGCCCGTCTCCGATCATGTTCATGTCCTGGATGTCGCCGGTATAGGTCGGCAGTCGGCCGCGTGTCTGTCTGTCGATGGAATCATACTGCTCGACCTGTTTTTCGATGGTTCCGCGGTAGGGCATATCGCCACAACCGATGTCAATGAAATTGCCCCTGGCATATTTCTTGATGGTTCGCATCAGCGGCCGATCGAGGCTATACAATGCCGGTGAGAACATCTTTCTCTGGTCGTGCTCACTGAGTTCTTCCGCCAGCCGGATCCGATTTTTCATGAGTAAAGCGCGCATGGTTTCGGCTCCAGTAAAAGATTATTCAAGAACGGCATTGACGCTGGCCTCGAGTGAAAATGCGGCGGACGCCAACACTAGTACACCGGTCAACACAACCCACTCCAGCAGGCGAACCCAGCGGGCCCCCGTTTTTCCACGGGGAGTCGGGACTTTTCCGGGATCGTTCATGACCTCTGCCTGGAATCTATCGGTCGGATCAGATCGAGAAATTCGTTCTCTGAGACGATCTCGACGCCAAGTTGCCGGGCGCGATCGAGCTTCGAGCCGGGATTGTCGCCTGCTATGAGAAAGTCGGTTTTCTTGCTCAACGAACTTGTCACCCGGCCGCCGAGTGCCTGGATTAGTTCCTTGGCTTGCCTGCGGCCCATTTCCGAAAGCGTGCCGGTCAAGACGATGCTTTTTCCCTCGAGCGGCGGCGCGGCGCCGGCGTCCGCCGCGGATTTTTCCGCTGGAGCCACGGGGCGTACCCCCGCCTGTAGCAGCCGATCGAGCAGCGCCTTGTTCTGAGGTTGCGTAAAGAAGGTAACCAGGCTGCCGGCTACCTCGGGGCCGATGCCGTCGATGGCCTCGAGCCGTTCTCGATCAGCCCGTCCGAGGGCCTCTATCGATCCCATCTCAAGGGCCAGAAGGCCCGCCACGTGTTCACCAACGTGACGGATGCCCAGGGCGTAGATCAACCTTTGCAGGGACGGATGCTTGCCGGCCTCGATGGCTCGCACCTGGTTATCGGCCGACTTGTCGGCCAGGCGATCGAGAGAACGCAAGGTCTCGGCGTCAAGCTGATACAGGTCGGCGGCGTCCTTGACCAGGCCGCGCCCGACGAGTTGATCGATGATTTTTTCGCCCAGCCCGTCGATGTCCATGGCCCCGCGCGAGGCGAAGTGGCGCAGGCCGGCCCGGAGCTGAGCTGGGCAGCTAGCGTTGCTGCATCGCCGGGCGGCCTCGCCCTCCTCGCGCACCACACGCGCTCCGCAGACCGGACAGCTTTCGGGTATACGAAAGCGTTCGGGATCGCCCCTGCGCGACTCCTTGATCACCGCCACCACCTCGGGAATGACGTCCCCGGCCCGCTGCACGAGCACTGTATCACCGCGTCTGATGTCCTTGCGATCGATCTCATCTTGGTTGTGCAGGGTTGCCCGGGAGACCTCGGCGCCGGAGATCCAGACAGGCTTCAGCAACGCCACCGGCGTCAGCACGCCGGTACGACCGACCTGTACGACGATGTCGTCAACGACCGTGGTCTCCTGCACCGGCGGCAACTTGTAGGCCATGGCCCAGCGCGGCGAGCGCGAGATGGCTCCCAGGCGTTTCTGGAGCGCGAAGTCGTTGACCTTGACCACCAGTCCGTCGACCTCGTATGGCAAGTCGAAGCGATGCTCCAGCAGATCGTCGCGAGCCGCGAGCACCCGCTCGATTCCCTCACAGGGGCGGGAAAGATCGTTTACTAAAAAGCCCATCTCGGAAAGGGTTGTAAGAAACTGGGCCTGGTTTTCGATGCCGGGCAGTTCGATAGCCGGCGCGTATATAAAGGCGGTCAGCAGGCGCGCGGCGGTGACGCGCGAGTCGAGCTGCCGGAGCGAGCCCGCCGCCGCGTTGCGGGGATTGGCGAAGGTTCGCCCACCTGCCCCAAGCTGGGCGGCGTTGAGTTTCTCGAAGTCTTTTTTGAGGATCACGACCTCGCCGCGGACCACCAGGTGCGCGGGCAGGGGTATCTTTACGGGCGGCCGTAGCCGCAGCGGCACCGACTTAATGGTGCGGGCGTTTTGAGTGACGTCCTCTCCGGTGATCCCGTCGCCGCGGGTGGCCGCGCTCGAAAGCAGGCCTTTATCGTAGCACAGTTCGAGGGCCACGCCGTCCAGCTTGGGCTCGGCCATGTACTCGACGGGGCCCGGGTGCATAAGCGCTTTGTGCACGCGCTCGTCGAACTCCACAAGCTCCCGGTCAGAAAAGGCGTTGCGCAGGCTGAGCATAGGGCTGGGGTGGGCGATCTCGGCGAACGACTCAAGGGGCGCGGCGCCCACCCGTTGGGTTGGTGAATCAGGGGCCGCCAGATCGGGGTGCTCTTTTTCAAGTTCGACCAGTTCGCGCATCAGCCGGTCATATGCCGCGTCGGAGATAATCGGACCGTCCTCGACGTAGTAGCGCCGGTTGTGCTCGCGGATCTGCCCGACGAGTTCCTGGATGCGGGCTATGGCCTGATCACGATTCATGCAGTGCCTAGCATAGCGCCGGGCGGGCCCGGGGACAAGAGCAGGTCCACCCGGATCTTTTTGCGTTTTTCGCTTGACAACTACCTTCGGCCACTTTACTGTTCGGGCGTTTTTACGGATGCTCTTTATGCAACCCCTCTTTCAAGCGTTTACAAATAGGTGATCAGGCAGTCGTCCAGACCCCTCAATAACTCTTCCACCGCTTTGCTCTTGTCAAAGCCAAATCCGCCCCAAGGAGGAAGTATGAACCTCAAGGAACTCAAGAACATGAAGATCAGTGAACTCAACAAGCTGGCCAAGGAACTCAATGTTCAGGGGGCCGGCGGCATGCGCAAGTCGGAGTTGATCTTCGCGCTCTTGCAGGCCCAGACCGAAAAGAACGGGCACATCTACGGAGAAGGGGTGCTGGAAACCCTCCCGGACGGCTTCGGTTTTCTGCGCTCTCCCGACTATAACTACCTGCCCGGTCCGGATGATATCTACGTCTCTCCCTCGCAGATCAGGCGCTTCAACCTCAAGACCGGCGATACGGTCTCCGGACAGGTCAGACCGCCCAAGGAGGGCGAACGTTACTTCGCCATGCTCAAGGTCGAGGTGATCAATTACGAAGATCCCGACGTCGCGCGCGACAAGATTCTCTTCGACAACCTGACGCCGCTATATCCAGACGAGCGCTTCCAGCTTGAATACGATCCAAAGAATTTCTCGACACGCATCATCGATCTCCTGGTTCCGATCGGCAAGGGCCAGCGCTGCTTGATCGTCAGCCCACCGCGGGCCGGCAAGACGGTCCTGTTGCAGGACATCGCCCACGCCCTGGCGCATAACCACAAGGAAGTCGAGCTGATGGTGTTGTTGATCGACGAGCGTCCCGAGGAAGTTACCGACATGGAGCGCTCGGTCCAGGGCGAGGTGGTTAGTTCGACCTTCGACGAGCCGGCCCAGCGCCACGTCCAGGTGGCCGAGATGGTGATCGAGAAAGCCAAGCGCATGGTCGAACACAACAAGGACGTGGTCATCCTGCTCGATTCGATCACCCGCCTGGCCCGGGCCTACAACTCGGTGGTGCCGCCGTCCGGCAAGATTCTCTCGGGCGGCGTCGACTCCAACGCCCTGCACAAGCCCAAGCGCTTTTTCGGCGCGGCCCGCAACATCGAGGGCGGCGGCTCGCTGACCATTATAGGCACGGCGCTTGTAGATACCGGCTCGCGTATGGACGAGGTGATCTTCGAAGAGTTCAAAGGCACCGGCAACTGCGAGATGCGGCTGGATCGCAAGCTGATGGAGAAGCGCATCTTCCCCTGCCTGGACATCAACGCCTCCTCGACCCGCAAGGAAGAGCTGCTCATGGAAGGCACCACGCTCAACCGCGTCTGGATCCTGCGCCAGCTCTTGCATCCGCTCAACGTGATCGACTCGATGGAGTTTTTACTCTCCAAGGTCAGCCGCACCGAGACGAACCAGGAGTTCTTGGAATCGATGAACCAGTAGGGGCGGGAAAGGGCTTGACAAGCGGGGTCGGGCGGGTAGTATGGTGCCCTCGTCGCGCGGGTTTCGGAGTGCGGCGGATTTTTTAAACCTGCCAGGTTGGTGCGAGGTTGATGCAATGAAGGACAAGATTCATCCCAAGTACGAGGACGTCACCATCGAGTGCGCCTGCGGAAACGTTATCAAGACCCGTTCCACCCGCGGCGACTTCAAGATCGATATCTGCTCGGCCTGCCACCCCTTCTTCACCGGCAAGCAAAAGCTGATCGACAGCGCCGGCCGGGTAGAGCGATTCAGGCGCAAGTACGGTCTTACGACTCCCGCCCCAGAAGGTGATAAATAGCCGGGGAGAAATAGCCTGAAACCGTTGATCAACGTCGGCGGGCAGGCCGTGGTCGAGGGCGTAATGATGCGCTCGCCCAGGTCGTTCACCGTGGCCGTGCGCCGTGCCGGCGGAGAGATCGTTCTGCGCGAATCGCGCTGGCGCTCGCTGACGGAGCGCCTGCGATTTCTACGCTGGCCCTTCCTGCGCGGCACGGTGGTCCTGCTGGAGGCGCTGCTGAACGGCATCTCGGCGCTGAACTTCTCGGCCCGCGTGGCCATGTCCGACGAGCAAAACAAGAGTTCGGGCGATGACTCCGGGACGAAGAGTGAACGGCACGATCTGAAGCAGGTGGGTGCGGTTGAAGGCGGAGAAGTGTCCGATCTGGTGATCTGGGGCACCGTGATTCTCGCTTTGGCACTGGGGATGGCCCTCTTCGTCGCCCTGCCCCACATGGCGGTCTGGCTGGGCGGGTTGCTGCTGGGACGCGAGTTGAGTGTCCGGGATGTCCTGTTTCACCTAATCGAGGGCGGGGTGAAGCTTGTGGTGTTCTTGGGTTACCTGGGCTTGATATCCCTGATGAAGGACGTACGACGGGTGTTCATGTTCCATGGCGCCGAGCACAAATCGATCTACACCTACGAGGCTCGCGAAGAACTGACGGTGGAGAACGCCCGGCGCCACAGTCCCCTGCATCCCCGGTGCGGAACGACATTTCTGATCATGGTGATCGGGATTTCGATCCTGGTCTTTGCCCTGGTCTTTCCGCTGGTGGTGTGGTTGATAGGCGAGCCGACCGGGATTGGCTGGCTCGACCAGCTGATCTTCATTGGAATCAAGTTGCCGCTTCTGTTTCCCATCGCCGGGTTGGCCTACGAATTTCAACGCCTGACGAGCAAACACATGAAGACCCGCTGGGCGCGAACGCTGGCCTGGCCGGGGCTTCTGATTCAGCGCCTGACCACGCGCCCCCCGACCGACGATCAGCTCGAGGTCGCTCTGGCCTCGCTGAGCAAGGCCCTCTGGCGCGAGGGACTACAAGCGGACGATGACTCGTCCGTTTCCGGGCAGGTCGAGGTTTTCGCCGACTTCCAGGCGCTGGTGGCCGGTCTGGGCCGGGGATCCTGATCGCTTGCGAGGAGGGAGAAGTGTTTTCCAAACTCGACGAAGTGGTCAAGCGTTTCGATGAGCTTGCATCCCAGCTCCAGGATCCCACCGTCTACGGCGACCCCGTAAAATTGCAAAAAGTGGGTCGCGAGCACAAGGGCCTTCAGGGGATCGTCGAGACCTACCACGAGTATCGCCGCTTGACGGGCGAGATCGCCGACCAGCAGGAGCTGTTGCACGCCGACGATCGCGAGCTGGCCGCGCTGGTCGAGGAGGAGCTGCCCGGGTTGCTAAGGCGCAAGAAGGAGCTTACCGAGCGCCTGAAGATATTATTATTGCCCAGGGATCCGCTCGACAAGAAGAACATCCTGCTCGAGATCCGCGCCGGCACCGGCGGAGAAGAGGCCGCCTTGTTTGCCGCCGATTTGCTCAGGATGTACCTGCGCTACGCGGAGGCGCGCGGCTACAAGGCAGAGATGATGAGCCAGAGTCTGGCCAGTGCCGGGGGCTACAAGGAGGCCATCGTCATGCTGAGCGGTCCCGACGTGTACTCGAACATGAAGTACGAGGGCGGAGTACACCGGGTGCAGCGGGTACCGGTCACCGAGAGCCAGGGACGCATCCACACATCGACGGTCACGGTGGCGGTCATGCCCGAGGCCGACGAAATCGACGTCGAGTTGGACGAGAAAGATCTCGAGATCAGCGTCATGCGCGCCGGCGGCCCGGGCGGCCAGGGTGTCAACACTACCGACAGCGCAGTGCGTATAGTTCACCTTCCTACCGGCATCAGCGTGCACTGCCAGGACGAGCGCTCGCAGATCAAGAACAAGGCCAAGGCGCGAAAGATTCTCTTGGCGCGCTTGTATGAGCTGAAAGAAAGGGAGCGCCAGGCCAAGGAATCCGCTCAACGGCGCTCGATGGTGGGCAGTGGCGGCCGGGCTGAAAAGATACGTACCTACAACTTCCCGCAGAACAGGCTGACCGATCATCGCATCGGGTTGACTCTGCACAAGCTCGACAGGGTGGTCGAGGGAGATCTCGACGAGGTACTCGACGCTTTGAAGACATACTTTCAGGCCGAGGCTCTGCGTGGACAGGCATCATGACGCAAATGCCGGGTAGCATAGCGGCCGAGCTGGGCATGGCGGCCGGTTTGCTCGGCAACAGCGGCTGCCTGACGCCGCGTCTGGATGCCGAAGTTTTGCTGGCTCATGTCCTCGGAGTCGATCGCTGCTTTCTCGTCCGCGAGGCGACGCGGGAGATCGGCCCTGAAGAACTCGGCGCCTTCGGCGCCCTGGTGCGAAGAAGGGCCGCGCGAGAGCCGGTCGCCTACCTGACAGGACGCAAGGAGTTCTGGTCATTTCCCGTACGGGTGGACTCGCGGGCGCTCATTCCACGGCCGGAAAGCGAGACACTGATCGAAGAGGCCGCCGAGCTGTTCACGGCGGGCCAACCCGCGACGTTCGCGGACATCGGCTGCGGCAGCGGTTGCTTGGCCGTTGCGCTGGGCGTCGTGTTCTCGCACTCTGCCGGGATTGCCTGCGACATAGATCCAAAAGCGCTCGCGCTTGCCCGGCAAAACATCGCAGCGGCCGGATTTGCCGAAAGAGTTGACACCAGGCAGGGAGATCTTCTCGATCCCCTCGCCGGCCGGCGGGTGGACTTGATCTGCGCCAACATGCCCTACGTGCCCACGCGCGATCTGGCAACCCTGGCACCCGAGGCGCGCGACTTCGAGCCCGCCTGCGCCCTCGACGGCGGAAGCGACGGTCTCGAACAAATTGGGAGACTGATCGCCGCGGCACCCGACGCCCTTACTCCCGGTGGATGGCTGCTTCTGGAGGTAGGCGCCGGGCAATTCGCCGAGGTGCTGGGGCTGTGTGAACAGGCGGGACTGGAAGGCCTGCACGGCCGTTGCGACCTGCAGGGCATTCAGCGAGTGGTTGCCGCCAGACGGGGAGAGTGCTGATGCAAAAGATAATCATCGACGGCGGCAGACGGCTGTGTGGCAGTGTGCGGGTGTCCGGTGCCAAGAACGCCGCCTTGCCGCTCTTACTGACTTCCATCATGGCCGAGGGCGAGCATCGCTTCGGTAATGTTCCCGACGTGGTCGACGTCAGGACCACCTGCCGGCTGCTTCAGAGGCTGGGAATCGAGGCGTCTTTCTCGCGCGGAGTAGTGCGCGCGGTAAATTCCGGCCGGACGAGCTTCGAAGCGCCCTACGACCTGGTCAAGACCATGCGGGCCTCCATCGTCTGTCTCGGTCCGCTGGTCGGGCGCTACGGCCGCGCCCGGGTGTCTTTGCCGGGCGGGTGTGCCATCGGGGCCCGGCCGATCGAACAGCACTTGAAGGGTTTAGAGAAAATGGGAGCCCGGGTGTCGCTCGAACACGGCTACGTCGAGGCGACCGCGCGCAGGCTGCGGGGGGCCGAGATCGTGCTTGACATGCCGACCGTGACCGGAACCGAGAACCTGATCATGGCGGCCGCACTGGCCAAGGGCACGACACTAATCCGCAACGCGGCCCGTGAGCCCGAAGTCGTTCAGATGGCCGAGGTGCTCGAACAAATGGGCGCGAGAATTAATGGGGCCGGGACGGAGACGATTGCCATAGAGGGGGTCGAACGGCTCGAACCCGCGGACTGCACGGTGATTCCAGATCGCATCGAGGCCGGAACCCTGATGATCGCCGCGGCCATCACGGCAGGTGACGTCACCATACGCGGAGCGCACAGCGCTCACCTCAGCTCGCTTTTGGGAAAGTTGGTCGAGGCCGGGGTGGAGGTGGGCGTCACACGGGACGGGATCAGGGTCAGGGGGCCGGCGCGTCCACTGCCCGTGGACATTGCCACTCAGCCCTACCCGGGCTTCCCGACCGATCTCCAGGCGCAGTTTCTAGCGCTGATGACGCTGGCCGATGGAACCTCCGTAATCAGCGAGAGGATCTTCGAGAATCGATTCATGCACGTGCAGGAACTCAAACGCATGGGCGCCAAGATCAATCTGGAGGGAAGCCGGGCGGTGGTTAAGGGCGTCGGCCGCCTGTCGGCCGCAGAGGTTATGGCCACCGATCTGCGAGCCAGCGCTTCTCTTGTCCTTGCGGGGCTCGTCGCCCGCGGGCGGACGCACATCCTGCGCATCTATCATCTCGACCGGGGATACCAGCGGCTGGATGCCAAGTTGAGAAAGCTGGGGGCGAAGATTCGTCGAAGCCGGGCGAGCGTCCCGGTGACGCAAGCTTGAAATATTTTAACTAGGTCCGCCAGACTCCATCATGACCTTCTTGATGTGTTCGGCCAGGATCTGCGAGCCGTCGCCTTCCATACGCACGATGCGCAGCTCGGCCCCGCCCGTCGGATCGGGTATGCCGCGTTCGGACGCCTCGTCGGCGCTGAGCAGGCGGCGCATTTCCGTGTGGGCCACCACCTTGCGGCCTTCCACCGAAAAACGTGCGGTGACCGGCGAGTATGACCCGAGATCGAGATCGTCGGGCACGAATATGCCGGCGGGGCTTACGAACATCAGGTTGATATGATGAGTGGCCCGGGACGCCTCAAGTGTTACCGGGACTTCCAGCTTCGTCCAACGCTCCCGGCGGAGTGCCATTGCCAGTCCTCCTGGTCGTTTCCGTGGCTGTTGCGAGCAACGCCGAAAGTAACACCCCGGCCGGGATCGCGTCAAGAAAAGGTTCGTAAGACAAGTGCGTACTCGGGGTTACAGTATGTGACATTACGCTACAATATCTCGCTGGTGAAGAATTTGGCACAACCTTAGATAACAGAAAGAAAAACAGAAAGTTGTAACGAAAAGTGGTTCGTCGACCTCGACCATCCTTTTTACTTCAACAATACTGAAATCCCACCGGTGCCGGCATTGAAAACATTTTCAGCCGTGATTTCCGACGATTGCCATTTTTTGACGCGATGCACCAAGAGCTGGCCCGGATCTTGCTTAGGGAGTTGGCAAGATTTTTGTGGAAAATGTTTATCAGGAGTGGAAGCGCGGTGATATCATGAAGAAAAAAGCTTATTTCAGCAGTAGATCAAGCCTGGCGTTCACGGCGGCGTTTGTAGTCTTTGGGCTAACCATTGTAACTTCCACCCTGGCCGGCATGGGCGGCAGTCAGAGACGGTCGGAAGGTGCCGGGCCGGCCGGGGATATCTTGTTGACCTCGGGAATCCGATCAACAGAAACATTGGCAACCGGCTTCAACCCGGGCGAGGTTCTCACAGAGGTCGGCCAAAACGTTTTGGCCGACAGGCTCGAGACCTTGTTTTCCAAGTTTCCCCGGAGAATTTTGCCCGCCGAGCGAGAGCGCCTGGCCAGGATGTTGGTGGGGGAGGGACAGCGCGCCGGGATCGACCCGCTCTTTCTGGCGGCCGTGATCAGGGTTGAGAGCGCCTTTTACAGCGGGGCCATCTCCAACAAGGGCGCCATGGGATTGATGCAGGTCATGCCCGAGACCGGCCGCGAGGTCGCCGGGCGCATCGGGCTGGTGTGGACGGGTCCCGAGCAACTTCACGATCTCGAGACCAACGTCAAGTTGGGAGTCTTCTACCTCGATCATCTGCTCGATATGTATAATGGCAACTACAAGTTCGCCCTGACCGCCTACAATCGGGGTCCGGCGAATGTGCGCTTCATCATCAGGCGCCACGGAAAACTTGAAGCGCGCTTCACCGAGTATTACAGGAAAATCCAGCAGACCTACCACGCCTACCTGCGCTCAATCGACGGACTGAGCACGGCGTTTCTCACGCTGTCCTGATCGAAAGGCCGGCGGCGGTTTGTGCCGTCCTCGATTCTCAGAGGGCGCCAAGTTTGACAAACGCGCCCGGCATTTCATACAATCCGTTTCCCTGTAAGCACTTCCGGCCAGGAGGAGCCGATGCGGGTTTGCCTGTGGCGGTCGCTTGTGTGTTTTATCGGTCTGTCTGCTATCTTTCAGCTTGCGGCCTGCGGCTCTGCCTCGCGGGCCAGCGTGCGCGCAGAAGACATGCGCAAGGTATTTCCCTGGCCCGGGAGCGAAAAAAAAGTGACCATTGAAGTCATGCCGCAGACAACCATGGCCAATACCTGTTCCTGGCTGGGCTCGTGGCAAAATGTCGAAGTCGAGGCCGATACGACTTTCTACATCACCGACAAGACCGGCAAGAAGTTTGCCTACACACCCAGCAGATCTCCCATTCGGCGCCTGGCCCCGGTCGAGGCGATGGAGATTCGCTGGCCTGCCGGACCAAAAAGCGACAAGGGAGACGGGGACAATTGAGCCGCTCATGCGCGGCGCGGGTTGCATCTCAACGGGGGTCTGGAGCGTGAATGGGTATTGCACGGACCATCCATTATTGCCTGAGACTCCGTCACGCCGACAAGTTAGACGCCGAGCAGATCGAGGCAATCCAGCTGCGTAATCTCAGGCGTGCCGTGCGCCACGCCAAGTCGAACTCTCCCTTCTTTGGTGAATACTACAGGGACGTCGATCCGGACGCCGGAGACTTTTCGGTACGCTCTTTGCCGCCGGTCACCAAGGACATGCTGATGGAGAACTTCGACCGGGTCGTGACCGACAGGCGTATCAGTCTCAGCGAAGTCAAGGACTGGATCCGGGATCGTGGCAAGCTCGGCAAACTTTTCCGTGGCCGCTTCGTCGTCACCCATACTTCGGGCACGACGGGCATGCCGGCCTTCTTCGTTTACGACAAAAGAGAATGGGACTGGATCCAGGCCCTGGGCGTGACGCGCGGAATGCGCTTCAAGCCCTCGTTTATCGATTTCTTTCGCCATGCCGGCCGCATCTTGTTCAGGCACCCTCGTATAGCGCTGGTCAGCGTTCTGGGCGGTCACTTCGTGACCTACCTGATTTTCCTGGTAACACCCCGGCTGGCGAGGGTGCTGTCCGAGTTCCGATACTTCTCCGTCACCAAGCCGGTGGTAGAGTTGGTCGCCGGGCTGAACGAATTCAAGCCTAACGTGCTGCACTGTTACCCCACCATGCTGGAGGTGCTGGCCTACGAGCAGATCGAGGGCCGGCTGGACATCCAGCCCTGGGCGATATCGTCCTCGTCGGAGCCGCTCGGTCGTTCGGCCCGCAAGATGATCGAGAAGGCCTTTCCCCAAAGCCAGGTTCACGAGACTTACGGCACCACCGAGGGTGTTACGCTGGCCAGCGAGTGTCGGCTGCACGACGGGATGCACGTAAACTCGGACAAGTACATTATCGAGAGCGTCAAGGACGACGGTTCGCCGGCGGCCCCCGGCACGGCCGGCGACAAGGTCTACATGTCGTGCCTGTTCACGCGCACTATGCCGCTATTGAGGTACGAACTGACCGACGTGGTCATTCCGGTGGCCGAGCCGTGCGACTGCGGCCTGCCTTTCCCGAGGATCAGGGTCCGCGGGCGGACCGACGATATTTTCTGGGTCTACGACCGCGATCACAACCCGGTGGCCCTGCCGCCGATTCCGTTCGAGGCGCTGCTGCTGGACGTGGACGGCCTGAGGCAGTACCAGTTGATCCAGGAGGAACGCAACCTGCTGCGGGTGAAATTCAAGCCGGCATCGGGTTCTGACGCCGATGCCCTGGCCGTGGCCATCGCGGCGCGCTTCGGCGACTTTTTAACCGAGAAAGATCTCCACGACGCGGTCAAGGTCGAGATCGAACAGGTGGCCGAGATCGAGCGCGATCCCAGGTCGGGCAAGATACGGCAAATTTTCAGCAAGGTGGACAGGCTCTACCTGCCGGGAGTTGCTTTGGGTGAAAGACGCAGCGGTGACGATCGTCGCACGGTCCCGCAAATGGCAGAGCAGGGAGAGCGGCGCCAGGCCCCCCGCAGAACGGAAGACCCGGACGAGGGAGATCAGGATTGAAAAGGATCGTGCGCTGGTTGGTGCTGCTTTTGCTGATCGCCGGGCTGGCGATCGTCGTCGTGGCCGTGCCACTGGGAGGTCGGACTGTGCTGGAGCGTATCAGCGGAGAGACTCCCGGGCCGGACAAGCAGGTGCGGACCGATGCCGGAACGCCTCGGGCGGCCGGGCGCGACAGTGATGGTCTGACCGCCAAGGACCGCCGCGGCCTGGAACAGCTGATTGACGAAAAGATGAAAGCCGATCAGGGGGGGGGGGAGTGATCTCGCGCCCGGTCACGCTGGCGCTGGCCTTCGGCCTGCTCGCGGCCGGGCATGGCTTCGCGTCTCCAGGCGCGGGTGAGTTATGGACAACGCTCAAGCCCGATCTGGCCGGGGCGGGTGTAGAACGAGGCGTAGGGCCTGCTTCTTTCGCGTCTTTAATCGAGCGCGTCCGCCCGGCCGTGGTGGCCATACACAACAGCGGTCCGGCCCGCGACAGCCGGGAGGGGTTCCCCTTCAATCCCTGGCGTCTCTTCCCGGAGGTTCCGCGCCGCGAAAGGGAGGAAGGCATCGGCTCGGGCTTCATCATCCGGGCCGACGGGTACATCGTCACCAACCAGCACGTGGTGGCCGAGGCGGAGTCGCTGACCGTCAGGGTGCAGGGTCTGGCGGCCCCCCTTGACGCACATGTCGTTGGATCCGACTCGAGATCCGACCTGGCGCTTGTCAAGATCGAGCCGCCCGGGCCTCTGCCTGTGATACCACTGGGAAGATCGGACGACCTGCCTATCGGCGCCTGGGTAATCGCCATCGGCAATCCATTCGGTCTGACGGCGGTGGTCACCAAGGGCATCGTCAGCGGCAAGGGCAGGTCGCTCGATGACTTATCGTCTCTAAGGGACAGGTTCGTCGATTTCATCCAGACGGATGCGGCAATCGACCTGGGCAATAGCGGCGGACCACTGGTCAACATGCGCGGCGAGGTGGTCGGGATCAATACCGCCATCAACAGCCGTGCGCGCGGTATCGGCTTTGCCGTGCCTTCCGATCTGGTCAAGGCCGTCTTGCCCCACTTGTATAAAGAGGGTCGCCTGAGACGTTCATACCTGGGGATTAGCGTCGATCCGGTCGGTTGGGAACTTTCGCAGGCTCTCGGCCTTCCGGACACCCGAGGCGTGTTAATCGCCCGGGTGCTGGCCGATCGCCCGGCGTACAAGGCCGGCCTTTTGGCGGGAGACGTTCTGCTCGAATTCAACGGCATGGCGATTTGGGGAACGCCGGACGTGGGCTGGAAAGTTGCTACAGCGCAGGCCGGGAAGAAAGTCGCGGCCATGGTATGGCGTGGCGGCCGGCGACTAACGATCGAGGTGACCTGCCAAGCCCGGCGATCCGAAAAGGCACAGGATAAGAGGCCCCGGGAGGCGGCCAAGACCCACAGCCTGGGGCTGGTGGTCGTCGCCCTGGACGCCAAGACGGCCAGGGTCTCCGGGTTGCGCGCGGGCACGCGCGGGGTAGTTGTGGTCAGCGCGGCCGCGGATGCCGCCGAGCACGGTATCCGGGTCGGGGACGTGATCACCACGCTGAACGACGTCGCCGTCGGAAGCGCACAGGAACTCGAACGGCAGCTGTCCGCGGTGCGCCGTGATCGGATGATCCGTTTCTACATCTTCAGGCAACGCGATGCCCTCTACGTTGCTTTGCCCAAACGCTGGGAGTGATTCCTGCGCTGGGCGCCGGTGCTTTTCAGGCCTCGGCCGCCTGAGCTTCCTTCTTGCCGTACCTGGTCTTGTAGTGCCCTTCGCACAGACCTCGCTGGAAGACGGGCTTCAGGCACTCCTTTTTCTCGCCGCGCTTGAGCTTGTTGACGCCGAAGTTGCAGGTTTTGTAGCGGGTCTTGCTCAGCTCGCCCCGGCGCCACTTTTGATAATGCGCGTTGCAGTAACCCTTGGCGCGATAGGGTCGCTTGCAGCCCTTGACCTTGCAGGTCTTCACTTTCTTCTCGGCCGCCGCTTTTTTCGTCGATGCCACCTTTGCCTCCTCGCAGTGTTCGTGACAATCCCGGATGCTACTTTCAAGGGGTCTTTGTATATCAGATCGAACCTCCGATCAACCGCCGATGATCCCCATGTCGTTCACGGTGGCGACACGGTGGCGACAAGGAACTCGGCCTGGCTAATAAATTGTGCTATACTCTTGTGCCATGGAAAAACCGGCCGGCGCAGGCGGCAAACCGGTACGCACATCCTACCTGGTCTTCGGCAGTCCGCGCATCGAGGAACCCGAGATCCAGGAGGTTGTGGACACCATCCGTTCCGGGTGGATTGGCACCGGTCCGAAAGTAAAGGTATTTGAGAAACAATTCCGCGACTTTATCGGTTGCCGTCACGCTTGCGCCGTCAACTCATGCACGGCTGCCCTGCACCTGTCCATGCTCGCCAGCGGCGTGGGAGTGGGCGACGAAGTTATCACCACGCCGATGACCTTCCCTGCCACCAGCAACGCGGTGATCCACACGGGTGCCACACCGGTCTTCGCGGACGTCGATCCAAGGACCATGAACATCGACCCCGATGAAATCGAAAAGAAGATCACCTCCAGGACGCGGGCCATCATTCCGGTTCACTTCGCGGGACGACCTTGCGAGATGGAGCGGATCATGCAGATCGCCGATTCCCGGGATCTGTTGGTGATCGAGGACTGTGCACACTCCATAGAGAGCCGCATCGATGGGCAAGCCACCGGAACATTCGGCCAGTTGGGTTGTTTCAGCTTCTATGTCACCAAGAACGTGATCACCGGCGAGGGGGGCATGGTGACCACCGGTAGTGACGAGCTGGCCGAGACAGTCAAGGTCATGGCGCTCCACGGGATGACCAAGGACGCCTGGCACCGATTCTCCGACCAGGGATACAAGCACTACCAGGTGGTAGAAGCCGGGTTCAAGTACAACATGACCGACATTCAGGCTTCATTTGGCATCCACCAGTTGCCCCGGGTTGAGCAGTATCACCAACGGCGCAGCCAAATCTGGCGGCGCTACGACAATGCCTTTCAGAATCTTGCCTGTCGGACGCCCGCTCCAGAAAGGCCGGAGAACGTTCATGCCTTTCATCTGTATACCTTGCTGCTCGATCTGGACAGGCTCACAATCGGGCGCGACGAGTTTCTGGATGCGTTGGATCGGGAGCATATTGGAGTTGGGGTACATTACCTGCCTGTACATCTCCACCCGTATTACCGGAAACGGATGGGCTACGGGCCGGGTGACTTTCCCCATGCCGAAGACATTGGCAAGCGGACCGTATCGTTGCCCTTGTCGGCCAAGCTCAGCGACCAGGACGTGGACGACGTGATCCAGGCGGTCAGCAAGATCCTGTCCTGGTACCTACGGTGAGACCGGTGAAGGTGGTCATCGTCACCAGTTCCTACCCCATGCATCCCGACGATTCCGCCGCTGCCGCCGGTTTGTTTGTTCGCGGCTTTGCCCTGGAGATGGCCAGACAAGGTCACGGGGTGAGGGTGCTCACCCAGCGACGGCCCGGCCGAACACTGGACGATCCCGAACTGCGTGTCACCCGCTATTCCTGGAGCGGCGACAAACCACTTTCCTCCCTGAAACCTCAAGACCCCCGGGATTTCCTGGCCATACTCAGCGTACTGGGCAACGGGTACCTGGCCCTGGATCAACTGGTGGCGCGCGAGAGGCCGGATTTGGTATTGGCGATGTGGGCCCTGCCGGCGGGGTTGTTGGCCAGGATGATTTTGGCCAGGAGAGGCGTTCCATATCGTGTCTGGGTTCTGGGATCCGACATCTGGGGATATGGAAGGCAGCCCTTGACCCGTTGGTTGGTAAGATTGATTCTTCGGGGCTCCGAGCGGGTGTTCGCCGACGGTGTGGAGCTGGCAACGGAGGCCGAATCCATTTCCTCCCGATCCTGCGGATTCCTGCCATCGTCCCGCGAGCTGCCCCGTGGATCGGGGAGGCCCCCGGAACTTGATCCAGGTCTTATTAACTTTCTCTTTGTCGGCCGGCTACACAGGAACAAGGGGGCGGACTTGTTGATTGAAGCCGTTGCCCGAATGAAGCCGGACGAGAGAGAAAATTTGCACTTTTTCATATTCGGAAGAGGGCCGCAGGAAAACAATCTCAAACGACTGGTTGCCCGCCGGAGACTGAACGGCGCCATTTCCTTCATGGGATATGCCGATCGGCGGCGGACGGCATCCTTCCTGGAACATTGTCACGCATTGGTTGTACCTTCGCGCATCGAGAGTATTCCGGTCATTCTTTCGGATGCGGCCCAGGCGGGGTGTCCGGTTGTCGTAAGCGATGTGGGCGACATGAGAGCCGTGGTTACGCAATACGGCAACGGGATCGTGGTAACGCTTAGTCCAAGTTCCCTCGAACAGGGAATCCTTCAGATGGCAAGGAAGGGCCGGCGTGACTTTACGGCCGGGTGCGGCCGAATGGCCGGCGCGTTTTCGGTACAAGCCAGCGTCAAGGGTATCCTTGAATGATTGTCCAGTTGGGGTCAACGCCATGCTCGACTTGCTGAAGAAGAACCGGATCCTGCTGGTTACTGAGTCCAACGCGGGTCATTTTTGGTTGCGGCGGCGGTTTTTTCCGTGCCATGAGGTGCGGAGCCGCGATGGGCGGGTGATCTAAGATGACGGCAGTCCGGACCAAGACAACCCCCGGCTGGATTAGGCTGCTGGAGCTTACTTTCCTGGGTGTCATCCTGGCGCTGGTGGGACGCTACCTGTGGATCCATTTTCAGGCGCTGGATGCAGGTGCTCTGCACGCGCGACCGGGACGGATCGCGCTGTCGGTACTGGTAGGCTCGTTGGCCGGCCTGCTCTCGGCCCCGGTTACCGCAGGGTACTTCCGCATCCTGGGTCACCACGTGCCGGCCCGCTCGGCCCTGGCCCTGGCGACCATCCCGCGGCTTGCCCGCTATGTACCCGGCAAGGTGCACAGCCTGCTCGGCCTGGCCTGGTTGGCACATCGGCTGGAGGGCATCCCGGTGCGAACCAGCATCTCTGTGGTCATCTTGATGTCAGTCCAGACCGTAGTCGTCAGCGTTCAGTGCGGCGCCTTGATTGCCCCCTGGACCGGGCTGGCCTGGCCCTGGTTGTTGGCACTTGCGGCCGGGTTTGCAGCCGGGTTTGTCTTGCTCGTCCCCTCCTTGTGCGTGTTGCCCATCAACTGGCTGCTCGAGCACCTCGGACGGAACATCATCGAGTACCGGCCGGCCTACCACCGGGTGCTTGTGCTTTCGCTGATTGCCGGCGTCCAGCGCTGCATAGTGGCGGTTATGTTTGCCCTGCTGGCCTCGAGTTTGATCGATTTACCGACGGGACTGATTGGCTACCTGGCCTTGGCCTACATTTTGAGTACGCTCTCTGGATTTCTGGCACTCTTCGCTCCCGCCGGGATAGGCGTGCAGGAGGGCGCCCTGCTGCTCTTGCTGACCCCGGTGTTGCCCGGCGAGCAAGCCGCCGTCTTGACTGTCGCCGCCCGGATTTGGCAGACGACCATGTTGCTCATAGACGCCGGTGTGGGCGGCCTGGCGCTGTGGCTTATCCGTCCTGCCGGTCGGGACGAGTTGGAGTCACGCAGATGATCAAAAAGCCCGTGCTAATCGTCGGCGCGCCGCGCTCGGGTACGTCCCTGCTGCAGAAGATCATCCGCGACCACCCGTCCTTCTGGTCGTTGCCGAGCGAGTCGGATCTGATATGGGATCGCCACTGCCATCCACGCCTGTGGAACTGGAAATCCGAGCATCTGGATGCCTCGGACCTGACCGAACAGGCCCGGCGCGATATTCTCCGACGATTCGACCGGTTCAGCATGCCCGCCGGAGTGTGGCGAGCGGTGGAGCGACTCGACCTGATCTGGACGTTCAAACGCAAGGGCCGCCTGCGGCCTCTGCTGCGTCGTGTCTACGACGCGCTGTTTCCTTACCTCAATCCGGCCAGGTTGCTGGTCCGGGACAAGCGATTGGTGGAAAAGACAGCCAGCAACTGCTTTCGGCTGGGATTCGTCAACGGCGTATTTCCCGACGCCAGGATCATCCACCCGGTCCGCGACGGGCGCAACAACGTCAACTCGCTGATCAACGGTTGGCTGCACCCGACCCGTTTCTTTACCTACGATCTGCCAGTGCCCTTGAACATCCCCGGCTATCCCCACCAACGCTGGAACTTCGTGTTGCCCCCGGGCTGGCGGGACTACCTCGATCGCCCGATAGAAGAGATTTGCGCATTCCAGTGGGTGACCTGCAACGAGTCGGTTTTAGCAGAAACCTCCATGCCGGCCTATGACGGCCGGGTGTTGCGGATCCAGATCGAGGCGCTGTCAGCCGATCCGCTGGCCGGTCTGCGACGTCTGGCTGATTTCATCGAGGTTCCCTTCGATGATTACTTCCGTCGCTTGGCGGATGACCTGCCGGTGGTCAATTCGCCGGATGGACAGACAGACGCAAACAAGTGGCGACGCCAGAACGCCAACTTGGTTGAACGTATCGCCGGACGAATCGAACCGACGATGAGACGATTGGGCTACACGGATTTGCGCAGCAGCCAGATATAACCCGGAGAGGCCCAGGCGGCATGTTGCAGGATCGCCAGGGCGAGCTTTTGTTTCGGTCCGCCGGGTCTAAACAGATCAGTGGCCCGGTAGCGGACGGGATCGCGGATCACCTTGCCGGTCCAGTCGAGCAATTCAAAGCGTTCCACCAGCCGCCGTAATTCCCACATGGTCAGCAGTGTCTCGGCGTAAGCATCCGCCCTGCCCAGGACGCGTAAAACCCGGTGCGCCCAGGACCGGGGCATGATCGACAATAACGGAATTCGTCCGTAGTGTGTCTCGATCAATTTGAGGCGGTTGGTGGCTCCGAAGTAGCACACCCCGTTGGGTTTGAGCACTCGATGAATCTCGTCCATCAGCAGGCCGGAATCCCCGACGTGCTCGTACATCTGGTTGCAGATCACAACGTCGAAGCGAGCGGGTCTGAACCGCATCCGGGTCGCGTCCATGACCTGATAAGTTATGTTTGGTCCAGCGTTTGCCTGGCGGGCATGAGCGACAGCCGGCGCGTCGATGTCAATGCCGACGACCTTGCCGAAGTGCCGCCCGAAGGATTGGGTCATGATGCCTGTCGAACAAGACGCATCCAGCAAGGTCAAGGATTTCAAGTTCCCGAAATAATCCCGTAAGACAGCCAGAATTTTGTCGGCCTTGCGCTCCCGGCCGATCCGGTTATACATGGCCGCATGGGCCACGGGGCTTTGGGTATAGCTCTTCGGCGGCATGGTCACGAGCCTCGCTCCCAATTTCGATTTGCATCCCCGGGTCAGCATGTTATAGCTCAGAAAATGCGCACAAGAAAGGTCGATCTGTGGATTCGGCTGAACAATCCAATTCATGGGAACGGCGCAGCCGAATGCTGGGAGCCAACTTGCGTAGCGTTTTGTTCAAGGGCTTTCCCGAGCCGCTCAACCGGCACATCGACGATTGGCACAGGCACATTGTTCTCGAACAGATCGATGGCGGCAGCGGTCAGAAGATCCTGGATGTGGGTTGCGGATACGGGCGCTTGAGCGAGGCGATCCTCGAGGTCTATCCGGAAGCGGAGATAACCGGCCTTGACGTCAGCCGGCACTTCGTTGAGCTGTTCAGAACCCGTACGGGCCGCCCGGCGGTCCAGGGGCGCCTGGAGGACTGGCCTGAATTGCCGGGCAGGTTCCATTTGCTGATCTGCGTCACCGTGTTGATGTACGTTCCGGACGAGTGTCTCGATCTGGCGGTCGGCAACCTGGTGGGGTCCCTGCACCCGGGTGGTCGAATGATCCTGATTGAGAGTCACGGATCGGGGCTGCCGTTCTTGACCGCCTGCGGCCTACTGCGGCGCCGGCCCATGCGCGGGACAAGGGACCTCGACACCGGCGGCAGATACTTCCTGCCGGGCCGAATCGAGTCGCTGATCGCGGGCGCCGGCGCTCGGATAGTGTCACGGCAGCGAATGTCGGCCACCAGCCTGGCCATCTTGCCGTTGGCGCTGGCCGCCAAGTTGTTGCCCCGCCGACTGTCCGGTCGGCTGCTGAGGTCCGTCGGCTGGTTGGATAGCCTGCTGGACAGTTGGCGGCTGCCGTCGTTGCACGTGGCCTACATCATCGAGAAGTCGCCATCCGGGGAACCAACACCCGGTCGGCCAGGGCCATGCTCAGGCGGCCGGCACCGCGCCGGTTGAGGTGAGACTGGTCTAGGAAATCCGCGTCCTCGAAGCGCTGGCCGAGCTCGGTCAGCCGGACGAAGCGGACGCCCTCCTGTGCGCAGACCGCCGCGATCTGGTCCATGGCCTGCTCAACCACGCCAGCCGGCAAGTGCCGCAGCAGAATCGCGGCCAGCGGCAGCTCCACAACCACCAGCTCCACGCCGCCGCCGCGAGCAGCCCGCAAGGTCCGCCGCAACGCCTCGACCTTGTCCGGATCGAGCGGGTAGCGCCCGCCGCGCAGCAACCTGCCGACGTACCAGGCCACCCGACGATCGTCGATCCGCTCGCCGAGCAAGGAAAGGTCCGGAACGCGCTGCTGCCACTCGGTCGCCTGGCCAGCCAGCGGCGTTGGCCGGCGAGGCAGTCCCAGCAGCCACTCGGCCAGGACCTGCCGAACCCGCCGGCGGTAAGCGAAGGCGGCCGAGATCCGCTCCAGACCGCCGCGCAGAACGGTCGGCAGGCTGGCGTCGACCCGGCCGACGTATGCGTCATAGGCCCGCCACCAGTCGGCCAGGCGCCAAAAGATCGCGGCCCGCGAAAACTCCAGTCCCTGCCCCCATAGCTGCCGCAGGGTCACCCCGTAGACCACCTGGGCCGGTCGCACCGGTTGGCGCAGCAGATGGTCGAGTACAGCCTGGCTCTCCTCGGCCGTGCCGCCGGCGCAGGCGAAGTTGCCGACGCTTACCCGCCGGCCCAGCCTGGCGCCCAGGCGCTCGGCCAAGGCGGGCGCGTCGATCGCTTCCCGAGCCCGGCTGGAGCCGATCACCGCCAATTCGGGCGACCCGATCCGCTCGGCCCAGAGCTTGACAGCATGGTACTCCTGCTCGCCCAGTTCGTAGGCGATCATCTCGCGCGGGTCGGCCAGCCGGAAACCTAACTCCACCGCGCCCAGCAGTACCAGAGCCAGCAAAAGCGCCCTAGGCGGCCCGCCGGCCCGGGCCAAGTCAGAATTGGAAGTAGATGAACGGCTCACCGCTGAACTCCCCGAACCAGATAAAACCCAGCATCATGGTCGTATAGATCAACGCCCGGACCGCGGTCGGCAGGCGCCAAATTCCCTCCAGGTCGTCCCAGGCCGCCTGGGCCAACTGGACCAACAGCAGCACCGCCGCGCTGGCCAGCACCACTGGCCCGGCCATCGGCGCCAGCCCTGACAATGTCTCGCTACCGTCGACCAACAGGTTGCCCAAAAGCCGCAGCAGTTGGTCCAGGTCGCGCGCCCTGAAGAACAACCAGCCGAAGCAGACCAGGTGGAAGGTCAATCCGATCCCCACCAGCCGCAGGCATGCTTGGGCCAGTCGGCCGCCCTGCTTGCGGACACCGGTCATTAGAGGCGCAAGCCCGCGCTGCGCAAGCAGCACCAGACCGTGGTAAACGCCCCAAAGTAAAAACCCGAACCCGGCGCCGTGCCATAGACCGCCCAGCACCATGGTCAACAACAGGGCCAGTCGGTTTCGCCAGTGCCCGCGCCGGTTGCCGCCCAACGGAATGTAGAGGTAGTCGCGCAGCCAACTGCTGAGGCTGATGTGCCAGCGACGCCAAAACTCTCGCGGGTTGGCGGCGAAGAAGGGCAGCCGGAAGTTAACCATGATCTCGAAGCCCAAACAGCGCGCCAGCCCCCGGGCCATATTCGAGTAGCCCGAGAAATCGCAATAGATCTGCATCGCGAAGGCATAAACGGCCACCAGCACGGCCCCGGCGCTTGGATCATGGCTGGAGAAGACCGCGTCCACAACCCGGGCCAGGTTGTCCGCCAGGACCACCTTCTTGATCAAGCCCCAGCCGATCAACCAGGCGCCGCTGGTCAGGCGAGTCCAACTCACCCGAGTCGCGGCTGCAAGCTGGGGCAACAAACGGGCGGCTCGTTCGATCGGCCCGGCGACCAACTGCGGGAAGAAAGCCACGAAAAGGGCGAAGGTGAGCGGGTCACGCTCGGCCCGTACTTGGCCGCGGTAGACGTCGATCGAATAGCTCAGGCTCTGAAAGGTATAGAAGCTGATGCCCACCGGCAGAACCAGTCCGAGCGACCAGGGGTCGACGGTCAGGCCAAGCGCCTTGAGGCCGGCGGCCGCTCCGGCTGCGAAGAAATCGAAGTACTTGAAGAAGCCCAGCAGCCCCAGATTGATTACCAGGCTGGATGCCAGCAGGAACTTGCGCCGCCGGGCCAACCGGGTCAACCAGGCCGGGGCCGGCTCGGGCGGGTCGAGCAACCGCCCGCAAGCATAGTCCACTGCGGTCGAGATCCAGATCAACCCCAGGAAACGCCAGTCCCAGCATGCATAGAAAACGTACGAGGCGACAAGCAACAACTCATTACGAACACGCACCCGCCCGGCCAGCATTGCTGCCAGGGGTAGCACCAGGGCGAAGAAGCCGGCGAACAGGAAGGAGTTGAACAGCAAGGACCCGGTCCCTCGGCGTCAGGGCTGGTCGGGCAGCGAGTCGATCTCCTCCCGCGGAGCCAACTCGCCGATCAACTCGACGTACACCTGGGTACGGACAGGAATTTCAAACGCCCTTTCTCCGGACAGGACCACGATCACCGAATTCCAAGATGAGACATTTAGCACACGCCCGGGTTTTTGACAAGGCACGGGCCCGGTCCCTGGATCTCCCTCCCTCACGCCTGAATGCATCTGAACGAACCCGTTCTTGACCCCGAATGCGGCCCGTGCTATCGGGGGGCAGCCATGCGCAGATACGACGACTTTAGCGAACTGCAAGCTGACAAAAATCCATGTGTCGTGGCCGTCGGTTCCTTCGACGGCCTGCACCGCGGACATCAGCTCCTGTTCCGGCAGGTGCGCGAAGACGCCGCCCGGATGCACATCGAGGCCGGAGTGCTTACCTTCAAGCCCCATCCGGCGCGGGTTCTGGCGCCTGGTTATGCCCCCCCGCTGATCATGTCCCCCGAGCGCAAGCTGCGCGCTCTTGCGCGGCTGGGCCTCGACTTCACGCTCCAGCAGCGCTTCGATAGCGATTTCGCGGCGCTTACCGCCGAAGACTTTTCGAGCCGAGTGCTGGCGGGCGCCATGGACGCCAGGCTGGTGGTCGTTGGTGACGATTTCACCTTCGGCCGGGACCGCGCGGGGCATGCCGAGGACCTGGCCCGGCAGGGGAAGCGGCTGGGGTTCGAGGTCCAGGTGACCAGGCGTCTGGCGGTCGAGGGAATGATCGTCTCCAGCACGCGCATACGATCCTTCCTGCTGCAGGGCAAGGTCAAGGGGGCCGGCTTGCTTCTCGGCCGGCCGTATACCGTAGATGGAGAGGTGGTAGGCGGCGCCGGCCGCGGGCGGCAGCTGGGTTTTCCAACCGTCAACATCAAGGCGGACTGTGACATCCTGCCGCCCCGGGGAGTGTACGCCTGTCATTTCTGGCCTCCCGACAGCGCCCCGGCGCGGCCGGCCGCGACAAATATCGGCGTTTGCCCGACTTTCGGCCCCGGCCAACTGAGCGTCGAGGCGCACATCCTGGACGGTGGCGTCGGCGATCTGACAGGACGGCGGGTGGCGCTTGGGTTTCTGGAGCGCCTGCGCCCCGAACAGCGCTTCGAATCTCCCGCGGATCTGCAAAGACAAATCGGCCGAGACGTGATTCAAGCGCGTGAAGTGGTCATGGCTCATCAAGCAACGGCAGCGATTGATCCGCTCGACGGCATATGAATGGCACAAACTTGACATATAAACGCCTTCTTGAGGATAATCCCAAGGTTATATAAGATGAGCCATCTCACATCAGGACCGGCATAGGCCGGTTCTTGCAACGGATCATCAGGGCAGGGGCAGGCCAGGGAGAGAGGCAGGCACATGGCGGGTAGACTCGGTGAGTTGCTGGTTCGTGAAAGCATCATCAGCGTGGGCCAGCTGAAAAAAGCGCAGGATGAGCAGAGAAAAGCAGGTGGCCGGCTGGGATCGAGCCTGGTCAAGCTGGGTATGATCGAAGAGAGCGAGCTGACCTCTTTCCTCTCCAAACAGTACGGCGTGCCGGCAATAAACTTGAACGAGTTCGACGTCGACGCCGAGGTGATCAACCTCGTTCCGCGCGAGGTGGCGGAAAAGCACTGCCTGATCCCCTTCAACCGCTCGGGGTCCACGGTCAGCGTCGCCATGAGTGATCCTTCGAACATCTTCGCCGTGGACGACATCAAGTTCATCACCGGCTACAACGTCGAGGTCATGGTGGCCGCCGAGGACGCCATCCGGAGCGCCATCGAGCGTTACTACAGCGCGGGACCTTCCTATGAAGACGTAATGGACGGCTTCGACGAGCAGGAGATCGAATACGGCGAAGAAGAAGACGACATGGACGTCGTCGATCTCGAGAAGAGCACCGAGGACGCCCCGGTCGTCAAGCTGGTGAACCTGATCCTGATTGACGCCATCAAGAAGAACGCCTCCGATATTCACATCGAGCCCTACGAGAAAGAGTTCCGCGTGCGCTACCGGATAGACGGCGTTCTCTACGAGGTGATGAAACCCCCCCTGAGACTGAAGAACGCCATCACCTCGCGACTCAAGATCATGAGCGATCTGGACATCGCCGAGCGGCGCCTGCCCCAGGACGGGCGCATCAAGCTCAAGCTCGGCCGGGGACGCGAGATGGATTTCCGGGTCAGCGTGCTGCCGACCCTCTTCGGCGAGAAAGTCGTCATGCGGCTGCTGGACAAGAGCAGCCTGCAACTCGACATGACCAAGCTGGGTTTCGATGCCGAGCCGCTGAAGTGGTTCAAGGACTCGATCCAGTGCCCCTTCGGCATGATCCTAGTGACCGGACCCACCGGTTCGGGCAAGACGACCACCTTGTATTCGGCCATGACCGAACTCAACCAGACGACGGTCAACATCTCGACGGCCGAGGATCCCGTCGAGTACAACCTCAAGGGCATCAACCAGGTCCAGATGCACGAGGAGATCGGCCTCAACTTCGCGGCGGCGCTGAGATCCTTCCTGCGGCAGGATCCGGACATAATCATGGTGGGCGAGATCCGCGACTTCGAGACGGCCGAGATCGCGGTCAAGGCGGCCCTGACCGGCCACCTGGTGCTGTCCACGCTGCACACCAACGATGCCCCATCGACGATCAGCCGGCTTTTGAACATGGGCGTCGAGCCGTTCCTGGTGACCGCCTCGGTGGTGCTGATCCTGGCCCAGCGCCTGGCGCGCCGGATCTGTCCCGAGTGCAAGCGGCCGGTGAAGGTTCCCGAGCAGTCGCTTACCGACCTGGGCATACCGCGGGAGGAAGCGGCCGCGATGACCGTCTACAAGGGCAACGGTTGCCGCAACTGCGCCGATACAGGCTACAGGGGCCGGGTGGCTCTATATGAAGTTATGCCCTTCTGGGAACCGCTCAAGGAATTGGTGCTCAACGGCGCCTCGACGGCCGAACTGAAAATGGAGGCCATCAAGATGGGAATGGGCTCGCTGCGCATGGCCGGGCTGATCAAGCTCAAGGAAGGCATGACGACCATCGACGAGATAGTGCGCGTGACCGCGGCGGACAACAGGTAGACGCGGGACTTTATTGCCGCGACTCGACACGGGAGAACAAGATGCCCAATCTTCACCAGTTGCTCAAGGCGATCATCGAAAAGGGCGCATCGGATCTGCACATCACGACCGGTACTCCCCCCCAGTTGCGGATCGACGGCAGGCTGGTGCCGTTGAAAACCACCCCGCTGACGCCGGTCGAAACGCGCCAGTTGTGTTACTCGGTGCTGACCGATGCCCAGAAGCACAAGTTCGAGGAAGAAAACGAGCTCGACCTGTCTTTCGGCGTCAAGGGCCTGAGCCGCTTCCGGGCCAACATCTTCATGCAGCGCGGCGCCGTGGCCGGGGCCTTCAGGACCATCCCCTTCAAGATCCTTTCATTTCAGGAGTTGGGCCTGCCGCCGATCGTCGCCGAGCTGGCCAAGCGCCCGCGCGGGCTGGTGCTGGTTACCGGCCCGACCGGCTCGGGCAAGTCGACCACCCTGGCTTCGATCATCGACAAGATCAACAACGAGCGCCACGAGCACATCGTCACTGTCGAGGATCCCATCGAGTACCTTCATCCCCACAAAAATTGCATCGTCAACCAGCGCGAGGTGGGGGCGGACACGCAGAGCTTCAAGAGGGCGCTCAAGTATATACTGCGCCAGGATCCCGACGTGGTGCTGATCGGCGAGATGCGCGACCTGGAGACGATCGAGGCGGCCATGGTGATCTCCGAAACCGGTCACCTGACATTCGCCACGCTGCACACCAACAACTGCGTGCAGTCGATCAACAGGATCCTGGATGTCTTTCCTCCCTATCAGCAGCCCCAGGTGCGGGCGCAGCTCAGCTTTGTGCTGCAGGGAATTTTATCGCAGCAGCTTCTGCCCAAGGCCTCGGGGCAGGGGCGGGTTCTGACGACCGAGGTGATGGTGCCCAACGCGGCCATTCGCAACCTGATCCGCGAGGACAAGGTGCATCAGATCTACAGCCAGATGCAGGTCGGCCAGGCCAAGTACGGTATGCAGACCATGAACCAGGGCCTGCTTGCGCTCCACCAGAAAAAGATGATCACGCTGGACGAGTGCATCGGCCGCAGCACCGACGTGGACGAGCTGAGAAACATGCTCGCCGGCGCCGCCGGCGAGTCCGCGCAGGGGTACCGGGCCGCACGGGCCGGGAGACCCAGCGGCACGAACCGCTGATGAAATCCTTTTTCGGAGGATGACCACATGACGACTTTCGTTTGGGAGGGCAGAACCAGGGGCGGCGAGTTGCGCAACGGCGTGATCGAGGCCAAGGACGCAGCCGAGGTCGAGCGCAAGCTGCGCGCCCAGGCCATCAATCCCGAAAAGGTCAAGAAGAAGGCGACCGAAATCCATTTTCCCAAGATGCCGGGGCTCGGCGGGGTTTCGACCAAGGACCTTGTCATCTTCACCCGTCAGTTCTCGACCATGATCGACGCCGGGCTACCGCTGGTGCAGTGCCTCGAGATTCTCGGGTCACAGATGGACAACAAGGCCTTCAAGGAAATCCTGATGGCCATCAAGGAGAACGTCGAATCGGGCGCGACCTTCGCTGACTCTCTGAAAAAACACCCCAAGGTGTTCGACGACCTGTATGTCAACCTGGTGGCCGCCGGCGAGGTGGGCGGCATCCTGGATACTATCCTCTCGCGCCTGGCCGTCTACATCGAGAAGAACCAGAAGCTGAAGAAGAAGGTCAAGGGTGCCATGGTCTACCCGATCTGCATCGTGATCATCGCCATCGTGGTGCTTTTGGTGTTGCTTTATTACGTCATTCCGGTCTTCAAGAAGATGTTCGCAGACTTCGGCTCCAAGGCGTCCCTGCCGGGCATGACCCAGAACCTGATCGACCTGTCCGACTGGATGCGCCACAACTGGTACTACGTGCTGGGGTTCATCGTCGGCCTGCCGACCGGGGTGCACTACTTCAAGAAGTGGCCCAAGGGCCGCATGATGTGGGACGCCATGATCCTCAAGCTGCCGATCTTCGGCTCGCTGATTCGTAAGGTGGCCGTGGCTAAGTTCACCCGCACGCTGGGCACCATGGTCTCATCCGGCGTGCCGATTCTCGACGGGCTCGAAATCGTGGCCCGAGCGGCAGGCAACAAGGTGGTTGAGGCGGCCATCTACCGCACGCGTGAGCAGATATCCGAGGGCAAGACGATGGCCGAGCCCCTGGCCGAATCGGGGGTTTTCCCGGGCATGGTAGTCCAGATGATCGCCGTCGGCGAGAACACCGGCGCGCTGGACCAGATGCTCAACAAGATAGCCGACTTCTACGACGACGAGGTAGACTCGGCCGTCGATTCGCTCACCGCCATGCTCGAGCCGATGATGCTGGTTCTGCTGGGCGGCATAGTGGGCTACTTCCTGATCGCCATGTACCTGCCCATTTTCAGCCTGGCGAGCGTCGTCGGGTAGCGCCCTGGTGTCCTCGAAGAAGCAGGGGAGCTCGCCTACGGATCCCGAGAAGCGGCGTCAGTTCCTGGTGTTGCTGTTTTCGCGGGCGGTGCTGATCACGGCGCTGCTCGGTTCGACCATCTTCTTCAACCTGCGCGGCAGCCTGTCGTTTCTCTCCGTCTCCCAGGTGATGCTGTACGGCATCGTCGTCGTCGTCTACCTGGGCACCGTCGCCTCCCTCCTGTGGCTGAAGTTCGGGCGTCTCAACATCGGCTTGCACGTCCAGGGCCAGATCGTCTTCGACGTCCTGGTGGCCGCCTTCCTGGTCTACCTGACCGGCGGGGTCGAGAGTCCTTTCTGCTTCTTTTTAGCCCTGCCGGTGATCGTGACTACTGTCTTTTCCTCGCGCCGGGGCACGTTTCTCACGGCGGGCCTGAGCTGCCTTTTCCTGGGAGCGGTGTTCATCCTGGAAAACCGCGGCATCCTGCCGGTGATGCCCGGGGGCAGGTCCGGTCCGCCGCCTGCGACCGGCAGGATCGTTTACCTGCTGGCGTTGAACTACACCGCCTACTTCGCCATCGCCTGGCTGTCGGGCACGCTCGGAGAAAAGCTCAGGCGCACCGGCCGCAAGCTCGAAGAGACCGAGATAGATCTCGAGCGCCTGGAGGTCTCGGTACGCCGGGCCGAAAAGATGGCCGCTTTGGGCAAGATGGCGGCCGGCATGGCCCACGAGATTCGCAACCCGCTGGCTTCGATCAGCGGCGCGGTCCAGGTGCTAAAAAAAGCCCCGGGATTCGCCGACGCCGACCGGCGCCTGATGGATATTATACTGCGTGAGACCCGGCGCCTGGATGCCTTGCTGACGAATTTCTTGGCCTATGCCCGACCCCGGGAACTTCGGCCCAAGCTGTGCGACCTTGGAGAACTCGTGGAAGAGACGGTCTCGGTATACGCGGGATCCCTGGACGGTAACCGCCCCCTAGTCTGCACGGAAATCGAAAAGCTTAGCGCACGGGTGGACGCCGACCAGATACGCCAGGTGCTTTGGAACCTTCTGAAGAACGCCGTCGAGGCCGCGCCCGCCCGGGTATGGGTGCGGCTGCGCACGGCCGCGGACGACGCCGGCGTCCGCCGGGTGGTGATAGAGGTCGCAGACGACGGTGAGGCGATTGCCGCGGATATCCGCGAGCGCATCTTCGAGCCCTTTTTCACCACCAAGGAAGAGGGCAGCGGACTGGGACTGGCCACGGTAAGCAGGATAGTCGAGGCCCACGGAGGCAGCATTTCTCTCGGCAGTCCCGCCGGGGGCGGCAACAGGTTCAGCGTGCTCCTGCCGGGGGTGCCGGGGGTGAACTATGAATGAGATCCTGGTAGTCGACGACGAGCGCTCGATGCGCGAGTTCTTGCAGATCCTGCTTTCCGGCGAGGGCATGAACGTCGGTTGCGCTGTGAATATGGCCGGAGCTATCGAGGCGCTGCAACGGGCGGCACCCGACCTGTTGATCACCGACCTGAAGATGAAGGGCGGCTCCGGTATAGAACTGCTCAAGCACGTCAAGCAAAACTTCCCGGGTGTCGAGGTGATCGTCATCACCGCCTTCGCCTCGAACGAGACGGCCATAGAGGCTCTGAACCTGGGTGCCTACGACTACGTCATCAAGCCGTTCGAGGTGGACGAGATGAAGGTGGTGGTGCACCGGGCCCTCGAACGCCAGAGGCTGCTGGCCGAGAACCTGCGCATGCGGGCCGAGCTGAGGGGCGGCTACGACTTCGGTGATATCGTCGGCAAGAGCGCCCGCATGCAAGAGGTCTACCGGCTGATCGAGCAGGTGGCTGCGACGCCTTCCAACGTATTGGTGACCGGCGAGAGCGGCACCGGCAAGGAGCTGGTGGCTCGGGCACTGCACCTGCGCAGCCCGCGCTGCGACGGGCCTTTCGTGCCCATCGACTGCGCCTCTATCCCTTCGCAACTGATGGAGAGCGAACTGTTCGGGCACGTCAAGGGAGCCTTCACCGGCGCCACCACGAATCGCCGTGGCCTGTTCGAGCTGGCCGCGGGCGGGACTGTTTTTCTCGACGAGATCGCCGAGGTTCCGCCCTCCATACAGGTCAAGTTGCTTCGCGTCGTGCAGGAGCGCACGGTCAGGCGGCTGGGAGACGCCGTTGACCGTCCGGTGGATGTCAGGCTGGTGGCGGCGACCAACCGCGATATCGAGCAGGAAGTGAGGACGGGCGCCTTCAGGGAAGATCTCTTCTTCCGGCTGAACGTGATCCGAATCGAGTTGCCGCCGCTCAGGGAGAGGCGTGAGGATATCCCCGCCCTCGTCAGGCATTTCCTCGATGCCTTTGCGACCGGCAGCAGGACGCCGATCGTCATGCTCGACGCGCTTGAAGTTCTTGCCGATTACGATTTTCCCGGAAACGTGCGTGAGCTGCAAAACATGGTAGAGCGGGCGCTGGCCTTGTCCGCCGACGGCCCCATTGGCCCGGAGTTGTTTTCCGAGTACATGCGCCGGGGGCGGAAGCCGCCGACCCTCGACGGGATCGAGCTGCCGCCGGAGGGCGCCGATCTCGAGGGGATGCTTGCCTCGGTGGAATGCAAGCTCCTCGAAGAGGCCCTGAAGCGCTCAGGCGGAATAAAGAAGGAAGCCGCAAGGCTTCTGGGAATATCGTTCCGTTCGATTCGCTACCGCATCCAAAAACATGGACTGGAGTAAAGAAACGTGTAAACCTTTCAAGCTATATAATAATTGCGCAGTTTGGCAGGCTGCGGGGCCCGTATTCGAGATCGAACAAATCCAGCATTAGGCCGGCCCGCGCAGAAACATGATGAAATTCGGAGCACTAGCCGTGAGCGTGCTCATGTGTATACTACAAGCTATTCCCGGCATGCTGGCATGTAATTTGCTTGATATTCTATGATTCGGGTTTGCCGCCCATCAGGTGGGAGGAAAAATATGACACGGTTTCCGCGGTTGCGCTCTTCGGGATTTACCATGATCGAGATGGTAGTAGTGGTTGCGATAATCGGCATCCTGGCTGTGGTTGCCATACCGGTTTTCAGGGGTTACCTGATGAGATCGAAAGCCTCGGAGGCTTATACGGTTCTGCAGGGCATCCGTGAGAAAGAAGAGGCCTACTTCGTCGAATTCAAGCGATACACGACCAACATAGCATTCACTCCAGGAGGGAGCTGTGCCGTGGGCACCGGTGCCGTTCTCTGGCCCGACATTGCGAATTCGCCCTGGATCCAACTCGGGTTTGATCCGGGTGGGCCCACTTACCATGCCTACAGGGTAACAACGCCTTACAACGCCAACGGCGTAGACGGTGGGTCGGTTCTGGCGGACGGCAACGGCACGGATTGGCCTGCCGTAAGGCGGCCATGGTTCATGCTGGAAGCCTGTGGTGACCTCAATGAAAACGGCACCCCCGCGCACTATTATGTCAGTTCGCACAACAAGACGGTGTATAAGACTCCCTCCAATGAGGAGTACTAGAGCGACGTCACGATATCGGGCTGATTGCAGCCTGCCTGGAACGATTGACCGGGAGACTCTGAAATGTCCGCGGTGAAAAAAACGAAGACAGGTTTGACGACGAGAGGTTTCACGCTGATCGAGCTTATCGTGGTCGTTGCCATCATAGGGATCCTGGCCGCCCTGGCAATCCCGGTGGTCTCGATGTACGGCAAGGAGGCGGGCATGTCCGAGGCCACCGCCAACATCCAGGGGATCATAGAGGCCGAGCAGGCATACTACATTCGTTACCAGCGCTACACTCGCTACCTGGGGCCTTGTCCCCATGCCTGGGGGACCTTCCCGGATCCCGCGAAGAGAAGGACGGAGATCTGGCCCGATGGCGGCTGTGCCGACCTGGACGGACCCGGCGGCGCCTTCGATGACTGGAAGCTGCTTGGATGGAAGCCCGACGGCGCCGTGGCATTCAACTACCGGGTCTTTACCCGCGCCGGCGGCGCGAATGTCGACCTTAACCAGAACATACCGCCCGCCCTGGTTGCAAACTGCGCCGTGGACTGGAACGCGGAGGGGTTCAACGCCGTACCGGTCCAACCCTGGTGCGTCGTGCAGGCCCAGGCGGATACCGACAACAACGGCATCACGGTGACCTTCTGCGGCAACTCTTACAATAACAGGACCTTTCGCACTCCCCCCAAGGAGTACTGAAAGACCCGCGGCCGGCTGCCGCACGGGCTATCGTCTTGTCCGCGGGGCTCGCACAGGCTGCGCAGGACAGCATCGCGTCGGCGACGATATCCAGCCCCTTGGCGCGAGCGGCGAGTGCTTGCCAGTAGGCGTGCCAGCTGATGACCTCGGCGCTGCGCCGGTCGATTGACCCCGAGCCACAGAGCGGGGGGGCGAAATCGGCGAAGAAGGCAGACTGGGTTCGAAGTGCGTCCGCCTCACGCGGCATGCCGTACTCCCGAACCATCCACAGCAGGCCGCCGGGTTGCAATACCGGCGGCACTTCATCGGCCAGGTGCGGACCCAGGTCCATGGCCAGCGGCCAGCGGCGCGAAAGGCGCAGCAAGGAGCGCCGATCGAGGCTCGAAGAGCGCGGCAGCAATGCCGCGAGTTCCGGGTTCCGTCTTGCCAAGGCCCTGCGCAGGGCCGGGTTTGCAAGGTCGCGCAGGTAGAACACGTGAACGTCCCTTCTGAGTGAATCCGCTTGCTGCAGGTAGTCGAACATGAAGACCAGGTTGAAATCGGCCAGCAGGGCGACGGTTCCTGTCGGCAGGGCAGCCAGGGCCCTTGCGGCAAGCGCCTTGCCAGCCGTGCAGCCGGAGCGATCCAGCGGCCGCTCGACCGCCAGCGCCGACCCCAGCGCCAATCCCGGCCAAAGCGCCACAACCAGCCAGGCAGCGCGTGGACGCATGTCCGCCAGCAGCCCGGCGGCCGCTCTCAGGCCCAGGGCCGCAAGCAAGAAAAGAGACGCTGTTGCCGCAAGCAGGTAGCCGCCGACATCCGGGTTGTCGAGTCGAAAACCCCGCTGGAGAGCGAGACCAAGCGTGCCCGCGACCGCCACGATCGCCAGCGTGAGCGCAAGGCGTGGCCGGATTCTTGTGAGCAGGTAGGCAGCGATTGTCGCAACCACGACGAGCGGGATTCCCAGGCCCTGGGCCAACGCCGCCAGTGCTTGCAGTTCACCTCCATGCGGTCCGGCAGCCATGAGCGTGAAGCTATGCCCGAAGGTGGAGCCGGAGACGAACTGTACAAAACCCGAAAGAGTTGTCGGATCTCCCCAGCGCAGGTCGACGGGCGCACGCACCATCAAGGGCAGCAAGAATAATGGTGCACATCCCAACAGGAACGAAGCCGCCAGGCGCGCCATCCGCCGGGGTGCCAGCCACAAGCGCCAACCGTTGCGGGATGCCGCCAATACGGGCACGCCCGCCAAGGCCGTGAGAGCAATGAGCGGGTGTATCGCAACACCCAGGCCGCAGAAAAACAGGGCACGCTGCGCCTGCCCGGCGGCGACGTTGGGGTTGACGGCCCGCACGATCGCCAGCAGGGAGCGCAGTGAGATCAAGAACAGCAGCAGGGCGAATGTGTAGACCTCCAGGCGCATAGCCTGCAACCAGACGGCCGGCGTGACGGCGAACGCCAGTCCGGCGAAGAAAGCAAAGAGATGATCCCGAAGACCGTCGCGCGAACCGAGCGCCGGCTGTGCCTCCTGGATGATGCGGGTCATGACGTAGACGGAGGCGGCGGCGAAAACGGCGGAGAAGTACACGAGTGCGCCGGCGGGGGGGCCAAAAGGCCATAGCACGGCGATGTGCCCGACCAACACGGCCAGGGGCGAGCCGGGGGGGTGAAAGATTCCCAGGCGCAGGGCCGCACCGGCCAACTCCGGGCCGTCGAGCCAGTCCGGCGAGGGGTAACAGGTGAAGGCGTAAAGCAGAAAACCCGCAAGCGAGGCCGCCAGGGCGGGAAGGCGTGACCCTGATCCGGGTTCCCTTTTTTCCGCTAAGACCACGCGGGCACCCGGCTCACGAGATGTCGCGACGGGAAAAAATCAGGCAGGCAAGGAATAGCAGCAAGACGAGATAGCCGACTCCATAACATGCTACCAACAACACCTCGCCGGCGGGAATGTTCAGGCCATGCACGGCACGGGTGCTCATGTTGAACAGTGAGAAATCGGGTAAGACGAAGTACACCAACTTCAACAAGAGGTGGGGTAAGGGAGCATCAACCTTGTCGGCCAAGGTGTTCAAGGCCGGCAACGAGCGTCCCACCACGAACAGGGCCAGCGTGAAAAAACCGCTCAGGTAAGGAGACGAGAACGAGGCGAAGAAGATCGCCAAGGCCGCCACGAACAGAACTTCAATCAACGAAACGCACAAGCTCTTGACAATCAGCCCCTCCGGAGCGACTCCCTCGATCGCCAGCAGGACAAAGAGCGCCGCCGACAACGCCCCGACTTCGGCAAGCAAAGTAAGCCCCATTCCGAGATATTTGCCGATCACGTACTGGAAACGATGAACGGGCCGGCTGAGCACGACGTAGAGCGTCTTGCGCTTGAGTTCCTTGCTCACCAGGTTGACGCCGATCAGAATTGCGAGCAACACGCCGAAAAACGAGACGCAGAAAAGACCCCAGTCCTTGATGACTCGCTCGCGCTGATCCAAGGCCATGGCCGCAAGCAGAAGGGCGGAGCAGATGAACCCGATCGCCGCCAACAGGACGGCCAGCACAGTCCGGTTGCGAATGGACTCGCGGAAGGTTACCGAGGCCACGGAGAGGATTGCCCGCATCACAAGATCTCCTTGCCTGCAGGGGCTTCAGTGAGCGCGCGGACAAACACGTCTTCGAGCGACGAGTGCTGGCGATTCAGCGAGACGATCCGCTGGTCGCGCGACAACAACAACCGCAGCAGGCGGCCGGGCTGGTCTTCGCCCTCGACCGTGAGCTTGGTGTTCGCTCCCGAAGGCAAAACGGAGGTCGCCGAGGCCGCGATCTCTTCGTCCCCGCCGCAGTCATGGCCGGCCGCGACAATCTCCCAGGCGCCTACAGACGTCGTGAGCAACTCGTCGAGCCTTCCCTGGGCGATCAGACGGCCCCGGTCGAGGAAGGCTACGCGATCGCAGACGGTTTCGGCCTCCGACAGGATATGGGACGAGAAGAAGACCGTTTTTCCGGCGCGGCCCAGATCGATGATCAGATCCTTGATCCAGCGCCGCCCGAGGGGATCGAGGCTGCCCATGGGCTCGTCCAGAATGTAGAGATCGGGATCGGCGATCATGACCTGGGCTATTCCAACACGCTGCAACATGCCCTTGGAAAACTTGCACAACGGGCGCTTCTCGACCGGATCGAGGCCCACCCTTTCGAGAAGCTCGGGCACGCGGCGTCGCAGAACGGTCGAATCCATCCCCGAGAGCCGGCCGCAATGTGTGAGAAACTCTCCCGGACGCAGGTAGTCGTAGAAGTCAGGCTGTTCGGGCAGGAAGGAGACTCTTTGCCTGGCGCGGGCGTCACGCGGAGAGAGTCCGAACAGCGAGATCCGACCCGCGTCCGGGCGCAACAGTCCGGTCAGGATCTTGATGGTGGTTGTCTTGCCCGCGCCGTTGGGGCCCAGGAAACCGAAGATCTCTCCAGCCGTAACGTCGAGGTCCAGGCCTCGCAAGGCCGGGGTCTTCCTGCGTCGCAATCCCGTGCGGAAGGATTTGCATAGAGCGGAGACATGAATGGCTAAGGTTTTCTCGCTCTTCATCATTCCCTGATGAGCAGGTACAGGTCCAGCGGCAGGTAGGCGTAGCTCTCTTGCCACTCGTGAACCAGCGCGGAGCGCCGGCGCGATATCTCTTCACCCCGGGTGTCATCCATCATGGCGGTCAGCCGGTCTTGCAATCCTTTCTTGAGAACCGGATCGTCGGCTTCCATCACCAGTTCGGCCAAGATTCGCCGGGCCAGCCGGTGGCGGCCTTTCTTGGCATACAGATCGACAAGCTTTTCTCGAAGCCAGGAAGGCGCATTCGGTTTTTGCGAGGCAAGCTCGAAGTATGGAATTCCCCGCCGGGCATCGCCCAGGTCGTAGTAATAGTTGAAGCCGATGCGCATCGGAAAACGGTAATCGTCGTCGAATCTGCGCATGCCCTTCTCGAGAATGTCGATCGCCTGCTCGGAGTAGCTCTTGTTGTACTCGTAGGCGCGCTTGCGGAAAGTCGTGACGTTGGCGCTCCACAGGTAGGCCTTTTTGAAATCGGGATCCACCGTGAGCAGGATGTCGATGAAATCGGAGAGCCAGGGCATGTGCTCATCGCCCAGGATGTGGCGTCCATAATACAGGTTGGCCCGGATGAAGAGCAGATCGGCCGCCAGACTGTGATAGCCTAAATCGGCGCTCCTGATTACTTCTCCCGGCGGCAACAAGAACACGTAGGTGTCGCGTTCGTTACGCTCGGCGGAGATATCGGCAGCGAGCCTACCTCGCGCCCATCCGGTAACGACGGCGCAAAACGCAACCCCCACCGCAATTGAGAGCCAACCCTTCGACAATGCAAGCCTCCGCCCAATCCTGGGAGCGAGATAACACAGCCGGGTGGATGAATCAAGATCGGTTGTTGTTCTGGTACAGCGGCTATTGCGGCGCTAATATTCGTCGGCGCCGTCGTTGGCAACGCCGCCGGCTTTAAAGGAGCCGCTGTTGGCTAAATAGGACGCGACCTTGTACCAGCGGGCTATCCTCTGGTCATTGTCAATGTCGGTCCAGGCCCGGCACACGAAGATGCCGTTTGTATCATCGGTTGCAATCACATTGGCGTTTGGCATGGCCTTGTTGCCGTTTCCCAGGTCGTCATACCGGTAGCAGGCGTAGACGGCGTCCAGGATTATCCAGTTGATCGACTTGTAGTCCGCCAGGGCGCCGGCTGCGGCGTAGTCGATGAAGCCCGTGGAACCATCCAGGCCGGCTTCGACACATGCGCCGCCCGGGCCGACTTGCGCCATGGCTGCGGGGATCTCGAGTGACGATTTCTGACCAATCGCGTCGGTTGTTTCCGTGTGGTAGAAATCGACGACGCCCCTGAAGCACCTGTCGAGGTTCTCGTTGACCTCCGAGGCCTTCGATCTTCGAATGTAGTTGATCAAGGAGGGAATGGCCACCGCGGCCAGAATGCCGATGACGGCCACGGCGATCATCAACTCGATCAGCGTGAAGCCCCGGGCTCCGATCTTCTTTGCCGATCTGGTTGTCATCTGTTCTCCCCGTGGTCTTCGAAGGGCAAAGCAGCGCCGATAATGACGGAGAGAAACCGGCCCGTGCAGGCCGGTCTCTCTCCCGCTGGTCTATGCCGCCTCGTTGGACCCTTACCAGTCGTCACCGAGGTTCAGCTCTGACGTGTAGCCGTTCGTCACGGCGCCGGCCCTGAATGCGCTCGCCACGCCCAGCCAGGAGGAGCCCTTCCACCAGAAGGCAGTGGCATTGTCGTTGTCGATGTCCGTCCAGGCCCTGCAGATGAAAGCCCCCGTATTTTGGTCGGCGTGAATAATGTCGGCGGTTCCCATCGGCGCGTTGCCGTTCCCATTATGGTCGTACTGATAGCCTCCGTAAACTGCGTCCGTGATGAGCCAGTTGATATCATTATAGGGCTTGCGATTCGCCGCGTTGACTCCCGGCCAGTCGATGAAATCCGAGGAACCGTCAAGGGTTGCCTCGGCCTTGCCGGCGGGGAACAACGGGTTCATTGCTCCCGGCAACAAGGATGAACGAGTGGTTCCGTTGGCGCGTACGAGAGGCTTATCGTAGTAGTCGACGATACCCTTGTAACACTTGTCGAGGTTCTCGTTGGTCTCCGAGGCCTTCGATTTACGGATGTAGTTGATGAATGCGGGAATGGCCACCGCGGCCAGGATGCCGATGATGGCCACGACGATCATCAACTCGATCAGCGTGAAGCCCCTTGCTCCAATTTTCCTTCTGATCTTCATTAGCATGCTATCTCCTTTTCTCGTGAGTAGAAGAGTATTTTTCGATCTGCCCATAAAACGATCCGCGTACCGCACCTCCTTTCGACTTCCATCATGATGATCTGCGAAAATACCTTGATACACAAGTCGTTGTCAACTATGCTAGCAACTATCATGCCGTTCGACATTTTTCTGGATTTCTTTTTATTCCGCCCTGTTATCTTTTTCCGGCCATGACCGTGATTCGCGTGAGTAACAAATTTTGTCACCGCGGCTGACAATCCACGGCAACTGAGGCAGACATTGGTGCCAGGGAACATCCTCATTACCGGCGGGGCCGGGTTCCTGGGAAGCTCGCTGGCGGCCCGTCTTTGCGGGAGGACGCCCGTCGTCTTGCTGGACAACATGCGCAGGAACTCGCTTGCGTCCGGCGCGCTGCTCGATCGGCCGAACGTCGAGTTGAGGGTCGGCGACGTGCGCGATCCGGCCTGTGTGTCCCGCGCGCTCGATGGCTGCCGCGCCGTCGTGCACATGGCCTCCGTGGCCGGCGTCGACGCGGTCTGCGCAGACCCGGTGGGCACACTGCGCACGGCCATGCTGGGAGCCGAGAATGTCCTCGGGGCATGCAATCTGCGCGACGGCATCGAACGTGTGGTAATCGTATCGAGTTCCGAAGTGTACGGGCCGCGGGCGGAGGGAGTTGCCGAGGATCGCGCCCTGGTGCCCGGGGGAATGAATGTCTCCCGTTGGAGCTACGCGGTGGGCAAGCTGGCCGCCGAACGTCTGGCCTTGGCCTACCACGAGCAGTACGGTCTGCCGGTGACGATCGTCAGACCGTTCAACGTCTACGGCCCCGGACAGGCGGGGCAGGGCGCCGTGCGCGTCTTCGTCTCGCGGGTGCTGGCCGGGCGGACTCTGAACCTGGTAAACGGCGGCGGCCAGGTGCGCGCCTGGTGTTACCTGGATGATTTCATCGACGGGCTGGTGCGGGCCATGACCGAACCCGCGGCCGTCGGCGAGGTGTTCAACCTGGGTAACCCAAAAGCCACGCTGACGGTACGCGAGCTGGCCGAGAAGGTGAGTCTGCTCGCGGGATCGGAGCTGCCGTTCGGGCTCGAGACGCGCGCCGGGCCGGAGGTTGACGTCAGGGTTCCGGATATCTCGAAAGCCAGGCACTTGTTGGGCTTCGAGCCCGCCGTGAATCTCGACGCCGGCCTGAAGTTGACGCTCGACTGGTACCGCCGGCAGCGGATCGATCCCTTGGAGGTGAGTAATGGCTGATCGGGTCGGCCTGGGTGAGGGTGTGCCCGCTGTTTCAGATCTGGGAGCCTGCGGCCGGGGGACTGTCATCGAACCGGGTGTGCGTATCTTCGGCGGGGCCCGGGTGCGCTTGGGCGAGGGCGTCTACATCGGGCATGACTGTTACTTGCGGGCCTATCCGCAAGGGCCTCTGGTTATCGGGGACGGCTGCTGGATCGGACCGGGTTGTTTCATCAACAGCTACGGAGGAGTGCGCCTGGGCCTGAGGGTGGGGCTGGGGCCCGGGGTGAAGATTGTCTCTTCCGCGCACCGGGGAGGCGATTCGCTGACGGCCATCATTGATGCCCCGCTCGATGCGGCGCAAGTCGTCGTGGAAGACGGGGCCGACATCGGCGCCGGAGCCGTGCTGCTGCCTGGTGTCCGTGTGGGCGTCCGCGCCCAGGTGGGCGCCGGGGCGGTGGTCACCAAAGACGTCGAGCCGGGCGACGTGGTTGCCGGTGTGCCGGCCCGCAGCCTCCGGCGGCCCTGCTGAGGCGCGCATGTTACACGATCTCACCCTGCTGGTTCCGTTTTACAACGAGCAGGAAAACCTCTTGGCCAACCTTCCCGTGATCGAACGTGCCGCCCGCGCTTGCACCGAGCGCTACGAAATTCTGCTTGTCGACGACGGCAGTACTGACGGAAGCGCGGCAATCGTCGCCGCGGCCTGCAAGAGAAACCGGCGCTTCAGGCTCATTAGCCACCCCAAGAACCTGGGGCCGGGCGCCGCCATCCCCAGCGGGCTGTTCTGGGCGCGCGGCGACTGGATAATGCTGCTGCCGGCCGACCTGGCCTGCGAGCCTGACGAGTTGCCGGGCATGTGGCGCGCCCGGAATGGTTGCGACCTGGTGGTGGGCCTGCGCTCGGATCGCCGTGACTACTCGACCTTGCGCAAGATAGTCTCTGTGACCTACATTGCCCTGCTGCGCGCCGTGAGCGGCTCTTCCGTGCGGCAATTCAACTACCTGCAGCTCTGGCGGCGCGGCCTGTTTTCCGAACTTGCGCAAAACAGCCGCGGCGTGTTCGCCACCGCCGAGATCATCCTGCGCGCCGAGAGATCGGGCAAGGTTATCGCCCAGCACCCATTGACCTACAGGCCGCGTGCGGCGGGCAAGGGGTCGGGCGCGAGGCCCCGGGCCATCGGTCGCTGCATCGCGGATTTGGCCTTGTTTGTTTTTTCGTGCTATTGAGGACGGCATGCACCTCGACCTACCAGTGCCGGCGGCATTTATCGGAATCATGCTCGGAGTCTTCGGGGCCGCCGTGGGAAGTTTTCTCAACGTGGTCATCTATCGCCTGCCGCTCGATGATCGCTCGATCGTGCGGCCCCGCTCGAGCTGCCCGGCCTGTGGCGCTCTGATTCGCTGGTACGACAACATCCCGATCATCAGCTTCTTCTTGCTGCGCAGACGCTGCCGGCGCTGTCAGGCGCCGATCTCGTGGCGCTACCCGCTGGTGGAGGCGCTGAGCGCCGGGCTTGCCGTCCTGTTGTGGTGGCGCTTCGGGCTTTCGGCCGCACTCGCTGTTCACTTCGTCTTCTCGGCGGCGCTTTTGGCGATCACCTTCATAGACATCGATCATCGGATTATTCCCAACCAGATTAGCCTGCCCGGGATAGTCATCGCCTTTGGTTGCTCGTTTCTGTGGGAGGGGTTCTGGAAGGATTCGCTGATCGGAATAATGGTGGGAGGCGGGGGCCTGTTGTTGCTCTCCGGAGGCTACTCCTTGATCCGCAAGCGCGAGGGCATGGGCATGGGAGACGTCAAGCTGCTGGCCATGCTGGGGGCCTGGCTCGGCTGGCAGTGCCTGCTCTTCGTCCTGCTTTTCGCGTCGATACAGGGGGTGCTGGCGTCCGTGATCATGCTGCTGGCCGGCGTGAAGCTCAAGCCTCCGCTTCCCGAGGAGTGGGAAGAGGAAGAAAAAGAAGAGGAAGAAAAAGAAGAAGAAGAAGAAAAAGAAGAAGAGCAGACCGCCTTTCTGGCGGCGGCCATTCCCTTCGGCCCGTTTTTGGCCCTGGCCGCCGTGGAGTACCTTTTTTTGGGAAGCTGGTTCTACGCCTTCATCCGCGGGCAGTGAGTCATGCGCCGGACGGGAATCGGACTAAAATCTCTACTGGCTTTTTACCTGCTGCTGCTTTCGAGCCTGCTGGGCGCGGCGCTGGTGTACACAGCCGTCAGGCTCACCCGCCATGGACTGGTCATGGAGAGGGTCGATTCACAGCGAAAGCTGCTCAGACAGGTGCCGCGCCTGCTCGACGACGCGGGCGCGCCGGGCCTGGTTGAACTGAACAAACGTCTGCCCTCCACCAGATCACTTACGATTTTCGATCAAAAAGACAAGTTGATTGGATCATCCGATCCACGCATCACCGCCCGCGAGCTGTGGGGCGCTTTCGGCTCGCGCACTGCCGGCGGCGGTCCCGCCGACGACTGGTCGGTCTGGGAACGCGGGGGAAAACGAACCTTGACGATAACGGCCCGGTTTCCATCTCGCGGCTGGAAGATCGTCGGCTCATTCCCTCTCGAAGATATCGATGCAATCGCGGCCCGTATCGCTTACCAGCTTTCCTTGTATGCAGCCCTGCTGGCCGCCGTCATGGCGCTTATGGGGTGGGTGCTGCTCAACCGGGTAATCGTCAGGCCGCTTGCGCGTCTGTTGCGCAACATCGATCGCCTGCCGGAGGGCGACTTGCTTTTTTGGCTGGCTGCCGACAACGGCAGCGAGTTGGGCCGCCTCGGTTCGTCGCTGGGGAGCATGGCCCGGCGCATAGAAGATGACAAGAAACGCATGAAAGACAAGATTGCCGAGCTTGCGAAGCTGAACAACGAGTTGCAGCGTGCGCAGCAGGGCCTGGTCAGGTCCGAGAAGCTGGCCTCGGTCGGGCAACTCGCGGCCGGCGTCGCCCACGAGGTCGGCAATCCCATCTCGGCCATCCTGGGCTACGTGGGCATGCTGCGCAGCGAGGAGATTCCCGCAAAAGAGCAGGCAGACATACTGGCCCGGGTCGAGCGTGAAATTGTGCGCATCGATATGATCATCAGGGATCTCCTGGCCTACTCGCGCCCCGGACGATCGGAGATTGCGCCGGCCCTTCCCTCGGAGCTTTCAGAAAGCGCCCTTTCGCTCATACGGCCGCAGAAGAAGTTCAAGACGGTTGAGTTCACCCTGGATGTACCGCCCGGCCTGCCTCCGGTGCTGACCGATGCGGATCTTACGCGCCAGGTGCTGGTCAACCTGATGCTCAACGCGCTGGACGCCTGCGGGGAGGGAGGGCGCGTCTGGCTGCGAGCGGTCGTCATGGGTGCAGACGACGACGGGCGACTACTTTGGGACGGCGGACCGGAGGAACCCGCGTTCTTCAAACTGGGAGATACACACGCCATCCGTCCCCCTGCGGGGGGCAGTGGGTTCCGGCCCGTAGACAAAGTAGTCGTGTTTTGCGTCGTCGACGACGGAGTCGGAATAGAAGAAGAGAACCTGTTACGCATCTTTGATCCCTTCTTTACCACCAAGGAACCCGGCCGGGGCACAGGCCTGGGGCTGGCCATCTGCCATTCGGCTATAAGTGCCCTGGGCGGCGAAATCTGGGCATACAGCCGCCGAGGCCACGGCACCCAGTTCGCATTCTACTTGCCCGTTGCGTAGCTTCTCAACGAGACATCCAACGGTTGCAACAGCATTAACGAAAGCATGAGTACCCGTTGGTCGGCCCGGTCGGTATGGATGCGTATCAGGCGCTTGGACCTTTCGGGCCGCGCGAAAAGCTCTAAGCACACACGGACACCGTCGGATTCGTCTTTGGCTTCGGCCCTGAGCGCCGGCGAGCGCACTCCCAGATCGGTTATGCGGAATGGCTTGCCGGATTTCGAGCGCAGCATGGTGCACAGTTTTTCTGTGTGCCCGGGCGAGTACGGCGCGAAGATCAAAACGCTCCGTGACATGCCGATATCGCGGGCGAGCTGCGGGTGGGCGCGGCGCTCGATTTCGGCAAGCACCACCCGGCGGCGCCCGCGGATGAAGCTTCGCATGTTGTCTATTGCCTGGTGGAAGGCGTCCCGCCGGCCCGTGGGAACATAAGGTTCGATGTGTTTAGCCATCAGATCCACCCGGCCAATCAGTTCTTGTTCGTTCCAGACCCCGTCCAGCAGTTCGCGCAGGGTGCGCTCGTAACGCTCGCGACCCGCGTCGATAGCCAGCAGGCGCACGGGCAGCAGCGCGCTCATGGCGTACACCGTCCCGGCCTCCGGGGGCAACTCGGGCATTACCTCGTCTGCTCCCCAGGGAATGAAGCGGAAAAGACCGCTGGCGGGATCGTTGTACAGGTAGAAGTTGTTGCCGTTGTAGGGATAGCTGTCGGTCTGGGCGACAAGCGCCTCGAGCGCCCAGTACCCGTAAAAGGCGTCCAGGTCCAATAGCTTGCCGAGCGCCGCAAGAAGATCTTTCTCGGGCCGTTGCACGGCCGCGGCCAGCCGCAAGAGATCCGCGATCGAGCCGCGGCGCTTGTTGGTCTTGCGAACAAACGAGCCTATCCAACCGGCACGTAGATCGCTCATGTTGCCCTCGAACAGGTTGCCCCAGGGAGCCACGAAGCGGCGCTCCAGGAATGACCGGTCGATGCTCTCGACGTTGACGTACAGACCTATATCTTCACCATTGACAAGCACTCGGGCGAAGTTGCAGCGCGGCGCAGCCAGACCCGATTTCGCAAAGAGGCGGTAGACGAGGCATTGCCCGATGTAGGCCGGATCCTGCTGGGCGTTGTTCAGAGTCAGACGCCTGAGACCGAACGGCCGCAGGTTGCTTACGTACTTCGAAAACTTGATTTTCAAAGAAGGCTTCTCGGTGCTCAGGGATCCCCAGAATCCCTTCTTGCGCACACCGACGCGGCCGAGCGTCCTGCCGGCCAGCCTGACGCTGGCGGGAAAATACGTGAAGACGCGCCGCGGCTTGCGCCGCTCACGCAGCGTGGTCGTGATCTGTTCGTCGCTGCGCGTCTGGTTCCGCAGCTTCTCGAAATCGCCAGGGCGCATCTCGATATTGACTTCGAGAATTTTGTCGGGCGAGAAGATTGTTGCTGATGGATCGGTGTCTGCCAGCGCCTGCCCGCAAGCCAGCAGGCCAAGCATCGCCAGGCCGAAGAACGTCATGTATGTCTCAGTGCGTGTCACGAGCTTCAGGAATAGAGGCTAACTCTTTGACATCGACAAGCGCAACGATAGAATGGACTCGATATGCCGAAAGCGACACGCATCCTGGTGGTGGACGACGAAGACAACGTGCGCCACTCTATCTCGACCCTGCTGAAACTGAAGGGGTTCGAGGTGCAAGAAGCCTCGGATGGCAAACAGGCGCTGGAGGTATTCAGACGCGAGCAGATCGACATGGTCATCTGCGACGTGCGCATGCCGGGCATGGACGGCATGACTTTTCTCGAACAAGTCACAGGTCCCGCCGTCGGCCCCGCCGCCGTGATCATCATGTCGGCTTACGGAGACATCGAGATGGCCCGCGAGGCGGTCAGGCTGGGAGCCGCGGACTACGTTTCCAAGCCTTTCAAGAACGAAGATCTGTTGCTGCGTATCTTCATCGTCGGAGAGCGCCTGCGGTTGGCCCGGGAGAACATCCGCCTGCGCCGGGAGATGCACCTGGAAGGTTCCTTCGAGAACATCATCGGGCAGGCCGACGTGATGCGGTCGTTGTTCAGGACGGTCTCCAAGGTCGCCGAGTTCAAGTCCACCGTACTGATCATGGGCGAGAGCGGCACCGGCAAGGAATTGATCGCCCGCGCCATCCACGTGCGCAGCCCGCGAGTCGACAAGCCCTTCGTGGCCGTCAACTGCGGGGCCATCCCCGAGAACCTGCTCGAGAGCGAGTTGTTCGGCTACATCAGGGGGGCCTTCACGGACGCCGTGCGCAACAAGCAGGGGCTTTTCGAGGAGGCCGACGGGGGCACGTTGTTCCTCGACGAGATCGGCGAGCTGCCGCTCGGGCTGCAGGTCAAGCTGCTCAGAGTGCTGCAAGAAGACGAGATCCGCCGGGTGGGTGAAAACAAACCCCGCAAGGTCGACGTGCGCATTTTAGCGGCCACCATCCGCGACCTGGCCGCCGAGGTGAAGATCGGCGGCTTCCGCGAGGATCTCTATTACCGCCTGAACGTGCTGTCTTTAAAGATACCGCCGCTCCGGGACCGGGCCGAGGACATTCCGCTTTTGGTGGCCCATTTTCTAGGCCGCTGCAACGTCAAGCTGGGCACCGCGGTGCGCGGGGTCGATGCGGCTGCCATGAAGATGCTGGTGGACTATGCCTGGCCCGGCAACGTCCGCGAACTGCAGAACATCATGGAGCGGGCGGTGATCCTCGCAGACGGCGACTTGATCGTGCCCGAGTTGCTGACCGACAAGGTAGCCCAGGCGAAGCCCGCACCGGGGGCCCGCATCCCGTCGGGTCAGCTCTCGATCAAGAAGACGGTCAGGACGATCGAAGAGGATCTCATCCGGCGGGCGCTGGCCCAGACGCAAGGCAATCGCACCCGGGCCTCGCGCCTTTTGGAAATTAGCCACAGGACGCTGCTTTACAAGCTCAAGGACTACAAGATTGACGCGGACGTTTTTTCCGGCCGATGAGCCTATGGTACCTAGTAAAAATTGCATCTACCCCGCAATCATTTCACACAGAGCTTGGCGGGTCTGAGTGGTTTCTCGTTGTCTAACAATGCATTGCGCTCTTCGGGAGGCTGGTACGGCAATTGCACGCAACTTGGGGAGCATGCCTGTAGCCGGAGGATTGTTCATGATTCGTAGGTATCGAAAGCGCCGGAGAAAAGATAGCGGCTTCACGCTGATCGAGCTGATGGTGGTGGTGGCCATCGTGGCCATCGTGACCGCCGCGGTGGTGCCGTCTTTCTCGATGAGCCTGCAGAGGAACCGCCAACGCGAGGCGGGCCTTTTGATAGTCCAGGCCGTCTTCGCGGCCCGCAGCCGCGCCGCCCGCACCGGCCATTGTGAGATGGTTGAGGTGACGCTCGCTAAGCCCGGCCTGGACGGCGGTACAGGCGGGATAGTCAGCCTGCGGGAATACCGGCCCGCCACAGCGCCTTTCGACTGCGGGATTGCGACTGCAGACGGCCTCAACTGGGTCGAACTGAGCCACAAGTCGGTCTCGCGCGACGGCACGCATCCCGGCGTGGTCGGAGGCGACGGGGCCAAGAAAGAAGGCGACGTGGCCATTGACGGCTTCAGCAACGTCTGCGTCAAGACGCCGGCCGCCCCCGGCGTGGTCACCATGTTCTTCGAACCAACCGGCGGCCAGGAGGCCACGACAGCGCAGGAGTATTTCTTCGGCGTCACGGCCTACCAGTCTCCGGGCGTCCCCCGCGGAGTCCAGCGGCACGTGCGCGTCTCGGCCGGCGGCTCGGTGAGATACACGTTCTGTCCGCCGCCGCCATAGCCAAGGAGCTTTGATCATGATCGGTAAAGCGCGAGTGGTTCATGGAAAGGCCGGCTTCACCCTGATCGAAATGATGATCGCCATGGTCATCATGTCCGTCGGGCTGTTCGCCATCGTGCAGATGGAGGTGGTTTCGCTGCGCGGTGGCGGCTATGCCAGGGAGCGGATGGAAGCCCTGCAGATAGCCCGGGGCGTGGTGGAAGAGTTGCGCGCCAGGGGCATCGAGTGGGTGGCGCTCACGGGAGGCGGAAAGGATCTTACCGCCGTCCTGCCGAACATCGAATCCCAGGCGATCGACGAGCCCGCGAGCTGTGCCGGACTCGTAATGGACGATGTCAACTCCATGCTGAGCTACGGCGGCAACACGATCTCCAGCGGGAGCGACTTTGTCAACTCGCGCCTGGTAAACATGGACGGTCTGGGGCCCAATGTTCCCCAGGTGATCGATGCTGGCAGCCTGGAGACGGCCCGGGCGATCTACCGTGTGCATTACACCGCAACCTGGGTCAATTTGCAGGGGCCTTCGGGAGGCGGGGGCCTGGCCGCCATCAGCCACGATATCGTTCACCTCATGGTGTACGTCTCCTGGGACAACAAGGATCACGGGCGGCAGGATTTCAACTGGCAGAACAGCGATAAGGATGATTTCTGGAAGCGCAACGTGATCATGATTCCGCTCGACTTGATGCGCGATTACCATTGGTCTTGAGGAGGTGGCAGCGTGGCTTTTCGAAAAAAAGCAGGATTTACCCTGGTTGAGTTGATGATCTCCCTTGTGGTGGCCGGGTTTCTCATGGCCGGACTGGTGGGCATGGCGGGTTCGATGCGCAGAGCGTTCGGGCACGCAAAGGATGTCACCGACGTGCAGGCCAACCTGCGTTTCGCCCTGATGCGCGTGACCGATGATCTGCGGCGCACGGCCTTTATGTACCTGGCCCGGCCGGGCGACACCCTGGATCCCAGCCAGAACTGCCATCTTCTCGGTTTGTACCCATCAGGCGCCTGGAGCCCGACCGGTTCATGGGATGCCATCGAGTACGACAAGGACAACTACCTCTTAACGATACGCGGCAACTATTCGAGTTCCCGCGACTACCTGCTGAGGCTCGATGCACCCGACCCGAGTCACCTGGTGGCTTCGAGGGGGGCGATCATCTGCCGGAACGGAATAGACCGCACGATCTCCGCCTCCTGCGATATGGCTCCCCTGGGCTCGGAGTACGACGAACCCTTCGCCGACGGCCAGCCCTTCTCCAAGATTTTCGTCACCGGCCAGGTGTTCCGGCTGGAGGCCCAGTCCGGCCGGTACACCTACCACATCGTCACCTCTTTGCCCGGGGATCTGGCCTGGGGGCCCGGCATCGGCTTCCAGCCCACGGTCAATCTTGCCAGCCAGATCCAGGGGTTCACGAAATGGATCAGCCCTATCACCACGATACAGTACCAACTGCTCGAAAAAACGGCTGGAAACTGGGTTCTCGTTCGCCGGCGGTACTACGGCGCCGCGCCACAACCTGATGTGGAACTGGCCGAGTTTCTGTTGCCACCGACGAATGATCCCAACACGTCGGGATTCTTCGTCGAGATCTACTCGGATAACTCGATCAATGCCGCTTTTTGCGCGAAACCCTGGCAGCCGGCCATCTCGGTACCGCCCATTTCACTGGCCGGGCCGATCGATGCCATGCGAGCCAGGGCGCTGCGCATCACCATCCGCGGCAGAAGCCAAAGCGAAGATCCCGATTTCGTGCTGACCAACTACACGACCGACTCCAAGGCGCTGAACTACGGATTCGATCTCGACGGCACGCCCGAAAACGGCCTGGCCCTGGTCCGGACGCAGCGGACGGTGGTGCAGCTTCAGAACCTGGGGCTGAATATTTCCATGTGAGGAGGAGAGCATGAGATCCAATAGAATTCTGGTGTCACGCGCAGGCAACGCGCTGGTGCTCTCGGTACTCCTGCTGCTGGCGATGACCTCGGTGGGGCTGGTGTCGGTCCAGCGCACCAACTCCGACCTGCAGGTGGCCGGCAACGTGGTCAGGTCAGTGCAGGCGCAGATGATCGGCGAGACGGGCATCAACTATTTCATGGCGGACGTCCGCAAGAACCTGTACGACTACGCCTTCAACCTCGAGAATCAGGACAAACCATTGCTGGATTCCCGGAAACGCAGCACCGCCATGACCGGGGACGACGCTGAATGCGTGCCCTTCGTCCTGCCGACAGACCCCAATGAAAGAGAGGCCGCAATGTCGTCGCAGGGCCTGGCGTACAAGGTGGATGGACTCGCGATGGACGAGATCCCGGACATGCCCGGGTTCGAGGTGGGCAAGATCTGCTTCAAGGTGTTCGACTTCAACGCCGAAAGCGGCCTGCCCGGCAGGGAGGGCGAGACCGTCGACGAAACCCTGTCGGGAGGCAACACGGTGGTGATTCGTTACCGGGCCCGGGTGGTGATCGGCCCGACGAAGTGCGCGCGGCAGATACAAGAATGACCTGCGGAAGGGCTGGATCGAGGGTGTCGAGATGAAATGTCAGGCTAAAAACCAAGGAGAGCGGCCATGAAGAGATTTTTGATGAACTTGACAGCGGTGGTGATCTTTCTCACGCTGGCGGCGCCCGGCGGCGCCCGGGCGCAAAGCTTCTTCGGCGGCGACGACCCGATGCTGGTGTTGCCCGAGGTGCTGACCATCATCGACTCCTCTGGTTCGATGATCTGGGGCCTCTACCCGGGCTTCGCGCCCTGCATCGACGATGACGGCGATTTTTACGTCGACGGCGTGGATTTTCACTCTAACGACGACGGCAAGCTGCATGTCGTGGCCCAATACTACGGAGGGACTTACTATTACTTCCCTTGTGATGTTTACCAGTGCGTCACCGGGGGGCGGATCTGTAAGAACTTCTACGGCTATTACTGCCACGACTACGGAACGACGCCCTGGTCGAGAGGAGACGGCCTCACCTGCTTCCGCAACCGGATCGAGTCGGCCAAGGAGATACTTACCGGCTCCTACCTGGACGGCAACCACACCTGCTCGAACCAGGACACAAACGGGATCCTCGATCTGTACAGTGACTTGATCCGTTTCGGTTATTCCTCGTTTGACAACGACGAACACAGGACCTCGTGGGACTACGGCGACGACCTGGGGACCCACCAGCGCATGGGTATAAAAGATCGCTGCCCGTGTGACGGAATTCCCAACTCGGGCCCCGACTGTAGCTGCGTGACCGACGGCAGGCTGATCGACCTGGTCGACCCGGCCGAACCGGACAACATCATCGGCAACAACGCCCGGGCGCAGAGCGAGGTATGCCAGATGACCGCCGACATGGGCACCCCGCTGGCGCCGGCGCTCTACGATGCCCGTTACTATTACAGCCACTGGCAGGAAGAGGTCGACTACGACGACCCGCTCAACGCCTGCCGCCCGCGCTTCGTGCTGCTGATGTCGGACGGCGAGGAGAACTCAGGCTCCGGGTCGGCCACCTACCATTGGGGGCATGACCAGGCCGCGGCTCTTTGCGCCGCCGGCATACCCGTCTTCGTGGTCGGCTACGGCGACGCGGGCCTGGCCGGCAACCTGAACTCCATTGCCAACGCCGGCACCGGGCCGGCCTGCGCGTCGATGCCCTTGAATGCCTTCATGGCCGACAATCCCGCCGATCTCTACGTCGCCTTCCAGGCCATCATGAACGCCATTCTGTCCGGCTCGGCCAGCCGCACAGTGGTGTCATCGTCGCCCTCGCAGCTTTCCCAGGAGGATGCCTATGTCTACTCCTCGCACTTCGAGGCCGGCATCACCGACCTGGGCTGGCGGGGTCACGTAGTACGGACAAAAGTGACCGATATCGACCGTGACGGTATCCCGGAATGGCACTACGGTACCCAGATCGACTTCGCCGATGTGCTCCACGACCAGAGTCCCGCCAATCGCGACATCTACACCGTGGTCAACGATCCGCGCAGCCAGGATCCGGTCTTCGACTACCCGGATCACATGCCGCGCCCCGTGGACGCGACCGACCCCGACGTGGGGCTGTATCCCTTCGAGGCCGGCAAGCACGCCAGCGACCCGGCCATGTGCCTGAGCGACACCGAGGGACTAGGCAACGACGCGCTGTCGGATCTCATCAAGAACTACGTACGAGGAGTCAGCGGTGCCTACCCGCTGGGCGGGATTCCCCTACTCGACGGCCACCCCACCCTGGGAGACGTCTTCCACTCGAACCAGGTGGCTGTACCACCGCCGACGGTGATGGCGCCCGATTACAAGTACGAGCAGTACTTCTTGAACAATCGCGACCGGAACACCATGCTCTTCGTCGGCGCCAACGACGGCATGTTGCACGCTTTCGTGGGCGAGGACAGCCACGGTGGAGGACGGGATGGGCAGGAGGCCTGGGCCTTCATCCCCAACAACCTGCTGGCCAAGATACAGAAGGTCCGCTGGGGCCACGAGTTCTTTGTCGACGGTTCTCCGATCATCCGGGACGTCTTCTTCGACGATTTCCCGATGACCGACACGACGGGCGCGCCCATCCTGGACGGCAGCAACCATCCGATTTTGGGCGCCTACCGCACCGTGCTCATCTCGGGCGAACGGGGAGGCGGCTCGGCCTACTTCGCCCTGGACGTAACCGATCCGGATAACCCGCAATACCTCTGGGAGTACCGCACCGACGTCGATGTTCATACCGACTACGAGGATCCCGACGTGCAGTGCAAGCCCTCGCGGCTGCAAACCTGGGCCAAGCCCATCGTGGGCCGGGTGTGGCTGAAGAACAAGCACGCCGGCGAGGGCACCCCGCCCGAGTTGCTCTTCGTTTCCCGTTCGGTGGCTATATTCCCCGGTGGATACTTGCCGCCCCAGAGCCTGACCAACGTGACGAGCTGCATCGACTTCGTCGAAATGCTGGCCTCGGCCGCCTCCCTGCACGTGGTGGACGTCGAGACCGGCAAGTTGCTTCGGAGGTTCATCTTCTCGAATGCCATCACCCAGGCCTACCTCGACAAGGTGAAGGAATTTCACGACTTGCAAGACGCAGGCTCAACGGCCAACTGGGACGGAATTTTCGAGGATCCCAACTACAATATGCCCGACGGCTGGGGCTGGGGCAACGACAAGCCGCCCAAGAAGCCGGGCTGGTTCTGCCGCGAGTTCCGCGAGAACATCCAGAACGACGTGCAGTTCCCGGCCGAGTTGCAGGCCAACTGCGACATCACCGACAACGAAGAGAGATACCAGATGCAGTGCTGCTGGCAAGGCGGCACCCCTGTCGATCCCAAGACCTGCAACCCCAACTCGGTGGGCGGCTGCTTCTACTCCTATACCAAGTGGAAGGGAATCGACGGCGCCCTCCAGATCAAGCTCAAGGGCGTCGAATGCAAGGATCTGCCCATCTCGAAGAGCGGCAAGTTCCGCCTGTCGATCGGCGAGGACTTCCGGCTCGAGACGTCCGCGGCCTCCCCGGTGGCCTACAACCAGGCGCTGGGCGAGTACATTACCAGGGTTTTCGCGTCGACCACGGTGGGCAAGATCTGGCGCATCAACATGAACTCGGCCGAGTACGACCGGGACAAGCCCGAGGGCGAGATGGTCTATCTCTTCAGCGACCCCGATACGGGGAAAGACCACGACTGGGACGTCGGCCGCGACGCCGGGGGCGATCCGCTTCCCTGGTATAACACCGGCGTCAACCGGCCGATCATGGTGCAGCCTTCCCAGGCCATGAACTACAAGCGCAACCTGGTGTTGTTCTTCGGTACGGGCGTGATGGACGATCTCACCTATCATGCAACGCAAGACAGGTTCTACGCCGTCGAGGAGACCCGCACGCTGACCGCGGACGGCTTCTACGATCCCGATCCCGAAGGCAAGCTCTTCTGCAACGAGAGTCTGTACGGGGCCACCTGCGCCGGCTCGGGTAATCCGCTGGATCTGGCAACCGCCGAGAGGCTCTTCGGAAAACCGCTGGTAGTGGGTGGCAAGGTGCTATTTTCCACCTACACCCCAGACTCGGATCTGTGCAAGCCCGGCACCGGCGTCACGTATGGCATGGACTTCGACAATTTCCAGGAGAACGGTTTAATATCCGATCCACCTACCGAAGGCCCGCCCCATCCGATTGATATTGTCTGGACGGCAGCGGGCCCAAAGGCAGTCACGGGTAAACCAGGTGACGAACATTCAGTGGATTTCAACATCGTGGTGGGCGCCCAGGTCATGCACTGGGGCAAGGTGCTCTGAGGTTGGCGCATTCACTCGTGGTCTTCCAACCGGGGGCGGGGCTATAGCCCCGCCCCCGGTATCTTGTGTGCCCAGCATGGGCCTGGACAGGAGGTGAAAGTCCTCTGGGGAGTTGGTCGCAGCGACCCACACGAACCGCAAGGCGACAATCCGGGAGACCGGTCCGGCCGCGAGGCCGGCGCTGAAAGAAGCGGGTAGTGAAG
>DATKYQ010000024.1:0-110459 GCA_035528415.1 Myxococcota bacterium | reverse complement strand
GATCCATCGATCTCCGGGGCCGTGACGGTCTACACCGACAGGCGCGGGGCGGACGCCGACATCTACATGTTCGACATCGAGGCCGGGCTTGAGACTCAGATCACTTCGGGTGGCGGCGACCAGTACTTCAACGACATCTCGGGCGATAAGATCGTCTACACCGACTTCGGCACGGGCAACGCCGAGATCTTCCTCTACAACATCTCGACTGGCGGGACGCTGCAGGTCACCGATGATCCCGCCAACCAGCGCAACCCGGCTATCAGCGGCGACCGTGTGGTGTACGAGGACGACCGCAACGGTGACTGGGATATCTACATGACCGACGTTTCCACAGGCGTTGAGACTCGCATCACGGACGACCCGGCTATACAGCGCAGCCCTGCCATCAGCGGCTCGATCGTCGTCTGGGAGGATTCCCGCAACGGCCAGCCCGACGTGTACATGCTGGATCTCGCAAGCGGCATCGAAACCCAGGTGACATCCGATCCCGGCCAGGATCGCAATCCGGACGTGGACGGCGATGCGATTGCCTTCGACTCGAACCGCTCCAGCGTGGGAGACGTCTTCATCTACCAGATTTCCACGGGCACGCTCACGGCCGTCACGACCGACGCCGACTACGAGCGCAACCCGGCGGTCTCGGGCGACTACGTGGCCTACGAGAGCTACGCCGGGGGAGACTCCGACATCTGGCTCTACAGCATCTCGCTCGGGGCCAACGAACAGGCCACTATCGATCCTTCCGAGCAGTACCTGCACGATATCTCCGGCAACCGGCTGGTGTATACCGACAACCGCAACGGCAACCTGGATATCTACCTGTTCGATTTCCTGTTCGACGAACCGCCCGCCCAGGGCGAGGGTTGTGACGATCCCGCGGCGCTTACCGCCTTCGGGCCGGTGGTTTACACGCGCGGGCACGGCAAACCGCAGCTCGTCCTGCATGCCTTCGCCGGGCTCGGCATAGCCGGTCAGGGATACGTGTGCATCTTGAACGGAGACCCGCGCGTCACCAGTGCCGTGGTGGCCATGAACGGACAGTTACTAGCCGGTCCGGACGCCTTCGGCCAGGAAGTCGAGTCGCTCGAACTCCCGGTTGACGTCTTGGATGCCAATACCATCGGCGTGCAGCTACGCGGCAAGCCGGACAGCAACTTTACGCTGCGCATCGTGCTGGTCCCGCCGCCCGAAGACGCCGTAATACTCACCTGCTCATCGACCGATCCGCTCGCCGGCGGGCCGACGTTGCCGATCTTCATATTGATCCTCCTGGTTCCGGTCCTGTTAGTCCGCAGGTACAGCAGGGTCCGGGCCAACTGACAGGGTTCCCTGGTCTGCACTGCTTCCCTCGAAAACCTTCAACAAGCAGATTTGTCTGTAACTCTTGACCGGGACCGCACGGCGGGATAGATTTTTACACGGTAGTCGCTTCTGATACCTGTACGGGGAGGATTGATGAATCTGGCTGGTGACCCGGAAGGCTTGGTCGAACTCAAGCGGATCAAGGAAGAACGCAAGGATTTCTTGAGATTCCTGATCACCGAGGCAAAAACGAGTTTTGCGAGAGAGGCGAGCTTCAAGGGTTCCGACGGCAGGCGCTGGAAGCTCGTCTTCCACGGTCAGCGTGACGAACTCGAGGTAACCCCGGCCGACAACCTTTAGGAGACACACAGATGCCTTTTTGTCCAGTTTGCCTTTGTGAGTTCAGGGAGGGGTTCACCCGCTGCAACAACTGCGGCGTAGACCTCGTAGACCATCTCGAGCAGGAAATGGAACTCAGCGAAGAAAACATCCGCGCCGCCCTGGAGGGTAAGGAACTGGTACTCGTCACCCGCGGCGAATTGGAAGTTGTCAAAGAGACGCGCGACCTTTTGTCGTCGCGACGGATTGCCTCGATCGTGGTCGATGACGAGGAGGCCAAGCTGCCTCCCGGCGCGCCCCCGCGGGTCATGCTGGCGGTGAGCAAGGACGACGTCGAGGCCGCGGCAAGGGTTCTCGGCGATAAATTCCAGCAGATGGTCGCCGAAGAAGGGCAGGAGCTCGCGGGTGAGCTCAAATACGACTCTTGTCCCGCCTGCGGCACCAGGATCCCCGAGAACGCGGAGGAGTGCCCCGAATGCGGGCTCTTCGTAGGGAAGGCCTGATACTATTTTTCACCCTGGCCGGCCTCGCGCTTTGTCAGACGGCACGGGCAGGGCAGGGACTGAGCATCCTGCCGCCACCGGGTTGTATTCCGGCAGATGGCGGGCAGGCTTTCGATATTTACGTCTATGTATGGGGAAGATCGGGCCCGGGCGAGCTTGCATTGATGGCCGAGAGTGGGTCGTTCGGGAAGGTCCACAAGATCGGGGGCGGTCTCTTCAGCGCTGCGTATGACCCAGTGAAGCTCGCAAGTTCTTCAAAGACCGTCCTGCGGGCTATGTGGAAAGAGACGGGCAGCGAAGCGACCAATCGCACTATCGTCGGGACACGCGAAGTTCGGCTCTGCCCCTTGCCCGTGGGCAAGGTGGAAGCGCGGGCCCAGCCCGAGAGGTTGCTTGCCGGCGAGGGGCAGCAGGCCTTCCTGCACATCCGGGTGAGCGACTCGGCGGGACGTCCTGCAGCCGGACTGCCGCTTGAGATCACGACCAACGTCGGCCGAGTCAAGAACTTTTCTGATCTCGGCGATGGAAGCTACGAGGTGGTCTTCTTGCCGCCCGGCGATCCCTATCCCCAGGTTGCGATCATCATGGTGGCAAATCCGGTAAGCGCCCGCTTGGACCGCGTCGCCGTCGCGAGGGCCGTAATTCCTATAACGGCCCGCATCGAGCTTCCGGGCAAGACGGCGCCGGGCACCAAGATGGAGATGACGGTAGCCGGACGCAGGTTCGGTCCCGCCCGGGCCGACGAAAATGGAAACTTCAAGATTCCTATTCTGGTTCCGCCGGGCTACGACAAGGGCCTGGCCATGTCAGTGGACAGGGTTGGCAACCGCCGCAGTCGCCGGGTGAGTCTCTATTTACCCGAGACGAACCAGCTAGGCCTGTGGGCCTACCCGCGCAAGCTGCCCTCAGACGGCCGCTCGCGGGCCCGGCTGCTGGTGACCACGATCGATCCCTACGGGGCACCGACCAGCATCGGTGGCGTGCGGATTCTGGCCGAACACGGCAGGGTGAGCAAGATCGAAAAGATAGGTAAAGGCCTTTACGAGGCCTTTTACACGGCGCCTACCGAGGTCGGCGGCGGCAAGGATCTTGTCGGGGTTCACTTTCCCACCGGAGGCCACAAGAGCACAGCCGCTGTCGAGATGAGCTTACTGCCGGGACAGATTGCCGGGGTGTCGCTGGAGGCGCCTCGTTTCATGCCGGCCGACGGCAAGACAACGGGCGAGGTGATCGTCAAGGTCCGCGACGCGCGCGGAAACCCGGTGGCCGGAAAGGCCGTAACCATTCGGGCGGAGGTCGCGAAGATTCCGGCCTTGGTCGAGAGCGCCCCCGGGTTACACCGGGCGGTATTCACTGTTCCTACCGGCCCGCGGGCCTGGACCGATCGTTTAAAAGTCGAGGTGCGCGAGACGCCTGGCGGCGAGCCTGCCGGGCTGCTGGTCGCCCATGACAGCCTGCGTGTTTCCGGGAACGGAGGTCTCGTTTTGCACGCGGCCCTTGTCGACGGCCTGGGAAGACCGGTGGCCGGACAATCTGTTCGTCTTGAAGGATTAGCATCCGATCTTGTCGAAAAGAGTGACGAATTCGGACTGCTGAAATTTTCGCTGGGGAGTGTCCCGGTTGGCGAGGGACCGATCCCCCTCAAGCTCGAGGGCGCGGGAGGTCGCATCAGCCGGCCGGTCTACATCCTGCATGGAAAGAACGGCGCAAGGTTGTTGCCGGTCGACTTGGATGACGCTCTGCCGCCCGATAAACCATACACCAGCCAGTCCGAGCTACAGATCTACCCGCCGGCGCCGCTCGAGTTGCGGCTGGAGACAAAGCAGCAAGGCAGACTGTGGATAGTCTCGGCAGGCCTGGTTCCCGAAGCGGCTGCCAAAGACAGCGGGGCGCAGGTAGTTTTCGCAGCCTCGGCCGGCAAGCTCACAAAGGTACGCAAGATCTCGCCGGCGCTCTTCGAGGTCACGCTGGATCCGGGTCAAAGCGGCTGGCGTAGCATTTTCGTTACCGCAACCGAGGCCGAAAGTCACATCGGGGCCGTTCGCGAGATAGTCGAAGGCGGGCAAGGGCCTTGAAAGCGCGCGCGACAGTTTGCCTGCTGTGCCTGGTCGTTGCGCTGCCGCTATCTCCGGTATTGGCTGCCGGAACTTCCACACTCGGGCAGGCAGCAGTGCTGGGAAGGGTGTTTCTGGATCTCGATGCCGATGGTCGTTGGTCTTCCGGCGACGCCGGTCTGGCCGGCATCCGGGTGCTTGCTGACGCCGGCGAAGAGGCTCTCACCGACCGCGATGGACGCTATCACCTGGTGCTTCTGGAGTCCGGTTACGACGTGCTGGGCGGGCACGTGCTGAAGGTGGATATGTCGACGCTCCCGGCCGGCACCGGTGTTTTTCCATCGAGCAGAAGACTGGTTCATCTCACGCCGGCTCTGGTCGAGCGGGTCGACTTCGCGGTCAGGCAGAAAAAGGAGCTAGCGGGGCCAGGCACGCCGCCCGCGCTCAAGCCGGCAGGTCGCCGAGCGCCTGCGCTGCTTGTCCCGGGGCGCGGGGCGCTTACCACCAACCTGAGCGGGATGGTTCCCAAAGGTTGCCGGGTGAACGTGGACGGCGAGCCGGTCGCAACCGATCCTTCGGGAATGTACCAGATACAGGTGACCGTGCACCCGGGCGTGAACCCACACCTGGTCATCTTGCAGTGCGACGACGGGCGGTTGCAGATGCTCGTCGCCGAGGTACACTGGGTGCGCAGGCTCGCGGGGGGAGATCTGATCGTGCCGGCCAGGCCGCGCCTGCTGGCCTCCTGCAGTGGCCCCCCGGGGAGCGGCGTTGCTCGCTCGGCATCGGTCGCTTTAACCTGCGAGCCGGAAAAAAACGTCAATCTCAGGATAGGAGCCAACCAAAGCCTGGCCGGGACCCAAACATTCCTGCTGCCCGTAGAACCCGGCCCAAACGAATTTCCGGTCGAGATCTCATATACCGGTCAGGGAATAACCAGGCTACACGGCTCGATAGACTGGCAGGTAGGATATGTGCGCCTGAGCGGCGCGCTTTTGGGCAACGTATCCTTTTCCTATGGGGACGGGGTAAGTTTTATTGGCAGCAGATTGAGCGGACAGATGTGCGCTGACCTCCCCGCAGACATGAAGTTGACTCTTACAGGTGGTATGGAACTGGCTGACAATAAAGACTATTCTGTCTTAGACCTAATTGGTCCAGCCTGGAACCCGTGGATTTTCGAGCGCAGCCCCGATCCCGAAACGAGCTATCCGGTGCTTGCCGATCAGTCGCTGGTGTCGGATTCAAGCCCTGCCTCCGGGCGTTACTCGCTGCGCCTGAGCAGGAAAGGCTCCTTCCTTGGCTGGGGGACCTTTCAGACAGGTGCCGGTGGACGGAGCGAGACGGGTGCCTTCGCTCGCTCTCTCGTTGGCGCTCACGCGTCGCTGAGGCCGTTTCAAGACCTCTTCGAGGGATCCGAACCGGTTTTCGACATGATCCTGGAGGGCTTTTTCGCGCAGCCGCAGCGTGCGCGCTCCGAAACGATTAGCTCTCTCGGCCCGCCGCAAGCAGGAGAGTTCGCAAGCCTTCCATCCCACGAGGAGTTCTTGGCCACCGGCGGCAGCCTCTACTTTTTAGGCCACCAGTGGGTCGTCGAGGGAAGCGCCCGTATCGAGGTTGTCTTGCGCGATGCCCGAACTGGACTCAGCTTGGAAAGAAGGACATTACGCCAGGGTATCGACTACCAGGTCGACTGGATCGCCGGCAGGCTGCTGCTTACCCAGCCTGTCGATCACGGATTTTCCGGTCAGGCCGTCCGGCTCGTACCGACCGGGGCGAATAACACCATCCTGACGCTCGACTACGAATATCTCGACCTGCCGGATGGCGGCGTCGACTACAACCTGGCGGGAGGCAGTTCGACGTTGACTGTGCATCCGGGCGGCGGTGTGGCCATTACAAGCGCTTTCACGGGGGTGGCACAGGGATTCGACAGCTCGACATACCGTCTCTACAGCGGCAAGGCCAGGGCCAGCTTCGGCCGGGCGGGGGAGATATGGGCCGGTTACAGCCGCAGCCGGGGCCTTATGACCAGGCCGGCCTACTCGGTGGACGGTGGACTGAGCTTCGCTTCCGCCCCGCAACCTGCCGAGGGGCGCGGCGCGGGCGAGGCCTACGAGGCCGGCGGCAGGTTATCTCTCTCGTGGCTTCGGGCGCGGGCGCTATGGCGCCGGGTTCTTTCGGGCTATGCCGATACAAGCTTGCTCGTCGGCCAGGATCTCTCACAGGGACTCCTGCTTCTCGATGCGTCACCGCTTCGCTCTCTGGGCATCCAGGGGCGTTTTTCGGGGACGGAGAGCATGATTGGCAACGAGCGCGGGCATCTCTATGACGGGATGCTGGGCGCCAGCTACCGCGTGCTCGACGATCTCGTACTCTCTATTCAGGGCGCGGTCGATTACGGGGACGGAGGCTTTGGAGACGGGCATCGGGCGCTGGCCGGTGTCCGTGTAAGCTACCGGGTGGCGCGCTTCCTGTCTTTTGTGGCCGGTCATCAGCAGACCCTGGTGGCCGACGGCCTGGGGCCGTCTTCAAAAGACGCGACCCTTAGCACGCTGGGCGGCGAACTTTCCGCCTGGGGCTACCGGCTGGGAGTCGAGGGCGGATACGGCCACGAAATCGGCAACCTGGTGTCGCTGTTTATCAACAACGACGGCTGCGACGGACACCAGGTTTTCGCCAATACCACATTCGCTGTCGATCACGGCGCCGTCCGGGCCGGCGGCTTGACGACCGGGCAGACCGCCCGGGCCGGCCAGGGTTTGATCTTGAGTACCAGCCAGACTTTCGGCCTGGATCGCGACAGGGCCGCGCGCGGCCAAAGAGTCGGGCTGGAAGTTCCCATCGGCACGGCCTGGCACCTGCATTTGGCCTACGAGCGAGCCGAGCTTGCGCAGGGCGCCGGCGGGGAGTTCAAGCGCGACAGCCTCTACAATCCATTTTTCGACCGTGGACTGTGGAACCTGACCGGACCGGGAAGGCGCAACGCTCTCTTCAGTCGGCTGTCTTACATCAAGTCGCGGTTGGCGCTATCTGCCAGCGGCGAATACCGCGTCGACGAGCAGCTTGAACTTGCGGGTGCAGAGGATCTCGGAGGCGCCGACCCGACTACTCACCGTCAGACCGTTCTGACGCTTGCCGGGCGCTATAACCTGGCCGAAGGACTGGCGCTGGGCGGCCGAGCAGCCTGGGCCGAGACTTTCGGCTCCGCCAACGGGTCGAACGGGCCGGGCGTGCCGGAAGGAGGCATGCTCGAGGCGTCTTTGGGACTGGCCTATCGGCCGCCGGACATCGACTGGCTGCGCTTCCTGCTGAGAGCCGCGGCCGGGCGCGATGACCGGCCCGAGGTGTATGCGTCTTCGGCGATTCCCATACAGCTTGTGACCTGGTACACGGGCTCGGTTGCGGTCATGATGCGACCCATCAAATACCTCCAGCCGACGCTGGTGGTCGCGCCTTGGTACAAGGAATCAAAAAGCACGAGTCAAGCGCCCGGTAGGTCGACAGAGACGGGCGTTTTGGGCCTGGTGCGACTGGGTTCCGAGATTGCCTGGGGGCTGGGTCTCTCGGGGGAAATCCGGCTGGGCTGGGTGGCTCGCGATCTGCAAGCGATGCCACCCCTGGGAGAAGGCTTCGAAATGGGCTATGGCGCAGAGATATTTTACCTGCTGGAGGGCCCCGATATCGGCGCTTTACGGCTCGGAGTAGGCTACAGCTTCTCGGATCTGCCCGACCCTCTGCTGGGACTGCCCGATCTCGGAACCGGTCGCCGCGGAGTTTTCGTGCGCCTGGAAGGTATGCTCTAAGTTGCCTGAAAGCTACAAAAATGGCTACAATGAAAGTAGATATGTCTCCCAAGAGAATCACTATCAGGTCTGCGGTTGTGCTGGCCGTAGTAGCGATTGCAACGCAGGCGAGCGCGGCAAGCTGGATACAACTGAGCGGCACCCCGCCGGCCGCGATCTACCACGATGTCTATTTCGTAGACGCAAACACAGGGTTCATTGTCGGTGATGACGGCAGCGGCAACGGTGTGATCCTGAGAACGACGAACGGGGGGAATGCGTTTGGCGACTGGACTACCACTACAGTGACCGGCCTGCCGTTGTGGAAGGTCTTCTTCTATGACAGTAGTCACGGTTGGGCCGTTGGCGACCAGGCGACAATCAAGTACACCGACAACGGCGGGGATAGCTGGATCGACTATATCGTCACCGGTCTGTTGCCGACTGACGATCTTCGAGGAGTATACTTCGCTGATCTCGATAATGGCTGGCTGGCTGCGGATCATGCAGGTACAAGCGGTAACATCTATTTCCAGCAAGGTGCTGCAACAAGCTGGCAAATGTCAGTCAGCCAGGCCGTCCCTTTTCATGATATCGGTTTCGCCGATTTTCTAAATGGCTGGGCGGTCGCAACATGGAGTTTATCAAGATATATTTTCGTGTCTACGGATGGTGGTGCTACTTTCAATGAGCCGGGCGTTCCCCCCACCACAAACGGCCTTTATGGGTTGGCTGTGGTGACCACAGACGACGTCTGGGTGGTTGGCGACTGGAATATCATCTCCTCGTCTGGCATGTTTCGTTACAACGCTTCGAATTGGAATGTAGTTACCCTTCCCCAACAAACCGACTTGAGGGATATTGATTTCGTTGGGACATCTAGCAACGACGGGTGGGCAGTCGGTCTAAGCAGCTCAATTTTGATCCGCTCCGGAGGAGCGGCCTGGGCTACCGAATCGACGACGGCGAGCTCCGATCTCGAGGGCGTTGCCGCCATAGACACGCTAAACGCCTTTGCCGTGGGAAATAACGGAGTCATCCTGCGTAGAGGCTGCACCGGCGATCCGGAATGTGACGACGGGCTATTCTGCACGGGCACTGAAACTTGCGTCGGGGGCGTCTGTACTAGCTCGGGCGACCCGTGCCTTGGCGGTCCCGAGTGCGACAATGTTTGCGACGATGTAGCCGACAACTGCAACGTCGTGGCCGGGGTGGCCTGCACCGATGACGGCAACGTATGCACAGACGACCAGTGCGACGGGACGGGGACTTGCGGACATCCGGCGAACAGCGCTTCATGCGACGACGGGCTGTTTTGCAACGGCGCGGACAGTTGCTCGGGTGGCACGTGTAGCCTGCATGTGGGCGATCCCTGCCTGGCTGGACCCGAGTGCGACAATGTTTGCGACGATGCAGCCGACAATTGTCAGGTCGCTGCCGGTACTGCCTGTGGCGACGACGGCAACGTCTGTACCGACGACCAGTGCGACGGGACGGGGGCTTGCGGACACCCGGCCAACAGCGCTTCCTGCGACGACGGACTGTTTTGCAACGGTGTGGACACCTGTTCCGGGGGAGTCTGCAACCACGCGGGCGACCCGTGCCTTGGCGGTCCCGAGTGCGACAATGTTTGCGACGATGTAGCCGACAACTGCAACGTCGTGGCCGGGGTGGCCTGCACCGATGACGGCAACGTGTGCACAGACGATCAGTGCGACGGGACAGGGACTTGCGGGCACCCGGCAAACAGCGCTTCATGCGATGATGGGCTATTTTGCAACGGTGTTGACACCTGTTCCGGGGGAGTCTGCAACCACGCGGGCGACCCGTGTCTTGGCGGCCCCGAGTGCGTCAATGTCTGCGACGACGTGGCCGATAACTGCAACGTCGTTGCAGGGGTGGCTTGTACCGATGACGGCAACGTGTGCACAGACGACCAGTGCGACGGGACGGGGACTTGCGGACACCCGGCCAACAGCGCTTCTTGCGACGACGGGCTGTTCTGCAACGGTGTGGACAGTTGCTCGGGCGGCACCTGTAGCCTGCATGTGGGCGATCCCTGCCTGGCTGGACCCGAGTGCGACAATGTTTGCGACGATGCAGCCGACAACTGCCATGTGACCTCTGGAGTGGTCTGTACCGACGACGGCAATGTGTGCACAGACGACCAGTGCGACGGGACGGGGACGTGCGGACACCCGGCTAACAGCGCTCCATGTGACGACGGACTGTATTGCAACGGTGTGGACACCTGCTCCGGGGGCGCCTGCAATCACGCGGGCGATCCGTGCCTGGGCGGCCCCGAGTGCAACAATGTCTGCGATGATGTGGCCGATAACTGCCAGGTCTCTGCCGGTACTGCCTGTGGCGACGACGGCAACGTCTGCACCGACGACCAGTGCGACGGGACGGGGGCGTGTGCTCACCCAGTGAACAGTGCCCCTTGCGACGACGGGCTTTTTTGCAACGGTGCGGACACCTGTTCCGGGGGTGTTTGCAATCACGCGGGCGATCCATGCCTTACCGGCCCCGAGTGCGACAATGTCTGCGATGACGCGGCCGACAACTGCCACGTCACGGCCGGCACGGTCTGTACCGATGACGGCAACGTATGCACCGACGATCAGTGCGATGGGCTGGGGACGTGTGCCCACCCGGTGAACAGTGACCCCTGCGATGACGGGTTGTTCTGCACAGTGGACGACAGGTGTTCGGACGGTTTGTGCTCGGGTGATGATAACGACTGCTCTTCGGCCGCGGGGCCCTGTCGCTGGGGAATCTGTCAAGAGGACACCGATTCTTGCTCCATCGGCAACAACAAGGATGCGGGTACCGACTGCGAGCCCTGCGGACAGTGCGACGGGCTGGGCGCCTGCACAGGCTCTGCGGCCAGGGACGGTGACGATTGCGATGACGACGACGTCTGCACCAGGACGGGCACCTGCCTGTTCGGCGGCACCTGTCAGATCGAGGGCTGGTGCGACGAGATCGTCGATCCGGACAGTTGCGACGCTCCGGCGGCGGTGTACGCACCCGACTCTCCCGACTGCCGCTTTCCCACAGACAAGGTCGATCTGGCGGTCGAGGTGGGCTCCAACATTCCGCAACAGGGCGGCTTCATCCCGGTCAGGATCCGGCTTGCCAACTTGGATAGCCTGAGTGGCGGCGAATGGAGTAAACCGCTTTGGGACTTGTCCGTCGTGCTGACGTTGAACCCGGTCCGCGACTCGAGTCTTTCATACCTGTTGGGATCGGCGCTGTTGCAGTCAGGAGAATTGTCGATCGAGGAAATGCCGGATCCTAACGCCGGCCAGGTTCGATTTTTGCTGGCGACGGACGGCACACCTCTGCCGGTCGATGTCGAGTCGACGGATTCCGCCGGATGGATGCTCGATTTGACGCTGGTTTACGGTGAGACTTTCGGTTCGAACGCCGCCTTCGATGTGACGGTCATGGCGCCCTGCGGGGCCGATCCCGATGTGTTGGGTTGCCACGATCCCAGCGGCTGGCAGGCTCTATCCGAGACGATCAGGGCCGGCGCGAGCGGGGGAGACTACAGCAGGGAACACGCCCTCGAACTGAGCGAGAGGCCCGCACTCGGTTGCGAGTGCGGCTCGAGCGGCGGACCCGGTCACCAGTGGCTTCTGTTTTTCTTTCTTTTGCTGATCTGCCCGCGGAGACGCACCCGATGAGAGTCGGGATATTTTCGTGGACGCTTTTAGCGGTTGCGCTTTCTTCCTGCGGCCGGCCCGCGCGGCGCGTCGTCGAGTTGGCCGCCAGGCCGGATACTGGCAACGAGCGACGGATCGAGGCCAAGCGACATTTCAAGAAGGGAGCGGTTTTTTTTGACAGGGGCGATGCCGGCGGCGCTCAGATCGAGTACATGAAGGCACTGCGCGCGGATCCCGGCCTGTACCGGGCGCACCTGGGACTGGGAGAGGTCTACGAGTTGGAGGGCGATCGAGTGGCCGCCCTGGCCGAGCACGTGGCCCACACCGAGACAGCGCGACGATCCCGTGAGTATCTGGATTACATGTATCGTTACGTGTTCGACAAGATGTCGCGCGACCCGGCCGGGCCCCGCGAGTCGGACAGAAAGACACGAGCCGCGGCGATGCTCGATCTGAGCGAGGCGGTGGCTCTCTATCGCCAAGGAAAGTACGCCGCGGTGCCTGGAAAGCTTGCCTCGGCCCGACGGGGATTGCCGCGGGCCGGTATCTTCGACTACCTCGAAGCGTATGCACACTTGCAGAATGGAGAAACGGCCGCGGCGCTCGATGCATTCGTGCGGGCGGCCGGGAGAAACCCATTCTTTGCCCGCCGGCTGCTGGCTGCTCGTGATAAACGGCTGCCCGCGGGGCTCAACGAGGGTCTGACAGGCGTTCTGCGCTATGCTTCTACGAAACATCCAGCTGACCTGGAGACGGCCTTCTTGCTCTCCGGGCTCCTGCTGCGTGCCGGCCTGGCCGCAGATAGCCTTGGAGTTGTGCAACGCTCGCTGGTCTGGTCGCATGCCGGCTGGGAGCTTTTATTGATCAAGGCGGCCTCGTATCGCGCACTGGGACAGAAGATCCAGATGCAGCAGGCATTGAGCGACCTGGTTGCGGCCAAACCTGATTTCTCTGATCAGTTCGGCAAGCGTGAGCCGAGCGTCTTTCGCGGCCTGCTGGCCGGCCGGGCCGACGAGCTGGCTACAGGCGAGCTTGCCGGTATGATGCCGGAGCCGGCCCGCTCGTATTTCTTGTGGCGCCTGCTGCAAGAGCGCGGTGACGCAGCAGCGGACGCGAGCCTGAAAGCTTTTTCAAAAAAGCTGCAGGCCACTTTCCCGGCGGACGAGTTTACCAATCTTCCATGCTCCAAGCCGCCGGAGAATTCGCCGGGCAGCCTCCAGGAGTTCATGGGCACCGTCCAGGAACGTATTGACACGGCCATGGATGCACTTCTGCATTGCGACCAGACGCTTCGGCCCCGGCGGGACAATCCGTCGGGACGCGTCATGCTACGAGTGCTTCTGGGCCGTGATGGAAGCGTGGCTCAGGCGGGAGTGCTGGAAAACACCACACGCGACGGATGGCTGGCATACTGCATGATTAATAAAATTCTGGCAATGCGTTTTCCGGCGCCGCTACGCGCCAACGAATCGTTCAAGCTGCCGGTGATGGTCGGACCGGGAACGGACACCAACTGACGCAAGGAGCAAGAAAGATGACCGCTGATTCGGACAGCGCAACTGAAAGGGTCGAGCTGCTCTACGATCTGCTGCGGGATGCCACGCGGCGTACCGATCTGAAGGGCGTTTTTCACGTCCTGTTTCGTGGAGGACGTGAAGGGCTCGGCACACAGGAAGGACTAATACTCCAGCACAATCCGGAAAAAGGCGCGCTCGAGGTAAAGGTGAGAACAAAGGGCAAGCTACGCGAAAAAGAGAACCTTTTCTCGACCGAACGCGAACAGGTGGCAGCACTTTTGCAGTTGGAAGAGCCCAAGCTGCGCGGGAAAGATGAAGAGGTTTTTTTCAAGGGTTCGAAAAACCAGATAGTGGCACCGATTCCCGTAGACGCACGCGAACAAGGCTTGCTGGTGCTGGAGGCTTTTGCTCCAATAGCTTTCGGATCCGACCAACGTGGTTTCATAGACAACTTGCTCGAACAGACTTCGGCCGTCATTCGCACCCGGGGCAACGTCGAGTCCTCGCGCCGCGAGTTGGATTGCCTGTGGGACGTCAAGCGCCGTATCGTCAGCCCGACCGAACTGGACAGCAGCGAGCTGAATTCGTTGCTGGGCAAGATCTTGCAGTTGGCCATGGCCCGGACAAAAACCAGCACCGGGATCATTTTAATGGCCGACGAGAAAACGGGGGATCTGGTCACCAGCTCACAGGCAGTCATGGGCGACCTGGCCTACGAGGTTCCCGAGAAGTTCATGCGCCGCAAGCGCGGCCGCGCCTCGGGAATCGCCTTCTGGGTGCTAGACAACAACAAGCCCTACATCAGCGGCAACACCGACCAGGACCCCAACTACATTCCCTTTTTCAAGGGCGTAAAAAGCAACATTTCCGTGCCAATCTCGTTCCAGGACCGCTGCATAGGCGTGATCATTGTGGAGAACCGCAAGCCAAACGCCTTCAGCCAGGAAGACCAGCAGGTGCTCGAGGACCTGTCACGCAACGTGACCATCCTGGTGCGGCGCGCTCAGCTCTACGAGGCAACTCGGGACGCCGACCAGGCCGGGCGAGGGGTGCTGATCCGCGGGCAGGGCGACAAGTGGAAGGAGGTCGAGCGGAGGGTCGAGAGGGCGTCGGCGACCAACGCCATCGTCATGTTGCGGGGTGAGAGCGGCACCGGCAAGGAGTTGATGGCCTGCTCGATTCACTTCAACTCGAGGCGCAAGGACAAGCCGATGGTGGTGGTCAACAGCGCCGCCATTCCCGACCAGCTGCTCGAATCGACGCTCTTCGGTCACGTCAAGGGCGCTTTCACCGGAGCGACCTTCGACAGGCTGGGAGAGTTCGAGAAGGCCGACGAGGGCACGATCTTTCTCGACGAGATCGGAGATCTGGGCTTCCCGCTGCAGGCCAAACTACTCAGGGTGCTCGAGAGCGGCGAGATACAGAAGTTGGGCTCCAACGAGGGATCGCGCAAGGTTGACGTCAGGGTCATCGCGGCCACCAGCCAGAACCTGGAGCAGATGATGGAGCGCCGGGAGTTCCGCGAAGATCTCTACTTTCGCCTGCATGTCGTGCCTATCTGGCTGCCGCCGCTCAGGGAGTACAAGACATCGATCCCCGGTATGGTCAAGGCGTTCGTGCGCGAGGCGGCCGCAGAGCACGAAAGGCCGGTCGAGGGCATCACGGACGAGGCCATGGAACTGCTTTTGCGCCACGATTATCCCGGCAACGTGCGCGAGTTGAAAAACACTATCGAGCAGTCGGTCATCCTGGCGCGCGACAAGACGATCGCCGTGGCGGACCTGCCCTCGCGCCTGGTGCGGCTGCTCGAGAAGCAACCGGCGGCTGCGAAGAACCAGGATTTCAAAAGCATGAAGAAGCAGATGCTGGACGGGTTCGAGCGCGAGTACCTGGCCAATGTTATGTCCGAAGCGGCCGGCAACATTTCGAAGGCATCTGAGATTTCAGGCATCAACCGAGTGAACTTTTACAAGCTGCTGAAACGCCACGAGATCGATCCGAGTAGCTACCGCTGACGAAACTTCAAAGTTTCGCAGGTTAGTGATAGTATCGAGCAATAGGGGCTTGTCCGGAGGCACGAGAAGATGAAACTTCGCTTTCTGATATTATTGGCTGCCGTGGGAGTGTACCCGGTCGTGTTTTCCGCCTGCGGTGGGGACACCGTGGGCAACGACGACACGGGTGTCGTCCTGTGCACGACGAATGACCAGTGTCCGGTCGGCATGTTTTGCAACGACGGGATCTGTGACGCATTGTCCGACGGCGGCGGCGGCTGTCAGAGCAACGAGGATTGCGAGGCAGGTTTTCACTGTGACATTCTCAACAAACGCTGTGTTGCCGACAACGACGGGGGAGCGGACGGAGACGCGCTCGACGGCGGCGATAGCGGCGGCGACCAGGTGACCGAATGCGAGCCGGACGAGATACGCGACTGCGGTCCCGAAACCAAGCTGGGCGAGTGTGACATCGGCGTCGAGTCCTGTGTCGATGGCCGCTGGAGTGGGGTCTGCGAGGGGGCCGTCTACCCCGAAAACGAGAAGTGTGACGGCCTGGACAACGACTGCGACGGCGACGTGCCGGCGGACGAGATCGATCAGGACGGTGATGAGATATCGGCCTGCCAGGGTGATTGTGACGACGGCAACGCCGACGTGCATCCCGGTGCCGGCGAGATCTACTGTAACCAGAAAGACGACGACTGCGATCCCGCGACGCCCGACGACGTGGACGCCGACGGTGACGGGTTCTCGGTTTGCCTCGGTGATTGCGATGACTCTCGGGACGACGCCCATCCCGGCCTGGTCGAGGTGCCCTGTGACGGGGCCGACAACGACTGCGATCCGGCAACTTCGGATGGGCCGGACGAAGACGGCGACGGGGTCAGCGGCTGCGGCGGCGACTGCGACGACCACGACGCCGACCGCTTTCCCGGCAACCCCGAGATCAATTGCAACGGAGTCGACGAAGACTGCGATCCCGCCACCCTGGACGACTCCGATCCGACCGACGTGGATCTTGACGGCTACTCGCTGGGCTGCGGAGCCGACTGCGACGACGGCGCCGCGGCCGTCAACCCCGGCGCCGCCGAGGTGCAGTGCGATCTTATTGACAACGATTGCAATGCGACGACACCCGACGATCCCGACCCGACCGACGCCGATGGAGACAACTACACCCGCGGCTGCGGCGGCGACTGCAACGACACAAACCAGACGATCAACCCCGGGGCAGTAGAAGTCGCCTGCGACTGGATAGACAACGACTGCAACTCGCAGACTGCGGACGACCCGGACCCGACAGATGCCGACGGCGATAATCATACCATCGGCTGCGGCGGCGATTGCGACGACACGAACCCGGGAGTTCACCCGGATGCCGTCGAGGTGCAATGCGACGGCATCGACAATGATTGCTTCGCGCAGACCTTCGACGATCCCGATCCGACCGATGCCGACGGTGATACTTACACCCGCGGCTGCGGCGGCGACTGCAACGACACCAACCCGGCCGTCAATCCAGGTGCAACCGAGGCGACCTGCGACGGTGTGGACAACGACTGTAATGCCGCAACGCCGGACGACTCGAATCCGACGGACAACGACGGCGACAACTACACCGTCGGCTGCGGCCAAGATTGTAACGACAACAACCAGAACGTCCACCCCGGCGCGGCCGAGACACAGTGCGACCTGATTGACAACGATTGCAACGCGGCTACGCCCGACGATCCAAACCCCACCGACGCCGATGGCGACAACCATACCATCGGCTGCGGTGGAGATTGCAACGACACCAATGCGGCCATCCACCCCGACGTGACCGAGGTGCAGTGCGATGGCATCGACAACGACTGCAATGCGGCGACGCCAGATGATCTCGACCCAACAGACGCCGACGGAGACAACTATACCCGCGGCTGCGGCCAAGATTGCAACGACACCAACATTGCTGTCAATCCCGGTGCAACCGAGACGACCTGCGACGGTGTTGACAACGATTGCAACGCCGGCACTCCCGACGATTCGAATCCGGCGGACAGCGACGGCGATACCTATACCGTCGGCTGCGGCAACGACTGTAACGACGGCAACCCGGCCATTCATCCCGGGGCCAACGAGGTGACTTGCGACGGGGTCGACAACGATTGCAATCCGCTCACCCAGGACGACAGCGATCCGACCGACGCCGACGGCGACTTCTACACCCGCGGCTGCGGCCAGGACTGCAACGACACCAATCCCAACGTGCATCCAGGCGCCGCCGAGATCCAATGCGACGGGCTGGACAACGACTGTAATGCCGGGACGGTCGACGACCCGAATCCCACCGACGGGGACGGGGACAACTGGACAATAGGTTGCGGCGACTGCAACGACTTCAACCCGGCCATCCACCCAGGCGTCGCTGAATTGCAATGCGACGGCGTGGACAACGACTGCAGCGCGGCCACGCCCGACGACAGCAATCCACAGGACGGCGACGGCGACACCTACAGCGTTGGGTGTGGTGCCGACTGCAACGACAACGACGGCGACATCAACCCCGGACACTCCGAGGTCTGCGACGATAAAGACAACGACTGCGACGGGCGCACCGACCGCGACGACTTCGGCGGCATCTGCGGTCTGGGCGAAGCCTGCGAACTCAGTCTGCCCGCAGACCAGGAGCACTGCTCGGGAGATCTTTACTGCCAGCACAACAACGTAGACAGCCGTAACCTGTGCGTTCACTGGTGCAACAACTCGCACGAGGTGCCGGGAGACACAGACGGCGTTCACGAGTGCCCGCCGGGCTACAAGTGCGAACTGTACTCCAACACCGATTCGTCGGGCTTCTGTTGGCCGGTCCAGTCAGGCAACGGCGGCAAGGACGTCGGGGCCGCCTGCGGCGGAGACAGCGAATGCCGCAGCGAGTGGTGTATCAGCAACTACTGCTCGAGCGGCTGCTCCAGTCGCACCGGCTGCCAGCACGTCTCTAACTGGAGCTGCGTGCTCAACAGCATCTCGAGCGCCAACGGAAACATGGATCACGGCCTGTGCATGCAGGCGCCGGGTACGCTGAACACCGGTGGGGTATGCTACAGCGACCTTGACTGTGTCGACGGGTTCTGCGATTTCTATGCTGGCAGCTATGGCGAATGTGAGAATTTCTGCTGCACTGTCGACGCTTGCCCACCGGCATACTACTGCTCCCTTTGGACACGCGGAACCGAGTCTTCTATCTTCAAGGCCTGCGACTGGGGAGCCCGCGGCACCGGAGCCTTCGGAGATAGCTGTACGACAGACAGCGACTGCGCCAGCAGGGTCTGTCTCGGCAACCAGTGTAACTCCTTCTGCTGCCGCAACGGCGACTGTCCAGGCGGCTACAAGTGCGACTTCGCCTTCAGTATTGACATGTCTCCCTACGCCGCCGCCCAGGGACGCGCCTGCGTGCCGGAATAGAGCGAGCCAACAAACTCGGAAGGTTGGAACGATGATCGACAAGATATACAGGATCAACCACGACAGTTTCAGGTTCGACGGCGAGGTTACAGTCTACACCGATCCTTTCAACCTGCCCGACGGCTTGCCCAAGGCGGACATCGTGCTGATCTCGCACGATCACTACGATCACTGTTCACCGGAGGATCTGGCCAAGATTGCGAACGACGATACGATTTTCCTGGCCCCGAAAGAGTGTCGTGATAAGATCGATGGCGACGTGCGTGTGGTCAAGCCAGGGGACAGGCTCGAGGTCAAGGGAGTGGCAATCGAGGTGGTTCCGGCCTACAACACCGACAAGCAGTTCCATCCCAAAAAGGCCGGTCACGTGGGCTACGTCTTCACCCTCGGTGACCAGCGCATCTATTTTGCCGGGGACACCGACCGCATTCCTGAAATGAAAGAAATCACCGCCGATATTGCCCTGCTGCCGGTTTCAGGCACCTACGTCATGACGGCCGAACAGGCCGTTGAGGCCGCCCGGGACGTCGGCGCCAAGGTGACAATACCCATGCATTACGGTGACATAGTAGGCAGCGCGGACGATGCCGAGCGTTTTGCGAAGCAGTACGAGGGCGAGTCTGTCATCAAGTAACCCAAGCTTTATGGTCAGAAACTTGACGTGTGTGGTGGTGTAGGATATAAGTATACCTATGAATACAATTCCCGACACACTCAAGGAGGCCGTCATGGAAACTCGCGAATTCGAGAACCGTTGTGAGCCACGGAGGCCGCTGGACGTCTACCTAAACAAGTTCATGGGCGAGGAACCCTACATGGTTCGCTCAGCGGACATTTCCAGCACCGGGATCTACCTGCATAAGCTGATCGAGCCGGATATCCCGGACGGCACCATGGTCAGCCTGGAGTTCAGGCTTCCCTCGAGCCAGGAAGTCATCTGGGCCCGCGGGACGGTGATGCGCGAAGCGCGCTTCTGGGGCACGCGGGGAGTGGGTATCTGGTTCACCATCCTTCCCCACAAGTACCGCGAGCTGATCGAAGAATACATCGTGAATTAGTATCCTGTTCCTACCCCATTGATGGCGTTTGACAGTGGCGGCAAGCATTGACAAACTCCTGTCGTGAAAACGGATCGTAACAAACCCAAGCTCTATCTGATCGCCGCCCCGATTGGTGATTTCTTCGGCGATCTAAGCGTCAATGCTTTACAGACTCTTCGCAGGATTCGCGTGGTCTTCGTCGAGGATACTGGTTTCGACGTCGAAGATCTTCTGGTCGAGAAGCTGCGCGCTAAAGGCATACTGACTGAAGAACATAAACTTATCCCGATCGCCGGGCCGGATGACTCCCGCAGGCAACTTCCGCTCGTGGACAAGTTGATCCGGGAGGGCACCTCCTTCGCCATTCTGGCCGATAGGGGCCTGCCGTGCTTCATCGACCCCGGTACCGAAATCGTGAATCACGTAATCGAAAAGCACCAAGGAGAGGTCGATCTGGTCCCCATCGGCGCTTCCTCGGCCATGGACGCCGCCATAGCCATGTCGGGTGTGAACTGCACCAGATTCACCTTCTTGGGCCACTACCCGCAAGATCACGGGCTCGATCGGGATTTCCTGCGCCTGGGTGTGCCGATTGTAATCTATGTCAGGGGAGATTCCCTTGTAAGCTTTGTAGAAAGCCTGCGCGCGCGGCTCGGCCGCAAGGCAGGATCGTTTCAGCTGACGATCTTTTCAAACATTCGCCAGCGCCTGAATAGCACCCAGCGGCGTTTCAGGCTGGACGAGCCTGTCGAAAGCTTCGCGGGTTTCTCACCTGCCGATGACTCGTCCGCGGACGGAATCTGCAAGAACAACTTCACGGTGATATTGCATCAGTAGGGACATTTTTGGGCAGCAGGCGATAGAAGCCGACCGGGACAGGATCGATTTTATAGTTGTCGCAGAATTCCGGCCGGGACGGCAGTTTCGTAGTGGTTATGGGCTCGAGGCGAAAAACGGATTCGATCGCCAGGCACTCCGGCATGACTGCCCAGTTTGCAGATTTCACGGATGGCGACCACGCCCGGCAAGAGGCCGGTTGCCAGTAGGCGAGGCAGCCCTTGGATGGATCGAGTTCGGGCGATGGTTCGACCCAGGAAAGGTCGAGACCCAACAGTCGTGTAAGGTATGTCGGCACTCGCAGGCCGATGTCGCCATATGGCCATGAGATACGCACGATTCGGCAGCCGGCAGGGAGCTTGCCGATGTTCTCCCTGAAGAAGTTGTACTCGAGCTTGAAAGTCGGTTCGGGAGGGCGGAAGACCAGCGGTCTGGCTGTTACGATTATCGCCGCCGCGGCCGCTAAGATCGCAACCCAGCTTCCGAAGCGCGGTCGAATCTTGATCATGGCTGCCCACATCCAGGCGGCGCACATGCCGGTCAGGGCGGCCCCCATGGGTAGCAGTTGCAACTGGTAGCGGGCGGTGACGATGTCCGTCCTCGAAAAGCAGGCTGTTGGCAGAGCCGGTAGCAAGCCCAGGCAGAGCCACAGAATGGTCCGGCCGCGGGTGCGGAACACAGATACGATCAAGCCTGACAGGAACATCACAGTTAGTGGCCAGGGCGTCCTCGGAGGCGCCAGTATGGAGCGTCCCCCAAACAGGTCGAAAAGACCCCGGGCCTCGATGTTCGTGGCGCAGAATAGCGGCGAAAAGCCACCCGACATGGCCTCGATGCCGGCGGTATAGACGGCCACGCAGGTCAGCAGGCCGAGCAGGGCGGTCGACACGAGCACCGCCGGGCGGAACTGGATATTGCGGATGGACGGCGTGACCAGGATGATGACTCCCAGTGGGAGAAGCGCCAAGGACAACTCCGGCCTGGTCGTGGCCGCCAGGCAACCGGCCAGCCAGCCGCAGAAAAGCAGCGTGCCCGATCTTAGGCGTCCGGAAGAAATCACCAGGGCAAGAGAAGAGACCACCAAAAGAGCAATGAGACCGCCGGCGTCATCGGTGGGTGAGAGCCGAGCGTGGATCGGCCACAGGGCGATGGCGACTCCCGCGACTGTGCCCGCCAGGCGCCTGCCGCTGCCGAGCCAGGCCAGAACATATGTTGGGATCACGGTCAGTGCCCCGGACACGGCGCCGGCCAGAAAGGCAACCGAGTCGTTAGAGCCGAAAATCCAGAACCAGCCCAGGATCCAGCCCCCGAAGCCGCAGCCGAACTGGGGATAGCCGGAGGGCGCGGCGGATGGGTCGGGCAGGCGCGAGACCATCTGTCCGGGCCCCGGAATCATCAGCCACTGGCGGATGATGAAAGCGGCGATCGTCAGGACGGCAATCTCTATGAGAATGCGACGCTGTGCAGCTTCTTTCCACGGTCTTCTGCGCAAGGTAAAAAAGATCACCAGGATCAAGAGACTCCAGAAGGTCGCCATCCAGCCGATTGTGGTTAAAGCGCCGATCGAGGAGAACCAAGGGTTAGGGCTCGACGGTAACAAGTTGGCGGCGGGAGCCGCAATCATGTGCCAGAACTCACCACTATCCTTGCCCGCGATGCTTTGCGTCACGTTGCTGATTAATAGCGTTCGGGCTTGTTCATCCAGACCCTGGCTTTTCACCAAGAACAACTCGAATGACGGAGTCGATCCCACTGCGTCCTTACGGCCTTGGTGATTACGTAAATCGATAACGAGGCTTTTTCCGTCTGGTCCGCTCAGGTGAGCCCGGATACGGTCCCTTGGAATCTCGATGTCGGGGACCTGCCAGCCGGCGGTGTCTCCTTGACCGATGCCGCCAAAGAGCGCCTCGATCTCCGCCTCGCGCCCGGCCTCGATGATATATGTTCCGGGCGAGACCGCAATGGACGGCAGCGGCGTGAGAAATGCCAACATGGTGCAAAGTGCGACAATCATGGGCTACTATTCTCGCCGAACTTGTAGTAAAAGCAAGCCGGGAGTGAAATTGAGACTAATGTCGACAATGAGCCCGAGGCAGTTTGTCTCGCATCTGCGCTTCCTGCGATCGCGGCCACGCGTTGCGGTAAGGCTTATTGCCAACGTCTACCATGCCTTTCTCAGGCAACGGCCGCGGATGAAGAACATGGAACTGGCCGTAACCTATCGCTGCAACCAGAAGTGCGAGATGTGTTCGGCAACGACTTTGGCGCGCGAAGACGCCCGGGTCCTGTCCGTGGACGAGATCATCGATCTGGTCGAGCGCTGCAAGCTTTTGGGTCTGGTGCATGTCGACCTGACGGGGGGAGAGCCGCTACTCAGGCCCTGGGACGAGCTTGTGGCCATAGTGGAGGGACTTTCGAGGAAGAAAGACATCATTATCGCCATGGCCACCAACGGTCTTCTGGCAACCAGTGAGAGACTTGCAAGGCTACGACAGGCCGGCCTGACCCAGGTCCTTTTCAACCTGCAGAGCGCGGATGCCTACAAACACGATCGGATCGTAGGCGTGGCCGGAAGCTTTTCAAAGGCTGTCTTGGGAGTCGTGCAAGCCAAGAGATTGGGGTACAGCGTTTGTATCAATACGGTCATAGGTCGGCACAATTTCGATGACATAGTTTGCCTGGGCGAAAGGTGCAAGGAATGGGGTGCCTTTCTGGCCCTCAATCTTGCCGCCTGCGCCGGTGAATGGCGCACTGAACACGAAAAGAAACTCACCGAAGAGTGGTATGCCCGTTACAGCGCGCTGCTAAGGCAGCCGCATGTCCGCTCGGACAACATCATCAACTTCAAGACACTGGGCTGGGGCTGTCCGGGGGGAATCGAGAAGATCTACGTCACCGAGTACGGCGAGATTCTGCAATGTCCCTTCGTCCAGGTGTCTTACGGAAACGTTCGCGAGGAGCCTGTAGACCAGATTTTCAAAAGAATGTCCGGCTCGCGCTTCATCTCGAAGTATTCCGAGCGCTGCAAGCATGTTTTCTCGGAAGAGTTTCGCAAAGAGTGGCTCGAGCCACTGGATGATTTCCCGATTTTGCCCATCAGGTACAACGAGCATCCGTACTACATGCGCAGGATTGGCGGCAAGGGCGAATGATGGAAGGCTCTGTCAGATGCCTGCTCGGTTGCGATGCTAAAGTCGTGCCTCTCGCCGCAAGCGGCGCGGCAGCCCACTACCTGCGCTGTCAGCAATGTGGGCTGGTTTATGAAGCGCATCCGGCCGAGAAAGAGGATATCGCAAGACAGTACCGCGACGATCTGAGTTCGCCGAGCGAGTACTACACGAGGAGTGCGGACGAGGACCGGGTAACATTTCGCCGCAGGTTGCGGCTGCTGACCGCTTTTAGGCCCAGGCGCGGCAGGCTGCTGGATGTCGGCTGCAGCGTGGGCACTTTAATGGACGAGGCACGGCGCCTGGGATGGGATGTCGCGGGAATCGAGCCCAATCCACGGGCTGCCAGCCTGGCCGGCAGGCTGGACCTGCCGGTGGTCGAGGGTTTTTTCGAGCCGGACGAAATCGAAAAACCAGATAAAGGCTATGACTGTGTTGTCCTGAACGATGTCCTGGAACATCTTCCAGATCCGGCCCGGGCGTTGAGGCTTGTGCACGGCATTCTCGCTCCAGGCGGCCTGGTTATGGCCGGCACACCTAATATGCAGAGTGTATGGTGCCGCGCCTTCCAACTGAAGCCCGGCGAGCACCTCTATCTCTTCAATTCAGACAACTTAAGGGTTATCTTCGAAAGCATTGGTTTTTCAATTTGTCACCTGACAAGCACATCGAGAAGGCGAGCCCTTTCGCGTCTCGATTTTTCGACTACCAGGCTGCCTTCATCTTTGCGGATCTTGCTTGGGGCGTTGGGTCGTCTCAGGTTGGATGGCCTGCTGTCCCGTATGATGGAAGAAGTTTTTCGCGACGAGCTGCTGGTCATCGCGCGAAAAACAAGTACCTAGAGCAAGCGTCGCAGCTTGTTGATGGTCTTTTCCGGCCGGCCGGACAAAAACAGGTGGCGAATGATGGTTCGAAGCCTTTTCGGCGAAAGGTAGAAGCCGAGGTATGCCTCTCGTCTCAACCTGTTGAGTAAATCGGGTGTTATGGCCGCATCTTCCCTGTAGACAGGCTTTCCATAGTAGTCGAAATCGACTATACCGGGCCGGATAAGTCCGCGGGTTTTTTTGTATAAAATTGTTCCCGGCAGAGGGGTCGTGATCGAAAAGGTCGCGTCGTCGAGGGGCAGTTCGCGGGCCAAGCGGATGGTCTGCCTGACTTCGTCCTCGCTTTCTCCCGGAGCTCCCAACATGAAATAGCCCTGAATCGAGAGTCCGAACTGTTTGGCCAGGTTCACTGCACTCCGGATCTGCCGAGGGCTGATGCGCTTGTTGTATACTTCACGCAGGATGCGCTCAGAGGCCGATTCAATACCGATGTTGACCTTGCGCAGTCCGCAGCGCCACAGTTCCGAGATGAGTTTTTCATCGAGGGTGTCGGCCCTGGCGTTGCAGGCCCAGATTACCTCGGGCCGTGCATTGTGAATCGCCCGGCCGGCTGCTATTGCCCAGTCTGGATCGATAGTGAAAGTATCATCCTGGATCATGAAGCCCCGGATTGCGTAGTTGGACACCAGTCGGGAAATCTCGGCGGCGATGTTTTCGGGCGACCGCTTTCTGACCGTTGAGCCGAAGAGCCTGCGCAACGTCGGTTGGCAGTAGCTGCAGTTGAACGAGCAGCCCCGCGAGGCGATGATGGACGTTCCGGGATTGGCGCCCGGCACCGCGTCCATCTGGAACCAGTTGCGCAGGTAAGCCCGCATTGGGAGAAGGTGCCAGGCAGGCAAGGGCAGCGCGTCGAGATCCTCGATTGGTTTGCGAGGGGCGGTCTTTGTAAGCTTGCCGTTGCGCAGGAAGGCAACGCCGGCAATGTGTGTCAGGTTCCCGGGTTGCCTGACGATTTCCGGCAGGGTCGCATCCGCCTCTCCGATGCAAACCGCGTCGGCTCCCGTCACCAAAAGCGTTTGCTCGGGTATCACCGTTGGATGCGGGCCGCCCAATACGATCGTTGCCTGCGGGCAAGCGGAACGAGCCATGGCAACCACCCGGGATGCAGCGCTCATCATGGATGCCATGACCGAAACGCCAATCAGGTCGTAACGTCCGCGCTCGAAAGCCTGCAACAGGTATTCGTATGGGTCGGATTCGAAGGTCGTATCGAGGATGTCGACCTGCACGCCCGGGAGCCGCTCCAGTTGACCGGCCAGTAGCGCGACCCCCAGTGGAGGATCTCCCGAGCGATAGGCGAGGCGCGGAAATACCAGCGCGACTTTCATTCTTGTCGCTCCCCGTTGTAGATCCCCCGGCGGCCACGCCGGCGGATCTCCAACAGGCCCCAGAACATTTTAAGCGAGTCACGCAGGGTGTTCAGCTTGCTGTCCGGATCATTGGTCCAGACTACCGGGACCTCGGCGACGCTGAAGCCTAACCGGCGGGCGATGAACAGCGCCTCGACGTCGAAGACGAATCCGTCGGCCTGCGCCCGGGTGAAGATTTCTTCGGCTGCATTGGCACGAAAGCACTTGAAGCCACACTGGGTGTCCTTGATGCCGCCAATGACGAGAGCCCGGCGCAGCGGGCGAAACACCATCCCGGCGGCGTAGCGCAGGCTGGTCTGCCGGCGCGTGACGACCGAATCTCCGAGGGCCCGAGAGCCGATTACGATGTCGGAACCGGCCGCGAAATAGTCCCAGAACTTGTCTATTTCCTCGATGCCGGTCGATGAATCGGCATCCATGAAAAGCCTGAAGTCGCCCCGTGCCGCGAGCATGCCGCTGCGCACGGCGCAACCCTTGCCGCGGTTGCTGCCCAGGCGCAGCACGCGGCCTAGCGGGGAAGAGTTTTGCAGGAACCAGCGCTCGGCCCAGCGGGCCGTACGATCGCGGCTGCCGTCGTCTACGACCAGGATCTCGTATGCGTAGTCCTTCTTGGCCAGGTGTTCATGGATCTTCTGCAGAGTGCTCAAGATGAGCATCTCCTCGTCGAAGGCCGGCACTACGACCGAGAGCAGATTGGGGCTTTCTTTACTGGCAATCATCCTGGCGGATCAATATATATGCCCACGGAGCCTGTGGCAACCGGACCCAGTGTGTGCTATTGATACGCACAGGAGGACATCCAGAGTGGTCGAGATCATCGTCGACCGTGAGCGGGCGGTGCACGAGAAGAGACGCTGGGTCAGGCTGACCCGCACCTGTAACAATCACTGTCTTTTCTGTCTCGATGCCGAGATAGTGGGTGAGAAAATCCGCCCCGGCGCCGAGATCCGTGCAGATATAGACCAGGGACGCAAGGATGGTTGCCAACGCCTGATCCTCTCGGGAGGAGAGCCCACGCTGCACCCGGCTTACCTGGATCTCGTTGCCTACGGTGCCGGGCAGGGTTACGCCTGGGTGCAAACGGTAACCAACGGCCGCATGTTCTCGTATCGCTCGTTTGCCGCTCGTGCCGTTCGCGCGGGCCTTTGTGAGGCCACCTTCTCCATGCACGGGCACGAGGCGAAACTGCACGATCGCCTGGTGGGGGTGGAGGGCGCTTTCGAGCAAGCCCTTAGGGGCATGGGCAACCTCAGGGAGTTGGGGATCGTGGTCAACGTGGACGTGGTTCTGACCGATCTCAACACCCCCCGGCTTCCGGATATCATCGACTTTTTCCTCCGCTTCGGGGTACGCGAGTTCGACCTGCTATGGATGGTGCCGTTTGGTTCGGCCTGGCGAAACCGGGACGAACTTTTCCCGGATCTGGAAAGGGCGCTACCGCGCCTGCACGAAGCCATCCGGCTCGCACTGGAGGCGGGTGCCGTCGTGTGGACGAACCGCCTGCCGCCGCCATTGCTGGAAGGGCACGAGGATCTGATCCAGGATCCACACAAGCTCCACGACGAAGTGCGCGGACGGCTGCCTGAATACAAGGAGCTGATCTCGAGCGGTGAGCCCTTGAGATGCAACCAACAGGAGAGGTGCCGACAGTGTCCCATGGAAGGATTTTGCAGGGCGCTCGATGGCCTGGTGCGCGAGATAGCCACGGGCGGGCCCGCGGCGCTCGCTGTCGAAGCTGGGCGGGAGATTGCGCCCGGAATGTCAAATTTACTTGCAAGAGCCTCCCGACTGCGGATCCACGCCCGGGATCGTGAAAGACTCGTTGAATTCGTCGGTTCCCTCGAGCGGGACGGACAATCTCTAGAGTTGGTTCTCGATTTCGTCCCGGCCGATGATGATCTGGGGTTCGTCGAAGGGTTGGGTGAAAGGGTAGTCAGACTGGCATCTGGAGTTCCGGCTGTATTGGAGGCGATATTAGCCGGGTGGAAGGGAGAGGTCGAGGTTGAGCTGAACAGGGCGACCGCAAACTGGTTGACCGAGAGAATGGATTTTATCCGTAGTCAGACCGATCGCTTGCAATTTTCAGCGGAGCCCATGGCGAGCATCATAAACCCCGTTGAAGCTCTGAAGCCGCTTGCAAGATGCGGCACCCGCTTGCTGAACCTTCCGGCATGTTTCCTGGAAGGCGCTGTGTCTGTCACGGAAATGGTACCAGTGAACATCGAGGCCGCCATGGGGGCGACGGCCGGCGACCTTGTCGCCTTCACCGACCATTATATCCGGCACGGTCACAGGACATGGTCGCTAAAGTGCGGCAGTTGTCCGTGGCGTGGGTCATGTCCCGGACTGCCGGTGAACCTGGTTCGGGCCCATGGCTTTGCCTCCCTGTATCATCTACCCGCCTGAATTATTTTCCGCCTGTATCTGTCAACCAATGATGATCCTGTGCTAGAATGACCTAAACAAGGTTTGGGAGCATGAATCGATGAAAACCAACGATGTCAAGCTGGTTCTGGCCGCAGTTCTTGCCTTCGGGTCGTTTATTGGATGCTCCAGCGATACGACACCCCCCGACGATGGAAGCATCCTGTGCTCCGAGGATAATGACTGCCCCTACGGGACGTATTGTTCGGACGGAGTCTGCCGGACGACCTCGGTGCCCTGCGACGAGGCTGATTCTTGTCCTGAAGGGTCTGTCTGCCGCAACGGGGTGTGCGTTGTCGAAGTCAACGACGGCGGCACCGATGGTGACGGGGGCGATGGCGGCGACGGCGAGGCTTTACCCGAGCCGGACATCGTGGTTGTAAGCCCCCCGTTGAGCGGAGATCCTCCCGTATACCAGGTCAACTTCGGCAATGTCCTGGTTGGGGTCACGGTCGGCAAGCAGATTGAACTCAGCAATGATGGTGACGCCGACCTGCAGATCATCCAGCTCAACTTCGAAGCCGGATCGGACGCGGACGATTTCAGCATCGCGGAGGATCAGCTGAACTCGCTGCCGATCGTGGTGCCGCCCGGCGAGCAGACCATTCTGGACGTGCTCTATACGGCAACAGACGGGTTGACCGACCATGCCATTCTGGACATCATTTCCAACGATCCGGACGAGCCGTTGGTGCAGATCCAACTGCTTTCCGAGTTCAAGGGCGAGGCCTTCGCGGCCGTCAATCCCGTCTCGCTCGAGTTCGGTGACATTCCCGTCGGGGACAGCAGCCAGCCGCTTTCTTTCCTGGTCTCGAACCAGGGAACGGGCAACGCCGTCCTGCAGGTTCAGGACGTGCGCTTCGGTATACTGGCCAACCCCGACTTCGATTTACTGGTCACGGACGCCGCGAGCCAGGAGGTTGTGCCGCCGGTTTTCGTTAACAGCGGCGACTTCCTTCAGGTCGATGTCACCTATCACCCGCAGCTCCGTGAAGACGATTCCGACGAAGTCGTCGTGGTCAGCGACGATGTGGTCCATCCGTCGCTGTCGGTAGCCATTGCGGGACGCGGGGTGCTGGGAGACCTCGACGTCCAGCCCAGCCCGATAGACGTCGGCAAGGTCCGTGTCGCTCAACATGGCGAAATGACGGTGAGCTTGTCCAATTCCGGCGGGGCGCCTTTTTCGATTGGCGGCGTCGGCATGACGGACGTGAGCCAGGAATGGGCTCTTTCGAGCAGCGATCTCGACCTGGCCGACCTGGGAAACAATCCCAGACAACTGGCGCCCGCCGAGTCGGTGACGGTATTGATCGGCTTCGACCCGGAAGACGTTGGGCAAGAGCTGGGCACATTGGTGATCGACAACACCACCGAGGAGCCCCAGCGCCTGGTCGCCATGCAGGCCGAGGGCTTCATCCCGCCCGCCGTCCAGACGACACCCGATCCGGCGGTGTTGTTGTTCGGCAACGTCCAGATGGACTTTGGCAGCGGCGCGAAAGAGATCGTGCAGCTCGACGTGCTTGTTAAGAACGTGGGCGGGGAAGATCTAGTCATCTCCAACATCCAGCGCGGCGGGACCACCAGCCCCGAGTACACCTTCGCCCCGGATCAATTCGGTTCGATAGCACCCGACGTCGAGCTGCCGTTGCAAGTGACTTTCACGCCCATGGATCTTGGTTCGGAGAATGGCGCTTTAATACTCGATACGAACGATCCCGACATCGAGCTGGACGGTGTGACCGGGCGCTTCAAGATAGACCTGTTGGCCAACGGCATCGATCCGAATATATTCGTGTCTCCCGCGGCGGCATACGATTTCAACGACGTCTACGTCGGACGGCAGGTGTTGAAGGATATTTCTATTCGTAACGCGGGGACGGGACCGCTCGAGGTGACTGCAATAGATCTTACCGCGGGCAGCTCGCCGGACTTCGGGCTTTTCAACCTGCCTGCCCTGCCGATGGTGCTTTCAAATACCTCGATCGAGGTCATCTTTCAGGTCGGCTACACGCCCGACTTGTTGGGGCCGGATAGCGGCGCCATCCAGATCGACTCCTCGGACATCGGCCGCCCCGACGGCGTGACAATCAACCTGACCGGCAACGGCGCCGGCTGCCCGGCCGGAGCCATCGACTGCGACAGCGACCCGCAGAACGGCTGTGAGCGCCCCTGCGTGCCCAGCGGCATCGAGCAATGCAACTACATCGACGACGATTGCGACTGTGACACAGACGAAGATTTCTTCACGCAAAGCGACCCCCAAAACTGCGGCAACTGCGGTAACGTCTGCAGCTACCCCTACGGAGTGCCCGCCTGCAACGGCGGCTCATGCGAGCTGCTGCACTGCCTAGACGGGTATGCAAACTGCAACGGCTTCGACCTGGACGGCTGCGAGAAATACACCGACAGCGATGAGCAAAACTGCGGATCGTGCGACAACGTCTGCCAGTTCGACCATGCGGGCGCAAGCTGCCTGGGCGGCACCTGCGTCATGGGCAGTTGTGACAGCGGTTACCTCGATTGCAACTCGAGCGACGTGGACGGTTGCGAGGCGGACATCTACTTCGACGAGCTCAATTGCGGCGGATGCGGCGTCCGTTGCACCTTCGCCAACGGCATCGGTATTTGTTCCGGAGGCAACTGCTTCCTCGACTTGTGTGTCGCGGGTTATGACGACTGCGACAACCAGGGCGGCAACGGCTGCGAGATTGACCTTTTGAGCGATCCCAACAACTGCAGCTTCTGCAACAATGTCTGCCCGGGAAGCGTCGGAACGCCGATCTGCATCAATGGCAGCTGCGATGTTTCTGCCTGCAATCCCGGGCTGGCCGAATGCGTTTCCGGGGACGGCCAACCCTGCGAAACCAACATCTGGGCGGATCCCAACAACTGCAACGGCTGCGGTATCGTCTGCTCACTGGCCAACTCTACGGCGGACTGCTCGAATGGGAGCTGTATCGTAGACGTGTGCGACGCGGGTTTCGGCGACTGTGACAGTCAGGATGGCAACGGCTGCGAGACGGAGCTTACAGGCGATCCGATAAACTGCGGTTTCTGCGGCAACGTCTGCGCCTTTGACAATGCCCAGGCGGGCTGCGCCGGTTCGTTGTGCTTCATGGGGGCATGCGACGCAGGGTATTACAACATTGACAACGATCCGGGCAATGGTTGCGAGTGCGCCGACGATGGCATCGCCGACATCTGCGACGACACGCTGATCACCGACCTGGGCTCACTGGCCAGCGGCTCTTCTGTTCAGATCACCGGCAACTTGATTCCCGCGCCGGCCGACGAGGACTGGTTTACTTTCAGCGCGGCCGATAACAACAGCGCCGACCTGACGGCTGGATTCGACAACTACCACCTGCACATCTACTTTGACTCGGTCGGCGGCAACCCCTCGAACCAGTATGTTTTCCAGGTCTACCGCAATACGAACGTCAGTGCCCAATGCGCCCAGAAGGGGAACCCGGTCTGCTCGGGCGAGTACCTCGAGTACGATCATGACTATTACAACGAGTGTACGGTAGGCACCGCAACGCAGTGTCGCTCTTCGGCCAGCGGTCCCGGACCGTGTTGGTGTGTCAACAATACAGCCCGTTACTGGCTGCGGGTTGAACGGGCCGGTTCCGCCGTAACTTGCGATCCCTACCTGATCAACATCGACTTTACCCGGTAGATTAGCCAACTCTTGACAGGCGACTTCCGACAAACTAGGTTTGACCCGCTATTGTCTTGTGAAACGAGGGAGCGCCTTTATTATGGACACGAGAATAGAAGCCGCCAAGAATCGCGTCTACTGTGAGATCGACGAAAAGATCTTTCCCCGTGGGGTCGTGGTCAGTGCCGCCTACCTGTTTTTGGATCGTTGCTACGTGCGTCTGGAGTCGGCGCCCAAAAAGCACGTCGCCGTCCAGTTGAAGGGCAAGCGTAAAACAGCCAAGGCAAGGCTGCAGGTTCTGGCTGACGAGTTTGGCAACGAGTTGCTGCACCAGTTGATGCGCGACCAGGTGGCCGAGAAAACCGACGGGTTGCGGGAGATTCTGGTCGGCCGGGCGCTGCTTTCGGCCGTACCCATGGAAGAGGAGGGATCTTTGCCCGAATCCGAGGAAGAACAGGATTACCTCGACGATCCGTTGGGGATCGCCGTTCCCTGGGAAGAGAAATATGGCGACGAAGAAGAATAGCAGTTCCGAACCGTCCGCCATGGGGTCGGGCGGCGCCAAGGCGACGCTCAGACTCGATGTGACTTTCTATCCCCGGCAGGCGCTGGACAGGGCCAGGGAAGCCTTTTCCAAGCTTGCGGACATCGAGTTCCACAAGGAAGGCACGAAAACGGTTGTCAACTTCAGCGGCATGCGGACCGGTGTGGCCGCGAAGGTACCCGACGAATTTGCAAACTTCGCTCTGGCCTGCACGGTGGCTGAGCCATGAACGCGTTTCGTATTCCCGAGGTGCACAACCAGAAGCTGATGCCACATCGCTGGCGCGAGCTCGACGGGCGGGTGCTTTTAACCAACGACGCCGGAGAATACGTTTGGCTCGAGCGCGACGAGTTCGGAGATTTCCTGGCCGGTACGCTCGTCGAAGACAGCCCGGCCTACCTGAATCTTCAGAAAAGTAATTTCGTTCGTGAACCAAATAGCGAGCGAGTCGTGATGGACAAGCTGCGCCAGCGCAGCGACCATCTGATGCAGGGCCCCAACCTGCATATCGTCATTTTAACCCTGCGCTGCAACCAGAACTGCATATACTGCCATGCCAGCCGCAAGCCACAGAAAAGCAAGGGTTTCGACATGAGTCTCGAGACCGCCGTGCGTGTTCTGGACGTGATTTTTCAAAGCCCCTCGGATGAGTTGACCATTGAGTTTCAGGGAGGGGAGCCGGCCCTGAACTTCGATGTGTTGAAATATTTCGTAGAAGAAGCCTATCGCAGGAACAAGGATGTAGGACGACAACTATATTTCAGCCTGGTGAGCAACCTGAGCGCGCTGGATCAAGAGCAGATTGGCTTCCTGGTAGACAACGGCGTGATGGTCTGTACCTCGATTGATGGACCCCAGGAGCTTCACGATCACAATCGGCGTTTTTCCAAGAAGAGCAGCTACCTGGAAGCCATGAGAAGGATCGGGCAATTCGACGAAGCCTATCGCAAGCGCAAACTCGACTCCGAGTTGGCCTACGTCAACGCCTTGGCCACTGTTTCGCGCTCTGCGCTTGCCAACCCCGAAGCACTGGTCGACGAGTACGTGCGCCTGGGCCACAAGGTTGTTCACCTGCGACCGCTGAACCCTTTCGGCATGGGGCGTAAGATATGGTCCCGGGAGGGATACACGGCCGAGGAGTTTCTGAGATTTTATGAGCGGGCTCTCGATCACATCATCGAGCTGAACAAGCAGGGCGTCGAGATCATGGAGAAGATGGCGTCGATCATGCTGACCCGCATATTAACCGACGAGAATCCCAACTACATGGACCTGCGCTCTCCCTGCGGGGCAGGACTGGGCCAACTGGCTTACAACCACGACGGACGCGTCTACACCTGTGACGAGGGCCGCATGGTCGGGGCAATGGGAGACGACCTCTTCTGCATCGGGGACGTCCACCAGGACGGCTACGCGGACATCATTCAGCACCAGGGGGTGCGCACCCTGTGCGTGGCCTCGTGCATCGAGGGTCTGCCGGGTTGTTCAGATTGCGCCTATGTGCCCTATTGCGGTGTTTGCCCGGTCTACAATTACATCATGGAAGGTGACCTGGTTGCACGATCCCCTTCCAACGATCGTTGCCGCATTCAGAAGGGAATGCTCGACATGCTTTTCCTGCGCCTGCGCGAGCCCGGTCTCGAAGACCTGCTGCGTCGTTGGACAGAGACCAAGGACCGCTCGAGCGTCTATCAAAAGAAGACATGAGTTTCATCCGCCTGGAGACAGCGAATGCTGGAAGCCGAGGACGATATTCGAACGTTGTTTTCGGCGGCTTCAGGTGAATGGGAGATCGTTGAGCTTCAACGCGGGCTGGCCAGCTTGCTGCTGCGCATCCGCGCTTCCGGACCGCCCGATCGTGATGTCAGTCTTTGGATAACACCCCGCAACGACCTCGAACCGGCCTTCGGGCGCACAAAATACTTCAATATCGCTCTGCGCGGCGAGGAATATTCCGGGGCCGAATGCGATCTGGCCGCGGTCGTCATCGAAAAGGTCTCCGCACAGGAGACGGATAGACCCGCAATTGACTTTTCCATGCCCCCTGTTCAGGGCCGGCATTCGCTGGTGCTCAACGTGTCTAATCGTTGCAACCTCAAGTGCCGCTTTTGTTTCGAAGACGAATCGAAGCGGGCTGCCCCGGCGCCTACAGTTGAAGAAATACGCCGGACGTTTGAAAACGACGATCCCCCGCAAGTCAGAAACGTGATGTTCATGTCTGGTGAGACCGTGCTGAGAAAGGATGCACTTGCCCTCGTAAGAATGGCCCGTGAGATGGGATACCGGAATATCGGATTGGCCACCAACGGCACATATTTCACGAGCAAGGGCAGGCTAGAGCCGTTTCTTCAAGCGGGTCTGCGCGGGCTGGAGATTTCTATTCACTCGATGAACCCGGAACACGCCAGCTATCTTTCGGGCAGGGCGTTTACGCCCGTGAAGCAGCGCCAGTGTCTGGAAGTGATTGACGCCCTCGATGGGGAATACCCGCTGCATTGCACGATCAACACTGTTGTCAACTCGGTGAATGTGGGCGACTTCCTCGATCTGGTGAGCATCATTGAGCACGATTTTCCCAGGATAAGGCCGACCTATCATGTGAAATACACGGAGGCAATTGAGAAGATCAGGGACAGAGTCAAGATTGCCGGCTGGCCTGAAATCAGGAAAGCCGGGATTATACCCGGGTTGCCCGGGGAACTTCATCCTAGAATCAATTTCGAGAATTTCCCTCTTTGTGTAATCTCACCTTGTTACCACCTCAGCTCGAACCTGATAAGCTTCCTGGTTTCTGATGCCTACAGTTTCTTCAATCCTGGTGACGAAGAGAATCTGGTTACCGCCGATGCATTCAGGTCCAGGCAGACCCATTTCGCTGAAGAGTGCGGCGAGTGCAGCCTGATAGTTCTATGTTGTGGCATGAGCGCCGCCTACCTGGAACTTTTCGGTCACCTAGGCCATTGCATTCCACAAAGCGCCGATCCGCTCCGAGTGCTTGGCCAGGCAATAGAGTTTCGCAGGAACAACGAGTTGGACTATTCGAGTGAGATTGAGCAAGGCATCGAAAAGGCCCTGTCGCACTTGAGGTTGATTTTGAGTACCAGAGACCATCATGATCGTGTCTGAATGCCGGTTAGTAGAAATTTGCCGGATGTGTCAAATACTACCTTGACATTGTTAGGAAACAGTAGCTAGAATAAGGAAGTGAATCGGCGGAGGGCTTTACATGTCCAAGGATAATTTCCCGAAGGCGGAGAAGAGTACAAAGGCTTTTCTCACCAAGGACGAGAAGAAGCTTACTCGGCGAGACCTGCTCTCGACCTCAAGTGTGGCTCTGCTCGCGGCCGCCGGTACGGCGATGATCCCTCGTAAGGGTGGGGCGTCGGCTGCTTCAAAGGCGCTCAAACTACCCAAGAAGGCGCCGGGGGTCGGTGGGTTATCGGGCAAGGATCTGTCGCACTGCTCTCACGGCTCGCACGGGTCCCACGGTTCGCACGGATCCCACGGCTCGCACGGGTCCCATGGTTCGCACGGGTCCCATGGTTCGCACGGATCGCATGGTTCGCACGGATCCCATGGTTCGCACGGGTCGCACGGGTCCTGGTAACGACTCCCCTAGATCTTTCGTTTTCTGCAGACCAACAACCAGAGCGTGCTTTTCGTATCGTCGGTGGAGAATTGTTGTTCGGTAACCAGGCCGCATCCTTCACAGAGCTTTTTCACTTCCTCCAACTGAAGGTTGGTCAGATGTTCGAAAGGCAATCCCGTTTGTGATTCCACCTGCTGTGTGACCCGGGCTTTTCTCACTACTGAGAAAACTTCGTCCTCGGCCAAAATGACGCGGCCGCCGGGAACGGTCAAGGCCGCCATTTTTGAAATTGCGGTATTGACCGATGGCAGGTGATTCAGGCTTCTCAGGGCGCAGACGGTGTCGAAGGGAGGCCCATTCCGGTGGAAGTCGTCGAAGGTAGTTCTTTCGAAGCTGACCGATGCTCGATATTCTTTGTTCTCGACATCCGGGTCTATTCCGAGATAGCTGAGCGCGTGCTCGTCGATTGCGGCGTGCATGGCGTTGAGATAAGGGCTCCTGCCGCAGCCGATATCCAGAAGCGTACCTCTCAATTTCCCGAGAACACCGCCCAGAATCTCCTTGGCTCGCTCGAATGAAGGTTCTTTTGTCGGTTCGAAAATACCTCCGCATAGCGCCCGCAGGGAACACTCCGGGCAAATTCCGGCAAGAGCCAGCCGATCGAGATCGCTGCCGAGATCGTTCGACAGCAATTTATCACTTTTATCCTGGTAGACTTGCCCGAGGTCGCGAATTGCGTGTCTGATGGTCAGGTCCGAAAAGTCCCTGGTTGTTGCATGATAGAACCGGGCGCGCTCATCTCCCAGATAGACGGCCAAACCCCGGACTGGATCGGGAGGAGGCATGCTGCCGGACCGGATCGGGCAACATCGAAGCGAAAACGGCAGGGGCGGGGAGGATGGCTTCATGTTGAACGAATTCGAGACGTTGCGTGCGAGAGGCTGTAGCTCATCATCGCCCCTTTGTTCGAGATATTGTCTGTATACTCCGCGACAGCGCCTTTGCAGGCTGCACTGTATACAGACCGTGCCGAAGCCGCGGTTCTGATCGTCTATCGGATGCCAGTCGTCCTCGAAGGCTTCGGATATAATGAAGAATCCGTCCTCGCGCAGACCGGACTCGATATGACGTATGTGATCCGGCAGCAAACACAGCGGAAAACCGTCGACTGCGTAGCTAATATCATCCGAATCAGACAGTTGTTCTATGATACCGGTGACTGCCTCCGAGGCGCGCTTCAAGGATGGCACCAGGGTCTTGAAGTTATCCAAAGCGTTGCCCTCCGGCTCGACCATGGAGAATTTCAGGCGCAGCGGGGCAAGTTTGGCCGCAAGGGCTGGCATTCCGTCGAGACTGTCGATATTCCAATCCGTGACAACGACATTGATGGTTAATTCATCAACTACTCCCGGGAGATGCTGTAATCCCTTAATGGTCTGGTTGAAAGATTCAACTTGGGCATGACGGTCATGAAGCTCGGCATCCGGTGCACAGAGCGAGACGTAGACGTACCCGAGCCGGCGCTCGATCAACTTTTCGACAAGATTCCCGTATGCCAGCATGCGTCCATTAGTCACGAGGCCCAGCGTCATACCCGCCATGCCTGCTCTGTCCGAGATGTCCAACAGGTCGGTCCGGATAGTGGGCTCGCCTCCGGAAAGCACCAGCATGTTCGCGCCAAGGGAGGCCGCCCGCTGGATCTTTTTCTCGATCTGCTCGATTGTCGAGTTTATTCCCCTGTGAGGGGCCGAGTGGCAAAAAACACAGTTGTTGTTACACCGATATCCGACTTTCAACAGGGCTTTCCGGGACAAGGTCGTCATGGCTGAATGTGCAGGCACGAGGGGCGGAATCTGGAAAGGACGTCAGGGAGTTGCCCGTGGCAGGCAACTGGAAAATTTTCTATGCATGAATAGAGTGACCGCACCTCTGTCGTAGTTTTGCAGCGCCGAGAGCAGGCAGTCCTCAACGCCTAAAAGAGCAGGCAGAAGATAAAGGTAACGGGATTCCGGATAACGCTTGGTAAAGTCCTCCATGGATATCTTACCCGTGATCGTTTCAAAGACGTATAGATCACGCACACACTCCCTGGTTTGTTTTTCAGGCAGTTGCTTGGCGCGACAGGCAGACTCATCTTCAGCGCAAAAGGCCTGGCAGAGATAGTCGAAATCGCCGAACTCCCGGCATCTCGCAGCTTGCCTCTTTTTCAGTATCTCGCACAGGGCAGCGAGTTTGGCGGGATCCATGCCCAGGATCTCGGCGGCCTGCGTGGCAAGTTTACCCCGACCGTTTCCACTGTATAACACCGCCAGCCGCGCCAAATCGAGCCGACAACCCTTGCGTCTCCTGGGATCGAGGGCACCGGCCAGATCACATGGAAGCGAGCTGCGAGAGGCCAGGGATTGACAAGCCGACCAACGGATTACGATGTCTGCGAGTTTGTCAGCCAGAGCGGTCTTGGGATCGACGTCAGTTTGCTTGAATGTTCGCTGGATTATTGCTGCCTTGTTCCAGAAGGGCTGCAGGGCTGCCCGGATGTTTTCATATGAAGGCCGCCCGTCATCTTGCCCTGCGGCTGCTTTTACAAGCATTTCCGAAAGCGCGGCCCGGGCTTGAATGTGGAGACTCCAAAGGGACAGATTGATTGGAAGTTCGCTGAACCCGTTCACAATCTGAAGAAGATCGAAACATGATTCGAGGACTCTGCGCTCGATTTTTCGGCCCAGGTACTCTGCGTACAGCCTAATTCCCTCGCGCCTTCCTTGGCAAAAACCCTCCGCCCGGCGTGGAGCAACCCAGACCAAGACGACGAGTAACAGCATTCCCGCTGCCAGACGAGTCGATCGAAGAAAAGGTCTCAACTGTCCCTCCTCCAGCAGGGATAGTTACCACACGAACTAGTTGCGAACAAGGTTGCCGATAGCTTTGTGTTGACGACAGCTTTGGCTTGACCGGCCCGCAATCGGATTCTAACCTGCGGGTGTGCACAGCTAACCAGGTCGTAGGCCGGGAAGGGACGCTCACATGCCGGAGGCCGTCATTGTTCAGCCGCCGTTGCTTCTCTCGAGGGAGTTCATCGACTACCCTTATTTTTCTAACCTGGGAGCATACCAGGCGGCTTCCATCCTGCGAAGTTGCGGGTTCGAGGTTGCGGTCGTCGACGGCTTGCTTGGTGAGGGCGGCCTGCGCGAGACGGGAAAACAGGCATGGCTGGGGGAACCGGCAGACAGCTTCATGGAAAAGCTGGCCGGTATCCGTGCAGACCTGGTTATCGTGCACGCATCCTCTTTTCTGCGCTCCGCCCCCGGCAAAAACTGGCTTGTAGAACTGATGAACGGGTTTCAGGCGGCCGGGCACGATCTTCTGGTCTTGGCCGAGATGGTCACGGGCGGGATGCACTATGTCGAGAGCGATCCACGAGACTGGTTGAACGATATCCCGGGCCTGGATCTCTACCTGCGCTATGAGGGTGACAGGCTGCTTGCCCGTCTGGCCGGAGAGTATACGGACGGCCTGAAGCCTGAGCGGGAAATTTGGGAGGAACGCCTTTCATTTTCGCTGGACGAATTGCCCGCGCCCGCTTACGACCTTCTCGATCATGAAAGCTACTTTGCGTCTCTGCGCCGGGCGCTGAAGGCTCCCTGGAGACCCGGGCCGATTCCCGCAGAACCGCTGAGGACTCTGCCGATTGTCACCGCGCGCGGCTGCCCATACGGATGCGTCTTCTGCTCATCCGGTCCCGGCCTCGAAGGGGGCGACAGCCGCCGTTATCGTCCCGTGCCCTGGCCCAGGGTGGAGTCGTGGATCCGGGGCTGGGTCGGCAAGTTCGAACTTGAGCGCATCGTTGTTCTCGACGATGTAGCCAACCTGGACCGGCGCCGTTTCTGCGCTCTTTTGGACATGCTCGAATCGCTCGAACTGCGCGTGGAATTCCCCAACGGTCTGCGCGCCGATCGCCTCGCCGAAGACGACATCAGGCGCCTGGCCGGTCTCACCTCGGGGCTCAAGGTATCGCTGGAGAGCGCGAGTGTACGCGTCCAGAACGAGGTGCTCGGAAAGCGGCTCGATCCGCAGTCGGTAGAGAGAGTCGCGGAATGGTGCAAGCGCTACGAGCTCGATTTGCAGGTGCATTGCCTGGTAGGCATCCCTGGCGAGATCAGGAGTGAGATCGTCCATACACTCCAGACTGCCCGCAGGTTCCTGGAAACCTACGCGGCGCGCCCGCTCGTGCAGTTCGCGGTCCCGCTACCGGGAACCGAACTGGACAAGATCTGCAGGGAGAAAAAATTCGTGCAAGATCGACCCGAAGACTGGCAGGCCTGCTTTCAGCACGTGCCCATCATCCATACGGCGGAATTCGACCCGCGATTCCTGGAGCAGGCCGTTGGAGCCTTCCGATTGGCGATTGCTCCAGGAGCCTTGCGGAAAGTGATCGTCAACCTGACCTACCTATGCAACAACCACTGTATCTTCTGTGCAGTGGGCGACAGGGTACGCAGGCACGCCGGCACGGGCGATGTGATCGAGGCCCTGCGCCGGTACAGGAGCGAGGGGTTCGAGCTATTGGATATCGACGGCGGCGAGCCCACGCTGCACCCCGGGCTTTTCGAGGTCATCGCGCAAGGACGCGCGCTGGGTTTCGAACGCATCACCCTGGTGACCAACGGGCGGCGTCTCAGCTACCATGCCTATGCGGATACACTTGCCCGTAGCGGGGTGAACGAGGTGCTCGTGTCGCTGCACGCGCCGGACGCAAGTGGCCAGGCCCGGATCACCGGCGTTACGGAGAGCTTCGACCAGACGCTTGCGGGAATCCGGAACATCCTCAAGTGTCTCGCTTCCACGGATCGAGTTGCGGTCAACACCACCCTGGTGGCGGACAATCTCATTTCAGTGCCGCAACTGGGACGTCTGCTGTCCGATCTGGGCGTGCGGCGCTGGAACCTGCAGGTGGTAACACCCTTCGGACGGGCCGAATCCGCTCAACTGCCGCGTGAAGAGGACTTGCGGACCATCCTGGGTGGGCTCCTGGATGAGCCGCCCGGCAGGATGCATATACAGATAGTCAACTGTCCCCCTTGCCTCATACCGGGTCACGAAGAAGCTGCGGCCATGGATTTTGGCAAGTCGTCGCGGGACATGGTTTTCGTGGGCGAAGAGGGGGAGAACCTGCAGGCATTCCTGGCAAACCGGCGAAGACAAGACGAACGCTGCCTGGGCTGTGCCTGGGCAACTTGTTGTCCGGGCTTCTACGTATTCGATGAGAGAGATTGACGGGCAAAATGTGCGCTTCACCCGTTATCGTCATGGGGCGCTTTGACAGCATTGCAATGAAAACATAGGATAAAAGCCGGAATGCTCGAAGCCCCTTTCAAATGGAGTCTGCCCGTGGTTGTTCTCGGAGCGGGAAAAGGGCGCCGGCTGGGATCGGCCTCGGGGGGTGCGCCAAAGATTCTGCTTCCAATTGTTACGGGCTCGAACGAGACACCAAGTCTCACTCTTCTCGACTTGCTGGTGCGAGCTTGGAAGCCCTGGGCGAGTCGGCTGCACCTGGTGGTGGGAGACACTGGCCCGGTCCGCGAGGCCCTGCGGCGCCAACCGCTCCCGAGTGAGATACATCTGCAACCTGAGCCCGACGGCACCGTCAACGCCCTGCTGCGCCTGGCCGAACGCCTGCCCGAGCGTTTCGTCGTCGTTCTGGGCGACTGCCTGCTGCGGGGACGAATTGAGGCCCCCGCCGGCGGCCCTTTTCCGGGCATTGGCGTCTGGAAGGAGGCGGACCGGGCCTCGGTCAGCGCAAACTTCGCCGTCAGTGTGAGCGAAGAGCGTATAACCGCGGTCGAGGAAAAACCAGGAGAAGCGGGCAGCCGCCTGTGCGGTATGGGGCTCTATTTCCTGAACCGGGATTTCCTCGAAACTGTTGCGGATTTACCCTCGAACAACCGGGGACGTCGCGAACTAACTGATGCTCTCGATCATTTTCTTGCCAGGGGAAAAACGCTTCATGCATCGGTTTTTTCCGGCAGCTACGTGAATATAAACACTCCGGCAGATCTTCAAAGGGCCCGGCTGCTTTTCGGCAATCCATGATCTCGGTGTTAATCACTCCCCGTCGATTGGAAGGCCTGGCAAAGAGCATGGCCGGTATCACGGCCCAACTGAGCCAAGGTGACGAACTGCTGGTGGCGCCTGTTTCCCGTTCTGCGAAATTTCGTGCCGCAGTCGTCGATCGAGTCGCCAAGATGTCAAGTCGTAAGGCCAGGCTCATACGCGGGACGGACTACCTCCCCGATGTGATGCACGGAAGTTTCTTACTGCCTTTACGAGATGGGGAAGTACTGCTTCCCGGGGCGCTTTCCAGGCTGCGCAACTTCACGAGACAGAATCCAGAACAACCTTGTGTTAGAGTGTGGTCGCAAGAAGATATTCCGAACAACGCCCGCCGCAGGCTCTTTGGGGTGCCCTTGGATCTGAGACGTGGCAGGCCCTACCTGCTGCACAAGGTCCTCTTGTCCCGTCTGCGTCGCCAGGGCCTGCTGCGGGCACTGCGCGATGATTCACCGGACATCGTCCTGGCCCTGGAGGAGGCCGGGGGTGGAAGCTGGTTCCCGGAGAACCTGCTGGAGTCGCATGCGAACGCGGGGCAAACCGACTTTAGTAGCGATCAAACATTAGCCCTGGTGAAACAATACATTCGGCGGCGCAAACTCGCGGTTTCAGTTGGCGAAACGGATGGTGCCGTCCAGGTTCAGGCCGACCGCCCCCGCGGGATCGATATCGAGCTGACCAACCGCTGCAACGCGCACTGTATTTTCTGTCCGCAGCGCAGCATGAAACGCTACGGAAACATGACCACCGAAGTGCTTGAGAGAGTTTTGAGAACGATCCGTGAAGAGCCGATCGGCACGATCTATTTCATTGGTCGGGGTGAACCCCTGATGCATCCGAACTTTATTGACTATATCAGGAAGATCCGCGACTTGACTGGAGTAGAGTTTGAGTTATTCACCAACGGCCTTGCTCTGGTTCCCGAAGTGGTCGATCGTCTGGTCAAGTTGAACGACCGGTACTTGAATATTACCATCAATGTCAGCCTGCATTCGCTCAAGGAGGAAACTCATCAAGCGCTGACCGGTACGGATCTCAGGGTAATCGCCAAGAACCTGCGTTATCTCCAGAGCCGGGCCGACAGGCTGAACGTCAGCTACGCTTTCGTCACAAACAAGGTAAACGAGGAAGAAATGGCGTCGCTGCGCCGCTATCTCGATCGGACGGGAAACCGAAAATGGGATGTATCCCTGGTATACAACAAGGGCGGGCTGATCGAAGATGGCACTCTGTTCGACGGAGATTTCTATCGCCGGCATCTTGGCCCTCAAGACCCTGCTTCCAATACCACGGGTCCATGCTGGTACTCGTACTGCGGCTCATATTATTTCGTAAACTACCACGGCCAGTTCACCCTCTGTCATGACGATTTCCGCGAGGAGACCATCCTCGGGGAAGTTGGCAAAGACAATCTCGAAACCATCGATGCCCGTGTGGCCGAGTTATACCGGCGGGGTGGCGCACCTCGCTGCCGGCGCTGCAACAAGAGACAGCGTGAGCTTTTTCACGGAGAGAACATTGATTCAGAGTCCCGGGTGAAGGCGAGCTTCAAACTCGATGCAGGGGAGTTGCCGGGCACATGAGCCGACTTCGAATATACGCCCTCTTCGGAGACGCGGGAAGATACGCTGGCCAGGTGTCATTAGGCGAGAAACATGAGATGCACTTCAGCTCTTGCTCTTTCGACAATCTCGTCGAACGTACAGGCCTCGATAGTATTCGAGCCCGGCGCTCGCAGATCGATCGCGTTCTCGATGAGATGGAAGGGTTCGACGCCGTCTTTTCCGACAGCCCGGACCTGATGTTGCTGCACTACGTGCGCAGAAAACGCAAGATGCGTCCCATCCCCTGGTTGGTCAACGAGGTCGACCGCTTCGGGACGGCAGGCCTGGTGCGTCGCTTCGTCGAAGACCACTACGGTGACGACCCGTTCCCAGGCGCCTTGCGGGCAGGCGAAGTCCTCTGGTTCACCATTGTACCGGGCCTCGATGGCTACTATCGAAACATGGGAATTCCGGCTGAGAACATCTTTTACCTTCCCATGGCGCGGGCGTCTGTTGGTTTTTTTCTACCCGAGCTGGTTCGAGCCCAGGATCGAGTCTTGGCCGGTTCGGAGGACGACTGGCTCGATTGCCCGATATCACCGGGCGCCATTCTGGCCATGGGCTCGCATGAGCGCGACTATTCTTGCCTGGCCGAGGCCCTCTCCGGAACAGGGCATACAGCCGAAATCATCTGTAACCTGTCTCTCTACCGCGATCGCCCCGAGGGACCGCTGATCTGGCACGATTCAGTGCCAGCCGAGGCCTATGTCGAGGCGATCCGGCGTGCCTCAATGGTGGTTTTACCGCTGCGACCCGTCGATCGCGCGCTGGGACAGATGTCCTGCGCCTTGCCAATGAGGCTTGGAAAGGCGATTGTGGCCACGCAGATGCCTTCTCTGAGTGCCCATATACGGGATGGCGAGAACGGCCTGACTTATCCAGTGGGCGATGCGCAAGCTCTCAGGAGATGCATGCTCAGGCTGGCCGGCGACGGAGTAGAACGCTCTCGGCTTGGCGCGGCCGCGTCACGCCGGGAGCGAGAGCTTTCGGAGGTGGCCGAGGAAGCAATTGTAAGAATTGTCGAGCACCTGATTGACTTATCGGGTGCACCATGAGACCAACCGGCAAACGAGTGATGCTTGTCGCTCCTCCCGGGCGCTGTACAACTGGCGGCTCATTCCACGCCGTGCCGCCGGAGGGGGTGGCCAGATTGTCCGCCTGGCTCAGAAAGCACGGATTCGAAGTTGCAGCGCTCGATACCCTCATTGAGGGTTACGATTTACGGTTGGTCGAAGGCAAGACGGTCAGGTACGGCATTACGGCAGACCAGGCCGCCGCCATGATAGCCGAGTGGTCACCGGACGTGATCGGCTTCAGTTGTCCTTTTACCTGTACGGAAGCGGATGTCATCCAGATCGCCCGGGCCTGCAGGTCACTGCTGCCGGATGCCTGGATCGTACTGGGAGGAGCGCACGCGGCTGCCAATGCAGCGGCATTGCTCAAGAACGAACCGGTTGTGGACCTTGTTGCCCTGAGCGAGGGGGAGCAGGCACTGGCCTCCCTGGTGTCGTCCATTCGGGGTGGCGGCAACCCGACCGAGGTTGATGGTTTTGCCTCACGAAAAGGTGACGGTAGTATTCAAAAGCGACCGCTAAAGCAATTTCTCGATCTTGATCGTCTTCCCCTGCCGGCCTGGGATCTTTTTCCCATCGCCGCATACGCCAAGGCGAACTCGCCACACTTTGGCATGGGTCAGGGTAGACGTTACCTGCCGACCACCTGGAGCCGGGGTTGCGTCAATGCCTGCTCCTACTGCCTGACTCCACGTTTCTGGGGCCGGGGAAACTATCGTAAACGTTCGATAGCGAGAATCCTCGATGAAGCAAGGAGTCTCCATGAAAAATTCGAAATCGAGGAGCTGCACGTTGAGGACGACTGTCTCCTGGCCAACAAAGCCTGGTTTCACGCGATCCTGGAGTCAATGGCACAAGAAAACCCAGGTCTGCGCCTTGATTTTCCCAATGGGCTCGATGTAACCGACCTGGACGGGTTAACGGCAGACAAGCTGGCACGGGCGGGCACGATCAGGGCCGGTCTTGCGTTCGACGCAGGCGAGCCCGCAAAACCCCTGAAATGGGTCGGGAAACAAATCCCCCTGAAACAGGGCCGCGAGGCAGTAAACATGCTGCACGCTGGGGGTATAACGCTGATCGGCTACTTCATGCTCGGTTTTCCCGGTCAAACCATCGACGACATGCGCGCCACCGTCGACTACGCACTCTCGCTGGATCTAGACGCCTTGTCTCTTTTTATTGCCACGCCGTTTCCCCAAACACCCTTGCACACTTACTGCGAGCGTGCCGGCCTGCTTGTAAGGCCTTATGATTACGAGGATTTTCGCTTCTCCAGCGGACACATCCGCACGAGCGAATTCGGCCCCGCTGACACGGAGCGGTTACGGCACGAGGGTTGGCTGAAGTTCCAAAATCGAAGGAGAGATCTCTAGTGCGCGTCCCAGCACTGCTTTAGCCCGATCTCGATGCCGTATTCAGGTGACCAGCCCAGCGCCGCCAGCCGGGCGTAGGTTGTGCGCTCCTCCCAAGGCTCATTGGGACGCATCAGGCGTGGATCCTGCGAAATGTCGGGGTGTTTGCCGGTAATTGCAGACAGCATCTCTACCAGTTCGCCCGGCGACGTCGATCTGCCGCTGCCGACGTTGAGTGGACGAAAAGATTCCGGCGGCGGCGGTTTCGACAGGCTGATCTTGAAAGCGCTACAGACGTCGTCGATGTGTATCCAGTCGCGCCGCCGATCCAACTCTCCCAGGCAAAGGGGACCGCCTTCGCAAAAGCCCGCGATCAAGGTCGGCACGAAGAACTCACGTGATCCGCCGGCCCCGTAGACGTTGAACAAGCGCAGGCTGGTCGCCGACATGGACGTGCCGGCCACGGCCGTCGCGACGATCTTCTCCTGGATCAGTTTTAAGCGGCCAAGCAAGGTTGTCGGTTCGAGCAGGTGGTCTTCAGCGATTGGCAGTTTCTTGGGCGTGCCGTATATTTTCCCGCTCGAGGCAAGCACAACGTGTTTCACACCGCAACTGTTTGCCAGCAGCATGACATTGGTCGTTCCGGCGGCTGCGGTTTGCAGTGCCTTCAAGGGGTGCTCGCGGCGAAAGCCCGGCGAAGCCGGAAAGGCCAGGTGCACGAGCGTGTCGGCGGGTGTCGAGAGGGCCAGCAGGGAGTCCAGGTCGTTGATATCCGCCCTGGTTCTGTCCAACTCGACCGGATCGTGACCCGCACCCATGAGTGCTGCCGAGAGATGCCGACCGATGAAGCCATTCGCTCCGGTAACCAGCACGCGCATCTTAGGGCTGCCTTCGCTCCAGGCTAACCCTGGAGCGCCAGTATTCCAGAATATCACGCAACGTCTGTTCGAAGGGAATCTCGGGTGTCCAGCCGGTCAAATCGCCGAAGGGTTCAACATCGGCCTCGAGCCGCATTGGCTCGGTTGGTCGGACCAGCGCAGGATCCGTCTCGATGCTGATCAGTTCTTTCTTCGGTGACATGGAAAGCATCTTTTCGAGGCATTCTCTTACGGTGAGGATCTGCCTGCTGCCGATCAGGAAGAGTTCGCCCGGGGGACACTTCTCAAGGGCCAGCCAGTAGGCCTTGACCATGTCCCTTACGTCTGTCCAGTTTCGGCGTGCGTCCAGGTTGCCTACAGTAATCACGGGTGGCGCCGGGCCGGCTTCGATGCGCGCTATCTGGCGGGCGAACGAGGGCAACGCAAAGACACAGTCGCGACGAGGACCCTCGTGGTTGAAGGCCCTGACACGAATCACCTGCAAGCCGTAACTCTTGTGGTGCTCGTAGCCGAGCAAATCCTGGGCGACCTTGCTGACCGCATATGGATTGACCGGACGTAGCTGCGTCTCGGGTCGGATGGGCAGTTCGGCTTCCGGGACATCGCCGTATTCCTCGCCGGATCCTGGTAGCAGAACCCGGGTGGCGGCCAGTTCGTTCCGTCGCAGTGATTCCAGCAGGTACAGAGTGCCCATTACATTGGTGCGGAAACACGTCTCCGGCGCCCCCCATGAGGGAGACACGAAGCTCTGGGCCCCCAGGTGGAAGATACGATCCGGTTTGACGGAAGATACGACGCCGTCCACCGAGAAGGGATCGCCCAACTCGCACAGGTGCCAGCGGATGCGCGTCTCAACGCCCTCGATGTGTTCCACCAGTGTCATTCTGGATGCCCAGCGCCTGGTGGCATGGATCTCGATCTGCGGCATTTTGAGCAGCAGGTCCAGCAGGTGGCTGCCCACGAATCCGGTGGCGCCGGTAACCAGTACCTTCATGGTTTCGACTCCATGAGCATGGCGAGATCCCGGAAGATAGCCGCCACCTCGGCCGGGTGCGGCAAGTGGCCGAACGGACCCAAGCTGATTTCGAAACGGGTCGTGCCGCCCAGGCGCGGGCGATGCGTGACGGGTACTTCGACCAGCCTGGATCGTCTCGAAATTGCCCGCATGAGAATCTCCGCGTTGACCACGCCCGTTCGACAGCGCAGCGGGGTGGTTCCGATAACATCACTATGCACCAACTTGAAAGCGCAGTCGAGATCCCTCACTCCGCGAATACCCAAAAGCCGCGCCGCCAGACCGGAGTACAGTTTTCCGGCCACTCTCCGGGCGAGGGGATCGCGCCGCGCGCACCTGTATCCGACAACCACTTCGGCCCGTACGGATTCGGCGGTCAGCCTGGACAGCTCACCGTGAGCGAATTGCCCATCGGCGTCGGTGAGCAGCAGCCAGGGGTATTGTGCCGCGCTGATGCCCATGGCAAGCGCGCGTCCATATCCGGGATCGCCAGCCGGTTGCCACAAGGTGCGCACCCGGGAGTGCCCGGCTGCCAGCTCTCTTGCCAACTCGGGCGTTCCGTCCCCGGCCGCCAGGCTGGAAACCAGCAAGATCTCCCAGTCCGAGGACACACAGGCTGCCAAGGTTTCCTCCAGGTTTTCCGTAACATTCAGGAGGTTGGGCGCTTCCTCGAAGCACGGCAGTACCGCGCTCACTCGGCTGTCATCGCTCTTCGACATTGATAAGCGGCTGGATCCTGTCACGAAAGAGAAATATGACATCCGGCCGGTCGGTAAAAGGCGCGAAGTAGTGCTCGATGCCTTTCCGACGCAGGTCGGCGTGTATTTTTACACCCTCTTCGGCAATCCGGCGCCTGCCTTCACCGGCGCGCCAGCGGTCACCGGGCATGCCACGCACCAGGTCAACCAGCTTACCGGAGGCCTCGGCCGCCCGATCGTTGAAGTAAAGGTTGAGAAGCCATGCATAAAGGGCTTCTGTTTTCTCGATGAACAGCTTCTCTTGTTCCGGCAGCTTCAAGACCGTGGTGGTTGAGTAGTCGGGTGGCACCCGGGATTCATCGACCAGCCCCTGGGCCAGGCATGTGCGATACAGCTCTGTGCCCGGAAAAGGATACATGATTGACGGGCGAACCGAGTCGAAGCCGAGATCCGCACAAAGCCGGATGGTGGCCAGCATTTCTTCGTGGCTTTCGGTCGGCATGCCCAGCATCACGTATGCGCGCGTGTTGACCCCCAGTCGCTGCAGCAAGGCAACAACCTTTCGTAGCCGGCTTTCGGATAGTTCCCGGGCCAGGATCTGCTTGCGGACTCTTTCCGAGCCGCTCTCCACGCCGAACTTGACCATGTAGCAACCCGCATCCGCGAGCAGGTGGGCCATCTTTTCGTCCAGGTGTCCGGCGATGGCGTTGCAGATGAAAGGCAGGCCGATCTCCGCGGCATAGGCCGCGGAAAATTCCCTCAGCCACTCGTGGCTGGATGCAAAGCGATCGTCCCCGAAATTGAACGCCTTGAGAATTCCGGGATATCTTTCCTTGAATGCCTTGAGCTCGCCGATGACGTCCTCCACCGATCGCTGCCGGCAGTAGGTCGCACCGGTGATTTTTCCGGGCGTCAGCTTGCGAAGTGTGTCGAGAATGGCCGCGTTGTGACAATAGTTGCACTTCATCGGGCATCCGCGGCCCACGATGGTCTCTGCGAAACCGCGATTGGCCCGGATGATGGCCGCGTAGTCGATGCCATCGAAAAACGGCCATGATTGCCTTGTGATATCGGGCAGGGGAGCCATTTGATTACGATGGATTCCGTCGTTTTCCTTTACCCAGAAGTTGGGCACGGATCGATGGTCGCCCCTTCCTTGCAGCGCGGAGACAAATCGCGAAATCAAGCCGTCCACCTCTCCCAGCCCGACGAAATCGACGGAAGGATGTGAAAGAACCGTTTCCGCGTTCAAGGTCGTGTGTACGCCGCCGCACAGCACTTTGCAGCTCGGATCCAGGCGCTTGACCAGAGATGCCATGTCCATGGCAACGGGAAAGTGGTTTTGCCCGAAAGACAAGGCGTGCAGGTCGAACGAATGCTCGTCGAAGAAGGCGGCCAGCCGATCTCGATCGAAAGGCATCCCGATGCTCTCGTTCAGGTGAAGCAGCCTGACCTCGTGCCCCGCTTCGGCCAGTTCGCGGGCCAGCAGGGACGCTCCGACGCTCATGCCCGGCGGGGTCGAGAGGTTGAACCAGTGGAAGCAAATCTTCATGGCGCACCCGGTTCCAGGTCGGCGTTTGGCAGCCCGACCGGATCTCCGCCGTAAAGGAAGGTGACATCGGATCTTTCGGGGAAAGGATTGAAATAGTGCTCGATCCCCGCTGTGCGCAGCTTTATGGTCAAGGCTATCGAGGACGAGCGGATCCAGTCACGCGTCTGGGTGCTGTCCCACTCGCCTTGCGGCATGGCCAGTGCTTGTCCCAGGAGCGGTCCGTATTCACGGGCGCAGCTCTCGCTCAGATAGACGTTTTGCATCCAGGGATGCAACAGGTGCGCCTTTTCGATGAACAGGGCCATTTCGGAATCCCAGCGAAGTACCGAAAGGTCGTCGTAGTTTTCGTACTCCCGGCCGCTCAATAGCGAATCCCGGACGCAAAGCTCGTGGATCGGAGTTCCTTCAACTGGGTAGAAAATGCACAACCTGGTGGAGGTTGCTCTCAGCTTGGCCGCGAAACGGAAGGTTGTCAGCATCTCGTCGCGGGTTTCGGTCGGATTGCCCACCATTAGGTAGATGCGGGTCGGTACGTTGTGGGTCTTGAGCCGCGCCAGGGCGCGTTCGATGGTCGCCTGGTCGAAAGGTTTGCCGAGGATCATGGAGCGAATGCGCTCGCAGCCCGATTCCACGCCGACTTTGGCGATGGCCCCCGAACGCGAAAGCGCAGCGGCCAGTTCATCGTCGATTCCGTCGACCAGCAGGTTGCAGGTGTAAGGCAGATCGAAGCGTTCTGAGTACCCGCGGCAAAAATCCAACATCCACTGGCGGTCGAAATTGATCGCGTCATCCGCCAGTGAGAACATTTTTACCTGTTGCCCGAAGTGCTCACGGATCATCTCCATTTCACCAAAGAGATTCTCGCAGCCCCGCTTGCGGCAGTGGGGCATACCTTTTTCGCCGGCCGGTACCCGGCGCCGGTAGGTGTCCCGCAGGGTCTGGTTGAAGCAGAAGCTGCAGCTATTTGGGCAGCCCCGGCCGGTGATCACCTCGAACATGCCCCGGTTGTAGGCAAGTGACGGGCCGTAATCGATGTGATCCAGGTCGATCCAGGTTTGTTCACGAATGTCGGGCAAGGGTGCCATGGGGTTGCGCCAGATACTCCCCGCGCGCTTTCCCCAGAAGCCGGAAAGCTTTGACACGTCCCGGCCCGCCTCGAGGCCGGTGACGAAGTCGGCCAGCAGGCCGTCGGCCTCGCCGATGCAGATATAATCGATTTCATCCAGCGCAATGACCTGTTCCGGAAACAGCGTGGGATGCACGCCGCCGCACAGGATGGGCACGTCTGGAAGCTCTTTCTTCAGAAGTGGCACGAGCGCCTCGACATGGCGGAGATGATTACGACCGAACGAAAGGGCGATCAGTCCCGGATCGAAAAAACGGATGCGAGAAAGAATATTTTTCGGATCGAAAGCCATCCCGACATGTTCGTTGAGGTGCAGAACCGAAACCTCGTGGCCCGCCTCGGTCAGTTCCCGGGCGAGCAGCGCCACGCCGATGTTCATCTTGGGCGTGCTGTTCAGGTTGAACCAGATGAACTGAACGCGCATCAGAACCGGCCCTTCATGATCCCGCCCGCTCATCATCGACGTTGATCAGGAGGCGCCGCCTGTGGATCTTGAGAAAGGCCCAGTCCGGGCGCTCCGCGAAGGGCGCAAAGTAGTGGGGCAGATTCTCACGGGCTAAACTATCGTGCACAAGCCGGCCGCGGTTCAGAAGCTCTTTACGAAAAAGCGGATCCTGCGCGGATCCCGAAGCTGGAGAGAGTGCCCAGGCGACCAACTCGCGGGCCGACGATCCGACCGGCTCGTCCAGGTGTTGATTCACCATCCAGGGGTGCAAGATAAGCGTCTTGTCGAGGAAGGCGCGCATGCCGGCGGGCCATTTCAACACTGATTGCTCGAGAAAACCGTACATGGCCTCAGTTTGCTCCAGAAGGCCGCTCCGGGCAAGCTCCGTGTGGATCTCGGTACCCGGAAAGGGACAGAACATGGCGACCCGCAGGGCATCCGGCCTGAGCCCGGCGCAGAAGCGAAAGGTGGCCAGCACATCGTCCGGCGTTTCGGTTGGTATGCCGACCATCAGGTAGGCCATGGTGTTGATTCCACGCATCTTCAGGTGCCCGAAAGCAGTGCGTATGGTTGCTTCGTCGAAGGGACGCCCCAGGACCTGCTTGCGGATCCGGCCCGGAGCGCACTCCACGCCCAGCTTGATCATGTTGCAGCCCGCCCGATCGAGTAAAGCGGCACTCTCCGCGTCTATTCGATCGGCCGTTGCGTTGGCGATGAAGGGCAGACCGATCTCCGCCGGGTAGCGCTCGGCGAACTCGGTGAGCCAGGCCTTGTCGAACGCCAGGCGATCGTCGCCGAACATTATTGCCTTGAGTGAAGGCGCGCGGGAACGCATTTCCTTCAACTCGGCAAGCAGGTTGTCTATCGAGCGCAGGCGGATGTAGGGCCATGATGCAGGGGTGCCGCCCAGGCCGTCCCGATAACGCTTCACCAGGGCGTGATTCTGACAGAAGCGGCAGTGGTAAGGGCAGCCGCGGCCGGCAATGATCTCTCCAAATCCGCGCTTGGCAACGACGAAACGCTCGAAATCAATCGCTTCAAAAAGGGGAAGCGCCTGGTGCTCGATGAAAGGCAGGGGAGCCAGACGGTTGCGGTGTTCTCCATGTTCGTCCCTTACCCAGAAGCCGGCGACCGAGGCCGGGTCGTCCTCGCGCTCCAGGCGGCTTATAAACTTGACGAAGTGGCCGCCGTCCAACTCGCCGATCCCAACCGCGTCGACTCCCGCCCAATCGAAAACCTCCTCCGGATTGAGCGTTGCGTGGATGCCGCCGCAGACAATGGTTGCTGAGGGCAGGGCGGATCGTGCCTCGGCGACCAGTCGGCGGGCAAGACCTGCATGTGAGCTGAGAAATGAAAAGGCGACCAGCCCGGGAGAGAGACGTTTGAGTTCGGAGAACAGGCGGCCGGGATCCGCGGGAAAGCCAAGATCCTCGTTGAGGTGTAGAACATCAACCTCATGTCCGGCTTCCAATAGCTCGCGTGCCAGGATGAGCACTCCATGGCTGACTCCCACCGGGCCGGCTATATTGATCCATACGAAAGCGATTCTCATCGCTTGTATCCATATGGTCGGCCGCTTGTCATTTTGTGGAGTGTTTTGAAGTCCCGTTCCGAAAACTTGCGGCAACCATCTGGGTAAGTACGCAGTGAACGCTTTCGACCACTGGAAAATCGTCGTTATCCACCACAATCGGATGCTCTACAAGTTTGCCGGCTCTGCCACCGCCCGATCCGAGGAAAGCGATTGTCACTGCACCCTTTTCCCGCGCGAAAATGTTGGCAAGCACAACGTTTTCGGAATCGCCAGAAACAGAAATGGAAATGACCACATCTCCTGGCCGAAGTATTTGCTCGAGTTGCATGCGGAATACTTCCCGGTATCCAACATCGTTTGCCAGGGCGGTTAAAAGCGGAACATTGTCCGAAAGGTTCATCACTCGCAGACGCCTTGCCTTGCCTTCGGCATATTTCATATCGCACATCAAATGGGCGGCACTGGCGGCACTGCCGCCGTTGCCCATGATAAATACACACTTGTCATTACTGTCGGCCCGGCGGATCGCCTGGATTGCACTGTCAAGCTGCTCCAGGTCGACTCCCGCCAAGGCTGTACAAACACGATTGCGAAAATCATCAAGTAAATTAGTCATCTCTGTACTCCTACAAAAGCGCTTGATGATACAGGTTTGGGGTGTTGACTGTCAAACTGGTGTTGAGACACTGTTTTGAATTACTTTTTCAACTTTTTCCCAGATTTCCAAAGGGATGATTGAAAAAGCTCCATGACGTTTGGTAAGCTCTGCCGTGGGCAGGTTCCGAGTTTCGCCGCGCCACGACTGACTGGTTATACGCGACTGTGAAGTTGTACACTTTTTGGGTTGTCGATGAATAAAAAACTCTTGGACTTGCTGATCCTCAGTCCGCCGGATTTTCTGTATCGAAAATCGGATGAGCCCATGCCCATGTACGGTGAGGAGCGCAACATTCCCTACGGCGCCCTCACCGTGGCCAGCTACCTGGTACATCACGGCTTGCATGCCATGGTTGCCTCGATGCGCGAATTTTACCAGGAAAAGGGCTCTTACATCTTTTTTGATCGTGGGACCGAAAAATCCGAAGCAATCTTTATTGATAAGACCAATGAGATTCTGTCAAATTTACTGCTACGCTTATGTCCCGCTGCGATTGGGTTGACGATCAACTTCGCCATTCACCATCGGGCTGCAGAAATAATATTGGATTTGATCAGCAATCTGGCTCCCGAGATGCCGTTGCTGGTCGGAGGCAATCATGCTACCCATACTGCCGGGCATTGGTTATCAAGAAATAACCCGGTTGACTTCGTGATCCTTGGCGAGGGAGAGCAAACTTGTCTCACGCTCCTGGAATCGGGTTTGAACCCAGAGGGAATTCCAGGTGTGGGTTTACGTCAGGCGGATGGTTCAATTGAAATCAGGCCCAGACCAAGGCTACTCTCCGAGGAACAACTTTCGATCCCTGCCAACCTGTCTTTGATGGCACTGCCGCATTGGGCTCCATTGAGTACACAACAGCATTGGACTAGTCTCAGCCGGGGATGCAACTGGCAGTGTAATTTCTGCACAACTCCATCCATGTGGGGACATCAACGATATCGCAGGCCGCATGCGGTGGCTGCCGAGATCGAGCAGGTTACCAAAATTGGTGTGCACGACATATTTTTTGCCGAGGATATGCTGAATCCAGCATCACGTCATTACGAAGGGCTAGCAGCCGCATTGCGCCGTTTTCCCGATTGCCGTTTCTCAACCATGACTCGCATGGATCTGATGGACAGGGTTGACCTGAAGCGAGTCCTGGGTGCCCATATTGAACATGTTTACCTGGGATTGGAGAGTTTCTCTAAAGACGTTGTTGCGGCAATGGGTAAGAAGATCAGACTTAGAAAAGACAGGGATGTTCACTCGGCATTGGAACGGCTCAGATCCGGTGGTTTAAAAGTGACCTTGTTCCTGCTCGTTGGCCATCCAGATAGCAGCTTTCAGGAAGAAATGTACTCGGTGAGGGTCTGCCATGATCTTGCCAGTCAGGGTTTGATAACGAATATTTTGCCGTTTTTTTTCATACCTATTCCAGGTACTGCAGCGGCGGAAATGCAGCGTCTGGGGAAATTCAGACTATTGGAACCGCGCATGAATCACTGGACAACTTGGGAGCCTGTTGTCGAACTCCTGGATCCATCCGGAGAGGTCAGCTATTCCGCCAAAGAGATGCGGCAGGTTATGGACGGGTACCATGATATCTGGCGCACATGTGGGCTCGGCGTCTATGAAGACAAGGGGCCCTGCAAGCCAGGGCTCGAGAAATAGGCAAAAAGAACAGGGAGAGTTGCGGCATGCGTGTTCTGTTGGTTGGAGGCATTCCCAAGCGGATCCATCATGGGCCTGTGGATTGGGCCGGACATCGCTTCGAGGCCGTCAGGCATGCGTTTGACAGGATCGTGATCGTAGAACACACGAAAGCCCGCGAAAGCGTCACGCTGGATCGGGAAGCGCTGGCTGACTTTGTCGAATCCACTCGTGACTTCGATGCCGTGTTTTGCGAGACGCCAGAAGCCATGCTGTTGTTTCAGGAATGGAAGAGACGTGGTGATTCACCCAAGGCGCTGCTCGCCCTTGATGTACACGGACTTGAGCGGGTGGCGGCAATGCGGAAATGGTATCTCGAACACGATGGCCGCGACCCGTGGCCCGAGATGACACGGGCTCCGTGGATCGCCTGGATTGCGGCCAGTTCCTCACAGGCACAGATCCTTTTCAAGGCAGGAGTTCCCCGGGAGCGCATCAGTCGTATCAATGCCGGCACAATTGCATATTCCACCTTCGTGCCGAATGCAGATGTCCTTCTCGACGGCGGCCCCGAAGTGGATGGGGAAGCCGCCTTCGGTCTTCCGGCCGACGGGATTGTCGTGCCCGGGTCGGGCCGGCGTGACCCGGAATGCAGCCTGGAAGCCGCCCGGGCGTTGCCCGATCTTCCTTTCGCGGTCGTGGATGAGCAGGCAGCCGGCCACCGCAGGCGTCTCGCCGGGACCGGGCTGCTGGAACTTCCCAATGTGCGTTGGCTGAGGGCACTGGCGCTGGAGAGATATATTGCCCTGATCAAGCGAGCCAGGCTGGTGGTTGTGGCTCTTCAGCCAGGCACTGGTGACGGTGGTCATACGACCGTCGCCTTGGCACATCGGTTGGGGGCAGCGGTCATTTGCAGCCATGTACCAGGAATCGCGGATTACGTTGAAGACGGTTACAACGCGCGGCTCGTGAAGGCGGCGGATTCCGATGGTCTGGCCGAAGCAATCCGTGATCTGTGGCAGGATGCCGATGAGCGTCGCCGTCTCGCGCAAAACGGACGCCTGACCGAGGTTGGCCGCGCCCGGGAGTGCCGGCAAGGATTCTTGCAAACGCTGGAATCAGTCGCGGCGAATATCTCTGAGCGGGCGGAGTAACTTTGCCCCGAAAGGAATTTTGATCGTGGACTTACTGATTCTCTCACCTCCAGATTTTATTTTCAGAGAACCATGCGAGGTGACACCCACTTATAGTGAAGAACGCAACATTCCCTACGGTGCGCTGATCCTGGCGAGCTTTCTCAGGGCGCACGGCATGCGGGCCATGGTAGCTCCACTGCGGGAATTCTACCAGGAGAGTGGTTGCTACACGCATTTTGACGACGGCACTCCGGAGTCGAGGAAAACCTTCGCGTATAAGACCTCGGAGATCCTGAGCAGCCTGCTGCGTCGACTACGGCCCGGGGCGATTGGGTTGTCGGTCAACTTTGCCATTCATCAACTGGCGGCGGAAATCATTATCGATCAAATCCGCAGCTTGGCGCCCGACCTGCCTCTGCTGATCGGCGGCAACCACGCCACCCACACCGCCGAGCATTGGCTGACACGTCAGAACTCGGTGAATTTCGTGGTTCTCGGAGAAGGAGAACAGACTTGTCTGCAGTTGCTTCAATCCGGGTTCAAGCCCGGCGATATTTCCGGTTTGGCCTTGCGCCGCAAGGACGGTAGCGTGGAGATACGCAAGCGGCCAAAACCTCTCACCACGGAACAGATCTCGGTGCCCCTCGACCTGGAGCTAGTCGCCTTGCCACGCTGGGCCCCCCTGAGTAGCCAGAAACACTGGGTTGGACTGAGCAGGGGATGCAACTGGAACTGCGCTTTTTGCACAAGTCACTCCATGTGGGGCCGACAGCGTTATCGAGAACCGAAAGCGGTGGCAACGGAGATCGAACGTGTTGTTCAAACCGGCGCGAGACGAATCATTTTCAGCGACGACATGCTCAATCCGGGCTCACGCCGGTTCCAGGGGCTGCTGGACGCGCTGCGGAGGTTTCCGAGCTGCAGCTTCTCGACCATGATTCGCATGGACTTACTCGATCGAACCGATCTCAAAGCTCTTTCGGTGGCCAACATCGACTACGTTTATCTTGGAGTGGAGAGCTTCTCCGTGCCGGTGCTCGAGGCAATGAACAAAAAGGCGCGTCTGGTGGATACCGACGCCGTCGAGTCGCTGATGGAACGAATCAAGGCGGCCGGCATGAAGACAATCATGTTCATGCTCATCGGCCACCCGGGCAGTAACTTCGAACGGGATATGAACTCGGCCCGCTTCTGTCGAAAGCTGGTCGACCGAGGCCTGGTATCGGTGGTGTTTCCCGCCCACATTGCTCCCTTTCCGGGCACGGCGATGGCAACCATGGAGCAGCAAGGCGCCTTCCGGATAGTTGAGCCTCGAATGAATCGCTGGACGCTCTGGCGCCCGAATATCGAACTTCTGGATTCGTCGGGTCGGGTGGCTTACTCGGCCGAGGAGATGCAGAAAGTCTTCGATGAGTATCTAGATTGCTGGTACGAACATGGTCTCGAGAGCTCCGGCGGCACGGAGTAGCATGACTGCGCGAAAACCATTACAAAACGACCTGGAGCCCCTTCTACTGTCAGCGGACCTGTCCGCGGCTGGGGCCGAGATCCTGATCAACCTGGCCCTGGGATCGGCTCGCATGGAAGACCTCGAAAACAATGCCAAACTGCTGCCTTCGGAAGACCTTCCCAAGCACCTGTCGCTGCTGACCAAAAGAGGATTGATCAGGTCGGAGTTGGACAACGACGGGCGCTTCAGGCTCGTGGAAGCGACCGAACTAGTATCGAAGCTGCCGGGCCCGGCCGGGGAGCGACTGGCCCTGTTGGCCCGTCAAGCAAAGCTGGAGTTTGTCGGAGGCATGACGATTAACCCCGCCATGCCGAGATCCCGCTTGCCGAACCCGTTCGAAGCATACAGAAATGCGCTCGATGCGCGTCTGCCCCAGGTGGAAATCAAGGTACAGACTTCGTGCAACATCGGCTGTCTCTATTGCTTCATCCGTAAAGATCCAAGAGACACGCTCGACGCGGTCGTGGTCCGGGCCGAGATTGAAAGGGCCAGGAGCGGTGGCGTCGAACGTCTGATCTTGACAGGGGGCGAACCAACATTGCGCAAGGACTTGCCGGAACTGATTAGCCAGGCCCGCAAACTGGGATTCGTCGATGTGCAGCTGTTCACCAACGGTCTGGTGTTTGCGTACGCCGATCGGCTGGACGCCTGCATGCGGGCCGGATTGACTTCGGTAGTCTTACACGTATCCTCCGTCGACCGTCAGCTCTATGCCCGCCTGACCGGCAGAGACCACCTGGATACTGTCAAGCAAGCAATGCGAAATCTGGCTCGCTACCCGCAACTCGAAGTTGCAGTGGTCTCGGTAATCAACCGCCTCAACGTACACAGCCTGGCAGAGACAATAGATTTCTTTCGCGACTGGCAGGAAAAAACCCGCTTTGCCTGGTTTGCAAACGAGATTCCCTTCTGTTGCGTGTATTCACATGCCTGGGATAACAGGGCAAAAGTACTGATGCCTATCGAAAAGGCACTGGCCGTCCTGGAAAAAATCATCAAAGATCACGAAGGCGAGGCATGGCCCTTGCTTTTCTACGGAATTCCATATTGTCTTCTGCCCGGGCTGGAAAGCAACAGCTACGATCTTTACTTCACGATGGCCCGCCAGCTACTGACCGAGAAAACCTTTGACTACACTTTCCTGGATGCCATGTTTCTCAAACCGGACAGATGCCGCAGTTGCAGGCACGAACCATATTGCCTTGGACTCTCTCGCGGTTACGCCCGTTTGTACGGCAGCGATACTCTTCAACCCGTTAAATGAGACAGCCAGCGGGCCGCAGCAAGCAGGTCTGCAAAGCTCCAGACCGGCCGCGCCGGATAGCGATTGTCGTTACAGGCCGCGCCGGTTTTCAGGCCGATCGCGGCCAGCCCCGCGTTGTGGGCCAGTTGCATGTCCACCGAGCGGTCGCCGATGACAACCGTCCTCCAGGCCGGCACTCCCAGATCGGCAAGGGCACTACGCGCCATTCCAACCGCGGGTTTGCGACAGGAGCACGGGCCGCGCAGGTTGGAATCTCCCTCGGCATGGTATGTCTCCGGATGGTGCGGGCAGAAATAGATCCGGTCGAGGTGCGCGTCTTCGGCCGCAAGCATTTTTTCAAGCCGCTCGTGGATCAAGCCTAGATCATGCAGCGAACACAACCCCCTGGCCACAACGGGCTGGTTAGTAGTCAGGGCGACCTCAATGCTGGCCTGGTTCAGCAAACGCAGACCTTCCGCGGCCCGGGGCAGCAGACGCAGCTTGTCGATCTCGTGCAGCAGTCCGACATCTTCGATCAGCGTACCGTCACGATCTACAAGCACCATTTCTGCCCTGAGCCAGGTCCTTCCGCTCTTGAAGTCGCTAATAACCGAATCCAGTCGGGCGGGTGTGCCTATATCGCGAACGTACTCGGATGAGCGATAGCCGAAGATCGGTTCGCGCGCCTCGACCATGGCGGGCAGTATCTGGCCGTATAGATCGCTCGCGCGCCCGCGTGGGACGCGGCGCAGGATGTCCTTGTGAAACACGGCCACGGCCGAGTTGGTAAGCATGCTGTCCGTCACCACCTCGCCCTTGTGCCCACCGTTTCTTCCGATCCAGCCGATGACTCGATCTCCGTCATCCAGAGTCAGCCGATCGCTGTCCTGAGGGTGGCTGGATCGGTGCACCAGCAGGGTGGCCAGACCCGAGTCGGTCTCGGCCGCGAGAGACAGGCGCTTCCAATCCAGACAGGTGAAGATGTCTCCGAACACGAGCACGAAGCGCTCGGCCAACCTTTCGGCGACACCGTGCAGGGCTCCGGCGGTGCCGCGCGGTTGAGGCTCGATGATCGTTTCCACTTTCATTCCGGACGGGGCGAGTCGCCCTGCCTCCGCGGATACCTGCTCGCCGCCCAGGCCGGCCAGGAGAAGAACCTGGCCGGCGCCTGCCGCCTGCAGGTCGTCGAGCAGATGGGCGAGCAGGGGCCGGCCGCCTATCGACGTCAGCACCTTTGGCACGTCGCCCGTTTTGGACTTTAGGCGCAGCCCAGGCCCCCCGCAGGGGATGACGACCTGATCGAGGGCGCTCAACGGAAGGCCCCCAGCAGCCGGCCGAACACGGCGGCCCGGGTGGTGTACCAGGCCATGCGGCGGGCGGTGCGCCAGGTGAAGCAGTTCGATACGCCGTGTGGGCGGGCACGATGGCTCACGGGAACTTCGACAATCCTGGCTCCTGCGAGTCTGGCCTTGTAGAAGGCCTCGACCAGCAGAAATGCCTCACGGTAGTCGACAGAAGGCGTGAAACCGTCGAAGATACGCCGGTGCATGAGCTTGAAGGCGCAATCGGCATCACGCAGGCCAAGGCCCAACAGGAGACGGATCGCCCCGTTGTACAGGCCGCTGGTCAGCCGGCGCCCGAAACCGTCGGCACGCTCTGTCTTGTATCCGACCACTGCGTCGGCCCCGGCGCGGGCCTGTTCGATTAGCCTGGGAAGCTCGCGAACATCGTACTGCATGTCTCCGTCGGTGAACCCGATCCACTCGAAGCGACTGTGACGCAGGCCGGTCAGCAGCACCCGTCCGTAGCCGAGATTGTGCGTGTGATGGATGACTTTCACGCAAGCCATTTCGGCCGCCACTCGGTCTGCGACCTCGCCACTGCGATCGGGGCCGGCGTCGTCAATGATCAGGATCTCGTGCTGGTCGCACTCGGCGGCCAGAACCTGGTCGAGAAGGCGTGCCAGCGGCTCGATCGTAGCCTCGTCGTTATAGGCCGGGAAGAAGAACGATACACGCATGAACGCCAAGCTCCTGTAAATAATGACTGCCTGCGCACAGAATACTAGCGCCGCAACCCTCAATCTACAAGGGCCGCTTGAACTCGTCTCCCAAATCCGTAACACTAGTGGTTGACATTCTCACCGATTCGCCGCGGGCTGGAAACCAGTCCCGACAACGAGGAAATCCCGGATGTCAGCGCAGTCCTGGCAAATCACGATCCTGACCTACCTGTTGTTCGTTTTGGTTGCTGGTCTTGCGTTCAACATGCCATGGCACAGGGGGGCACGAATTTCCGACGCGCCTGGCAAGCGGATATGGGACAGCTACGATAGCTGGGCGCTGTTGCTCGTGGTGGCCTTGGGAGTCGTTCTGGCCTGGTTGGCCGTAACGCTGCCGCTGACTGGTGATGAAGCCTCCGAGCTTGAGCCGGATTTCTGGAAGAACTGGTTCTTCAACCCCATCCGGGGTTCTCAACCGCCCTTGGGCCGTCTGGTTAACCATCTCTGGGTGTTCTTGCCGGAGCCAAAGTGGCTCATCAGACTTCCGTATCTGCTGTTCTGGCTGGCCGGCGTGTGGGTTTTCTACAAATTGGCGCGCCGTCGCACCGGCGGCAATTCGTCCCTATTCTGGACGGTGCTTTTCGCATGTTCGGGGATTTTTATACTGCCGGATCACCAGCAAACCAAGTATGCGCTTTGGCTGTTCGCTTTGCTTGCCTGTCAAGGATCCTTCGAGCGTGCGCTTTCCGGTGAGAGACGGCAATGGGTCTGCTATGCACTGTGGATCTGGCTTGCGAGTTTGACATACTATTTTACGATTCCATATGCGTTGGGTCATTTATATTTCGTTTTCTTCAAGAAGCGAGAACAACTCAAGCCGCTGATAAAGGCGCTGCTCCCTGCAGTGCTGAGCTTGTTGCCCTTTGCCTGGCCCGTGTTGAACGGCAACGCTGACACGAGATCCTCGTTTGCCGGCGGTGTCGGTTTGGCCCTGGGGTTGTGTCGAATAGGCGGAGAGATAGTTCTGGCGCCGGGAATGCTCGGCCTTGGCCTGCTATGGCTGGCCTGGCGTGACCGTGTCAGTGGAAGTTCGGGAAAGCCCGCAGCGCTTGGTGGAAGCGCCGCCCTGCCGGCAATGATTGTCTTGGGTTTGCTTTTCCCTTTGCCTTTCGCCGGCTACATGCGAATGTCCTCGCGCCTGTTCATTCCGGTCCTTCCGTTCGGCTTGTTGTGGGTTGCAGGTCGTGTATTGCCGGGGTGGGTGAGCTGGAATAGGCGCCGGCGATGGCTGAGCGCGGCTGGCGTCGGGATGGTTTTTTTAGTGGGAGCGGGAATTGGCGTCAATATTTTCTTGGAACAACGGGACAACCTCTGGTCACGATACGTCGGGCAATCGCGCCTTTTCCTAAACGGACAGGAACATGAGCGATACTTGCTGATGCGCTCTCATCAGGTGCTGGTATCATGCTACGAACTCAGCGATTCCCGGAAATACTGGCTTTTGGAGCAAGATTGGTCCGATGGAGTGAAATGGTATCACATTGGTCGAACCTGGTTGTCGCCGTTGCCAGATAAATTTGACCCGCGGCGTCTGGAAGCGACTCTTGAAAGATCGCCGGAGTTCGACTTGCTTTGGCAAGGGTCGCGGCGGCTTCCATTCTCAGACGTGGTGCAGACTTGGCTGGACCATCATTGTCGTCTCTTGCTTCGTTCGGATTCGTGGCCGGTATCGTTCGGTGTCGTTTATAGATGTCGACGAATACCCGACTCTACCTAGACCTGCGCGCTAGATCTTCGCCACCTGCGATAAAGAAAGATGCCGGGCGCAGAAGGCAGCACCCGCAGACAGAGTGTGGCCAAGAAGGCAGTCAGGAACAGAACTCGATCGTCGGCCTGGCCTGCGAACATGACCAGGGTGGCCGCCTCGCGACTGCCCGCTCCGCCGAGCAGGGTGGGAAGCATCCCGGCCAGATGAACCAGCATCACGTCGTAGCCGCGCATCGAGGCCAGACCACCGTCGAGCGCGCAGGCGAGCAGGGCGATGAAGCCCGCCAAATGCAATCCCTCCTGGACCAGCGACAGCAACAGCAGCCGCACCCGCAACATGAGGGGGTAGCCGCGCAGGCCCGGTACGCCCAGGCGGGCGAGCAGGGCGCCGAAAGCCAATGCGCAGCCGGCGGCGACGGGCGCAGGCCACACCAGCCAAAGCGTAGCGAACAGCATGTAGATTCCGATGGCCGCCAAAGTCAGCCATTTGTCCACCAGCCATAAAAGCGCCGTGTCCGTTTTTTCCAACTTCAGCCGGCGACCGACGATCAGGTATCCGTATGGATCGCCAACGACCCAGGGCAAGAAAACCTTCAAGGCGGTCATCCCCAGGCGATCCTGCATGGCTTGCCAGTAACTGATGCCGGCCGCGAAGGGCCGCAACAACCAGCGGTGCCGCCACGGCTTGACGGCGACGACCAGCAACCCGAAGACGAGCGGAAGCCACAATGAAGACAAGGGGAAGCGAAATGACTCCTGCAGAAGTCCCCGGCGCCACCAGATCCACAAGGCACACAGAACGTAGAACGTCACCGTGAAAGACGTTGTCAGCAATGCAGCATGGCGCCGGCGGAGCTTGCCTAAACGGTCGATCATGCCAGCCCAAAACATTACCATCTCCCTGCCCAGGGTATCTCCGCCCTCAGGTGGACAGCAAGGTGTTGAGCAAGACGTCCGGCTTCAAACTGCGCAACATGCTCAGTTCGGTCCGTTGGGCGCACCAGCACTGAGTACATCTCTTCGGCCCGAGGCTCTGAAAGGCGGCGGCGAAGCCATTTGCCAGAGCGTTTTGGGTCGGTCGCCGTACCTGCACTCGTGCGCAATGGTAGACGTCTCCCAGCGGTTCGATGCGACAACCCAAAAATCCGCTTGCGCAAACAACGGGTTTGTCGTCAGGCCAGCGTGCCAGGTGCCTGAGACCCGAGGCGGAGTTGGCAATGATGGAAGTTGACCATCTTCCCCTGAGGCGAATCAACTCGGACATAGTGGTATGATAGTCATCTCGTCCAGGTTGCAACGGATTGGGTTTCCGGCTGCCCAATTGGCTAACGATAGCAGGCTGTATGAAAACCTTTACCGCAAGTCCAGTAGCAAGCGAGAGCATTTCCGGGATCCTGTGGACGTTGGCCGAATTTATGGTAGTGGCCAGACGCACTGGAATGCTCCGTGACTTCGCAAAACGCACGGCGGAGATCGCCCTGTCGAAGGAACCGGGACCGCGAATGGAATCATTTATGTCCTCGGGACCCTCGATGGAGATGGTCAGGCGCCGAATGTCCCTGATCTCCGAATAGCGTTCCTGCACCAGCGCGCCGTTGGAAGACAGGTACACCGCCAGGCCGCGGGATGTAGCTTGGCTAATCAGGCGCCCGAGATCCTCGCGCACCAGCGGCTCTCCGCCGGTAAGGCCAAGCACCATGGTCCCGGCATCGGCGATTTCGTCGATCAGCCCAAGCGCCTGATCCGTGTTCAGCTCCCGGTCTTCCTCCCAGACGCGGCAGTAGCGGCAGCGGTAATTGCAGCGTTTCGTCACTGCCCAGCCCACAACCAGCGGACGCCTTTTCCTTGGCAGGCAGGAGCGCATGAAAGCCAATCCGCCGCGCAGCTTTTCCCGGAGGCTATGGCTTTGCATGCTTCTCCTCCGGTTTCAGCCGCTGGTATCCTGCTTCAGGGCGTATCGGATCATGTGTAATGCCGTGCGCACACCACGGCCGAGTTCATCGGCCGATCGCACTTTTCCCATTGCTTTCGCAATCTGGGCAGGGCGAAAAAAGAAGGCGAAATAGGCCGCCTTTGTCCAGAATTCAATTTCGCGTTCCGAAAGTTTTGTCCAGGGGCTTCCCCTGCGGCGTTCGGCTTCGAGTCCCAGCACGAAATCCCGCCAATAGTCTCGCCCCCCACGGTCGACTATCTGTTGATTGAGTTCGCTGCCCGGTTTGGCGATCGTACGGGAGAACTGGGCAAAATCAAGATCGAGGTCCAGGGCGAAGCGGATGGTGTCGAGCAGGCTCTTCCTGTTTTCTCCTGGCACACCTGTCATGAAAAAACCAAGTGAGCGTATTCCGACGCGCCTGGCTTCCGCGATAACCTGGTTTACGCGCTCCAGCGTTATCTTCTTCTTCATCAGTTCCAGGCTTTGCTTGTTGGGCGTCTCGATGCCGAAATACATCTTGCGACAGCCGGCGGTCTGCATCAGCTCGAGCAGACTCGCATCGACCGAGTCGATTCGGGCCCGGCAGGACCATTCAAGGGACAGGCCTCGATCCAAAAGGCCCTGGCAGATTTGCTCGGTGCGCCGGCGATTGTATGGGAAGTCGGCGTCAAAAATGTCGATCTCCCTGACATGGAAGCGTTCGGCGCACTCCTGCATTTCGTCCAGCACACTGTCTACAGTCCTGGACTGAAGCTTGAGAGGCGCGATCGCACAAAAAGTGCAGCTTTGAGGGCAGCCCATGGTAGTCACCATGGCTGTAAAATTGCGTAGCTGGGAGGTTATGGAAAAATAGCGTTCGTTGGGTAGTAGATGCCGCGCAGGGTAGGGGTAGTCGTCGAAGTCGAAGCCGCTGTTCTGGGCCGGACGGAAGACGATCTCCCCGTCCCGCCGGTAGCAAACGCCCGGAATATCCGGTGGCTCGCCGGCCTCGATCGCAGACAGGAGTTTGGGCAGCGCATGCACTGCCTGTCCCGACAAGCCGTAATCGATAACAGTGTGATGGAGGGACTCGCGCGGGTAGAGTAGTAAGTTGATTCCACCCGCCAGAATCTGAACTTGCAAGGCCTGCTTGATTTCACGCGCCCAGGCGAGCGTGTCGTGGAACATGTAAGTGGAGAAGTAGAAACCGACGGCCCGAGGGTTGAACTGCTTCAATCGCGCAATCGTCTTGGCTTGCGTCAGGCGTTCCGCATTGGCGTCGATCATCATCACGTCGTGGCCGGCGCGCTCGGCGATGGCCGCGGCGTAGCCTAGGTTGATCGGAGGAAAGACTCCGAAATCGTCGTCTACGACCTTGAGATTCTCTGAAAAGAGCTTATGCCGGTATGGCGCGAAGACAAATGCGATTTTCATCGATTGAGCTCAGTTGACGAGCCGCATGACTTCACGGATGGGCCAGGTCGTGGAGGAATAAACAAGATTTAGCTGCAGGGATCCGCAGAAGGCGCAACCCGCGCATTGTACGGCCGGCAGCTTCAAAAGAGCCTCGCCAACCGGCATGCGCAGCAGGCTGGGAAGGGGTGTCTTGTAGGTTATCCTGTCACACGGCAACAGGGTTCCGTCTGGATTCACCATCACAAATATCTTACCGGCACCGCAGGCCAGAGATGGATAACGCGGCCAATCACGCATGAATTCCAGTTCGGTAAGAGAGTTTCGAATACCCCGGCGCCCGGCCCTCTTTTCGCGGATCAACTGGTCGACTGCTTTGTGCATGTCTTCACGAGAAGGTGCGATGTCTGCAATGTCCGCGACACCGCGGTAGAGCGTTTTCAACGGCTGAAAGGCCACTACAGTGTCGAAGCGCTGCGCCATCTCGAGCATGTAGTCCAACCGATGGACGTTGAAGCTGGTAATCGTCGTACTGAAGGAGATTTTTTTCAGTCGCCGCCGGCCAAGTTCGGCGGCGTCCATGGCCGCGCGGTGAGCCCCCTTTCGGCCCCGTACGCGGTCATGCACTTCGGGTGGTCCGTCCAGACTTATCTTCAGCAGATCGAGGCCGCTCAGCCCGTCGATTTGGCGGGATAGACCGTATCCGCTGGTGTTCATCGTGGGTGAAATGCCCTGCTCGGCCGCCGCGTCGACTAGGCGGCCGATATCTTTACGCAGCAAGGGCTCACCGCCGGAAAACGAGATACGCGTGGTGCCCAGGCGGGCAAACTCGGCCAGACGGAGGACGATCTGCTCTGTCGACATTTCCTGGCATTGTTGTTTCCAGAGGCTGCAGTACGCACATCGGTTGGGACAGCGGTACAGAAGATTCCAACGCACGGCGACGGGAACGGGTCTCTTGGTGACACGGGAATACAAGATCCCGAAAGCTGAACGAAGTTGACGGTAGAGTTTCATGCGTTCCGATAGTACACTAGGCTTGCAATAATTCTCAAGGATCGCCTATCTTGGCACAGGAGACGCGCGCGTAAACATGAAGAAAAGCCCCCTGAGCACCAGATACTGGACGAGGCTGCTGACGCTGCCTCTGGCCGGCGCCGGCGAGCCACCCGTGGCCATAGATGCCAGGGAAGGCAAGGGCCTGCATCTTCTGATGCGCGCCAGGGCGGGTAGACTGCTGGTGGTGTCGTTCATGGCGGACGATGGACGCCGGAATGTCTGTTTTCGTTCCGCCGGGACGGCGATGAGTTACCTGGGCGAGCTTGATCCCGGTGAATGTGCAAACGACTGGCTCGAAGTCCTGAAGAAGTCTGTCGAAAAAGTGAGTCAACACCAGGGTTGGCTTGAGTTTCTACGGCGGGTGATGGCACTTCCGGCGGCCAGCCTGCCTGGAGGTTCGATTGGAGAATCGATTTCCGGGGATCCGGGCCTTGTCAGAATATGCACGCGCTGCAATGCCAGTTGCGATTTCTGCAGTGCCAGGGGAGTGCTTCCGGATCTGGTCGAGGATCGCGAGGCGATCCAGAGACGGGTGGCGAACGCTCTAAAAGCCGGGCGAAGCATGATATCGTTTACCGGTGGCGAACCGACGCTCAGGAAAGATCTGCCGGAAATTCTGGCCATGGCCGGGCGCCTGGGCGCCCGGGAAATCGATCTGCAGACCAACGGTATCCTGTTGGCCAGAAGTAAGATTTTCGAACCGCTCTGTGATGCAGGGCTGTCTTCGATCTTTCTCTCGCTGCACAGCGCGGATCGCCGGGTGCATGACTCCATGCTCGGGGTAGCGGGTGCCTTCGACAAGGCTCTTGCCGCAGCGGAACTTTGTTTGGAAAATGGCGTCCTGGTGCGCCTGAACTGCGTCTTGACGGCCAGCAACCTCGAGGGGCTGGCCGATCTGGTCCAACTCGCGGCGGATCGCCTCGGCCGCGGTACGCACCTGTGCCTGAGCTTCGTGGCTCTCCAGGGGTGGGCGCTGGATCATCCCGAACTGGTGCCCCGCTTGTCGCAAGCCGCGCCCCAAATGGCGCGCGCGCTCGATCTCGGGGATTCACTAGACCTCGACTTACGCATTCCTGGTTTGTGTGGCATTCCCATTTGCATGCTGCCGGGCTATGAAGAACACTTCGACGAGTTCCACGCCGCCGATCCGCCCCGCCAGCCGGACAGGTCGTTTGCGCCTGCCTGCGCGGACTGCCCCTACCGGCAACGTTGCAGCGGATTCTGGAACGCCTACTTCGATCTTTACGGGAACGAAGAACCGGGATACCGGGGGCGCTGACGGTTTCTGCTCAGGTCGAACCAGGGCCCGCCACGAAACAGGCCTCGGCAATGCTGGGTCCGTTGGAAAACTCAGCGGGACCAAAGATGTCCAGGTAACCCTTCCAGACGCCCTCGCACACATGGTCCAAGGGGCAGGACTCGCAGACTGGCGGTTTGGTCTTCAGGTAGGCGATGCGCTGCTGTTTCCAGTTGAAGCGCCTGGTACCGCCAGAACCTTCAGGTTTGTAGAGAGTAACATCTGTAACCAGATCGCGCATCTCTCCGATGTAACGCTTTTTGAGAACTGGACTGGCCAGGACTTCCCAGGGCATGCGGCACAATGGAAAATCGGCGAAGGTAAGATTGAGCCCCGGCCGGGATTCACATAGCATGATCAGGTCACGCACTTTCGGCGTCGTCTCCTTGAAAGACGGGACCCAGTCGCGGTTGCCCTCCGCCTGGTGTTCGGGGCGGATGAAATTGAAACGAATGTCGCTGACACCGAGTTCTCGAAAAAAATCGACGAAGCGATCAAGGTGTTGAAAATTCCTCTTGTGCAGGACGGAGTTGAGAGAGAATCCATCAGGCAACTTCCCGGCCCGCATGGTCGCTGCCAGGTTGCCGATGGCTTCGATCTTTTCTTTGAAAGAGCCTGGACGGCAGGTAATGCCGTCCTCAATTTTCTCGACATGACTGTGGATGGAAAAGGCAACCCTCGTCATACCGGCTTCGATCAATTTGTCCAGTCTCATGCTATTGGCCAGCCGCGAGCCGTTGGTGCAGATTGCGATGCGCTTGAAACCGCGCTTCCGAGCCATACGGATACAACTTTCCAGGTGAGGGTAGAGGGTCGGCTCACCGCCGAGGAAGCCTATTGAATGGGCTCCCTGCTCGTGGCGGGCGTCGATCTCTTGCTCGACCTGTTCGATACGCATCCAGCCGCGCTCGCGGGCGGAGACGCTGCCGTTCGAGCAAAAGACGCAACGGTTGTTGCAGGCTCTACCCAGATTGATGTCCACGTTTTTCAAAGGACCCTCAACTGTGTTCTTGACAGCTATAAAACATAAATGTGAGCATGACCAGTGAGAAAAATCCATGCCGGCGAAAAAAAGCTCGAATATTCATGATTTTGACCCTGCCGATGGCCGCCGGGTGGTCGGTGCGCTTTCGATCCTGGTAAACGACGCCCTGGGGGGTCTTGTCGATGGTGGTTGGCGATGCCTGAGGGCGATGCCGCGCATTGATGGAACGCTATACTTCGACTTGCGGTCGCCGGAGGGGCCGGCCCGCCTGAATTGGATCGGGCCGAACGAGAGAGGACAACGGTTGGGTTTCTCCCCGGATTCGCGGGAGTACCAGCAAAACAGCGCCGTCGTAGATGCTATCGAGGGTGTGCTTTCGGATTGTCTTCAGAGAGATGAATTCTCGCTGTTACACTTTTACAACCGTGAGCGGGAAAGCTTGCGGTTCGGTGACGATGTCGTAGACGTGTTGCTGTCGGGGAGGCTCGAACCCGGTCGGACCCGCTGGTTCGGCTATCGCTTTCACGATGCCTTTCAGGAAAGCAGTGACCGTTTCCGGCTGACTTTCCGCGGATACGGCGGTCCGGTGGGCTTCGAGGTGCGCCCCGGCATTCCACCCTTCGACGAGGACAAGCTGATCCTAAAAAATAGTGTTATTGCGCTTTACCTTGTTGAAGACAGCCGTCCGGCCGAATGGCGCGACAAGGTCATGCACCAGGTCGAGAGATTCGTTGGTTTCCTGCTCAGCCGGGCGGTGCACCCGGGCATGCGGCTTGCGCAGTCAGTGCAGGCCGGGGGAAGTGCACAAGGCGGTGGCTCGGCGCCGATATCCACCAGTCGTTGGGGCAATCCGCTCCAGTGGCACCAGTTCTTCTCCGACTTCGAGATCGAGCGCAGCAGTATATGCTCGATGCGCTTTGTGGATCCCATAACCTGGATAACTCATGGTGAGGCAGAGTGCCGCCTGGTCGAGCCCGAGGTGTCTCCCCGTCCGGTGACCTACACGAATCTACCCTGGGAGGAAGATCGCCAGCAAGGCAATAGGGGTTCGATGAGCCTGTTCACCAATCTCGGTGAACGGGAGGCCGTTATGGGCGGAACCGACAAGCTACAACAGGCACTCGAGCGAGCGGCCTGCAACACGGAAGCTTGCTTCGTCTGCATGAACAACACCTGCCTGCCGAAGATCATCGGGGACGACGTGGCTTCCGCCATGCGCCGTTTCGCGCGCACTAGCCCGATTCCCGTTTTGAACCTGAACACGGATTTGAACTCGCCGGACTCGTCTTTCAAAGATCTCGTCAGGCAAGCCAAGGAGGCGCTAGGTGAAAGCTTGCCGACCGGCGAGCGCAAGGGCCTGAACCTGGTGGGTTTTCCTCCCAACCGGGGCCGCCGAGAGCTGATTGCCGAACTTGGGGAAATGGAAATCGAGACGAACGCGGCTCTGCTTCCGGACATTGGAATAAAGCTTCTAGCCCGCTACATGCGGGGCAAACATGCAGTGGTCTACCCGCATGCATCCTGGGTCGAGATAGTCGAGTCGCAACTCACCGATCTAGATGTGCCGTTCGAGATCATGCCGGCGCCCTATGGGTTCAGGCGAAGCGTCGATTGGTTGGAATCCGTCGGCAATCTGATGCAATGCAAGGAGCAGTTCGAGCGCTTCAGGCGTGAGCGGCTGGATGAGCAACGGCGGCAGTGGGAAAAACTCACGCAACTGGCATGCGATTTTCGACTGGCCTTCGTGGTCGACTCGAGCAGCCTGCGCAGGCTGTTCGAGCCAAGGCCGATGTACGGCTTCGAGATTCTTTCTTTGCTCGAGGAGATGGGTTTTGGAGTGGACGTCCTGGTTCTGGCTGTCGACAATCTAGTGCAGCCGGATCTGGAAGAGTTTCTTCCGGCGCTGGAACATCCTGAGCGGCACACATTCAAGACATTTTCGAGCCCCGAGCAACTCGCCGACATGTTAACGGAGGGATCTTTCCAGGCGGTCTATTCGGAGGTGTTCTTTGATTCACGACTGACCCGCGCAGGCAAGGCGCAGTTCAACCTGGCCATGCTGGAGATGGGGCTTCAAGGCGCCCTGCGCGGCCTGCGCCGGCTTCTGGCCGTGTGTCGTCTTCCATTTTACAGGAGATACAGGAGGTTCCTCGGTGGAAAGTGAAAAACGCCCCGAAGAAAGTGATCAGTATCTTTTCATACCGTACCTGACCGGGGTCTACCTGGCCGTCAACGCCATCAGCGATGCCTACCTGGTTGTAGACGGACCCAACTGCGTCTTTTTCCGGGTCTCCCAGATACAGGGTAACCATGACTGGCACTCGACCCTTTCTTCGTGCACCGGACTGCACAGGGTGGCGGACACGGATTGCACTACAGAGAGGGCCGCCGCGGGAGACGCCAGGCTGCTCGTCTCTCGCCTTCAGGAGGTCGACGCCATCGAGGCCTGCAGCTTGATCTTGTTGACCGCCATGTCGCCCGTGGCAGTGACCTCGCCGCAGTACGACCAGGTCATCAAGAGCCTGCCCAAGCCGCTCGCGAAGCCGATCGTCCAGGTTCGCTCGGGGTCACTGACGGGTGACTGGCTGCACGGATATGCCGCGACGCTCGAGGATCTGGCCACACGGCTCGAACTCGATAGTTCGAAAGATCCAGAACAAGATGATGTTGCCATTGTGGGTTACCTGATGGACCGCAACGAGGCGGATCATACCGCCAACCTGGACGAGATTTCGCGATTGCTCGACTGTATGGATCTCAGACTGGTCTCCTGCTGGCTTTCGGGTGGCGACGTGTCCAACTTGCAAGCCGTGGGCAGGGCCGGGACCATCCTGTCCTTTCCATACGCGCGGAGGGCGGCTAAGAAGCTGGCTGAGCGCACGGGCGCAAAGTTGGTGGAGTGCGAGCTGCCGCTGGGGCCCGGGGCCACCTGCGAGTGGTTGAGAAGCTTGGGCAGGGCCGTTGGCAAGGAAACCTTGTCTGAGAAGATCATAGATGCCGAGATGAGCCAGGTGGCGCCCAAGCTCGAGTGGATCCTGCAACGGGCGTTCGTCGGAAAGGTTTTTGCGCAGTTGGGAAGCGATCCGTTCCTGCTGGAGGCCCTTGAGAAGGCTCTTGCCGAGTTTGGCTGTCGGGTCGGGCTGAGCGCCTGTTTCTCACATCGCGATCGGCTGGGAGTTGGGGAGGAGGGGACGCTCATGAATCCGTCTAGGCAGGAGCTTCAGCGGTCTTTCGAGCGATTGCTGAGACTGGACGACCTGGATCTGGTCATCGTCAACAGCCGGGTCCTGAGGTTTCTCGACTCATTGCCCCGACGGTTGCCCTTCATTGAGCTCGGTTTTCCCTCTTTCTACACGCATGCCCTGTTCGAGAGCCCGTTTTTGGGGTTCCGCGGGGCTCTCAGGCTAGTAGAGCGCATGGCCAACGCAATCAGTCAGGCCGCTGCCCTGAATAGCGACCTGTACTAGCGCGGATGTGCTATACGATATCGGGGGCGTTCTGGAGGAGCGGCAGATGCAGAAACTGGCATTCTATGGCAAGGGGGGTATCGGCAAGTCGACTATTGCGGCCGGTGTCAGCATGGCGCTTGCGCAGAAGGGTATACGCGTACTGCACGTCGGATGCGATCCAAAGCATGATTCCACAATGGCGCTAGTCGGCGACAGCAAGATCACGACTGTCATCGACAAGTTGTTCTCGGTGCGCGCCGGTTCTATGACCAGCGCGGATCTGATCATGAAGGGCAAGCAGGGCATCGACTGCATCGAATCCGGCGGACCCGAGCCGGGCATCGGCTGCGGCGGTCGGGCGGTTTCGCGGATGTTCGAGATCCTGGAACAGGTCGGCGTGCTGGATGATGATCATTACGACGTGGCCGTGTTCGACGTGCTCGGCGACGTCGTCTGTGGCGGGTTTGCAGCGCCCTTGAGAAGCGCCTTCGCGCCCAAGGTCGTGATCGTGCTCTCGGAAGAGATGGCGGCGGCCTATGCGGCCAACAACATCGCCCAGGGCGTCATGCGCTACCTGGACAACGGGGCATGTCTGGCCGGGGTCGTGATGAACCTTCGCGATAACCAGGCTGACCGAAAGCCGGTGGAGCGGTTTGTGGAAGCCATCGGAACCCCGATACTGGCGACAATCCCGCGTGATCACAGGATGTTTGAGGCCGAGTTGGAAGGCCGCTCGATCATCGAGCATGCGCCGCGCTCGAAGATAGCGAAGATGATCACCGATCTGGCCGGGCTTCTTTTGGAACTGAAGCCGGAGGATTGCACTGCGCCCAGGCCGCTGGAATTCGATGCATTGCGCAAGCTGATGCGGGGCAACCGGTGAAATGTTAGAAAAAGCCAAGAAAGCCGTGCCGGTAGAGGTGCCGGACCGCCTGGACGTCAAGGTTGGTTTTGCCTGCAACAACCACTGCCGTTTCTGTGTGCAGGGCGAGAAACGCAAGAAGTACGGTCGCAGGAGCAAGGAAGAAATCTACAAGATCCTCGAGAGAAACGCAGAAGGGCGGGGTGGAGTCGTCTTCACCGGCGGGGAACCCTCGCTTCATCCCGATATACTCGATCTTGCATCCAGGGCGCGTGAATTAGGTTATAAATCAATACAGATCCAAACGAACGGGCGTATGTTCGCCTACGAGAAGTTCTGCCGCGACGCGATCGAGGCCGGCGTCACCGAGTTCTCGCCGGCGCTGCATGGCCACACGGCAGCTTTGCACGACTACCTGACCACGGTGGAGGGATCCTTCGAGCAGACCGTCCGGGGCATCAGAAACCTCAAGAATCTGGGTCAGAAAGTGGTTACCAACAGCGTGATAACCAGGTCGAACTTCAGGCATCTTCCAGAGATTGCCGAACTGTTGGTCGATCTCCGAGTCGACCAGTATCAACTCGCCTTCGTGCACCCGGTGGGCTCGGCCGGCCCAGACTGCAACTTCGCATCCATCGTGCCGCGCTTCGAGCTTCTGGAAGGCTACCTGCATGACGCCTTGCAGGTGGGAATCGACGCCGGCTTGGCCGTGATGACCGAGGCTGTGCCGTATTGTTTCATGAAGGGTTACGAGCAATACGTGGGAGAAAGGATCATGCCTTCGACACGAATCTTCGATGCCGAGGGCGTGATAGAAGAATACCGCGACTACCGCCTGGAAGAGGGAAAGTCCAAGGGGCCTCCTTGCGCGAAGTGCGACTTGGATGATATTTGCGAGGGTCCCTGGAGGGAATATACGGACAGTTACGGGTGGGCGGAGTTTAAACCAGTAATAAGTAAACATAATAAACATTAGGTTAACTTTATTGGCTAATCTTGGATACATTCAGGTAACTCGCATCTGTAACCAGCACTGCCTGTTTTGCTCGAACCCCGACAATGATCGCACGCTTTCGCTTGGAGATGCACGCAGCCAACTGGAAGGCCTTGTTGAGAAAGGTTATTTCGGTGTGATCCTGACCGGGGGCGAGCCGACGCTGCATCCTGATCTGCCCGCGATCGTGCGCCTGGCCTGCGATAGCGGTATGCACGTACGCATGATAACCAATGGGCAGAAAACCGCCGAGGGGGGTGTACTGGAGAAACTCCTGGAGGCCGGTCTCCAGCATGTGCACCTGTCCGTCCATTCGGCAAGGCCCGATGTCCAGGCCTATTTGACTTCGAACGAGGACTCGTGGCTCAACCTTGAGCGGACATTCGAGTTGCTTGGTGGGCTGGAGTTGACCTGCGACGTGAACACGGTGATCTGTGCCCAGAACGCCGATCACCTGGATGAGACGGTACAGGAAATAGTCGCAAGGTTTCCCTTCGTCAGGCACTTCGTCTGGAACAACATTGATCCCAACATGAATCGGGTTGCCGAGAACCCCCACACCGTGGCTAAACTGGCCGATCTAGAGCTTTCGCTCCACAGGGCGGTAAGGCTTCTGGAGTCTACCGGGAGAACGTATCGCATAGAGAGGCTCCCGTTGTGCTACATGGCCGATTTCGCACACGCTTCGACCGAGACGCGCAAGATAGTCAAGCACGAGGAGCGCACGGTCAATTTCCTGGACGAAAAAGGACACGTCCGCCAAACGGAGTTTTTTCACCTAAAGTCGGATACATGTTCACATTGCCGCTTGGATCCGATCTGCGCCGGCCTGTACGACCTGGGCGGCGCCTATGACCCGGACGAACTGTACGCCGTGTTCCTGGACCCGGAGGAGATATCCTCACGTATCCGGGAAGAGCGTCGCTTTCGGAAATGAGTGTTCCCAAAAGAACAGCCTGCGCCATCTGTTTTTTACTGATCGCGATTCTATTGCCTGCCCGGGGCCTGTGTAGCCAAGATGAACTACCATGGCAGCCTGGTGATGAGGTCTGGAACTCCTGGCGGGTGGTCACTATCGATAAACATCCGGAGTTTCTGCGTTATTACCTCGAGAAGGATGAACATCTCAGTATAGTCGAAATCTCGTACAGGCGTTCAGAGACCGCCTGGTCCACAAGCTACTACCAGATTCAACCCGCTCCCGGCCAGAATCCGCCAATGGACCTGATGAAGGCGTTAAAGGCGGGGATTGCTAAATTCGAAAAGTTACCCGGCCATGACAAACTTGTAAAGAAGCATGTCGACGCGCCTGACGTTCCCGCGGGTGGAACAAAGGAGATAGTCTGGCTGCCGCACCCAACCCTCGAAAATACGCGGAGAAGCTTTTTCAAGCGCATGATTGCCGCACCAACGCTTGCGTTGGAAGCATTGATTCTTCTGGTGCTTGCTCTGGTTGGACTCAGATTTAGAAAGATAGTAGTGCTTGCCGGGCGCATTGCCCGGGAAGACTGGATTTTCCTGTCATTCTGGACCGTTGCCGGGGCTGTGTTGCGTGTAATGGGCGGCGTACGAGTACCGGGCTTCACCAATTGGAGGGGATACGCCCATGGTTTCGGCCTGTTGCGAGATGTGCTGGTATGGGATCCACTCAGGGTGGACCCACATGGAAACGGGTTTCATGCCCTCTATGGTCTCGTTCTGTCTGTTTTTCCAAGCACAGAACATACCGTCGTGGTCTGTCAGTTCGTGATCTCGCTGGCTTGTATCCCGTTGATATATTTTGTCTCGCGTTTTTTCCTCAGGCGGCGTAGTTGGGCATTGTGGACCGCTGCGGTCATGGCGGTTCTACCGGCTCACGTCTTTTTCGCCGCGACAGAAGTACGACTTGTGCCGGGAGTTTTCTTCATGCTTCTGAGCCTCGCCTGTCTCGGTCTGGCAATCGAGGATGAAAACCATATTTCTCTTTTTGCATCGGTAGTTACATGTCTGGTGGCAACCCAGTTCTATCCAACCCTGATGCCTTTACCGTTTGTCTTGTTGGTGCTGACATTAGCCAGTCCCAGGGGCCGCCATCTGTTTCACAGAACATGGACCTGGGTGGCGGCGGGCTTGTTTCTGGCCCTGTGGATCTGGCCGGCGGTCTGGATGATGAGCATTGTGGCCACCAAAGAACACTCGGTTCTGGGATCTGATTTTCTAAAGAGCTTTGCTGATGGCTACAGGATGTTTATACCATCGAATAGTCTTGTATCTACATCCAAATACAGTGTTTTTCTGAATAGCAACTTCACACCTCCGGTGTTCTGGATTTTGGCTCTTGGTGGTACAATTGTTGGCTTGTGCAACAAGGGTAGCCGAATTTCGATCATTGCTTTTCTTGGAGCAGCGTTGCTACTGAGCTTTTCCGGACTGTTTCCGGGCAGGATGAACCTGGCACGGCTGCAGCAGGGCGGTCTGCCTTTTTACGCCGTGTTATCGGGCGTCGGACTTGGATTCTTACTGGACAGGCTGAAATTGACAGGCCGCCTGAAGTTTGTCAGCTACGGCTTGGGCGCCGTGTTGGTGCTGGGCTCGGTGCTCGTCTGGCCGGGACCAATCGGAAAGCTATACACGCCGCAGTACGAGCGGCGCTTTTTCATCAAGGGACTCGATCATCTCGACGATGGGTGCATGGTGATCTGGGCGCCCGGGCCAAACGGTACCAACCATGACGTGCCATCGTATCTTGCCGAGGAGCGAGGACGGAAGCTTGAATGGGGCGCATTGACTTCGACGGATGTACCCAGAGAGTTGATGACAGATGGATCCTGTCTCTATTACTACCGTACAAGCACCTGCTTCACGGTTGGTCCAAACGAGAGGCGGGACGAGATGCTGAGACCAGAATGCGCCGCTGTGGAAAAGCAACTTGAGATGAAAAAGGTGTTCGTCGAAGAGATACCAGGCTTGCCGGACGACATGTCAGATTACCAAGGAAACCGGATTCCCGTTGGATTCTTCCTTGTTGAGTCTATCAGGTGAAAAGGCGACAGAAGCGTATAGTCCGATAAGATATATTATGGTAACTTTTGACTCTACTGACTATATTGACTGCCGGCACGGATGAAGGCTACCCTCTTGCCCATGTCCATTGCTGAGTTTTTATCCACAGTCAAGGGGTTCGATGGGATTCAGTGGGATGACCTGCAGAGTCTTGCGGATGAGGCCCGGCTAAACACTTACGCTCCCGGCCGGGAACTCATGCGCGCAGGTGAGCCGGGAGACACCATGCATGTCATCCGATCCGGCCTGGTCAAGGTACCCATCGTTGACGAATCGGACGTTGAGAAGATGGTGTTCCATCTTGGTCCGGGTGAACTTGTGGGTGAGATGGCTCTACTCACAGGTGAACCTCGCTCGGCAGATGTGATCGCGGTGCACGAGACCACTACCGTGTCCCTGGACAGGTCCACTTTGCAGCCGCTGCTCGAGGGCTATCCCAACCTGGCCAGGTTCCTCACCGAAATCCTTGGTCGTCGACTCGAGGAAAAGGGCGGCATTGCACAGGTCGGAAAGTACAAGCTGCTGGGAAAGTTGGGCGAAGGGGCCACCGGCAAGGTCTACGAGGCGCTCCACCCGACTTTGAACCGTACAGTAGCAATGAAGATGTTGTCTCACTCATTGGTCTATAATGTGAATTTTAAAGAGCGATTCATTGACGAAGCCAGGTTGATGGCCTCTTTATCGCATCCGAATATCGTTCAGATCTTCGATACCGAATCGGCATATGCCACCTACTTCATAGTAATGGAGAAGCTTTCCGGCAAAAACGTGGCCCACCTGATGAAAGACAAGGGTACCCTGGATCCATATCAAGCAGCTTCCATCCTGGGGCAAATGGCTGCAGCCCTGGCCCATGCACATAAGAAAGGGTTCGCCCACAGAGATGTGAAACCGGCTAACGCCGCATTGGATTCCAGGGGAGCCGTGAAGCTGATGGACTTTGGATTGGCCCGTCCCATCCCCGTTGAGCATGGTGGTGGCGCAACTCAGTCTGTGGATGGTACGCCGCAGTACATCGCGCCTGAGACAGCCATGGGCAGGGTGACTGACGGCAGGGTTGATATATACGCATTGGGAGTGATCGGCTTCGAAATGCTCACCGGCAAACTGCCGTTTGAGTACCAGTCGGTGACGGATCTGCTCAAGGCTCACGTGCGAGAAACACCTGCTGATGTGCGCACGTTGCGATCTGATATTCCAGAATCACTTGCCGAATTCATCAACTCGGCCTTGATAAAGGAACCGCAGAAGAGATTGTTTGACGCAAATCGTATTCAGCGATTATTGGATTTATCACCGTCGGCTGGTGCCCGGTGGGTTGACGAGGCACAGCATGCTTTATTTGTCAGATATAGACCTTCGGCTGCAGCCAGGGTCACAGAAGCACTGGACAAGTTTGCAAAAGATTTCTCCGCTGATTCGGATGTACAGGTTACCCTTGGGGACCTGCTGCCTGTAAGCAAAGGTTCCGAAGGCGAGGGAGATGACAAATGAGCAACGATGAATTCGACGATGTGAGCAGCACTCTTGTTGGAATGGATCCTGTGGATTACGACGAGGTAGAGCAAAAGCCGGAGGCACGTTCGTCGGTCAACATGAAGCCCGTGACGAGGCCGAGAAAACCGGAGGATCCGGTATTCATGCCCGAGCCGCCCCACTCGGTGAGAGATACCGGGCTTAGCCATTCATATCTCGAGGAGTTGGTCCTCAAGCATCTTTTCCAGGGTGGGGACATGTCGGGTGTCCAGATCGCCGAGAGGGTCTGTCTGCCATTCGCAATAGTGGAAGACACAATAGAGCGGCTTCGAAAGATGAAGCTCATAGACATCAAGGGTTCCAGTCATGCGGGTATCGGAAGATCCGGAATGATCATCGCCATGACGGATGCCGGCCACCGGGTATGCGAGCACTCCATGGATCGTGACCGCTACGTGGGACCAGCCCCTGTCCCCTTCTCGTACTATTGCCAGGCCGTGGCCGCACAGACAATTCGTGGCAACGCGTTGCAGCGCTCTGACGTCGAGCCAAATTTTACCGATCTGGTGCTTCGAGATGAGATCTATGACGCCATCGGGCCTGCCATGAACTCGGGCAAGGCCTTGTTCTTTTATGGTCCACCGGGCAACGGAAAAACTGCGATTTGTCAGCGCATGACCAACTGCTTTGGGGGGGACGTGTTCGTTCCCCATGCGGTGATCGTGGACGATTTCGTAATCAAGGTTTTCGACGAGACCATTCACAAGCCAGTGGAGCACTCGGGTCCGCTGGACAAACGATGGGTGCTATGTTCCAGACCCATGGTTGTGGTCGGCGGTGAGCTGACCCTGGATGATCTGAACCTATCATACTCGGAGCAGGTCAAGTATTACGAGGCGCCGGTGCAGATGAAGGCAAACTGCGGCATGTTGCTGGTGGACGATTTCGGGCGCCAGACCGTTTCACCAAAGGCGCTTCTGAACAGATGGATTGTCCCCTTGGAAAGCGAGATGGATTTTTTCAGCATGCACACTGGTAAAAAACTACAAGTGCCATTTGACGTGTTTGTCGTGTTCTCTACCAATCTGGACCCCGCAGAACTTGTGGACGAAGCCTTCCTGCGTAGGGTGCGCTACAAACTCGAGGTGGGCAGGCCTGATGAGCCCCTTTACAAGGAGATATTCCAGGCCGAGTGCGAAAAACACGACGTTATATGGGACGAGGGAATGATGGATTACCTCATTCGTGAGCATTACAGCAAATACAGAAGGCCTTTCAATTGCTGCGAGCCGCGTGACCTATTGGCGCAGGTCCAGGACCTGTGTGCATACCGGGGAATTACTCCCCAAATGACAGAGAATATACTGGACCAGGTGGCTGCCAATTATTTCGTCAATTTCAAAAAGGCTACGCCAGAGTAGGTCTGGCTTACTGGGCATTAGTTTACTTAAGTCTAATTATGGTAACATATTAGTCCAGAAGCTTGGAGATTGTCGGCTGGTCGGCCGGTGGGAACTCGTAGTTGCAAAGCTCTGAGATGTGAATCCACTTGAAGTCGTTCACGGCGATCTTCCCGGGTTTTCCAGATACTATCTTGCAGTTGTATACCTGGAAATCCACGTCGAAATCCGGATAGGAATGTATGAGCCCCATGAAATGTTCGCATACTTGCACATCGATATCCAACTCTTCTTTAAGTTCTCTATTTAGTGCTTCTTGATCCGATTCGCCGGCCTCTACCTTGCCACCGGGAAACTCCCACTTCAGGGGCATGAAAGCCTGGGGCCTACGCTGGGTGATTAAAGCCCTACCCTGCGAGTCACGAATGAGCCCGGCGACCACCCTTATTGTTCGTTTCGATTCGCTGGTCATCTGGAAAGAGACATGGCATAGAGGGTTTCGCCGTTGGACGTCCAGTAGACCCGGGAACCTGCGACGACCGGGGCTGCGCTGGCGCCCTTTCCCGGATTGAATATCTGGACGAGCTTGCCACTCCTGCGATCGAGGGCCAAAAGCGAGTATTCCTCGGACGAGACCAGCAGCCAGTTACCGGCGACAACCGGGCGGCTGAGCTGGCCTTTCTTGGACGAGAACCTCCAGATGAGTTTTCCGTCCGTGGCCCTGACTGCCGCTACCTTGCCGTCGGCCGTGCTGAAATACAGCATCCCGTCTGCAGACTCAAGAGCGGATGGCCCTTCCGCCTTGTATTTCCAGCGCTCGGTCATGCTCTGCGGATCGAGGGCCACGACACCCTGCCCGAACGAACCCGTCACCAGATTTCCCGCCTCCATGATTGGCGTGGTGTCCACGTCCCCGAATTGGTCGTTATCGCCCGAAAGCTCCAATGAGTTTATCAGGCTGCCATCCACGAGTGATAGCGTTACCAGGAATCCGTCAGAGAACCCGGCATATACGGTTTCCCCCACAACCAGCGGGTCTGCTACTCCGCGCACCTGGAAGCGACCCGCAGGAACAGGTCTGCGGTAGCTCCACAACCACTTGCCGGTCTGTGCCTCCAGGCACGTCAAGCTGTTGACATCGGTCATCGCCAGAATCTTGTCGCCTGTCAGAACCGGTTGCCCGACCACCGCGCCCGGCATACGATAGTTCCACAGAAGCTCACCGTCTGACATCCTGAAGGCGTAAAGCTTTCCGTCGATCGATCCCACGTACAACACGCCCTCGGCTACCAGCGGCTGTCCTCCGACGGGACCGTCTGTCTGCTTGCGCCACAACACCTTGCCATCGGTCGAGCGCAGGCAGAAGACGCTGCCGTCGACAGCCCCGGTAAACACCCTGCTCCCGTCATCGGCGACCGCCGGCGTTCCGAAGTGATGATAGTCCTTGGAGAACATGCCCGCGTCGATCAGCGCCACTCTCCATATAACCGTCAGTATCCGGTGTCGAGAGGCGCTTTCCCTGTAGGTGGTCATCTCGCCCTTCACGGCCGGCTTGACCACTTGACTCGAACATCCCGAAGTGCAAATTACCGCCAGGATCACCGCCGATGAAATGACGTGGTTCACTTTGCTCCCTTGGCGTCCGGTTTCTCCTGGGGTCCTTCTTTTTCCTGCTGACCAGCCTGCTTTTTGTCAGCAGCGGGTTTCGTCTGGCTCGGTTCCGGCTTCTCGTCGGCCTTTACCGGCGGGGCTTTCGGGGTATCGGGCAGGCTGTCGAGACGTTGCTGGATCTCGCGCCTGAAGGAAGTCTGGGGGTACTTGTCGAGGATCTCTTTGAAATGCCCGATAGCCTCGGTCGTCTTGCCCGTTTTTTGCTCCATTCGGGCGACGTGATACAGGCCGCGGTCGGGCTGCATGTCGAAGGGCGGCTTGGTAAGCCGGCGATACTGCTCGATCGCGTCCGCGTCCTTGCCCTGAGCCTCCAGCGAGGCGGCCATGCCTTCCAGGGCGAACGCCGAAAGCTCACCCGACTCTCCTTCAGTTGTCAAGTACTCCATGAAGCTCTTTCTGGCCTCGTCGTACTCGCCCAATCGGCTATGAATTTCTCCGGTGAAATAGACGGCCAGGCTAGCCGTCCGGGCCGAAGGGTGCTTCTTGCGCACCTCGGCGAAAGCCTCGAGCGCCGCCTTGTGCTTGGCTTCGTTCGAGGCGTATGACCCTTCTTCCTGTGGAGATCCGGGTTCTACTAATTCACCCGCGACCCGGGCATCAAGGATCCTCTTGGCACTGATAAAGTCGACCGAAGCGTTTTCTTCCTTCGACTGGCTGTACCAACGGAAGCCGTATGCGCCGAGTGCAACCAGCGCCAGAGTCGATGCGCCGACTATCAAGGCAATTTTCTGCGCGGAGACCCAGCCAATGGCCCGGGTGGTGATACTTATAAACTCATCCGGTTCTTTGAGATCCTTCCTGGATATCTTTTTCGCCAAAAGAGGCCTCCCAATTTATCGGCGTGCCAATAATGCCACCAGTAAAATCAAGGCGCTACACTAGATCATGGCGATTAGTATGTCAATCGAATATTGTAACTAACCTGCTTGCAGGTTGATTCCCATGTCTGGTTGCGGGTACCATACGGTGGCATGCGAGGATTTTTGCTTATCGTGGCGTTGTTCTTCTGCCTGGCGCCCCGACCCGGAAACTGCGAGGCCTGGGATTTCGCGGCGGGTGGCGGCGCTTACTACGGATCAACTTTCCGGCAGGATCAGAAAGACGGGCTGGGTATTTCTGTTTACGCGGATCTGGGGCTTACCGAAACCCTGTCCTTGACGTTCGCTGGCGCCTATGCCGCGCACTTCGTCGGCGGCGGCCGAGCCTATTCTCTTGCCGGAGCCGGAGTCGGCATCGGTTACAAGATCGATACGCTTGTTGTGGTTCCCTTCGCGGCGCTTAGGCTGGGTTGGTTGCTAACAAGTTTCGAGGAAGAATCGGCCAGTAACGGACTTGGCTTGTGCGTGACTGTCGGCTTCGACTACCTGGTGACGGAGAGTTTCAGTGTAGGCTTCGCCGCCGAATACCGTGGCATGCTTAGTGATTTAGTCGGATTTCCCGCCTATGCCGCCTTCACGACCCGGGTCGGTTTCCGGTTGCCTTACTGAATTGCAAGACGTTCGTGAATTCGGCGCACAGCAACAAGATGCAGGCCGAGTAGAAGATCCAGACGATTATTATCGCCAAGGTCGCAAGCGACCCGTATAACAGGCTGAAGCGGGCCACGTGGGTCAGGTAATAGCCGAACACTCTTATTGCCAGTATCCACAACAGTGAAAAAAGCAGGCCGCCAGCCAGGGCGAACCTTGTGCCGACACGTTGTTTTGAAAAATATTTCAACAAGATCACGAAAACGGTGGTCGCCGTGACCAGGGTTACAATGAAGCGCAGCGCAGCATGTGCGGATAGAAACTCATCCCAGCGCTGGCTGAAGTTCGCATCGCGGGCCGAATAGAATGTCGAACTGAGCACGCCGAAATAGTGCACGCCCAGGAACAAGAGTCCCAGTGCCAGCACGAAAACGACAATCAGCAAATGGGAGACCACCATGGAGCGGTGCTGCTTTGTCTTGAACACCCTGGCGAAGGCGAGTTCGAGCGTTCGGAAAACAAGCCCGGCGGTGATAAACAGAATAACCAGGCCGGTGACTCCATATGTCCCGCGATTGGAGACTGCTCCGGCCATGCGCTGCATGACGTCGTCGCCAAGGAATGGAACGACCGCCTGTATATAAGAGGAGATATGAGAAAAGAGATCTTGCTGCGAGGCGTATTGATGGGCGACGTCGTTGAGCACGAAACCCGCGATCGAAAGTAGCAGCAGCAGGAACGGGAGCAGGCTGAGAATCGCGTAAAAGGCAATGGCCGCGGCCATGATGTGGCAGTCGTCCCGGTAGAAGCCCCGGGCTGTCTTGCTCGACGTGGAAAGGACTGGGTTCAAGATGGGCAGGCGGTAGATCCACTTGCCTGCACGCTTCACTTCCGCCCGCATGCGCCGCCAACTCGCCTTCAGGCGATTCACCTTTTTCCCCTTCTCGATCCACGGGCCTTGCTTTTGCCGCCACTTTCCCCTCGTTTTCTGAAACGCCAGCGCAGAGGTACGCCAATGAACGCGAACCTCGCCCTGAGCTGGTTTTCCAGGTAGCGGCGGTAGTGTTGCGGTAACCGGGATGGATCGTTGACCGATGCCACGAAGGTCGGAGGTTTCACTTCGGCCTGCGTGATGTAGTAGATCTTGGCTCTCTTACCCCTGATCAGCGGTGGCTGGTGCTTCTGCAGCGATTCGGCAACCAGGCGATTGAGATCTCCTGTCGAGATGCGCTGGGAGAGATTCATGGCCACTTTGCTGCACTCCGGGAGCAGGCGCCCTACCCCGCGGCCGGTTTGTGCCGACAAGCGCACGATGGGAGCGTAGGAGACAAAGCGCGCGCCGTGCTCGAGCTTTTCGAGGTATTGCTTCATGGCTCCCGGTTCATCGAGCAAGTCGGTCTTGTTCACGGCGATCACCAGACCCCTGCCGCGGTCATTTACTATACTCAGCAAGCGGGCGTCCTGATCTGAAAATGCCTCCGATCCATCGATCACAACTACCGCCACATCGGCTCGCTCGAGGCTTCGCAGGGCGGCCAGCACGCTGTACTGTTCGAGTCTGACCGAAATTCGCGCCCGACGACGTACCCCGGGCGTATCGACCAGCAGGCAGCTGACACCATCTTGTTCCAGGACGATGTCAACGGCGTCCCTGGTCGTGCCCGGGATCGGGCTGACGATCTGGCGTTGTCCGCCGGACAGACGGTTGGCCAGCGAGCTTTTGCCCACGTTCGGTCTTCCCAGCAGGCACATCTTCAGGTCGGCATCAGCAGCCGCCCGTTCCTCCCCCTGAGGTTCTCCGATGCTGGCAAGAACCAGGTCTTCCAACTCATCCATCCCCGTCCCATGGGCGGCCGAGATGGGCAAGATATCGAGCCCGAGCCGATGAAACTCGTGCCGGTTTGCCTCGTTGGAGCCGGGATCACACTTGTTTACCAGGCACACTACAGGCTTGCCGCTGCGACGAAGAACATCGGCCACCTCCTGGTCGACGGGATGCAGACCGTCGCGCGAGTCGCAGAGGAACAAAACCAGATCCGCCTCGTCGATTGCGGTTTGTGCCTGTTCGACCACCATCCGGGACAGTTCGTCGCCGGGATGGGTATCAAATCCTCCGGTGTCCACGAGGATCACGCCTCGAGAGCCTATGTCGGCATCGACGAAAAGACGATCGCGGGTGACACCGGGCGTGTCCGCGACCAGCGCCGCCCGGCGCCGGGCCAGACGGTTCAGCAGGGTGGACTTGCCCACGTTGGGCCGGCCCACAATGGCGATCACCGGTCTCATGATTCCGGCTCCGCCTGGTACCCCATGCTTTTCAGCCCGGAGGACGAACGCGACCAGTTCGCCTGGTGCTTGACCCTGAGATCGAGAAACACCCTGCACGCCAGCAGGCGTTCGATCGATCTGCGGGAACGGGTGCCGATCGATTTCAGTCTCTTGCCGCCGGCGCCGATCAGGATGCCCTTTTGACTGCTGCGCTCGACATAAATGGTGGCGTGAATGACTGTTAGCTTTCTGTCCGTCTGCTCGTCGAAGGCGTCGATGACCACCGCCACGGCCTGAGGAACTTCCTGGCCGGTGTGGCGGATGACTTGTTCACGGATGAACTCGGCTGCCAGCAAGCGCTCGGGCTGGTCGGTGATCATGTCAGTGGGGAAGTAACGCGGTCCTTCGGGCAGACGCCTGATGATGGCCGAAAGGAGGATCTCGACGCCCTCCCCGTTGATGGCCGCAATCGGAATGAGCTCTTCGAAAAGCTGACCTGCGGAGTAGGCCGAAAGTTGCGGCAAAAGGGTCTCTTTTTGCTCGACAAGATCGATCTTGTTTATGGCCAGCAAGGCGGGACGGCCCGCCGCGCGGACCGCATCCAGCACCAGGCGATCCTGCGGATGTCCATCGGGAAGGTCTCCCCTCCTCCGGGCCTCGACGATGACTACGACCAGGTCGACTTCGGCGAGCGCCGCGGTGGCCTCAGACAGCATGAAACGGTTGATGGCCTTGCGGTTCGCCGCGGGGTGTAGTCCCGGGGTGTCCAGGAAGATCATCTGGCAGTCGTCACGACTTACGATTCCGCGGACACGGTTACGGGTTGTCTGCGGCGTGCTGGTGGCTATCGACACCACGTTGCCCACCATGCGGTTGAGCAGCGTGGACTTGCCAACGTTAGGCCGGCCAACCAGGGCGACGAACCCGGATCGATGGCCGGGAGAATCCCCGGCCGCTTCCGAACGTGAAGTGGTTGTCATTCTGGTCGCGTCTCCAAATCCCCCACCAGCCAGTTCCCGAAAGACTGTTTATCCAGGGCGGAGCGGGCGGCCGCCTGTTCCGCCTCCTTCTTGCTGTTTCCACGCCCGCCACCGATCTCCCGGCCGTTCGTCCAGACGGAGACGAAAAAGAGCTGTCGATGCACCGGGCCCTCGGAGTGGTCGAGCCGGTACTCAGGCGGTTCATGCCCCTCCTGTGCCAGCAGCACTTGCAGGCGGCTCTTGGGATCGAATCCCGAGCTCTTTGCCGGTGCCGTGTCGATCTGCTTACCCAGGCCGCGCTCGATGACAGCCCTGGCCGCATCGAGCCCACCGTCCAGGTAAACCGCCCCGAGGATTGCCTCGAACAGGTCGGCCAACAGCGAGGGCTTGTCCCTGCCCCCCGAGCGCTCCTCTCCCTTGCCAAGCCGCAGCCATTCACCGATCGCCGTTCGCTCAGCCGCCTGGAAAAGGGACTGCTCGTTGACCAGCGCAGCCCGCATGCGCGTCAGCTCGCCTTCATCTACGCCCGGATGGGAACTCATCAGGCGGTCTCCTACCACCAGGCCCAGCACAGCGTCGCCGAGGAACTCGAGGCGCTCGTTATGTCTGACCTCGTCGGCCGGCGAAGCCTCGTTGGCGTATGACTTGTGTGTGACGGCCTCGATCAGCAGCTCGGACTTCTCGAAGCGGTACCCCAGGCGTTCTGCCGCAGCCGCGACAAGGTCATGCTCGTTGATCGTCATCGTCCTCGCTCGTACTGATTGGTTTGCATGTCTGGTTTACAGGATACCCCAACCAGACGATCTTCATCCAGGTTTTTGGCCACTAGCTCGATCATCTCACCGGGCGCATCCTCCCCGGCCGGCACCTTGACCGGGCGGTAGGCGTCGCTATGACCCCTGAGCCAGCCATCTTTCGCGTCTTCCAGCAATACGCGCAGTCGCTTCCCGATGGCGCGGCTCACAAATCGCCGCCAGCTCGCGTGTCCCATGCTGCGCAAGGCGGATGCCCGGCTGGCCACAATTTTCGCGGGAACCCTGCCTGGCAGGCTCTTGGCCGCCGTGCCGGGCCGGGCCGAAAAGGTGAAGACGTGCAGGTAGTCGAGTTGCAATTTTCCCAGAAACTCCTGCGTGTGTTCGGCCTCGGTATCGCTCTCTCCCGGGAAGCCTGACATGACATCGCTGCCGATTGATGCGGCCGGGATCTGGCACCGGAGTCTCTCGATCAGATCCTGAAACTGCTCGCGGCGATAGGGACGTCTCATCCGGGCCAGAACGTCGTCGTCTCCGCTTTGCAAGGGGATATGAAAGTGCCTGCAGACGAAGGGAGAGACGCTTACAACGGCAAGCAGATCTTTTGTCCATTCGAGGGGCTCGATCGAACTGAGCCGCAGCCGGTAGCCGGGCCCAAGTCGCGCGTAGAGCGGGCCGAGTTTCTCGATCAGCGCGGCCAGGTTGGTACCGCGGCCGAGCCCGCGGCCGTAGCGACCCAGGTGAATACCACTGAGGACAATCTCTCGGTGACCGCACCCGCTGCTGCGGTTCACGGCTTCGATGACACGCTCGGGCGGCACGGAACGCTCGCGACCCCTGACCCGCGGCAACAGGCAATAGGCGCAGCCCGCGTTGCAGCCGTCCTGAACCTTGACTACCGCGCGCCGCCGTCCGAGGCGAAAAAAGGGGCTTGCCTCCCCCATCGCGGCTCCGCTCGTACCAGGTGAGCGCGACGTTCCCGACAGGGCAAGAATTTCGCCCGCAAGTGTACCGGGTTCTCCGGGCGGGATGACTTTGCGCACATTTTCGAAATTCGCCAGGGCAGCGGTCATGCTGACCGCGCCGCAACCCGTGACCAGGACCGGCACCTCGGGGTGATCCCTCAGCAGGGCGCCAAGTATCTTGCGCGCATTCCGATCCGCCTTGTGGGTCACGGTACAGGTGTTGAGGAGCACAATGTCGGCCCCGAGGATCTCCCGTGCGATATGGAACTGCCCTGCGGGCAATCGGGCGACCAGTTGTGCCAAGTCAGCCAGGTTGACCTTGCAGCCCAGAGACCGGAAATGGATTTTAAACGGCTCAACCACTAGACGCTTTTACTACTTTATGCACTGGGCGGCAAGAAGGGCCAAATGGGTTCCGGCATGACTTGACAAGCAACCCTCTGGAAAATAACCTGGATCAACACTTAAGGATGGTCATAGGGAATGAACTCTGAAGCAGGATCTTTGCTTGTCGAAGGCGGAAGGATCACCGAGGATCAGCTGCAGATCGTCCTCGGCTCCGTGGTTCAGTATGGCGGAAGCGTCATTCAGAACATCGTGCGCTTGGGGCTACTTGCGGATGACGAGCTGGCGACTTTCCTGGCGGACAGGCTCAAGGTACCCATGGCCGAGGTGGAGCAGTTCGAAAACCTTCCAGCATTCCTCACCAGGATGATCTCGGCGGACCTGGTGCTTTCTCATCGCGCGGTGCCCATTATGCTGCACAAGGGCGTGTTGCACGTCGCCATGGCCGACCCAACAGACCGGGCAGGCCTGGAGGAAATCGCCTTCGCCACCGGATATCAGGTCTCGCCGGTCATCGCTTCTTACCAACTGATCGAAAACGCAATGGCCAGGTACTACGGGATTCCGCCCGAGGACGAGAAACTGCCATGTCCTGACACCTTGCTCTCGCAGGCCGGGAAGACGGAGCACGTCGAGCCACCTGAGGATGCCGATCGGCTGGATGAGGGGGCAGGAGCTTTCGAAAAAGGTCCCTGGTCTCGATCCAATGCCGCTCTAAGCGATCCGATTGAGCCTCATGGCTTGCCCGAGCAGCCGCCAGAATCGCGCCCGACCGCCGGCGCTCTGCAAATCGTGGATAGAGGATCTTCCGATCTCGAGGAATTATTCTTCGGACTGGGTCGCGAAGACAGGGGGGTAATTCACCTGACACGCGTCAAGGACACTGGCGTAGGCCCCACGGCCAGCACGATCACCGACGCCCTCCTCGGCCAGGCCGAAGGATCGGGCTTTGCGCCGGCGCAGGCCGAGCTGATCAACGTCATGAAACCCCTTTTCAGTGCTGATGAGGCCAGGAATATCATCTCGCGGGCGAAGGATCGTGACGAGGTGGCGCGTGGACTGGTTCGCTTTGCTCTGGCCTACCTACCGCGGGCGGCGCTGTTCATCGTCAAGAAGGATATCCTGGTCGGCTGGATGGGCGGCGGCGAGGACATCTACCCGAACCTCATAAAAGGTATAATGATCCCGATGAATTCCCCATCCGTGTTCCGCACCGTTCGCGAAACGGGAACCGACTACTTCGGCTCGTTACCGAGAACCACGGTCAACGATATTTTCATCTCCACCCTCGGGGATGTGCGACCCCGCCGCGTCCTGCTGGTGCCTGTCACGGTGCGGCACAAGCCGATATGCATCCTCTACGGCGACTGCGGCCAAGAACCGGGATTTGCCAAGGATCTCAGCCCGATTCACCTGCTGGTAGGCGATGTGTCGAACAGCTTCGAAAGAATCATTCTCAACAAGAAAATGGGCCGCAGGATAGTGCGCTGACGGCACCCATGTTTTCCACATCTTATCCACAATTGCATTCGCAATGACCTGTTAGGGAGGGTCACGCAAGGGATGGGTATAGAACTGACTTCAACTCTCTGAATAATTACGTAACGTTGTGAATACAGGGTGTTACTGGCAATAGCTAATCTTTTTGTTTTGCTTTTGAAACCTAGTCGCCGGGCATATCAACGTGGTTGTCAGCTGTCCTTCCAGACTGTGGAAAACTGGTTGATAACTCCTGTTAGTGGCATTTACGAATCGTTTTTTGATTCGTTAGTGCCACGTTATGCTGGCTTAATCAGTGATAGCGCTTCTCAGGCAAGAGACTGGCCGGCAATCGAGCGGATTTGGGATTCGAGGGCCTTTTTGTTGTTGAGCGCGGGATCGTCAAGCACCCTTTCGAGAAGTTGATCGAGCATCCGGCCGACCAGCGGGCCGGGGCGGCAACCAAGGATTTTCATCACGTCTTGTCCGCCTATTGCCAGGTCGGTCACCTTGAAAGCGGCATCGGCCCGCATGACCTTCTCGACCCTTGCCTTCAGGGCGCGCAGGTTGGCTAAAGTAGCTCGTACTCCCATTCCTCTTCCCCAGGCGTCAGCCCGGCGCATCTCCCATAAATCGGTAAGGTTCAAAGGATCTGCCCGGCTCACCAGTCTTCGCACCGCCCCGTCTGTCCATCCTTCCTCGTAGTGGAACATGTGCCCGCCGATCAGCGCCTGTACGCGCCTGATCTGAGCGTTCGAGAACTTCAGGCGCCGCATGATACACCCGGCCAAGCGCGAGGAAGCCGCTTCGTGGCCATAGAACGTGCGCTCTCCCACCGGTCCCGCGGCCGTTTCCGGCTTCCCGATGTCGTGAAGCAGCACCGAAAGCTTTAAAACAGCGTCACCCCGCGAATGCCTGAGGCATTCGAGAGAATGTCGGTAGACGTCGTGCCGGTGAAAGCGGTTTTGGGCGAAGCCGATTGTAGCTTGCAACTCGGGCAGTATCCCATCGAGCAATCCACATTCTTGCAGCAGTTCGATGCCACGGGCGGCTTGCCTGGAGGCCAGCATCTTTAAAAGCTCGTCGCGCACCCTTTCCGGCGCAATATTGCGAAAAACGGAAAGCGCCCCGGGAATCGCACGGTATGTGCGGCCATCGATGTCGAAATCCAGGACGCAAGCAAACCTCATCGCCCTGAGCGGTCGCAAGCCGTCTTCCGAGAATCGCCGATCGGGATCACCGACGGCTCGAACCAGGCGCCGAGCCAGATCCCGGCGGCCCCCATGTGGGTCGACGAGTTTCTTTCTCTCGAGGTCGTAGGCCATCGCGTTGATCGTGAAATCCCGGCGCCCCAGATCCTCGCGCAACGAGCGCAGGAAAACAACCCGGTCGGGATGGCGCCCGTCGCTGTAACCGATGTCGCTGCGAAAAGTGGTAACTTCAATCGAACGCCGTCCGGACAGCACGGTTACCGTTCCATGGGCGATCCCGGTTGGTATGACCCGCTCGAAAAGGGCCGCCACTAGTTCTGGCCTGGCGTTTGTGGTGATGTCCCAGTCACCCACCTTGCGGCCCAGCAGCAAGTCGCGGACGGCTCCGCCGACAGGGTAGGCCTCAAACCCGGCCGCTTGCAATTTCTTAACGACACGCTTGACCGCGGAGGGAACCTTGTCCCCGAGGCAGTTCACGACCGACTTCAGTGGAGAACCTCCGGGGACGCCTCGTTGACTGACTCACCGAACACATATTTGTCCAGGAAGCCGAAGTAGATGTGGACGAGAACGTCGCGAGTGTCGGGATCGAGCGCCTCGATGACCTCCTGGCGTTCGTCGAGGTTGTCGACGTCGAGCAAATCTGTCAGTGCCTGCTGGACATGCTCGCTGACATTCGAGTCTGCCAGAAGTTCCACAGACTGCTTGCGACTGAAAGCCTTGCGGATCATGGCGTTCGAAAACAACAGGTGTGTTCCCCGGGCGCCGGTCTCGAATATCTGGTCGAGGGACTCCAGGACATCGGGAGTTACCGAGATGAACGATTTCATTTCCATGTGCCGCACAAGCTCCTGTTCGATGAGTGTACGCCCCTGACCTGATTCGAACAGGTGGCCTTCCGCTTAGGAGGCGGACGCTCTATCCAACTGAGCTACAGGGGCACGTCATTCTTGAATTTCTAATGTCTCGGCAAGCGTATGTCAAGTGAACTGTGATAAAATCGGCGGGATGTTTTCAGAAATCCTTAGATCAAGGGATTGTGACAGCGATCACATGTTCTAGTCGAAGGTCACAGGATCCATCGCGCAGTCGGCCGGGTTGCCCTCGGTGGGAGCCATGTTGTAGGAATCCTCATAGTAGACCCTGTTCTTGTCCTCGTTCCAGCACTCGTGGATATCGATTACCGCGGCACCCAGGTCTCCACCGGACCAGCGCGAGTCCGCCCTGCCCGCCCCGCCCGAGTTCCAGCGAACTTTGACGGTCACTTGCTCGAGCGCCGGGCGATCGGGGTTCTCGCCGGCGTCGAGATCGGTAAGCGCCGCGAAATCGAACAGGCCCGAGAAATCTCCTTCCTCGTTGTAGGTGTATAGCGCGTTTACAGGCTGCGGGTCGGGATCGTCTTCGTACATGTCCTTGGAGATGAAGTTTGTAAACTGGATGCTCAGGTGGGTCTTGCCGTCTGGGTTGCTTGAGTCAGGCGCGGTATCGAAGATGATGCTGGCTGAGCCCTGCTCAGCGGTGTTCTCGTACTGGTTGCAAGCCCAAACGTCGACTTTGAGGTTACCGGTACCGCGGCGGAAGCACTGCTGACTGGGGCTAACCGACCCTGAGAGACAATCTTGCCAACCATCTACATAGCCTGGGGTGTCACGCTTGGCCGCCGCATTCACCTGCAACGAGAAGTCGTATACTCCCGGTTGCCGCCTGCGGCTCATCACGAAGCGCCAGTCGGTATGCGGCGAGTCGCTGGACGGCCATGGTCCCCACATGCGGATGTCGGTGTCGCGGGCGGTCGGGGGAAAACTGGTGATCAGGTCGATCATGTCCAGGAAGTTGAAAACCTGGCTGTTGACCTCTCCGGAAAAAGACACCGTGTAGGCGTACCAGGTAGCCGGATCGCCCAGGACGGCGTCCGTCCGACTAGTCAGGCCGGAACTCGTCTCGAATAGCTCGACATGGCGCTTCTCGCTGGCCGCCACGCGAATCTCCAGGGTCGATTTAGCGGGGACGGAGTAGAGAAACTCGAGGTCTTGCTGGAGATACTCGTTGGAGTAGTCGCCGCAACCGGCAAGAGCGGCCGCCATGGCCATCAACAAGATTATGCGGATACGCATGACAATACCCTCATGACTACTGGCGATAGGCGGCGCCCAGATATACGCCGCCGTAACCCAGCGAGGCGTTGTCGCCGATGTTGTAGTACAGGTAGTGGATTCGCCCCTCTAAAAACAGGTCGAAGTCGCCCAGGTGAAAAACCAGGCCTCCCGAGATACCGGGGCTGAGGCTGCTGTACGTTTGTGTGGGCCAGTGCAAGAGCGGTTCGCCCAGTTGCCGGGAGGCTATCAAAAAACTCAGACGCGGGCCTCCGTATAACCCGAACCAATCCCAGTCGAGGTGAAAGTGCATGGCCGCGCCGACCTCGGCACGAAAGAAGTCGGCGGCCACGTCCTGTGTCGTTCCATTTTCCAACTCGACGCGAGTGGCGTCGTGTCCCCCGCCGAACATCACGTCCAGTGCCACTGACACCCATGAGCCGATCACGCCGAAGAACTCGATCTGCACGCCGGCCTGCAGCGATGAGTAAAAGAGGTCGTCCCGCGTCGGGGCATCGAAGAAAGTCTCGCCACCCAGGCGCAGTGAATAACCGATATACTTGGTTTTTTCCCGGATCGTCACCAGGCCCTTGGTAATGTCGTTCTCGAAGGCGACCTGGCCGAGATCCTCGTCTGTGACCGTCAGCCGCTGGCCGCTTTCAAGCGAGTACTCGCCCAGCAGCAGGTCATGTTGGCGGCGTTTCTTGACGGCAAACATGCCGGGCGATACGGCGATCGAGGCGGGTTGACCACGGGTCTTGTCCAACTCGGCTACGATGACGTGCTTTTCGAGATCGTAGATCAGGTAGCTGCCGGAGAGCGCCGCCGGAAAATCGATGGTGCAGGGAGGGTGCGCGATGTGCGTCAACACGATCTCGCCATGGCCAGAAACGGAGTACCCATATGTCGGGTGCTGCACGCCTCCGCGTGTTCCGGCCGTGCGGTTGACGGTCTGGTTGTAGGTGTACTCGTAAGCTTCCTTCAGCGATACCTTGCCGTCGGCGGACTGATCAGCCGCGCCCCTTAGCGCGGAGGCCAGGTAATGAGTAAAAAAGGAACCGCCGATCTCGTCCGACTCCTGGGATCCCTCGTTGCCAGAGGACGAAGTGACCAGGATCTGTCCCCGGGTATGCTCCAGCTTGACCATCGAGGGCGCCGGCCCGCCGCCCTTAATGCTGGTAATCTCGCCCGCTTGGCAGGTGTCGATGAATGCCACGCGGATGTCGGCCGGCACTTGCTCGATCCATTGTTTGAGCCTGATAAGCTCCAGGCGGCTGTCGCCCAACATCAGTTGACCGTTTTTGGCGTGGCCGGAATAGTAAAAGATCAGCATCGTCGGCGCGGAGCCGCCCGCGGCCTTCCCTATTCGCAAGCGCATCTCGTCCATTCCACCCAGCACGTCTTCAGCGTCTCCGCCGATCACGGCAATCGTATTTTCCGCCCTCAGGTTGCCCAGGTCTGTCAACACGGCGCGCATTTTCTCGGCATCCCTCTGGGCATAGCGTAACCTGACCGCCTCATCGCCGCCGTCGTTGCTGGCCACCAGCAGGGCGAAGAGTACAGGCTCTCGGTCGCGCCAAGCGGCAGGCGCCGTCTCGCCCCAGGCCAGCAACGCCAGGATCATGATGGATACTCGGGTCATCGGGCTTCCTTGTGAAGCGTTATTCCAACCTGCCTGCAGTTAACAATACTTTCTGCCGCAAGCGGTTGTTGGCAGATTAGCACGAAGACGCGCTCGCGGCCCAACTATGCGCACGTAACCGCCCGCGGGAGCTTATTTCGACACCGTGCCGGGGAAAAAGCCAAAAATAAATTCGGACAGTTCTCCAAGCCGCAGAAATATTTGCAACTGCTGAATAAATTGGGTAGTTTCAGTGTCGATCATTCAGAATCATGCGCCTGGGAGGAATCATGAGAAAAACGGCGTTTGCAGCAGGGGTGGTATTCTCTTGCCTTCTCCTTTCGTTCTTGACGGTTGGTTGTTTCTCGTCCATGTCGTGGCAGACGGCAGACACCGTGCCCAAGGGTGGCGTCGAATTCGGCGCAGGCTGGAGTGTGACGCGGGCCGACCAGATCGAATACACAAGCAGCGACGGTGAGAAAACCGATGCGTCGGACGAGCTACACGGTACCCTGCCCAACCCTTTTCCCGACCTGTTCATGCGCTTCGGGCTTGGAGACAACCTGGACATAGGTTTCAGGCTGTTTTTCCTGGGCATCCAGGGAGACGTCAAGATCCGCCTGGTCAATAGCGACATCTTCAGCCTGGCCATCGCGCCGGGGCTGAGTTACTCGCGTCCATTCATCGTTTTTGGCGAGTATGCTCTGGATCTGCCGCTGATCATCACCTTCAAGCTGGGTGACCACGTCAAGCTGTACCTCAGCGGCCACGGCCGTATAGCCGGCTGGCACCTGGAGTTGTACACCGACGATGAGGGAACGGACGATATCCACGCCTTCGGAGCCGGCGCCAACCTGGGCTTCGAATTCGGCACCAAGCGCTGGTTCATAAGGCCCGAGGCGGGCTACATGAATTATTTCGTCGGCTTCGAGGACAGGTGCCGCGAGAGCTTGAAGCTTGCCTGGTTCACCTTCGGCCTGGGGTTCGGCTTCGTCTTCGGGGTCGAGGATGACACCCAGAACGATAAGCTGGACAAGCTGGAAAAGCGCATCAATCAGCTAGAAAGCGAGAAGGCCCTGCCCCCGGGCCCGCAACCGGCCCCGGCTCCGAAGGCTAAAGATGACGCCGTCCGCGAGCGAGCCGATCAGGCGGCAGAAGATCTGAAGAAAGAAGAGGACAAGCGCAAGGACGAATAGATCGCGCTCCTTCTAGTAAACCATAATACTGGCGACAGGATCGGGGATGAGCTTCTTACGCCCTTCCAGGAAAGCCAACTCCACCACGAAGGCGTAGCCGGCCACCTGTCCTCCTTGCCGGCGAACCAATTCACCGCAGGCTGCGGCCGTGCCTCCGGTGGCCAGCAGATCGTCTACTATCAGCACCCGCTGTCCTTGATCCACCGCGTCCGTGTGCAGCTCAAGGGTGTTCGAGCCGTATTCAAGATCGTACGACAGGCTGTCTGTGTGGTATGGCAGCTTGCCGGGCTTGCGGGCAATTATCAGGCCCTTGTCCAGGCTTAGCGATAGCGCACCGCCGAACAGGAACCCTCGGCTCTCGATCGCCAGGATCAGGTCCGCATTCATGGGTCGCACCAACTCTTCAAGCTTCTGTGTAGCCCGCCTGTAAGCCCCGGCATCGCGCAGCAGCGGCGTTATGTCCTTGAAGACGATACCCACTTTTGGAAAATCCGGAACGTCACGAATGAATTCTGTAAGCTTTTTCATGGTACCTCCGTGAATCTCGGCCATCAGGGTTTCCTGGGCAGAAAGAACAACGGATTACGCGGTTTTGTCCTTTTGCGAATCTCGAAATGCAGGTGAGGTCCGTTCGCCCGGCCGGTATGTCCGACCCGCGAGATGACCTGCCCCTGCTCCACCTTTTCGCCCTCTTTGATCAGGATGACCTTGTTGTGAGCGTAGACGGTGATCATTCCGCCGGCGTGGCGGATGATGATCAGGTTTCCATAGCCGCGCTGCTGGTCGCCTGAGTAGAGCACCTTGCCGGCTGCCGCGGCGTGTACGGGAGCGCCTTCGGCGGCGCCAATGTCGATACCGTCGTGACGCCGCCCGTGACGGATGCCGAACTTCGAGGTCAACATGCCGTCCACCGGCCAGATGAACTGTCCGGGGTACTTTTTGACACTCACCGCAGCGCTTGTAACCCGACGATCATTATTCTTGCCGAGTGGCCCCTTTACGTCGGGGATGAATATTTTCTGTCCCGGACGAATCAGGCCCGGATCCTCTATACCGTTCAGCTCGGCTACCTCTTGCGGGTTGCTGCCGTAGTCACGGCAGATCGAGATCAGATTCTCGCCAGGGCCGACGACGTGAAAGACACCCACGGCCTCGGCGTCCGGAACTGGTGTCAACATGCCGCGGGGCGCAAGCCCGCCGCAGGCGCTTGCCAGAAGAGCAATAGCAAATATGAAGGTTGTTTTATCGTGCATCATGTATCCCGACCGTCGGCCGAGGCGTGCTCACTTTTGGTCTTGCCAAGGCGGTACAATCCGGCCGAGCATAAAAGTCCCAGCGCGAAGGCTCCGGCAGACCAAAGAATTCCTGCGTCCAGCGAGGTCGGCAGGATGTTTGTGCCGGTCACCAGCTTGGCCCCTGGCAGCACCTCCTTGAAGGGCCAAAGGACCCACAGCGAGCCGAGGATCAGGCCGATCAAGAAAGCCATGGTGACGTCATGGTAGCGCTTGAGCAGGTAGTTCAGGAGCCTGACAAATGCCAGGATGCCCAAAATACATCCAGCGGCGAATACGGCAAGGCGCAGCCAGTCCATGTTGTTGATCGCATCCAGGACACTGCGGTACTCGCCGAGCACCATCAGGATGAAAGATCCGGAAACCCCCGGCAGAATCATGGCCGATATTGCCACAACCCCTGAGACGAACAAAAAGACCAGGCCGCCGCCCGACTCCGCGGCCGGATCGAAGAGCAGCGTCAGGCCGATCAGCATTGCTGTGGCGATCAGGCAGGAAAGTGCCTCCCTGATGCCCTTGCGCTCGAGGAGGGCGTACGGTACCAGGATCGAGGGAATAATAAGGCCGATGAAAAACGCGAGCGTGGGGGCGAGGTGCTCGTCCAGCAGGAAGACGATCAAGCGCGAGGATGCCAGGATCGCAACACCGGTGCCGGCCAAAAGCACAAGTAGCCAGGCGCTGTCGGTACGCTGAAACTCACTATACAACTCGGTTCGTCGTTCTCGTGAGCCAGGGTGTACAAGCCATCCCAAAAAAACGCGCGCCGTCTGGATGCCGTAGGAGCCTATCGAACCCAGCAGCCTTTGGTAGATTCCAAGAATCAATGCGAAGGTTCCACCGCTGACTCCCGGGATGATGTTGGCGATTCCCACCAGCACTCCCTTTACGAAGGTGATGATGTGGCTCGATATGAAAACCATTGCTCGGGACAAGATTGGGTCTCCTGTCTCACCAGCCCTGCTCGCCGATCAGATCGACGAAGCGGCAGGCCGTGTCACGAGTGATGTTATACTTGCCGGGGCCAATCCTGAGATGAGTCTCCAGGATCTGCGTGTTGCAGCCTCCCACCGGGATGACCATTCTAGCGCCCGTGGCGAGTTGATCGAGCAACGCCTGCGGGGCCCGCGGGGCTCCGGCGGTAACCATGATTCCAGCATAGGGGGTAAGCGCGGGCCAGCCCAGGCTGCCGTCTGCCGTTCGCACCCGGACGTTGTTATAGCCGAGTTCGGCCAGGCGCAGCGCGGCTTCTTCGGCCAGCGACCCGATACGTTCGATGCTGATCACCTCGCCTGCAAGTTCGGCCAGGATTGCCGTCTGGTAACCCGACCCCGTGCCAATCTCCAGCACCCGTTCGTCACCCCGGAGTTCCAAGGCCTCTGTCATGGTGGCGACCATGTAGGGTTGCGAGATTGTCTGTCCCTGGCCGATGGGCAGGGGGCGGTCTTCATAGGCGGCAGGCAAGCTGGCCTGCGGCACAAACATGTGCCGGGGAACTTTGCGCATGGCGGCCAGAACTCGAGGATCGCGAACCCCACGCGCCTCGATCTGACGCGCAACCATCTGCAGGCGCTGCTCGTCGGGCTTCACGAAGCTTCCTCGGTGTAGCCGTCATCCCACAGGCGTGGCGGATCCCAATTGCCGTGCCAGTTGCGGTCGAGCGTCAGCAGGGAAAGCGAGATGCATCCCCGGCGCAGGGCTCCGCGATCGGTGTCCTCAGGCGGATCGATTTCATCGGGACGCTCAGCGATCCAGTAATAGCGCTTGCCACGAGGATCATCGGCGACCACGACGGCGCCCTTTTCGAGGTGATTGCCCTGGCGGGTCCAGCGCACGCGCCGTGTCGGAGTCGCAGGAAAGTTGATGTTCAGATAGCAATCTGCAGGAATCTGAGAGTCTTTCAGCTCTTCAACCAGCAACCTTGTGAAGCCGGCCGCATCTTTCAGCAGGGCGGACCCGCCCTGCGCCGCAACGCTGACCGCCAGTGCGATGCGCGCACCCTGCAGGGCGGCTTCCGCCGCGCCGCCGACAGTACCGGAGTAGTCGAGATCTTCACCTACGTTGAACCCGTTGTTTATTCCAGAGATGACCACGGCCGGAGGTTCGGGCATCAAACTGCGAAAGGCCAGCAGTACGCAGTCGGCCGGAGTACCGTCAACCGCGAACCGCCGCCGGCCCAGTTGATTGGCCCGCAGCGGCCGGTTCAGGGTGACAGCGCGACTGCAGGCGCTGCGCTCGCCGTCGGGTGCCACCACCCACAGATCGCCGAGATCCTTGAAATCTTTTTCGAGAGCTGCGAGTCCCGGAGCCTGTATTCCGTCGTCATTCGTGAGAAGTATGGCTGGCATGCGCAGCAAGGTACAGACAGGACGTTCTGTTGTCAACCGTAGATCCTACGTAAAAAAAGAGAGGGCGGCGGAAAAGGCCGTCCTCTCGAATCGGGGCGACTGGATTTGAACCAGCGACCACTTGCACCCCAAGCAAGTGCGCTACCAGGCTGCGCTACGCCCCGCTGCGACTCGGACTTCTAGCATCATGGCCCATGTGTGTCAAGCCTGGCGCAGCCGTCTGTCTTAGGTGGTTTCATCAACCAGCTTGGATAGGTCCTTGAGTTCTTTCTCGATTTTTTTCAGCAGTCCGCTGTTGCTTGTCTGGGGCAAAGTCAGGCTCATCTGCGGAGATGCGCTTTTCTCCCCGCTACGTGAAAGCTGTTTCTTGGCTCCGGCTATCGTGTACATGTCTTCATAAAGCAGTTTCTTGATCTTCAGAAGTAGTTCCACGTCCCGCTTTCGATACATGCGCTGCTGAGAACGAGACTTGTTTGGCTTGAGCGCCGGAAACTCGCTTTCCCAGTAGCGCAGCACGTATGGCTCGACCCCGACGATCTCGCTCACCTCACCGATCTTGAAATAAATCTTATCGGGTAAGCTGTCGTTATCTACTTTACTCATCGCGGCCTGCAAATCCTGTTAGCGCCCTAGGTTGCGTGGTCGACAGGTTCTTTACTCGCTGATGCCCGCACGACCTTTTCGAAGCCAGCGGGATCGTGCAGCGCGATGTCCGCCAAAACCTTGCGATCAAGCTCGATGTTGCTGGCGTCCAGATCGTGTATCAGGCGGCTGTACGTCGTGCCGCACAACCGAGCCGCCGCGTTGATGCGCACGTTCCATAACGCCCGGTAGTCCCGTTTCTTGAGCTTTCTTCCCTGATAGGCATAGGCTAGCGCGCGCGCCACCTTGTGTACGGCAACGCGGAAAGAACTTTTTTGCATACCTTGAAAGCCGGAAGCACGCTTCAATACCTTTTTTCGCCGACTTCTCCTCGCCGGTCCATTGGTTGCCCGGGGCATGGATCACCTCTCTTTACTGCTGATCTTGGCATAAGGAAGCAAGCGGCGCACCTGTTTAAGGTCGGCACCATCCACGAACGAGGTCTTCCTCATCTTGCGTTTGCGCTTCTTGCTCTTGGTGGTCAAGATGTGCCGCAGCTTACTATGCTTGACCTTGACCTTTCCGCCTTTGGTTACCTTGAAGCGCTTGGCCGCTCCACGGTTTGTTTTCATTTTCGGCATCGACTCCTCCAATCAAACTACTGCTGAGCTTCTTGGGTATCGCCGTCTTGCGTGCTTTTTTTCGCTGGTTTTTGTTTCTCGGTGCGTGCGCGCATTTTAACGAGTGCTTTCGGCGAAGGCGTGAGAACCATGTGCAATAGGCGTCCTTCCATCGTCGGTTCCGTGGCCACCGTGGCCAGGACTCCGATGTCTTTGATTATCCTGCGTAACATTTCGATTCCAATGTCCCGGTGGGCCATCTCGCGCCCCCGGAAACGAATCGTAACCTTGGCCTTGTTGCCCTCCTGGAGGAAACGAACAACATGTTTCAGCTTGAACTGGTAGTCGTGTTCCTCCGTCTTGGGTCGCAACTTGACCTCTTTGAGTGACTGGCTGACCGCCCGTTTCTTGGCGCTCTGCTGCTTTTTCTTTTGCGTGTACTTGTACTTCCCATAGTCCAGGATGCGGCAGACGGGAGGACGGGAATCCGACGACACTTCCACCAGGTCGAGCCCCTTCTCCTCGGCGATTCCCAGGGCATCCCCGGTCGCCATGATTCCCAATTGCTCTCCCTCGTCACTGATGACCCTGACCTCCCTGGCCACGATTCTCTTGTTGATCCTGGTCGTGTCAGGTCTGCCTCTGGCTCTTTTATCGAGACCGATGCTACACCTCCTTTACTTTTGCACGCTCTGGCCAGGCCGCTTCTGCGAGCAGCATCTCGATGGCTTCTGCCAGGGGCTTGAAGCCAAGATCCTTGCCGGCCCTGGTCCTCGGGGCGACCCCTCGCTTTTCCATCTCGCGTTTGCCTATTACGAGCATGAATGGAATTTTTTCAAGCTGAGCTTCGCGAATCTTGAAGCCCAACTTTTCGTTGCGATTGTCGACTGCCACGCGAAGATCGTGCGAGCTAAGCGTGGATCTGACCTCTTCGGCGAATTCGTTCAGGTCGCTCGTCACCGGCAGGATGATCGCTTGCAAAGGCGCAAGCCAAGTCGGGAAAGCGCCCGCGTAATGCTCGACCAGCACTCCAAAGAAGCGCTCAATCGAACCGAGCAGCGCACGGTGAACCATGAATGGTTTCACCCGTCGGCCGCCAGTGTCGACATACTCGACGTTGAAGCGCTCGGGCAGGTTGAAATCCACCTGGACGGTCGTGCACTGCCAAGTCCTCCCAAGCGAATCGCGTATCTTGATGTCGATCTTCGGGCCATAGAAGACGCCCTCGCCGGGATCAACCTTGAAAGCCAGTCCCTGCTTCTCAAGAGCATTGCTCAAGGCGTCTGTGGCCTTTTCCCAGTCTGCTTCCGCCCCGACAAATTTCTCAGGACGTGTGCTCAGGTAGATCTCGTAGTTTTCGAACCCGAAGGCGCGCAGCAGGTAAAAGGTGTGATCCAGGCAGCGCCGTATCTCCGAATCGAGCTGTTCTGCCGTGCAAAAGATGTGGGCGTCGTCCTGGGTGAAACCACGCACTCGCATGAGGCCGTGCAGCACGCCCGAGGCCTCGTAGCGGTAGACGGTGCCCAACTCTGCGAGTCGCAGCGGCAGGTCGCGGTAGCTTTTGAGTTGGCTGCGATATATCTCGATGTGAAACGGGCAGTTCATCGGCTTGACGTAGAACGGGTTCCCCTCGATCTCCATTGGTGCGTACATGTTTTCTTTGTAAAAATCGAGGTGCCCGCTCGTCTGCCACAGTTCAGCCTTACCGATATGCGGCGTGTAGACAATTTCGTATCCGTAGTCGAAATGAGACTGGCGCCAGAATTCTTCGATGATCGAGCGGATACGGGCGCCCTTCGGGTGCCATAGGACCAGTCCTCCGCCGACTGACTGGGAAAAACTGAAAAGGTCGAGTTTCTTTCCCAGTAGCCGGTGGTCGCGCCGGCGCGCCTCCTCGACGTTCTCGATGTGTTGCTGCAGATCTTTCTTTGAGAAGAAAGCGGATCCGTAGATGCGGGCCAGCATCTTGTTGCGCGAGTCACCTCTCCAGTAGGCGCCCGCGACGCTCATCAACTTGAATGCCTTTATACGGCCGGTCGACGGCAGGTGCGGCCCACGGCACAGGTCGGTGAAGCTGCCGTGCTTGTACAGCGAGACGGCCTCGCCCTCTGGTATTGCGTCGAGCAGTTCGAGCTTGTAGGTCTCGCCCATTTCGGCGAACAACGCGCGAGCCTCTTCGCGACTGACCTCGATGCGCCCGAAGGGCAGATCCTGGGCGATTACCTCTTTCATGCGCGCGGATATCTTTTCGAGATCCTCCTCGGTGAAGCCACGATCGTTGTCGAAGTCGTAGTAAAACCCGTTGACACCATCATCGACAGCGGGGCCGATGGTTACCTTGACATCGGGGAAAAGATCCTGGACGGCTCCGGCCATGACGTGGGCGGTTGAGTGGCGGATAATCTCGATGCTCTCGGGAGTCTTCGATGTGAGCAACACCACCCGTGAATCGCTGGCGATGGTTTGGCACAAATCCACCTGGTGGTCGTCGACTGTCGCCGCCACGGCATCCTTTGCAAGGCCTGGCCCGATAGAAGCGGCCAGTTCGAGCAATGTGGTTCCCTTCTTGACGTTCAACGTACTTCCGTCGGGAAGGGATATGGTCAAGGAACCTTCCGAAGACATGCTATTGCAACACTCCCGTTCACTGGCGCATCCGTGCGCCACGAAGACAACGCGCTACTCAATAGGCGCGGGCGGTTTCGAACCGCCGACCTCTACCGTGTCAAGGTAGCGCTCTCCCCCTGAGCTACGCGCCTGCATATGTCCCGCAAGCGAGGGTATTTCTCCCCCGCTTCCGAGCCGCTCTTGCCTAGCAACGAATGGCCGCATTGTCAAGGTATTCTTGGGGTTAATAACGACCAAGGGGGTGCCGTCGCATCTCATGGCGGCGCGATCTTGCCGAGCAACTGGATCAGGCCCGGGATCATGCTGCCCTGTTCGTCAAGTTGCACCTTGAGTTTGAACCTCTCGATCGCCGTGAATTTCTTGGCGTCTTCGAGAGTCAGTGTTCCGTCCACGACCAGCGTTACATTTATCCCCCGCAACTCGGAAAGCACCTGCCTTAGGTCATCTTCCAGCCTGTTGTTGTTTAAATATATTTCCATCTGCAGTGGGCTAATGACCGTCAAGTCCAAGATATCTTTCGGCTTTGTGTCCGCCGGCAGGATTACTAGCTTGGGCCTTTTGTGGTCCAGGCACAGCAGGTCGATCCGCTCGGCACTCAGGGGGCTTTTCCTGATCCTGACACCGATACTGGTAAATTTCATGCGCCCGGCTCGCCGCGCCGCCTCGCTTGCGAATTTTTCGTTCAATATAAGTATCTTATGGACCGGACCGAGCGAGTAGAGCTGATTTTCCGTCTCCGGACGCAGGCCGCCTGCGTTGACCTCGTACTGCACTTCGAGATTAGCCAACCTGTGTATCTGGGTTGCGTGATTGGGCTTTATTTCGCTGAAAAGGATCAATCTCTTGGGAACATTCTGAAACTTGCCTGTGAGCAGTTGCATGAGCCTGCCGGGAATCAGATTGCCGCGGGTCATGCGAAGCTCTATCACCAGGTCGCGCAGTCCGGCGAATCGTCCTAGAACCGCCGGGTCGATGCCGGGAGGCACGGAGATTATCTTGGTGACCGGGTTGAGGATCGGCAGCTTGAAATCCGCCCGCGCCGATTGGGAAAAGCATGAAATCACCGCCCAGACCAGGACAACGATTGCCAGGAGTGTTGCGCGACGGCTGACATTGCCCTTGAAGAAGCGTCTCATGCCTGCAAGGATATCGCGGTCTGCTTCTTTCTGGCAACCCATTAATGAGATCGACCCTTCAGGAGTGTAGGATCCCGCGTTTGGAGAGGATTAGCCCCAATAGCAGTAACAGGCCAATAAACAGGCCCGAGGCTGCCCGCCCGCTGGTTCCGCAGGCGCACCCGCCGCCGCGAATGTCGGAATCGTTCCAGATCCTGCAAATGTCATTGGGATCGTATGGACAAGGATCGACGTCGTCGCACAGCCCGTCGCTGTCGGCATCCGGGCAGGCACTGTGGCAAACGTCACCGTCTTCGTCGCAATCCTCGCCGGGGCAAGGAGGTGTTCCCGCCTGACATGCGCCGGTGTCGCAGCGTTCCGCACCGTTGCAATACAAGCCATCGTCGCAGTCCGTGTCGTTCACGCACGAGAAGCAGATGTCGTTGTCTTCATCGCAATCTTGATCGGGGCATGCAGGTATTCCAGCCTGGCAGGCTCCGTCGACGCAGTTCTCCAGGCCGTTGCAGAAAAGGCCGTCGTCGCAGTCAGCGTTCGTTCTGCAGGACAGGCAGCCGTCCAGATCCTCGTCGCAGTACTGACCGTCACACGGATCGCCGCCGGATTGGCACTGACCGTCTTGGCAGGTCTCGGCACCGTCACAGAAGAGGCCGTTGTCGCAGTCTGTGTCGTCCAGGCATCCCTCGCAAATATCGTTGCTCTCGGAACACGGCCTGCTTGGGCAGGGATCTTCGCCTACATGACAAGTGCCGGACAGACAAGTCTCATCTCCGTTGCAGTAGCGTCCGTCGTTACAGTCATTATCGCCTGCGCAAGACAGGCACTGTCCTCCGGGTTCGTCGCAAACTTGTCCGGGGCAGGGATCTTCTCCTGGCCGGCAGGAACCAAGTCTACAAGACTCCTCGCCGTTGCATAATACACCGTCGTTGCATTCGTCATCCTGGGTACAGTCGAAACATGCATCGCCGGTCTCGTCACATGCCTTGTCGCTACATGGATCTGCGCCGGCCCGGCAGGAACCTTCCAGGCATTGCTCCGCCCCGTTGCAAAACTCGCCGTCGTCGCAATCGGTATCCTGTGCGCAAGTCCCGCAGGATGCCGAGATCTCGTCGCAAGGTCCACCTGGACACGGATCGGATCCCGATAAACAGCTTCCGCCGTCACAGGTTTCAACACCGTTGCAGAACATGCTGTCGTCGCAGTCGGCATCCTGGGTGCAAGCCGTGCAAGCATCGGTCTGCTCGTCGCAGACAGCACCTGGACAAGCCGGCCCACCCTGCAGGCAAACGCCGACAGCGCAGAATTCGTAACCGTTGCAGAACAGGCCGTCGTTACAGTCGGAGTCCTGTACGCAGACCATGCATTCATCCCGTGCCTCGTTGCAGACCTGCCCGGGACAGGGTTCGATACCGGGCACACACAGCCCAGCGATACATGTCTCGGTGCCGTTACAGAAGAAACCGTCGTCGCAATCAGCGTCCTGGGCGCAGCCTGTGCAAATATCGCCGGACTCGTCGCAGGGCGCTCCCGGACAGGGATCCAGGCCGACATGGCACGTTCCGTCGACGCAGCTCTCGAGGCCGTTGCAGAAACGGCCGTCATCGCAGTCGCCGTCAAGGGTACAGTTCATACAGGCGTTCAGTACATCGTCACAAATCTGTACCGGGCAAGGGTCCAGCCCGGGATAGCACGATCCCGCGGAGCAACTCTCCGACCCGTTGCAGAAGAGACCATCGTTGCAGTCGGCATCCACGGTGCAGTTCGTGCAGGCGTCGCCGCTCTCGTCGCACACCTGGGCGGGACAGGGATCATCGCCGCTGATACAGCTGCCGCCCTCACAGGTTTCCATCCCGTCGCAAAACAGTCCGTCGTCGCAGTCGGCGTCCTGGGTGCATGCGGCACACGAATCGTTGCCCTCGTTACACGGCTGGCCGGGGCACGGATCCGAACCCGCCAGGCACGTCCCCGCATCGCAGCTCTCTTGCCCGTTGCAGAACAGGCCGTCGTCACAATCGGCATCCTGGGTACAACCGCTGCAGTTGTCGCCGGATTCGTTGCAGATCGCGTCAGGACATGCCGGGACTCCCTCCAGGCAGACGCCGACAGCGCAAATCTCTTGCCCGTTGCAGAACAGGCTGTCGTCACAGTCGGAGTCCAACTCGCAGAGCATGCATTCGTCACGGGCCTCGTTGCACACTTTTCCCGGGCATGGGTAGGCACCGAGAGCACATATTCCGCCGGCGCACGTTTCCGTGCCGTTGCAGTAGAGCCCATCGTCGCAGTCGGCATCGTTGGCGCAGTCGCGGCAGACGCCGGCCGCCTCTTCGCATATTCCGCCCGGGCAAGGATCTGCACCGTCTGTGCAAGCTCCCCCAGAGCAGGCTTCCGCTCCGTCGCAGTAGATGCCGTCATCACATTCAGTGTCGGAGATGCAGGTGACGCACTCGTCTGCCGTTTCGTCGCAAAGCAACCCAAAAGAGTCGCACGGGTCTCCAGGGGATAGACAGGAGCCGACACCGTCGCAAACGTCAATCCCGGTGCAGAAGAGCCCGTCGTCACAGCTCGTGCCCGATGGTTCATCGTTCGGTTGACACGCTCCAGCGAGGCAAACGTCAGGGTGGGTGCAAGCCGTGTCGGAAGGATCACCGCAGGCGGTGCCGGATACGACGTTGCAGTTGTCGGCCGCATCGTCGCAAACATTGTCGCACTCGGGCCCGCCCTGGCAGGGGTCGCCCGCGTGATTGCAAACGCCCCCGGAACACGTGTCCGCACCGTTGCAAAACAGACCATCGTCGCAGGGGGCGCTGTTTGCCGGGTGTCCACAAGTCCCCAGCCCGTCGCATTGATCGTCTGTGCACACGTTTCCGTCGTCGGTACAGGCGGTGCCGGATACGACGTTGCAGTTGTCGGCCGCATCGTCGCAGACATTTGCACACTCGGCGCCGCCCAGGCACGGATTGTCCGAGTGATTGCAAACGCCCCCGGAACAAGTGTCCGCACCGTTACAAAACAGACCGTCGTCACAGTCGGCGTCGGAGAGGCAGCTGACGCACTCATCTGCATTGTCATCGCAAAGAAGACCCGAAGAGCTGCATGGATCTCCTTGCGACAGGCAGGTTCCGATACCGTCACATGTGTCGATACCGGTGCAAAAGAGACCATCGTCACAGCTCGTGCCGGAAGGTTCATCATTTGGTTGGCACGTGCCGCCGAGGCAACCGTCAGGGTTAGTGCAAGCTGTGTCGGAAGGATCGCCGCAGGCGGTGCCGGCCGCGACGTTGCAGTTGTCGGCCGCCTCGTCGCAGACATTGTCGCACTCTGGACCGCCCAGGCACGGGTCGCCCGCGTGATTGCAAACGCCCCCGGAACAGGTGTCCACACCGTTACAAAACAGACCGTCGTCGCAGGGGGCGCTGTTTGCCGGGTGGGCGCAAGTCCCCAGCCCGTCGCATTGATCGTCTGTGCATACGTTGCCGTCGTCGGTACAGGCGGTGCCGGATACGACATTGCAGTTGTCGGCTGCATCGTCGCAGACATTGTCGCACTCTGGCCCGCCCAGGCAAGGATCGCCCGCGTGATTGCAGACGCCCCCTGAACAGGTGTCCACACCGTCACAAAACAGACCGTCGTCGCAGGGGGCGCTGTTTGCCGGGTGGGCGCAAGTCCCCAGCCCGTCGCATTGATCGTCTGTGCACACGTTGCCGTCGTCGGTACAGGCGGTGCCGGATACGACATTGCAGCTGTCGGCTGCATCGTCGCAGACATTATCGCACTCTGGCCCGCCCAGGCAGGGATCGCCCGCGTGATTGCAGACGCCCCCCGAGCAGGTGTCCGCTCCGTTGCAATACAGCCCATCGTCGCAGCTTGCCGTGTTGGCCGGGTGTCCACAAGCCCCCGACCCATCGCACTGATCGTCTGTGCACACGTTGCCGTCATCGGTACAGGCCACCCCGGCCGTGACGTTGCAGCTGTCGGACGTATTGTCGCAGACATTGGCGCACTCGGGACCTCCCAGGCAGGGATCGCCCGCGTGATTGCAGACGCCTCCCGAGCAGGTGTCCGCTCCGTTGCAATACAGCCCGTCGTCGCAGGCTGCCGTGTTGGCCGGGTGGGCACAAACACCCAACCCGTCGCACTGATCGTCTGTGCACACGTTGCCCTCATCGGTACAGGCCGTGCCTGATACAACGTTGCAGCTGTCGGCCGTATCGTCGCAGACATTATTACACTCGGCGCCACCCAGGCAGGGGTCGCCGGCGTGCTGGTCACAAGCGCCTCCCGAGCAGGTGTCCGCTCCGTTGCAATACAGACCGTCGTCGCAGGCTGCCGTGTTGGCCGGGTGTCCACAAGCCCCCGACCCGTCGCACTGATCGTCTGTGCACACGTTGCCCTCATCGGTACAGGCCGTGCCTGATACAACGTTGCAGCTGTCGGCCGTATCGTCGCAGACATT